>NZ_JACMIA010000001.1:3600000-4332500 GCF_014252955.1 Stappia sp. 28M-7 | reverse complement strand
GGAAGCGGGTGTCATCGTGGCCTTGCGTCTGGCGTCGCTGCTGTTGCTGGCAACTCTCATTACCTTGACCACCCGGCTCGACGACATGCTCGATACGTTGACGCCGGTCTTGCGGCCAGTCGCCTTGGTCGGTCTATCCGAGCGGCGGCTGGCACTGGCAATCGCGCTCGCCATTCGCTTCACGCCGATGCTGGTCGACGTGACACAGCAGCTCAACGAGGCCTATCGTGCGCGCTCCGGACGGAACGGGCATGTCAAACTTGTTGCGCCGCTCTGCATCCACGCCCTAAATGCCGCCGACCATGTCGCAGAAGCGCTTGCGGCCCGTGGCGGAGCGGATGGCTGCCCGCCGGAGAGGGCCGACGACCGGGAAGAGGGTAGGGCTGGACGATGACCGCCGATCGCTCGTTGGTGCATATCGCCATTCATGTGGCTGTGATCTCTGCGCTCGGGTACTACCTGCCCGCCTTCACCACGCCGATCACCGGCAGTGTTCCCATCACCGCCCAAACGCTCGGCATCATGTTGGCCGGCGTCATGCTGGGGCCGGTTCGGGGCGCGTTCGCCGTGCTTCTGTTTCTCCTCATCGTTGCGCTCGGCATGCCCGTCCTGTCGGGCGGACGCGGCGGCATCGGCGTGTTCTTTCTTCCTTCCGCCGGCTTCCTCATCGGTTTTCCGGTCGCTGCCTTCGTCTGCGGCTTGACCATGCAGCTGCTCCGCCATCGCCCGGTATTCCCTTCGGCACTGGCAGCATCGATGGTCGGGGGCATTCTGGCCCTCTACCCGTTCGGCATACTCGGCATTTCCCTTGTGGCGGGAAAGCCGCTCTGGGAGTCTGCCATCGGTGCGCTTGTCTTCGTTCCCGGCGATATCCTGAAGTGTTTCGGCACGGCGCTGGTCGCCAGCGCGATCGAGCGGGGTCGTCCGGATGCCATTTTCTCCCGGCAATAGACTGCTCGGGGGCGCAATGGCACATGTGGGAGCAACGCTGGAACGGTTAGCTGCTCAGGACCCAAACCGCACTGCCGTCAGCGACGGGCGACGGGCCCTCAATCGAGCAGAGCTTCTGGAGCTGGTAACGGCGTCCGAAGTTTTGCTTGCGCAAAAAGCGGCGGCGGACCGGGTGCTGGTGACGACGGGCGAAGCAGTCGAGGCGCTCGGCCGGCTCCTTGCTGCGGCTCGCAGCGGCCGGGCAGCCGTCGTTGTCGACCCTGCGCATCTGGAGCGGCATGGGAGCCGGCTTCGCCAGTCTATCGGGCCGCTCTTCGAAGACTGGACCGATATTTCTTTCGATAGCAGGGCTGTACCCGAGGAGGCGCCGAAGCCGATGGCGCCAGGGCCGAGCACGCCGTTCTATATCGGCCTGACGTCCGGTTCGACCGGCCAGTCCAAAGCCTTTCAACGGTCGCATCGGTCCTGGACGGAGAGCTTCCGTCTTGCGGACGAGGCGTTCGGCCTCGGCGCGGACGAGCGCGTTCTCGTACCTGGTGGCCTTGGCCATTCCCTGCATCTTTTCGGGGCGATCCATGGCCTGCATCGCGGCTGGCGGGTGGATGTCGTGCGCAGTTTTCAGCCTCTGGCCGTGCTGCGGCGGATGCAGGAGGCGATGAGTACGGTGCTGGTGACCACGCCGACGCAGTTGCGTCTGCTGGCAATTGCCGGCGACAGGGAAGGGCTGCGTCTTCATTGCCTGAGGCGGCTTCTCATCAGCGGCGCGAAGTGGCATGCACGAGACCGCGAACTGGTCGCCGCTGTTTTTCCGCAAGCCGAATGCCACGAGTTCTACGGCACGTCCGAGACCAGTTTCATCTCTCACAGAGGCCCGGCCGATCTGTATAGCGAGGGCGTCGGGCGCCCCTTTCCCGGAGTGGAGCTGGAGGTGCGCGGACAAGACGGCAAGGCGCTGCCTGTCGGCCAGGACGGGGAAGTCTGGGTTCGCAGTCCCTTGCTTTTCGACCGGTATGTGATGGGGGACGAGCCGATGACCCGGAGCGATGCAGGTTGGCTGACCCTGGGCGATCGGGGGCGCGTGGATGACGAGGGGCGGGTCTTTCTTGCCGGCCGCGGCGGGCGGATGATCGTGACGTCTGGCCTGAATGTGTTTGCCGAGGAAATCGAGACGGTGTTGCTCGAGTATCCGGGCATTGCCCAGGCGGCCGTTTTCGGTGTGCCCGACACATTGCGCGGCGCGCGGATTGTTGCGGCAGTTCAACTGGCGGACCCGGCACTGGCTCAGGCGGACCTGCGCCGCCACTGCCTTGCACGGCTGGAGCGAGCCAAGGTGCCGCGCAGCTTTCATGTCGCCGAGCACTGGCCGCTGACGCCTGGCGGAAAACCGGATCTTCAGACGATAGGAGCCTGGGTGCTGGAGCAGGAGGAAGCCGATGCCGGCGTTTCTGATCGCAGCAAAGCGTAGCGCCGTTGCGCCGATGGGCGGGGCGTTCGCGGCCCTTGAGGTCGATGCGCTCGCCGCGCCGGTGATGCGCGCCTGCCTATCGGCCGGGGGCGTAGATATCGTCGATGAGGTCATGGCCGGAAACGCCCTCTATGGCGGGGGCAATCCTGCCCGGCGGGTGGCCCTGCTGGCGGGGCTCCCGGACCGTGTTCCTGCCCTGACCCTTGACCGCCAATGCTGCTCCGGCCTGGATGCGATCATCCTGGCTGCGCGCATGGTGGAAGCCGGGGCCGCCGAGTGCGTGCTTGCCGGCGGTGTCGAGAGCTACTCGCGGGCGCCGCTGCGCATGCGCCGTCCGGCGACAAAAGATGAAGCGCCTGTGGCCTATGACCGGCCACCCTTCACCCCCTGGCCTGACCGTGATCCCGACATGCCGGAGGCCGCTGCCGGTCTTGCCGAGTTGCGGGAGGTTCATGAGGACTCACAGGCCGCCTTTGCTGTCGAGAGCCACGCTCTGGCGCGCGCAGCCGCCGAGGCAGGGCGGTTCGCAGGCGAGATCGTCGACGTTGCGGGGCTCTCCCACGACAGTTTCGCTCGCCGGCTGACGCTGGAGACCTGCCGCCGCTCCCGTCCGCTCGCCGGAAAGGCAGGGCATCGGGTGCTGGCAGCAACTGCCGCCGTTTCGGCGGACGCTGCGGCGTTTGCGCTGGTCGTGTCGCAGGATTGGCTGGACCGAAATCCATCCGTGCCTGCATGCTGGATCGTTGCCGGCGGGGCTGCGGGTGGGGATCCTTGCCTGCCGGGGCTCGCGCCGGTCGAGGCATCGCGAAAGGTGCTTTCCGCGGCAGGGATCGAAAGCGAAGGCCTTGCGGCCAGCGAAGTGATGGAGGCCTATGCGGTGCAGGCGATGGCCTGCATAGGGGATCTTGGCCTCGATCCGTCAACCGTCAACCGTGGGGGAGGAGCCCTTGCCCGGGGCCATCCCATCGGAGCTTCGGGTGCGATCCTCGCCGTGCGGCTGTTTCACGAATTGCTGCGCGAGCCTGCGGGCAGTTTCGGGCTTGCCGCCATTGCGAGCGCCGGCGGGCTCGGGTCCGCATTGCTGCTGCAGCGGGTCTAGTTGCCGGCCTCGCGCGGCGGATACCAGTAGCGGGCATTTTCCTCGCCGCGGTCGATCAGCACGAACTGATTGGCGAACACCCGGTAGCCATGGCTCCAGTCACCGTCGGGCCAGCGCACCCGGATGACGGCCCGCTCGGCTACGCCGAGCCCGACATGGACGAAACCGGCCTGGCCGGAGGCGTGGCCGCCGCCGATACCGATGTCGCGGGTGAGACTGCGAGCGCCGACGCGGATGCTCAGCTTCGCCCCCACGGCATTGCGGTTCACGCCATCCTGCGACAAGGCGATGGCGACCCAGTTGCCGAGCGGCTTCGGCCGCTGGCTGCCGTCGTCGCGGCCGAGATTGCGGAACAGGCTGACGGGCGCGGAGCGGTTCACGACGACAAGGTCGAGCAGTCCATCCATGTTGAAATCGGCAAGGCCGGCGCCACGTCCCCGCCGGTCGAGAGCGACGCCGGCGCGGGCGCCTTGCTCCGCAAAGCGACCGTCCCATTGCTGGATCAGCAGGTTGTCCGGGTCGAAGGCGGCAAAGTCCGGCATCGCCTCGACATTGCCCTTGGCGATGAACAGGTCCTGAAGCGTATCGTTGTTGACGTCCTGGAACTCCGCGTGCCAGCCGGTCGAGGGACGCATGTCCTCGCCAGTATAGGGGCGGTGCGCGGTCACGCCCTTGTCAAAAGCGATGTCGCGATAGATCGGCAGGAGATCGTCTCCCTCCTGGTCTATGGTCTGCAGCTTGGTGTCGCCCATGCTGGTGAGCGCATATTCCGGCAGCCCGTCGCCGTCGAGGTCCGTCGTGGCGATGCCCATTCCCCAGATCTTGAGATGGCGCCAGCCGTCGCTGCGGCGATAGGGGCGGGGCGGCCGGCCGGGCGGCAGGGCCCAGAGCTGCTCTTCTCCGCCACGATAATAGTGACGGTCGTTGGAGACGCGCAGCGCCGGTTCGCCGGAGCGGTTCCAGTCTGTGAACAGGAGCGAGAGGCTGCAATAGCCGGGTGTCAGGGCGAAGCTCTCGGAGTAATCCGGCGTCTCGCCGGCGCGCGGGCGATGGAGCGCATTGTCGTCGCAGGTTCCCCAGGGCGAACCCGGGGCGCTGCGGTCGACATAATTGCCGAAGGCGAGAGTGGGGAAGGCGAGGTCCTTCTCGAACACGGCGGCAAAACCCGTGGTCCAGCTACGCCCGCCATTGAAGGAGAAGCGGCGATTGGCTGGCTCGAAGCGGCACTCGCCGGTTCCGCGCAACAGCTGGTTCTCGCCGACCCGGAGCAGGGCCAGGTCCATCAGGCCGTCATTGTCGATGTCGAGCGGATAGGCGCCGGTCACCTGCTCCAGCAGGCGCTCGGGAAGGCCGGTGTCGACCCGCTCGAACGATAGCCTGCCGCCTGCGGGCGAGGTGTTGCGATAAAGGGCGGCCCGCCCTTCGCCGCCTGCAAGGAACAGGTCGGGCCGGCGGTCTCCGTCGCAGTCGAAGATCGCCGTGCCGCCGCCCACGAAATACTCCCAGGGGCCCGAATAGGTGTGCTCGATACCGGCCTGCCGCGCCTCTTCCGAAAAACGGGGCACCGGAGCGGGCGCATCCGTGGCATTCGCGTTGGCGGTGCCGGCGAGGAGGGCGAGGGTTGCGGCGGCAGCAGCAGAGAGTGCACGGTGCATCGGAGGATAGCCGGTCATTGCGCGATCTCCAGGCTCCGCAGGAATGCGATGATCGCCTCCCGGTCCTCGTCCGGCAGTGCCTCATAGGCCTTGCGTGCCGTGCGAGCTTCGCCGGCATGGGCGCGGATGACCTCGTCCAGGGAGGTCAGGTCGGCGCGGTGGCCGTAAGGAGCGGTGGAGCCGGCGCCCCAAAGCTCCGCAGTCAGGAAAACATCCCTGTCGACGAAGCGCTGTCCCAGAAGTTCGTTGCCGAGGGTCGGCTCTTGCGCGTCGGCGATCTTGTGACGCTTCAGGTCGCCGAACAGCGGAACGAGAATGTTGCCGTCCGCATCGCGCGGCAGGGCCTTCACGAAGTCGAGCTCGGCAAGGTCGATTTCGAGGGGGGCCTCGACATCCGCTTCCCGCAGTGTGCCGGCCGTCTCTCTCGGGCCGGGATCGCGGAAGACGGCAGACTTCAGAGGCAATGCCGGGATATGGCAGGACGCGCAGCCGGCGTCGGCAAAGAGGAGCTCTCCGCGTGTTGCCGCCTGTTGCCAGGCGGCCGGCAGGTCCGGCTTGCGGGTTGGCGCGGCAAGCGTCGCCTGCCACACGACAAGGGCGGTGACGTCGGCGGCGCCGATCTCGTCGGCGATCCCGTCCTCGTCGAAGTCCGTCGTTCCGGTCCATAGGGCGCCGAAGCGCTCCACCGGCTGGATACCATGGTGATGGTTGAGCGCATTCACCGTGAACTGCCGCAAGGAGCCGAAAACGCCTTTTTGCGAGAAGGGGCGCAGGACCAGATCGGCATCGATGCCTTCGATCCTCGACAGGTCCAGACCGCCGTCCGGATGGGCGGTGATCGTGCCGAAGGAAACGCCCTTGGTCTCGAGCTCGGCCGTCACGGTCGTGCCCTTCTGCCGGGCTTGTGCAAGTGCCGTGTCGCGCCGGGACTGCAGCTCGGCCGTCATCTCCCGGGCCAGAAGTTCGATCAACCCGGCGCCTTGGAGCGCCGGCGAGCCGCGTTCGTTGGAAAATTGCGGGTCGATCGTGTCGAAGTCGGCGCTCTCGAAGCCCTCGGACACGAAGACATTGGCGGTGAAGGATGCGCCTCCGCCTACGACCGGCTCATGGTGGCAGGACGAACAGGAACTGGCGTCGAGCCCTGCAAGCCGCTGGAAGCGCAGATGCACGGGACGTCGGCGTTTGGTCGGGATGATCGCCTGTGTGGCCATCGGCCGGCCGGCGCCTTCCTCGACCAGGAACTTGCCGATGAACAGGCGCTCGCCGTGATCGCGCAGTATCGCGATCCTCTCTTGCATGGGCAGGCGGGCAACGGCCTCAAGGTCGAGCGGCGTGCCGAGCACCCTTTCGCTCCAAGGCGGACTGTCCGCCGCCCGAGCCGGATCGCCGAGCGCCAGCATGGCGAGCAACGGGATCGCAGCATTCTTCCAGCAAGGCATGCGGCCTATCCTCCCTGTGCCTCCTTCTGGCTGCCATACCCGGTGTCGGAGAAAACCTCCGTGTCGAGGGCATGCAGCGCCCGCGCGACGGTGCCGCGCAGGATCAGATCCTCCTCCCAGGGGATCGCCTCGATTTCGACGCTGCCGCGCAGATCGGCCACCAGCGCTTCTTCCAGAGCTGCCCGCGCCGCCGTTTCCATGAGCGGATAGGCGTCGGCCGCTGCTCCCGTGACGACGATGCGCCGCGGGTCGAGTGTTGCGATCACCCTGGCGAAGGCATAGCCGAGCGCGGTGCCGCCGGCGTGAAAGGCATCGAGCGCTCCTGCTTCGCCTGCCCTGGCCGCAGAGATCAGCTCGCGGATCGTCTCGCGCCCGACCGGCAGGTGCGAGGGGGGCGTCTGCAGGTCGAGCCCTTTTGCGTGTCGCAGCAGGGCATAGTCGCCGAGATAGGCCTCCAGGCAGCCGCGACGCCCGCAGCGGCACAGGGAGCCGCCGGGAATGTGATTGGCATGACCGATTTCCGCCGCCGCGCCCGTTTCGCCGACGAACAGGCGATTGTTGACGAAGAGGCCCATGCCGACGCCGTAGTCGATGAAGATCACCGCGAAGGTGCCGCCGTAGCGCAGGGGATCCGTCCGGTGCAGCGCCTCGGCGATCATGTTGGTGTCGTTCGAGAGCAGGCAGGGCACGCCGAAGGCACGGGTGACGGGCCCGACCGCCTCGACATGCCGGACGGCGAAGGCCGGAGACCAGGCGACCGTACCGGCACTGTCGTCGACGACGCCTTGCGAGGCAAGGGCGATGATTGCCGGGGGCGGGCCTCCCAGTCCGTCGGTGAAGCTGCGCAGGCTGTCGATCAGGATCTGGCCGAACCCGTCGGCGGTGACGGAGGCGCTGTCGAAAGCGGCGGCGTCGCGCCCGACCAGCCGGCCGGCATAGTCCGCCAGCGCCATCTCGATCGTGTTGACCGAGAGCTTCACCGCAAGGACGCGGGCGGCGGTTCCGTCGAGCGTCAACAGGCTGCGGGGGCGGCCTCTTGCCCCTTTCTCGCGTTCCCGCTGGGCGTCGTCATCGACGCCGGCGACAAGTCCTTCGGCGATCAGATCGGAGGTGATCGAGGTGACGGTGGCCGGGCTGAGCTGGGTGACGCGGCCGAGATCGATGCGCGCCTGAGGGCCCTTCCTGCGCAGCGCCTGCAAGACAACCGAGCGGTTCTGGCGCCGTATCTGGTCGCGGTCAGCCTTCTGCGTCATGCCCATACCAAAACGTTCGTTTCCACCCCGACGGGAGCCGTGTCGTGCGCAAGGCATGGCCGTGGCCAGGGTTTACGCGCGCCGGGCGTTTTTGTCATGATCCCGGATCCTCGTCGAGAAACCATGTTGACAGGGGCTTTCGTTTGGAGCAACTTTTTTTCGGACGTCGAAAAAAATAAAATTACGCCGACGAACCAAAGCACGCATCCTTTGGCCGGGGAGGCACAGGCCGGGGACAGCTTGCCTGATACACGATCCTTCGTTCCGCATGGGAGGAGCGGGGATAAATCGGAGGAAAGACATCATGCGCAGATTCTACCCGCTTCTGGCCGGAGCGCTTCTCGTTTCCATCGCGCTGCCGATCCATGCGCAGGCGCAGGACATCACTGTCGGCGTCAGCTGGTCGAATTTCCAGGAAGAGCGCTGGAAGACGGACGAGGCCGCCATCAAGGGCGCGCTCGAGGCCGCCGGTGCCACCTATGTGTCCGCCGATGCCCAGTCTTCATCCGCCAAGCAGCTTTCGGATGTCGAGGCGCTGATTGCCCAGGGCGTCGATGCGCTGATCATTCTGGCACAGGATTCCCAGGCAATCGGGCCGGCCATCCAGGCGGCCGCGAACGAGGGCATTCCGGTCGTCGGCTATGACCGCTTGATCGAAGACAATCGCGCCTTCTACCTGACCTTCGACAATGTCGAGGTCGGCCGCATGCAGGCCCGCGAGGTCCTCAAACTGGCGCCGGAAGGCAACTATGTGATGATCAAGGGCTCGCCCACCGATCCCAATGCCGACTTCCTGCGCGGTGGTCAGCAGGAGGTGCTGCAGGCGGCAATCGATGGCGGCAAGATCAAGATCGTCGGCGAGGCCTACACGGACGGCTGGCTGCCCGCGAACGCACAGCGGAACATGGAGCAGATCCTGACCGCCAACAACAACAAGGTCGATGCGGTGGTTGCCTCGAACGACGGCACCGCCGGCGGTGTCGTGGCCGCGCTGACCGCACAGGGCATGGAAGGCATTCCGGTTTCCGGTCAGGACGGCGACCACGCCGCTCTCAACCGTGTGGCCAAGGGCACGCAGACCGTCTCCGTATGGAAGGACGCGCGAGAGCTGGGCAAGGTGGCCGGCGAAATCGCCGTTGCGCTTGCCAAGGGCGGAACGATGGACGGCGTCGAGGGGGCCGGCAAGTGGACCTCGCCCGCCGGCACCGAGCTGACGGCACGCTTCCTGGCGCCGATTCCCGTCACCCGTGACAACCTGTCGGTCGTGGTCGATGCAGGCTGGATCACCAAGGATGCCCTGTGCCAGGGCGTCAGCGGCGGCCCGGCTCCCTGCAACTGAGCCAGTCCTTCAAGCGATGGCCCTGTCCCGGCCTTCTGTCGGGGCAGGGTGGCCGCTGATGGGTGACATCCGGCCGCGAGGGGGCGCGAGACGCGCGCCGCCCTCCAAGCGGGAGCTTTTCCATGTCTGAGACCGCAGTCACCGGACCGAAGGCACCGGCGAGCAGATCGTTCTTCTCAGCGCTGCAGATCGATACGCGCCTGCTCGGCATGATCGGCGCGTTCGTCGTCCTGTGCCTCGTCTTCAATGTCTTTACCGGCGGCAATTTCCTGACGCCGCGCAACATCTTCAACCTGACGATCCAGACCGTGTCGGTCGCGATCATGGCGACGGGCATGGTGTTCGTCATCGTGACACGCCACATCGACCTGTCCGTCGGCTCCCTGCTTGCCACCGTTGCCGCAGTCATGGCGATGGTGCAGACGCAGGTCCTGCCGGTCGTCTTCGGCCTGGAACTCGGGCATCCCGCGATATGGATCCTGGCGATCCTGGCCGGCGTCGTCGTCGGCACGCTGATCGGTGCCTTCCAGGGCGTGCTGATCGGCTATCTCGGTATTCCCGCCTTCATCGTCACGCTTGGCGGCCTTCTGGTCTGGCGCAACGCGGCCTGGTTCATCACCGACGGCCAGACGATCGGCCCGCTGGACGAGCGGTTCACGATGATCGGCGGCATTGGCGGCACGCTGGGCGAGACGTGGTCCTGGGTCTTTGCCGGGCTGGCCGTTCTTGCCGCTCTTGCGCTCCAGTTTTCCTCGCGCCGACGCAAGGAACGCCACGGCTTTCCCGTCAAGCCGGTCTGGGCCGAGGTGACGCTGGGCGCCGTGATCGCCTGCGCCATTGTCGGCTTCATCGCCGTCCTCAACGCCTACGAAGTGCCGGCCCGCGTCCTGCGGCGCGACTTCGCGGCACGCGGCCTGGAAGTGCCGGAAGGGTACACGGCGGCTTACGGGCTGCCCTACTCGGTGCTGCTGCTGATCGTCGTCGCCGTGTGCATGACGGTGGTCGCGCGGCGCACGCGGCTCGGGCGCTACATTTTCGCGGCTGGCGGCAATCCGGATGCGGCCGAGCTGTCGGGCATCAACACGCGTCTGCTGACCGTCAAGATCTTCGCGATCATGGGCGGGCTGTGCGCGCTGTCGGCAGCCGTTGCCGCCGCCCGCCTCGGGTTTTCGACCAATGATATCGGTACGCTGGACGAACTGCGCGTCATTGCGGCGGCCGTCATCGGCGGAACGGCGCTGTCCGGCGGCATCGGGACGATCTACGGGGCCATTCTCGGCGCGCTGATCATGCAGTCGCTGCAATCGGGCATGGCCATGGTCGGTGTCGATGCGCCGCTGCAGAACATCGTCGTCGGCGTGGTGCTGGTCGTCGCGGTACTCGTCGACATCCTCTACCGCAAGCGCACGGGAGACTGAGCCATGGCAACTCCTCTCGTACAGATGCAGGACATCTGCATTTCCTTCGGCGGCGTGCATGCGGTCGACCATGTCAGCGTCGACCTGCATCCGGGGGAAGTGGTCGGGCTGCTGGGCCATAACGGCGCCGGCAAATCGACCCTGATCAAGATCCTGTCCGGCGCCTATCGCGCGGACAGCGGCGAAATCCTGATCGATGGCAAGCGCGCGACAATCAACAGCCCGCGCGATGCCCGCAACTACAATATCGAGACGATCTACCAGACACTGGCGCTTGCCGACAATCTGGACGCTGCCTCGAACCTGTTCCTCGGCCGCGAGATCGTCTCGTCGCTCGGCTTCGTCGACGACGACGCGATGGAGGCGGAGACCCGCAAGATCCTCAGCCGCCTCAATCCGAATTTCCGCAAGTTCAAGGCGCCGGTGAAAGCGTTGTCGGGCGGCCAGAGGCAGTCCGTCGCCATTGCCCGTGCGGTCTATTTCAACGCCCGTATCCTGATCATGGACGAGCCGACCGCCGCGCTCGGTGTCCAGGAGACCCAGATGGTCTCCGAGCTCATCAAGGAGCTGAAGAAGCAGGGGCTCGGCATCTTCCTGATCAGCCACGACATCCATGACGTGTTCGATCTGGCGGATCGGGTGGCGGTGATGAAGAACGGCAAGCTCGTCGGCACCGCCCGTACCCAGGATGTCACCAAGGACGAAGTGCTCGGGATGATCATCCTCGGCAAGTGTCCGGAGGGTGCAATCCCGGGTCCGGGCGCCTTCATGGATGTATCCGCTGCGTGATGCGGTGCGGCAAGACGACAGGAAGAAAGGCTTTTTCCGGGTCGGGACTTCTCATCGGGGGTGAGTTCCCTTAGGCTCTTGGCATGAACGCGCCACCGCCCGTGACAGACGACATCGCCCTGTTTCTCGATTTCGACGGAACGCTGGTCGAGATCGCAAGGACACCCGATGCGGTCGAGGCCAGCCGGGCGACCATTGCCTGCCTGGAAGGGCTCGTCGAGCATCTCGGAGGTGCTTTGGCGATCGTGAGCGGCCGTCCCATCCACGAGATCGACCATTATCTCGCACCTCTGCGGCTTCCCTGCGCCGGCCTGCACGGGCTGGAGACGCGGCTGCATCCCGATGAAGAGGTCGAGCGCGCGCCGGTCGGTCCCGAGATCGAGGCGCTGAAGGCGGCACTTTCCGGCAGCGGTCTCCTGGGGCGCGGCGTCTCCATCGAGGACAAGGGGCCGGCGATCGCCGTCCACTTCCGGATTGCACCCGATTGCGAGGATGCGGTGGTGGAGGTGATGCAGGCGGCGATTGCCGAACTGCCCGACCTGCATCTCGTTCGCGGCAAGATGGTGGTGGAGGCAAAGCCGGCTTATCGCGACAAGGGATGGGCGGTTGGGACCTTCATGGATCTTTCTCCGTTTCGCGGGCGCACTCCGGTGTTTGTCGGCGACGATGTGACGGACGAGGACGGCATCCGCGCGGCCGAGGCCGTCGGCGGTTTCGGGGTCAAGGTGGGAACCGCCGAGAGCCTTGCCCGTTTTCGTGTCAGCGACGTGAAAGGCGTTCGCGACTGGCTGGCGCTCGGCCTGCCGGCAAAGGCACAGGCAAGGACACGACATCCATGACGCTCGACCGCAAGGCTTCCCTCGACCTCGCCCTGATCGGCAACTGCTCGATTGCGGCGCTGGTCGACAGGATGGCGCGGGTGGTCTGGCTGTGCCTGCCGCGCTTCGACGGCGATCCGGTCTTTCACGGGCTGCTGGGCACCTGCAGCGACGAGCGCGATGGATTGTTCGCCATCGAGCTGGAGAATGCCTGCCGCAGCGAGCAGGCGTATCAGGAGAACACCGCCGTCGTGGTGACGCGCATCTTCGACGATGCCGGCAATGCCATCGAGATCACCGACTTCGCTCCGCGCTTCCAGACCAAGGGGAGGATGTTCCGGCCGACCGCTTTTGTGCGCCGGGTCCGGCCGCTTTCGGGCCACCCCAGGATCCGGGTGCGCTGCCGTCCGCGGTTCGACTACGGCGCGCGCGCGCCGGAAGTGACCTACGGCTCCAACCACATGCGTTTCGTCGGCAACGGGCAGACCGTCCGCCTGACGACCAATGCCTCGATCACCTATGTGCGCGACGAGACGCCGTTCCTGCTCGACGGGCCGGTGTCGTTCTATTTCGGTCCCGACGAAAGCCTGACCCATCATCCCGAGACGCTGTGCCGCGAGTTCGAGGAAGAGACGGTGCTGCACTGGCGGCTCTGGACCCGGCGCCTCGGCCTGCCTCTCGATTACCAGGAAGCGGTCATCCGGGCCGCGATCACGCTGAAGCTGTGCACCTACGAGGAAACGGGCGCGATCATCGCTGCGGTGACGACCTCGATCCCGGAAGCGGCCAACAGCGGGCGCAACTGGGACTATCGCTATTGCTGGCTGCGCGATGCCTTCTTCGTAGTGCGGGCTCTCAACTCGCTCTCCGAGATGGAGACGATGGAGAACTACCTCCGCTACATCAACAATATCGCGTCGATGACCGGCAGCGGGCACGTGCAGCCGCTCTACGGGATCGCACTGGAAGACCGCTTGATCGAGACGACGGTGGACCTGCCGGGCTATCGCGACATGGGGCCGGTCCGGGTCGGCAATCAGGCGTACGAGCATTTCCAGCACGACGTCTACGGCAACATCGTGCTCGGCGCCTCGCAAGCCTTCTTCGACAAGCGGCTTCTGCGACAACCCGGCGTCGATGATTTCGAGCGGCTGGAGGTGATCGGCGAGCGCGCCTTCGCCATGCACGACCAGCCCGATGCGGGCTTGTGGGAGTTGCGCACCCGTGCCCGCGTTCACACCTCGTCGTCGCTGATGTGCTGGGCGGCCTGCGACCGGCTCGCCAAGATCGCGCATCAGTTCGGCCGGCGGGAGCGGGCTCTCTTGTGGCAGGACCGCGCGGACACGATCCGTTCGGTGATCCTGTCGCGGGGATGGAATGCCGAGACCAATGCCTTCGTCGAGAGCTTCGAGGGACGCGATCTCGACGCCAGCCTCCTGCTGATCGCCGAGGTCGGGTTCATGTCGCCGCAGGATCCGCGCTTCATCGCGACGGTGGAGCGGATCGGCGAGACGCTGCGCCGCGGCAGGCATCTGTTCCGCTATCACGCGGCAGACGACTTCGGCGCGCCGGAGAACGCCTTCAACATCTGCACCTTCTGGTACATCGACGCGTTGGCGCGGATCGGCCGGAAGGAGGAGGCGCGCGACATCTACGAGACGATGCTGTCCTGCCGCAATCACGTGGGCCTGTTGTCCGAGGACACCGACCCTGTAACCGGCGAGATGTGGGGCAACTTCCCCCAGACCTATTCGATGGTCGGTATCATCAACGGCGCCATGCGGCTTTCGTCCGGATGGGAAAGTCTCGTCTGACCTGACGCTCGAGCTGGCTTGTGGGCCTTCGCGGCCTCGGCCAGACCACTTCATGTGTCCGTCGGATCCCGGTCCGCAGGCCGGGTCGGCTTGTGCCGGCGCGAATGGACACGCAAACCGGAGGAACCCATGTCCAGACTTGTCGTCGTCTCCAATCGTGTCGGACCGCTCAAGGATACGGGGCGGGCGGGCGGTCTGGCAGTGGCGCTTGTCGATGCCCTGACGGAGATGGGGGGACTGTGGTTCGGCTGGAGCGGGGAAGTCTCCGAGGAAGGCACCTTCGGCAACATCAAGCACGGGGGCGGCACCCGCAAGGTGGCGATGGCGACGGTCGACATGACCCAGGCCGATTACGACGAGTTCTATGCCGGCTACGCCAACCGCACGCTCTGGCCGGTCCTGCACTATCGCCTGGACCTTGCGGATTTCGACAGACGCTTCGAGGAAGGCTATCGGCGGGTCAACGAACGCTTCGCGACGCGGCTGCGCCCGCTGCTGCAGGCCGACGACATCATCTGGGTGCACGACTACCATTTTCTCGCCTTTGCCGCGGAGTTGCGGGCGATGGAGGTCGGCAATCCGATCGGCTTTTTCTTGCACATTCCGTTCCCGGCGCCGGAGGTGCTCGCCGGTCTGCCGAATGCGGAGCGGCTGGTGCGGCGCATGCTTGCCTACGACGTTCTCGGCTTCCAGACTCGCAGGGATGCCGCGAATTTCCGCCGGTTCGCCGTGGAGGAACTAGGGGCCGTCGAACGCGACGGCGAGACGCTGGACATCGCCGGCGGCACGGTTGTCGCGCGTGCCTTTCCCATCGGGATCGACGCAGCGGGGTTCGCCCGGCAGGCAACGACGCCGGAGGCGCGCCGCAATACGGCGCGCACCGAGAAACTGCTCGCGGGGCGGCAACAGATCATCGGGGTCGACCGTATCGACTATTCGAAGGGCCTGCCGGAGCGCTTCCGGGCCTTCGGCCGGCTTCTGGAGGACTATCCGGAGAACCGGGGCAGGGTGAGCCTGATGCAGGTCGCTCCGCCCTCTCGGGCCGAACTCGATGCCTATGCGGAAATCCGGCGGGAACTCGAGGAACTGACCGGAAACATCAACGGTCGCTTCGCCGATCTCGACTGGACACCCATTCGCTACATGACCCGCTCCTTTACCCGGCGGGCGCTTGCCGGGATCTATCGTGCCAGCCGGGTGGCGCTGGTCACGCCGCTTCGCGACGGCATGAACCTTGTCGCGAAGGAATATGTCGCAGCGCAGCGGGCGGAAGATCCCGGTGTGGTGGTGCTGTCGCGCTTTGCGGGGGCGGCCGAAGGCATGCCGGAGGCACTGATCGTCAATCCGCATTCGGCGGAAGGCGTCGCGTCGAGCCTGCAGGTCGCGCTCAACATGCCGCTCGACGAGCGCCGTTCGCGCTGGCAGGCAATCTTCGACCGGATCTGCCAGAACGATGCCGCCTCCTGGGCGGGAGCTTTTCTCGACGCCCTGCGCGGCCGCGGGGCAGGCTGAGGACCCTGGCGGCCTTACAAAAAAGGGGAGCGGCCGGGCCGCTCCCCTTGTTTCTTTCGATCCGGCCGCGCGTTATTCGGCTGCGTCGGCCTTGATCACGCCGCGGCGGATCTGGTCTTCCTCGATGGATTCGAAGAGTGCTCGGAAGTTGCCTTCGCCGAAGCCCTCGTCGCCCTTGCGCTGGATGAACTCGAAGAAGATCGGCCCGATGACGGTCTTGGAGAAGATCTGCAGCAGGATCTTGGTCGTCCCGCCGTTCACCACGCCCTCGCCGTCGATCAGGATGCCATGCTTCTTCATCCGCTCGATGGGCTCGTCATGGCCGTGCACACGCTCGCGTGACATCTCGTAATAGGTGTCCGGCGGGCCGGGCATGAACTTCAGCCCGTTGTCCGACAGCAGGTCGGTGGCGTCGTAGATGTTGTCCGTGCCGACCGCGATGTGCTGGATGCCTTCGCCTTTGTACTTGCGCAGGTATTCGGCGATCTGGCTGGTGTCGTCCTTCGACTCGTTCAGCGGGATGCGAATCTTGCCGCAGGGCGAGGTGATCGCCCGGCTGACGAGGCCGGTAATGCGGCCGTCGATGTCGAAGAAGTGGATCTGCTTGAAGCCGAACAGGTCGCGGTAGAAGTCCCACCACTTGTCCATGTTGCCGCGATAGACGTTGTGGGTCAGGTGGTCGAGGTAATAGAAGCCGACCCCTGCCGGACGCGGGTCGCGTTCCCCGAGCCATTCGAACTCGTCGTCATAGGCCGAGCCCTTGGCGCCGTAGGTCTCGACGAAATACAGCAGCGAGCCGCCGATGCCGACGATGGCAGGGACGTCGAGTGCCTTGTCGTCGCCGTGATAGGGCGTCGCCCCCATCTTCACCGCATGCTCGAACGCGTGACGGGCATCGACCACGCGCCAGGCCATCGAGGGCGCGCAGGGACCGTGCTCCTCGACGAAGCGCATGGCATGCGAGCCGGGCTCGGCATTCAGCACATAGGTGATGTCGCCCTGGCGGTAGAGGGTGATCGCCTTCGTCTTGTGCCGGGCGACGGGCACATAGCCCATACGGCGGAACAGGGCGTCGAGCTTTTCCGGCTCGGGATGGGAAAACTCGACGAACTCGAAGCCGTCCGTGCCGGCCGGGTTGTTCTCGTCGATCTTGGCGGGCGGTGCGTCGTGCGGAAACGGTCCCATGCTGTCCTCCTCTGGAAAGCGAAACTTCGCACAGTATGCGCCCCGTTCGATGCAAGGTGCGTGCATTCTGGGTGCGCAATGGGCTATCAATGCACGAAACGTGCATAATCAAGATAGAGTGCGCACAAGATGACGGATCTTGACCCTTTCGACATTCGCCTGCTTGCAAGCCTTCAGGATGATGCGGCGGTCACCAACCAGCAGCTCGGCGAGCGGATCGGGCTGTCCGCCTCGCAGGTTTCGCGGCGGCGACAGAGGTTGGAGGAGGAGGGTGTCATCCGCCGTTACCGGGCCGATGTCGATGCCGCGGCCGTGGGTTTCAGCGTCGTTGCCTTCGTCGGCGTCGCGCTCAATGCCCATAGCCGCCAGAACGCCCGCCGTTTCCGCGATCTGGTGCGGGCCTTGCCCGAGGTTCAGGAGGCGCATGTGCTGACCGGCGACATGGATTACATGCTGAAGGTAGCGGTCGCGGACCTGGCGGCGCTGTCGCGCTTCATCAATGACGAGTTGCTGCCGCATGAAGCGGTGCGCAACGTCCGCTCCTCCATCGCCATGGAGACGCTGAAGGACGACAACCGTCTGCCTTTTGCCTGAGCAGGTGGTCCGATGCTTGCAGTCGCGCCTTTCGCTTCCCATCTCCAGACGTGAATGCTCCGGGTACGCCCCGGGCTGCCGCCAATCGTCTAGGGACCGGAGACAGACAACGATGTTCGATGCACGCAAGCTGCTTGAGGAGTTCATGGGCCAGGGCGGTTCCTCGGCAGGCTCCAGGCGAAGCGGATCCGGTGGGGGCGGCGCGGGCGACCTTCTGGCGCGCGGGCAGGACTATCTGCGCTCCTCCGGCTCAGGCGGAATTGCGGGCGGCGCGCTGGCCGGCGGCCTTGCAGGCCTGCTGCTCGGCACCAAGAGCGGCCGCAAGATCGGCAAGAAGGCACTGACATACGGCGGCATGGCGCTGGTTGCCGGCCTCGCCTACAAGGCCTATCGCGATTATCGCGGCGATGGGGGCGCTTCCGCTCCTGCACAGACGGCTCCGGATGTTGCCTCCTCGTCCGCTCCGGTGCTGCCTCCTCCCTCCGATTCTCCCTTCTCTCCGGCGCGTCAGCCGGGTGGAGAAGAAGAGTTCGCTCTCGTGCTGCTGACAGCGATGATCTCGGCCGCCAAGGCGGATGGGCATATCGATGCCGACGAGCAGCGCAAGATCTTCGACAAGCTCGATACGTTAGATCTCGACAGCGAGGCCAAGGCCTTCGTGATGGATGAGCTGCGGGCGCCGCTGGATATCGACCGCGTGGTGAAGGGGGCGAAAAGCCCCGAGGCGGCGCTGGAGGTCTATGCGGCCTCGCGTCTCGCCATCGATCCCGATCATCCGGCAGAACGAGCCTATCTGCAGATGCTCGCCGCCCGTCTCGGGCTGGAGCCGGGCCTTGCCGAAGAGGTCGATCGCGCGGTTGCGGAGGCCGAAGCCTCCCTCTGACAAAGCCAGCGCCCGGCCGTTCCGGGCGCTGGGCTTTCCCTCCTTGCCATTGCCGGCGCCAGCGGGCATCGTTCCGCTCCACGCGGGCCAGGGCAGGGAGGAACCATGCGCGACCTGGGGGAATGGGATTACGTGATCGTCGGCGCGGGCTCGGCCGGCTGTGTGCTGGCCAATCGCCTTTCGGCCGATCCGCAGGTGAAGGTCCTGCTGCTCGAGGCGGGCGGCAAGGACGACTACGTCTGGATCCACATTCCCGTCGGCTACCTCTACTGCATGGGCAATCCCCGGACCGACTGGGGCTTCAAGACCGCGCCCGAGCCCGGCCTCAACGGCCGCTCGCTCTCCTATCCGCGCGGCCGGGTGCTCGGCGGCTGCTCCGCCATCAACGGCATGATCTACATGCGCGGCCAGGCGCGCGACTATGACGGCTGGCGCCAGATGGGGCTGGAGGGCTGGGGCTGGGACGACGTCCTGCCGCTGTTCCGCCGCGCCGAGGACCACTACGAGCTTTCCGACGACATGCACGGCCGGGGCGGCGAATGCCGCGTCGAGCAGCAGCGCTTATCCTGGGACATTCTCGATGCGGTGCGCGATGCCTGCGAGGAGGTCGGGATCCCGAAGATCGACGACTTCAACCGCGGCGACAATTTCGGCTCGTCCTATTTTCAGGTCACTCAGCGAGGCGGCGTCCGCTGGACGGCAGCAAAGGGGTTCCTGAAACCCGTTGCGGGCCGCCAGAACCTCAAGATCGTCACCGGTGCGCAGGTGACCCGGCTGACCGTTGCCGATGGACGGGTGAGCGGGGTCGAGCTGCGCGTCGACGGCGCCCCCGCACTGGCGAGGGTTGCCGGCGAGCTGGTGCTCTCGGCCGGGGCCATCGGCTCTCCGCAAATCCTGGAACTGTCGGGCATCGGCGATCCGGAGGTGCTTGCGCGCCAGGGCATCGACGTGGTCGGCGAAAGCCGGCAGGTGGGAAGCAACCTGCAGGACCACTTGCAGATCCGCACGATCTTCAAGGTCAGCGGGGCGGTCACCCTGAACCAGTTGGCCTCGAACCTTTTCGGCAAGGCGAAGATCGCGATGGAATACGCTCTGTCGCGCTCCGGGCCGATGTCGATGGCGCCCTCTCAGCTGGGTGTCTTTGCAAAGTCGGACCCGGCATTCGAGACCGCGAACATCGAGTATCATGTGCAGCCGCTGTCGCTCGACAAGTTCGGCGAGCCGCTCCACTCCTTCCCGGCGATCACCTTGAGTGTCTGCAACCTGCGGCCCGAGAGCCGGGGCAGCGTGCATGTCGCGAGCCGCGACCCGTTCGCGCATCCCGAGATCCGGCCGAACTACCTGTCGACGGCCGGCGACCGCAAGGTCGCGGCCGACAGCATCCGGCTGACGCGCCGGATCATGGCAACGGACAGGATGGTGCGCTTTTCGCCGGTCGAGCACCTGCCCGGTCCCCTGGTGCGCAGCGACGAGGACCTGGCGCGGGCGGCGGGTGACATCGGGACGACGATTTTTCATCCGGTCGGGACCTGCCGCATGGGGAGCGACGAGGCATCCGTCGTCGATGCGAGGCTCAGGTTGCGGGCCGTGGGCGGCATTCGTGTCGCGGACGCCTCCGTCATGCCGGCGATCACCTCCGGCAACACGGCCGTTCCGACCATGATGATTGCCGAAAAGGCCGCGGAGATGATTCGCGCGGACCGACGTGCCTGATCTTGCCTTTCCGCGATTTGTACCCGGCTGCCTGGCCCGCTAGGATCGCGCGAATGACGCTGGGGAAGACACGGTGATGACGACGCTTGCCAGACGGGCCAGCCGCAACGCGCTGCATATCATGGTGTTGTGCTGCGCCTTGCCGGTCACCGTGCTGATCGGGTGGGTGACGTGGGAAACGGCCTCGCGGCTGTTTGCCACCGAAGTGGCGACCAGGGCGCAGGCGCTTCTTTCCGTGCAGTCGGCAACGTTGGAGCGCCAGCTCGACAAGTTCCGCCTTCTGTCTCCCTTGCTGGCGCAGCGCCCCGATGTACGGGATATCATCCTGCGCCGGGACGCGAGGGGCGGCGAACGGGCGGCGGCGCTGGTCGCCGGCATGGCCGGAGCGCAGGAGGTCCTGTTCCTCGACGCCGCCGGCGGGTTGATCGCATCCAGTCACATGGCGCCGCGCCGTCCCGGCAGCACCCTGGAACAACTGCCGCTGGCGGAGGCCCAGCAAGGTCGCCTCGGCCGTACCTACCGGCGAGGCGATGGCCGCGAGCCGGGTAGCTACGTCTTTGCCTCGGCTGTCCGTTCCGGCAGTCTCGTGGTCGGCATTGTGGTCGTGCGCGTTAGCCTTGCCGAGATCGAGCAGGCCTGGGCGCTGAGCCCGGCGCCGATTATCGCAATCGACGAGATGGGCGAAATCGTTGCGACCAATCGCCCGTTGTGGCGCGGGGACAGGGCGAGCGAGCGGTTCGAAGTGCTTGGAGCTGCCGAAGTCCCGCGAACCGGAGACGGTGCGGCGGCCGCGGCAACCGAGGCCGAGTATGTGCGCTTCAATGGCGCGGCTGGTCGCGGGCCCTATCTGCGGATGGCGCGGACCTTGCCCGTGCTGGACTGGCAGGTCGCGGCGTTTGCCGATACGGGCGATGCCCGCTCGCAGAGCCAGAAGGTCGCGGCGATCGCCGTGCTGATCTGCCTGCTCGCCAGCGTGGTCGGCTGGGTGGCGGCCGACCGGCGCGTTGCCGTCCTGCGCCGGCTGCGCGAAGACAAGATCGCCGCGTCCCGATTGGAGCGGAAGGTGCGGCTGCGCACGCGCGATCTTTCGGAAGCGAATGCGCGGCTTGCGCGCGAGGTGAGCGAGCGAGAGGCCGCCGAAGCCGAGCTCAGGAACATGCAGGCCGACCTTGTGCAGGCGGCGAAGATGGCGACGCTCGGCCAAATGTCTGCCGCCCTGTCGCACGAGTTCAATCAGCCGCTGGCGGCGATCAGGTCCAATGCGGACAACGCCAAACAGTTCCTCGAACGCGACATGCGCGAGCGTGTGGGCAGTGCACTCGACCGCATCGTCCTGATGGTCGAGCGCATGGCGGAGATTTCGCGCGTGCTCAAGGGGTTCAGCCGCCGCGCGGGAACCGACCTGCGCCCCACCGCCCTCAAGCCGGTGATCGACGAGGCGATGATGCTGCTGTCGCCCCGGGTCAAGCAGGGCAGGGCACAGCTCGTCGTCACGCATCAGAATGGCCCGCTCTCCGTGGTCGGTGGCCATGTGCGGCTGGAGCAGGTGGTGCTCAACCTCGTCGCCAACGCGCTGGATGCTGTGGACGAGCGCGAGGACGGGCGGGTGATGCTGATCACCCGCAGCGAGGCGGGGCAGGCGGTCATCGAGGTGCATGACAATGGGCCCGGCATTTCTTCCGATCTCCTGCCGAAGGTGTTCGATCCGTTCTTCACCACCAAGGAAGTGGGCAAGGGGCTGGGCCTGGGGCTTTCGATCGCCTACAAGATCGTCCACGATTTTTCGGGCAGCCTGACCGTGCGCCACGCAGAGGGCGGCGGGGCCGTCTTCACGGTCCGGCTGCCGCTGGCCGAGGGGCTGAGCGATGCGGCAGAGTAGGGCACGGCTTGCCAGGCGGTGCGATGCCGGCGACATGACGGGAAGCTGATGGACAAGGCGACAGTGCTGCTCGTCGATGACGAGCCGGATCTGCGGGAGGCGCTCGCCGAAGGGCTGGAACTGGCCGGCCACAGCGTGGACACGTTCGAAGGCGCGTCCGGCGTCTTCGGGATGCTCGGTCGGGATTTCTACGGCGTGCTGGTCACCGACATCCGCATGCCGCAGACAGACGGTCTCGATCTCATGCGCAAGGCGCTGGAGATCGATCCGGCCCTGCCGGTCATTCTCATCACCGGCCATGGCGACGTGCCCCTCGCGGTTCAGGCGATGCGGGCCGGCGCCTATGATTTCATCGAAAAGCCGTTCCCGGTCAGCCGGCTGTCCACGGTGATCGAGAGGGCGCTGGAAAAGCGGCGCCTCGTTCTGGAGAACCGCCTGCTGCGCGAACAGCTCGCCAGCCGGACGGGGCTGGAGGGGCGGCTGGTTGGTCGCTCGGCCGTGATGGAGCGGCTACGCGGGCTTGTCGCGGCGCTGGCCGACACCGATGCGGATGTCCTGATCATCGGCGAGACCGGTGCCGGCAAGGAAGTGGTGGCTCGCGCCCTGCACGAGGAGGGGCACCGGCGCGATGGCCCCTTCGTCGCGCTGAACTGTGGTGGCCTGCCGGCCGAGATCATCGAATCCGAGCTTTTCGGCCACGAGAAGGGAGCCTTTACGGGGGCGGCGAACCAGCGCATCGGCAAGCTGGAGCATGCCCATGGCGGCACGGTGTTTCTCGACGAGATCGAGTCCATGCCTCTCGATCTTCAGGTGAAGCTGCTCAGGGTGATCGAGACCCGCACCATCGAGCGGCTCGGCTCCAACCGGACGATCCCTTTGGACGTGCGCTTCCTGGCAGCGACAAAGGACGATCTGGAGGCGGCCGGCAGCGCAGGCCGCTTCCGCAAGGACCTGTTCTACCGGCTGAATGTCGTCACGATCCAGATCCCGCCCTTGCGAGCGCGCAAGGAAGATATTCCTCTGCTCTTCCATCACCTCACCCGTGAGGCGCGGGCCCGCTACCGGCGGGAGATTCCCGATGTCTCGCCGGCCTTTGTCAGCGAGCTCATCGCACGCGACTGGCCTGGAAACGTCCGTGAACTGCGGAATGTTGCGGATCGGTTCGTGCTCGGTCTTGAACGGCCGGGCGGTACGGGCCTTGCCGGAAGTCCGAACGAAGCGACGGCCCTCTCCGAACGGGTTGCCGCCTATGAGCGGGCCGTGATCGCGGAAGAACTGGCCAAGAACGGCGGCAGCCTCAAGGCGACGTATGAGGGGCTGGGTCTGTCGCGCAAGGCGCTCTACGAAAAAATCCGCAAGTACGGTCTCGACCGCACGACCGCGGATGGCGAAATTCCCGGTTGAGCCCGCAGCGGATGTGTCGATCTCGACACATCTTGTCTGAATGATGTGTCGGTTCCTGCACATCCTGGGCTCACCAGCGAGAGGATGAGATCCTCTCCTGCCCGCAAATCAGGCGATCTGCCCGCCTGTCGGGCATCTGGCACGCATGTTGCTATATTGAAGGGGCGAATAAACCGGCACCTCTTGCCGGATCACCCGGCCGTGCGCCCTAGCGCGGCAAAACATGTCTGGGAGGACATCCATGAAAAAGTTCGCAACGGCAGCGGTCGCTGCCGCATGCCTTACCTTCGCCGCTCCGGCTCTTGCCGATTGCGACGACGGTGAGATGGTCATCAAGTTCAGCCACGTGGTTGCCGGCTCCGGCCATCCCAAGGGCGATGCCGCGACCCTGCTCGCCAAGCGCGTCAACGAGGAGATGAACGGCAAGGCCTGCATGCAGGTGTTCCCGAACTCGCAGCTCTTCGATGACGACAAGGTGATGGAAGCCCTGCTGCTCGGCGACGTGCAGCTCGCGGCGCCGTCCCTGTCGAAGTTCGAGGCCTACACGCTGAAGTACCGCCTCTTCGACCTGCCGTTCCTGTTCAACGACCTGTCGTCGATCGACCGCTTCGCGGCGAGCGAGCCCGGCAAGGAGCTGCTGAACTCCATGACGGACGTCGGCTTCGTCGGCCTTGGCTACTGGAGCTCGGGCATGAAGCAGTTCTCGGCCAACAAGCCGCTGCTGCTGCCGACCGATGCTGCCGGCCTGAAGTTCCGCATCCAGACCTCGGACGTTGCCGAGGCGATGATCGCCGCCATGGGCGCCAACGCCCAGAAGCTGGCCTTCAAGGAGGTCTACGGCGCGCTGCAGACCGGTGTCGTGGACGGTCAGGAGAACTCCTGGTCGAACATCTACACCCAGAAGTTCTTCGAGGTGCAGGACGGCATCACCGAGACGAACCACCAGCTGCTGGCCTACCTGCTCGTCACCTCCGACGAGTGGCTGAACGGCCTGGAGCCGGATGTGCGTGACCAGTTCCTGACCATCGTCAACGAGGTCACGCTTTCCGCCAATGCCGCCGTTGCCGGCCAGGAAGCCGAAAACCGCCAGAAGATCCTGGACGCTGGCAGCGAAATCCGGGTTCTGACCCCGGAGCAGCGCAAGGCCTGGGTCGATGCGATGAAGCCGGTCTGGGACAAGTTCCGCGGTGATATCGGTGAAGAGCTGATCGAGGCTGCTCAGGCTGCGAACAGCCCGAGCTGACATTGATACGAACCGCCCGCGGGCCTCTTGGTTCGCGGGCGGTTTGACCTGGCGGATCGCTCCCGGCAGTCGCGCAGAACGAGGGGCCATGCCCCTTGCGCCGACCGGTGGCCTTCCGAACCTCGTTCCCGACATAACAGATACATTGGGGGAAGCGATGCAACGCGTCGACAACTGGGTCACGCGCTTCGAGGAGAACGTGATCGCACTTCTGCTCGCGGCGATGACCATCGTGACCTTCACTCAGGTGGTTGCCCGCTACGGCTTCAACTCCGGCTGGACCGGAGCACTCGAACTCACCCGCATTCTCTTTGCCTGGCTGATCCTGTTCGGCATGAGCTACGGGGTGAAGATGGGCACGCATCTGGGCGTCGATGCGGTCATTCGCCTGTTCCCGGCGCCGATCTTCCGCATTCTTGCGATTTTCGGCGCTCTTTGCGGTGTGGCCTATGCGGTCATCCTGCTGCATTCCGACTGGCTGCAATGGTTCGGCATCAGCACGCGGGGCGGCGCCATCGACTACTGGTCGCGCATGCATCGCATCGGCATCGGCCTTGATGACCTGCGCTATCCGGAGCTGGTGCAGGAGATGTTCGGTACCCAGGAGCGCGTTCAGCGCTGGATCGCCTATCTGATCCTGCCCGTGGGACTGGCCCTCTTCGCATTCCGCTGCGCCCAGGCGGCCTGGCAGATCTTCACCGGCAAGCGCGAGATGATGATCGCAGCGCACGAAGCGGAAGAGCTCGTTGCCGAAAACAAAAACGTGCTGAAGGACTGATCCCGCCATGGAAGCCGGTGTTCTCTTCATCATGGTGCTCGGGCTGCTGTTCCTCGGCGTCCCGATCGCGATCGCGCTGGGCTTGTCCAGCGTCCTGACGATCGCCTTCTTCTCTCAGGACTCGATGTCCTCGGTCGCTCTGCAGCTGTTCACGGCCTCGCAGAACTACACGCTTCTGGCGATCCCCTTCTTCATTCTCGCCTCTGCCTTCATGTCGACGGGCGGCGTCGCCCGGCGCATCATTCGCTTCGCCATCGCCTGCGTCGGTCATCTGCGCGGCGGCATGGCGATCGCGGCCGTCTTCTCGTGCATGCTCTTTGCGGCGCTGTCCGGCTCCTCGCCGGCGACCGTGGTCGCGATCGGCACCATCGCGATCGCCGGCATGCGGCAGGTCGGCTACACGAAAGAGTTCGCTGCAGGCGTCATCGCCAATGCGGGCACGCTCGGCATCCTCATCCCGCCGTCCATCGTCATGGTGGTCTATGCCGCAGCGACGGACGTGTCGGTCGGCCGCATGTTCCTTGCCGGCGTCATTCCGGGTCTTGTGGCCGGCCTGATGCTGATGTTGGCGATCTACGTGAACGCACGCATCAAGAACATGCCCAAGCAGCCGTTCGGCGGTCTGGGCGAGGTCGCCTCGGCGGCCGGCGAAGCGGGCTTCGGCCTGCTGCTGATCGTCATCATTCTCGGCGGCATCTACGGCGGCATCTTCACGCCGACGGAGGCGGCCGCGGTGGCCGCGGTCTACTCGTTCCTGATCGCCATCTTCATCTATCGCGACATGGGACCGCTCAAGGGCGTTCCCATGCGCAAGGATGGCGAGACGCTGGGGGCGGCGATCCTGCGCAACGTGTGGTTGACCGTGGTTTATTTCCTGCCCGGTTGCGTTCACAGCGACACACGCAAGGTGCTGGTCGACGCATCGAAGACGACGGTGATGCTGATGTTCATCATCGTCAACGCGCTGCTCTTCGCCCACACCCTGACGGCCGAGCGCATTCCGCAGGCGATCACCGACTGGATGATCGGTGCGGGCTTCACCTGGTTCACCTTCCTGATCGCCGTGAACATCCTGCTGCTGATCGGCGGCCAGTTCATGGAGCCGTCGGGCCTGCTGCTGATCGTCGCTCCGGTGGTGTTCCCCATCGGCATGGCGCTCGGCGTCGACCCGATCCATCTCGGCATCATCATGGTGGTGAACATGGAGATCGGCATGATCACGCCGCCCATCGGCCTCAACCTGTTCGTGACATCAGGCATAACCGGCATGAGCCTCGTTCAGGTGGTGCGGGCGGCAGCACCCTTCGTGCTGATCCTGTTCATCTTCCTGATCCTGGTGACCTATGTGCCGGCACTGTCGACCTGGCTGCCCTATTCGCTGATGGGGCCGGAGCTGGTCACCCGAACGGGCTGACCTCAAGGTCGGGCAATGCCGCAACAACAAAGACCCCGGCGATGGTTCCATCGCCGGGGTCTTTCGTTCTTACGAAACGGTAAGCTCGAGGGCTTGCCGTCAGACGATGCTGCCGAGCTTCATGGCGACGCCCATGTCGCCGGCGACCTTGATCTTGCCGGTCATGAAGGCCGTGGTCGGATTGAGCTCTCCGGCCAGCAGATCCGCCAGGTTCTCCTGCGAGATCGAGATCGTGCAGTCGGCGTCCTTGTCCTCGTTGGAGACGTTGGAGCCCTCGACATAGATGACGCCCGCATCGCCGCAGTCGAACTTCACGCTGTCGGAGATGCCGCCGCCGGCCACCTTGCCGCGTACGGCCTTGGTCAGTTCATCCATCGTCATGCTTGTCCTCCTGTCGCCGGATCCGATTGGTCGCACCCAATCATGACGCTTACGTAATCGTCAAGTGTGTTTGGGTTTCCCCAACCATGTACCACGCGCTTAGTGGTTGTTTCTCGGCAATCCCTTGGAGGCGGCGATATCGCGATAGGCGACAGCCGGTTTCAGCACCATGCCCTTGTCGAACTGATCGACGATGCCACGCTGGATTTCCTGCCAGGGCGTCTGGTGATCCGGGATCGCGAAACCGCCGGCAGCCGCGAGCTCCGCCCGTCGCTGCTCCAGCTTCTCGTCCGGGATCAGGATATTGGCCGTGCAGGCCCTGAGGTCGATGCGGACCCGGTCGCCGGTCCTCAGCAGGGCGAGGCCGCCCCCAGCCGCTGCCTCCGGCGAGGCGTTGAGGATCGAGGCCGAACCGGAGGTACCGGACTGGCGTCCGTCGCCGATACAGGGCATGGCGTGGATGCCGCGTTTGATGAGGGCCGTAGGGGGCTGCATGTTGACCACCTCCGCGCCGCCCGGATAGCCGATCGGACCGGTGCCGCGAATGAACAGCAGGCAGGTCTCGTCGATCTCCAGCTCCGGATCGTCGATGCGATGGTGATAGTCCTCCGGCCCTTCGAAGACGATGGCGCGACCTTCGAAGGCGTCCGGATCGTCCGGGTTGGACAGGTAGCGGTCGCGGAACTCCTTCGAGATCACGCTCGTCTTCATGATGGCGCTGTCGAATAGGTTACCCTTCAGGTTCAGGAAGCCGGCCTTGTCGACCAAGGGGTCGCTCACTGGCCGGATCACCCGCGTATCCAGGTTCTCCACGGTGCTGCAGTTGTCGCCGAGGCTCTTGCCGTTGACGGTCAGCGCCTGCGGATGGGGCAGACGGTCTGCCTTCATCAGCTCGCCGATGACTGCCGGCACGCCGCCGGCATGGTGATAGTCCTCGCCGAGATATTCGCCGGCCGGCTGCATGTTGACGATCAGCGGAACGTCGTGGCCGAGACGCTGCCAGTCGTCGTTGTCGAGCGGCACCCCGAGATGCCGGGCGACCGCATTCAGATGGATCGGCGCGTTGGTCGAGCCGCCGATGGCCGAGTTGACGACGATGGCGTTCTCGAAAGCCTCGCGGGTCATGATGTCGGAGGGCTTGAGGTCTTCCCAGACCATGTCGACGATCCTGAGGCCTGTCTGGTAGGCGATCTGCGCGCGCTCACGGTAGGTGGCGGGAATGGCCGCGCCTCCCGGCAGCTGCATGCCCAGAGCTTCGGCGAGCGAGTTCATAGTCGTCGCCGTGCCCATCGTGTTGCAATAGCCGACCGAGGGAGCCGACGAGGCGACGAGATCCATGAAGCCGGCATAGTCGATCTCGCCGGCGGCGAGCATCTCGCGCGCCTTCCAGACGATGGTGCCGGAGCCGGTCCGCTCGCCCCGGTGCCAGCCGTTGAGCATCGGCCCGACCGACAGGGCAATGGCCGGAATGTTGACGGTCGCCGCCGCCATCAGGCAGGCAGGGGTGGTCTTGTCGCAGCCGATGGTCAGGACCACGCCGTCGATGGGGTAGCCGTAGAGCAGCTCCACCAGACCGAGATAGGCCAGATTGCGGTCGAGCGAGGCTGTCGGCCGCTTGCCGGTTTCCTGGATCGGATGAACCGGGAACTCGAAGCAGATGCCACCGGCCTCGCGGATGCCTTCACGCACCCGCTTGGCCAGCTCGATGTGGTGGCGGTTGCATGGCGAGAGATCGGAACCCGTCTGGGCAATGCCGATGATCGGCTTGCCGGACTGCAGTTCCTCCCGCGTCAGCCCGTAGTTCAGATAGCGTTCGATATAGAGCGCTGTCATGCCCGGATCGTCGGGATTGTCGAACCAGGCGCGTGAACGAAGGCGTTTGGGGTCTCTCGCGGTCATGCTTGTCTCCGATGGCCAACTGATAGCTCTATTTGTATTACAATATAGCGCAGATCAATGGCCTACGGTCATTTCCGGCTCTCCTGCGCCCGCCAGCGGCGCAGGAGAGCCGCGTTGGTGACGACGGAGACCGACGACAGGGCCATGGCCGCTCCCGCAAGGGCCGGCGTCAGCATGCCGAGCGCGGCAAGCGGGATCCCCACAACATTGTAGATGAAGGCCCAGAAGAGGTTCTGGCGGATCTTGCGAACCGTGGCGCGGGAAATGTCGATCGCGTCGGCGACGAGATCGGGGCGGGAGCGCATCAAGGTGACGCCCGCCGTTTCCATGGCTACTTCCGTGCCGCTGCCCATGGCAATGCCGACGCTGGCCGCAGCGAGCGCGGGCGCATCGTTCACCCCGTCGCCGACCATGGCGACGGTCCGGCCGGCTCCCGTGAGGTCGGCGATGGTCTCCGCCTTTCCTTCAGGTGCGACACCGGCGATCACCCGGCCGATGCCGGCCTCGGCGGCGACGGCTCGTGCCACGGCTTCCGTGTCGCCGGTGAGCATCACCGTCTCGATGTCCATGTCGGCAAGGCGCTTCAGGGCGGCGGGGGTCTCATCGCGCAAGGTGTCGGCCATCGCGATCACGCCGACAGCCCGGCCGGCAACCGCAACGCCTGCGCAGGTCTTTCCCTGTGCTTCGAACTCACGGAAGATCTGCAGCACGAGGAACGTGTCGACCGAGTTGTTTTCCAGCAGCCGGCGGTTGCCGATCAGGACCTGTTCATCGGCGATTTCCGCAATGATGCCCTGGCCGGTAACGGCTCGGAAGTTTCCGGGTCGCGACAGTTCGAGGCCGCGCTCGCGTGCGGCTGCGACGATGGCGCCCGCCAGCGGATGCTCGCTGGGAAGCTGGGCGCTGGCGGCGATGCGCAGCAGGCGATCCTGGTTGCCGTCGAAGGCACGGATGTCCGTGACTGCGGGGGTGCCGCGGGTAAGCGTGCCGGTCTTGTCGAACACGACCGTGTTTACCGAATGCGCGGTTTCGAGAGCCTCAATGTCCCGGATCAGGATGCCGGCGCGTGCCGCCGCCCCGGTTCCGGCGACCAGTGCCGTCGGGGTCGCAAGGCCGAGCGCACAGGGACAGGCGATCACCAGAACGGCGACTGTGGCACCAATGGCGGCATCGAGACCGGCGCCCGAGAACCACCAGCCCGCGAAAGTGGCCAGCGCCACCAGGACGACGACGGGCACGAAGATCGCGGAGACCTTGTCCACCAGTTTCTGCACTGGCGCACGGGAGTTCTGCGCATTCTCGACGAGGCGGATGATCGAGGCGAGCTTGCTGTCGCCCGCAACGGCGCTGACCTCGACGGTCAGAGCGCCCGATCCGTTGATCGTCCCGCCGATGACCTCGTCACCGGCGGCCTTGGCGACCGGCATGCTTTCGCCGGTCAGAAGCGCTTCGTCCACCTCGCTGGCGCCGTCGCGCACGGTGCCGTCTACCGGCACACGCTCGCCGGGGCGCACGAGAATGGCGTCGCCCGGAAACAGGCTCTCGACCGGCACGGTCTCGATATCCTCGCCCGAGATCTTGTGGGCGATCTGGGGCTTCAACTCGCTCAAGGCCCGGATGGCGGCCGTGGTGGTGCGCTTTGCGCGCATTTCCAGCAGCTTGCCGAACAGGATCAGCGTCAGGATGACCGAAGAGGCCTCGAAATAGAGATGTCCGGGCTCCTGCGGCCAGGCCATCACGGTTAGGACAAGGCTGTAGCCATAGGCCGCGGTCGTGCCGAGGACCACCAGCACGTCCATGTTGGCGCCGCCGCCGGCCAGTGCCTTGAAGGCGCCCACATAGAAGCGGCGCCCGGCCAGAACCTGCACCAGACCCGCCAGAATGGCCTGCAGCCAGCCCGGGGGCATCAGCATGACGCCGAAGGGCATTGCCACCATCGAAGCGACCATCGGGGCCGACATGAGAGCGGAGAAAATCAGCAGAAGCAGCGTCTGCCGTTCTTCGCGGCGAATGCGGGCGTCGGTTTCGTCCTGTCGGCGCTTTTCTTCCTGCCACCCGGTGGAGCGCTCGCGGGCGGTATATCCCGTCGCCTCCACCGCGGAAATGATGTCTCCGGCCGTCACGCTGCCGTCCGTCTGGACCACCGCTGTCTCCAGCGGCAGGTTCACGGTGGCGCGCAAGATGCCGGGCTTGCGGCTCAGGACTTTCTCGATGCGTGCCGAGCAGGCCGCGCAGGTCATTCCGCCGATATCGAGATGAACGAGAGGCGTGGCTCCGGGCGGCGAGGCCGGGAGTGCGTCACGCATTTGGGGGGCGGCTTGTGTCATCCGCTGATCTCCGTTGCAGGAGCCCTGTCCGGCAGGAGGGCAGGACAGGTTCCGATGGTGTCGGCAGCGGGTATAGGACTTCCGGTCACTGGAAGGTCAAGGGGGCAGGGCGAGGTCAGGCCCGCCCTTCCTCGACGGCATGACAGGCGACCCCGGCGCTGCCGGTATCCCGCAGCAGAGGCAGCTCGTTTTTGCAGCGCTCGTTCGCGAGGGGACAGCGCGGATGGAAGGCGCAGCCGCTCGGCGGATTGATCGGATTGGGGATCTCGCCTTCGACGGGCCGGCGAGGTGTGCCGGTCATCTCCAGGTCGGGGATCGCGGCCAGCAGCATCCGGGTGTAGGGGTGGCTTGGATTGCGGAAAAGCTCATGGCTTTCAGCTACTTCGACGAGGCGGCCGAGATACATCACGCCGATGCGCTTGGCCATGTGGCGGACCACGGCGAGGTCATGGCTGATGAAAAGGTAGGTCAGCCCGAACTCGTCCTGCAGGTCGCGCATCAGGTTGAGGATCTGCGCCTGTACCGACACATCCAGCGCCGAGGTCGGCTCATCGCAGACCAGGAACTCGGGCTTTGACGCAAGCGCGCGGGCAATGCAGATACGCTGCCGCTGTCCGCCGGAAAACTCGTGCGGATACTTCGCGCCATCGCGCGGATGCAGGCGAACCAGTTCAAGCAGTTCGCCGACACGGGCGGAAATCGCCGCCTCGGAACTTTCCAGCTGGAAGGCGCGGATCGGCTCCGCGATGATCCGGTCGACCCGCCAGCGCGGGTTGAGGCTCGCGTATGGGTCCTGGAAGATCATCTGGATCCGCCGGCGCAGGTCGCGCATCTCCTGTCCCGACTGGCGGCGCGAGCGCATGTCGACGCCCTCGATGCGGATCTCGCCTGCGCTTGCCTCCAGCAGGCCGACGACCATCTTGGCGACGGTCGACTTGCCCGAGCCGGATTCTCCCACCAGCGCAAAGGTCTCGCCCTTCGAAATGGAGAAGGAAATGTCCTGGGCTGCCTTGAGGAAGGCTTTTGGCGTGCGCTCCAGTACCCGGTTGAGCCAGGGCTTTGAAACGTCGAACGTCCGCGAGAGCGAGCGGACCTCGACAACAGGGTCGTTATCGGCGACGGCGTGCTGCGTGGCTGTGCTCATCGGCCTGCCCCTTCGGTTTCCAGCAGTTTCCAGCAGGCGGCGTGGCTTTCGCCGGCGGGCATCAGGTCGGGCCGTTCGACGCGGCAGCGGTCCATCGTCAGCGAGCAGCGCGGATTGAAGGCGCAGCCGCTGGGAATGGAATCGAGCCGGGGCATGGACCCGGGGATCTGGGTCAGCCGGTCGTGGTCTCCGGTGAGGGAGGGAATCGCGCCCATCAGACCGATCGTGTAGGGGTGGCTGGGAGACTTGATGACATCCTTGACCGGTCCGATCTCGGCGATGCGCCCGGAATACATCACGGCCACCCGGTCGGCGGTCTCGGCGATGACGCCCATGTCGTGGGTGATCAGCATCACCGCCGTGCCGTGGTCGCGGCATACGCGCTGCAGAAGGCGGATGATCTGCGACTGCACCGAAACGTCGAGAGCGGTGGTCGGTTCGTCTGCGATCACCAGTTCCGGCTCGGCGCACAGGGCAAGGGCGATCACCACGCGTTGGCGCATGCCTCCCGAGAACTGATGCGGATAGGCGGACAGTCGTTGTCCGGCCGCCGGAATGCCGACTTCCTCCAGCAGCGCCACCGCCCGGTCGCGCGCCTCCCGCTCGGAGACGGGCAGGTGCGTCATGATCGTTTCGATGATCTGGTCGCCGATGGTGAAGAGCGGATTGAGGCTGGTCAGCGGGTCTTGAAAGACCATGCCGATGCGCTTGCCGCGCAGCTTGCGCATTGCGGCCGGCGACAGGTTGTCGATGCGCTCGCCCTTGAGGCGGATCTCGCCGCCGGCAATGCGCCCGGGTGGCTCGAGCAGGCCGATCACCGCCGTGCCGGTGATCGATTTGCCTGCGCCGGACTCGCCGACGACGCCCAGCACTTCACCTTCGCGCAGGTTGAACGAGATGCCGTCGATCGCCGTCAGCACGCCGCGACGGGTGGGGAATTCGACCCGAAGGTCCTTCACGGAAAGCAGGGGATGTCTCGTCATGATCAGCCGTCTCTGTCCGTGTTCATGTCAGCGCAGTTTCGGGTTGAGGGCATCGCGCAGCCAATCGCCCAGAAGGTTCACCGCCAGCACCAGCACGGCGAGCGCGCAGCCGGGGAACATCGCAATCCACCACTCTCCCGAGAACAGGAAGTCGTTGCCGATGCGCACCAGCGTTCCGAGCGAGGGCTGGGTGGGCGGGATGCCGACGCCGAGGAACGACAGGGTCGCCTCGGTGATGATCGCGAGGCCGAGATTGATCGTAGCGATGACCAGCACCGGCCCGATGACGTTGGGCAGCACATGCCGGATCATGATCAGGAAGGGCGGGATGCCGATCAGCCGGGCAGCCTGCACATATTCCTTGTTGCGCTCCACCAGCGTCGAGCCGCGCACCGTACGGGCGAACTGAACCCAGAAGGACAGTGCGATGGAGAAGACCAGAATCCAGAATGCGAAGCGTTCGCGGTCGAGATTGCCGAAGACGGCGCGGGCGACGCCATCGACCAGCAGCGCGATCAGGATCGCCGGGAAGGTCAGCTGCACTTCGGCCACGCGCATGATGACCGCATCGACCTTGCCGCCGACATAGCCGGCGATCAGTCCCAGCAGCACGCCGACGATAGCGGCGAAGAACACCGACAGGAAGCCGACGGCGATGGAGATGCGGGCGCCGTACAGGATGCCCGAGAACACGTCGCGGCCCTGGTCGTCGGTGCCCAGAAGATAGTTCGGATCGGAATACTCCATGCCGACCGGCGGCAACCGTGCATCGAGAATGGAGATACTGGCGAGGTCGAACGGATTATGCGGGGCGATCCAGGGCGCAAGGGCCGCGCCGAACAGGAACAAGAGCGTCACGATCGCGGAGAGGATGGTGACCTTCGACCGCAGGAAGGAGTGCATGATGTCGCTGTCGAGCATGCGCGACAGCCTGCTGCGGCCGCGCGCGTCCTGCTTGATTGCGCTCTCGTCGGTGGCATTGGTCATGATCGCCTCCTAGTGCGCTGCACGCTCGACCCGCAAGCGCGGATCGACGCGGAAATAGAGCAGGTCGACGATCAGATTGATGATCACGAACAGGAAGGCGATCAGCATCAGGTAGGCCGCCATGATCGGGATATCGACATTCTGGACCGCCTGCAGGAACAGCAGGCCCATGCCCGGCCACTGGAACACCGTTTCGGTGATGATGGCGAAGGCGATGATCGAGCCGAGCTGCAGGCCGGTGATGGTGATGACCGGGACGAGGGTGTTCTTGAGTGCGTGTCGGAAGTTGATGCTGCGCTGACGCAACCCCCGGGCGCGGGCGAACTTGATGTAGTCGGTGCGGATCACTTCCAGCATCTCCGACCGCACCAGGCGCATGATCAGCGTCATCTGGAACAGGCCGAGCGTGATGGCGGGCAGGATCAACGCCTTGATGCCGCTCCAGGTGAGCAGACCCGTGGACCACCAGCCCAGTTGCACGACTTCGCCGCGGCCGAAACTCGGCAGCCATTGCAGGGTCACTGCGAAGACGAAGATCAGCAGAATGCCGATGAAGAAGGTGGGGAGCGAGATGCCGATCAGCGAGATCGACAGGAAGAGTTTCGACAGCCAGCTGTCCCGGTGCAGGCCCGTGTAGACGCCCATCGGGATACCGACGAGCAGGGCGAACAGGGCCGAGACCAGGGAGAGCTCCAGGGTCGCCGGCAAGCGGCGCCCGACCAGTTCGGCGACGGGTTGGCGGAACTGGTAGGAGGTGCCGAAGTCGAACTGTGCCGCCTTGGTGATGAAGCGGCCGAACTGGACGAGCATCGGGTCGTTGAGGCCAAGGCGCTCGCGCAGCGCCTCGCGTTGCTCTGGCGTCGTCTCGACACCGACCATCTGGTTGACCGGGTCGCCGACGAAACGGAACAGGGTGAAGGAGATCAGGGCCACGACAAGCATGACCAGGATGGCCTGCAGGAGGCGGCGGATTGTGAAGGCGAGCATGGGGCCTCTGCGTCAGGTACCTCGACCTTCGGGTCGCAGGTTCCGGTTTCGCTCCGGCGGATCCCTTCTGTCGTCGGGCGGGATTACCGAGAAAAGGCTGCAGCCCGGCACGAGAGTCCGGGCTGCAGAACCGGCAGGGCGCCGGTGTTACTTCTTGACGACCCAGCGATAGTGGAACTGGTCGTCCGCACGCTGCACGACGTCGACGTTCTCGGCGACACCCCAGGCCAGCGCCTGCTGGTGCAGCGGGATGTGGGACACGTCCTCATGCACGATGGTGAAAGCCTGGGCAATCAGCTCGTCGCGCTTGGTCGCGTCGTTCTCGACGAGAATCTGCGCTGCCAGCTCGTCGACCTTCGGATTGCAGTAGCCGCCGAGGTTGAAGGGGCCACCCTTACCCTTGTCGTCGCGGCAGCCGGTGATGTTGTGCAGCACGTTCCAGCTGTCGAAGGAACCCGGGGTCCAGCCGAGCAGGTAGAACGAGGTGTCGTAGCCGTTCGAGGCCAGCACCTTGGCGAAATACTGCGCTTTGGGCTGGGCGTTGAGATCCACCTTGATGCCGACGCGGGCAAGGAAGGAGGCAACCGCCTGGCAGATCGCCTCGTCGTTGACGTAGCGATCGTTCGGGCAGTCCATGCCGACCGAGAAGCCGTCCGCATAGCCGGCCTCGGCGAGCAGGGCCTTGGAGGCCTCGGGATCATACGGGTGACGCTTGAACTCGTCCGACCGCGAGTACTGGAACGGCGAGATCAGCAGGGCGGACGGGGTCGACAGGCCGCGCATCACCTTGTCGCGGATCGCGTCCATGTCGATGGCCTGGTAGAAGGCTTTGCGGACCCGCACGTCCTTGAACGGGTTCTTGCCCTTCACGCTGGAATAGAGCAGCTCGTCGCGCTTCTGGTCGAAGCCGAGGAAGATGGTGCGCAGCTCCGGACCGGTGAGGGCCTTGGTCTGCGGGCTGTCCTCGACGCGCTTGATGTCCTGCACCGGGATCGGGAACACCATGTCGAGCTCGCCCGACAGCAGCGCCGCGACGCGGGTCGCGTCGGAGCCGATCGGCGTGAACTCGACCTTGTCGATGTTGCCGGCGACCTTGTCCCACCAGTTCTCGTTCTTCTCGAACGTGGTCTTCACGCCCGGCTCATGGCTGATGAGCTTGTAGGAGCCCGTGCCGTTGGCGTGCAGCGAGGCATAGTTCGGCGCGGTGTCGGACGCGGAGGTGACCTTCACGGCGTTGTTCGCCTCGGTCCATTCCTTGTCCATGATGTACCAGGTGTCCCACTCGTAGTGGAGAATGGGATTCGGGCCGGTCAGCACGAAGTCGACGGTGTGATCGTCGACCTTCTCGACCTTCACGTCGGCGCCGATGCGCGTTGTGAGGTCCGAGCCTTCGGAACGGATGCGCTCGGCGGAGAACACCACGTCGTCGGCCGTGAAGTCGTTGCCGTTGTGGAACTTGACGCCTTTGCGCAGATAGAAGCGCCAGCGGGTCGGCTCAAGGATTTCCCAGCGCTCCGCCAGGCCGGGCTCGATCGTGAGGTCGGGAGCACGCCGGGTCAGACCCTCGTAGACATTGCCGAGCGTGCCAAGCGTGAAGGTCTCGTTCAGGGAGTAGGGATCGAGCTGGTTCAGGGTTCCCTGGAAGGCATAGCGGAGCGTTTCTGCCGATGCAGCCGTTCCCAGCAGCGACGTGATGAGTGCTGCCGCAGCTATTGTCGATTTGATGCGCATAGTCCCCTCATGACTTATCGTTGTCTCGGGCTCCTCCGACGCCGACCTCAACGGATGGCGCCGACCCGATGTGCCGCATTTTTGCGGATCACCAGACTGCATCTAAGCAATGTCGAAAGCGACAGTCCAGCATGCGCTGGATGCGAAAGAGAGGAATGGCGTATGACGTAACGGAATGACCGTCCTGTCTCCGCACCGTTCCTTGCGGAACGCGCGCCAGATCCTCGCATGCAAGCGCCAGGTGCCTGTGGATTATCTGTTCGGCTCGCAGGCAGGTGTGATCCGAATTGGCAGGGGCGGGGCTCGCAGCTCCGGCGGGAAACGCGATGTCGAAGCTGTTCGGGCAGACGGGCGGGGAGCGCAAAAAAGCGCGCGCCGTCGAGGTGCGGCGTCGGGCCGCTTGGCCGGCGCTGTCCCGGCCAAGCGGCTCTTCTGGCGATCAGCGCCGGACCGGGCGCCATTTCCGACGGAATTGCGTGTCGGCGGTCTAGCGGCACATGTCGGCGATCAGCCGCGAAACGAACCTGTCCGCCGCGGCGATCTCCGCTTTCTCGATGAACTCGTCCGGCTGGTGGGCCTGGTCGATGGAGCCCGGGCCGCACACGACGGCGGAAATGCCCCGTTCCTGGAACTGGCCGGCCTCGGTGCCGTAGACGACCATCTGGCGGCTGTTGTCGCCGGTCAGACGGCGGGCGAGCGCTTCGGCCGGACCGTCCTGCTCCTCGCTGAGAGCGGGGGCATAGGCGATCTTCTCCACGCTGACCCCGGTGTCCGGATGGATCGCGTGCATGCCCGGCTCGATCTGCGTGCGGATGAAGCCGTCCAACCGCTCCAGCCAGGCTTCCAGCGTGTCGCCGGGAACGGTGCGGATGTCGCAGAAGAACGAGCAGGAGCGCGAGACGATATTGGCCGCCGTGCCGCCCTCGATCACGCCGCAATGGAGCGTGGTGAAGGGCGGATCCATCGCAAGGGCCGGATCGGCGGCGCGCTGGTTTTCGCGGGTGCGATCGTCCAGCCAGGAAATGATGCGGGCAGCGTTGGCGATCGCCGAGACGCCGCGATCCCACTGGCTGGAGTGAACCGAGTGGCCGCGAACCGTGACGCGGATGACCGCCGTTCCCTTGTGCGCGGTGATGACGCGCATGTTGCTGGGCTCGCCGACAACCACCATCGAGGGCTTGGGACCGCTGCGCAGCATCGAATCGATCATCGGCGGGGCACCGATGCACCCCAGTTCCTCGTCATAGGACAGGGCGATGTGGATCGGCCGGGTCAGGGGGGCGGCGACCATTTGCGGCACGGCGGCCAGTGCGACGGCGGCAAAGCCCTTCATGTCGCAGGTGCCGCGGCCATAGAGCCGACCGTCCGCCTCGCGCAGGACGAATGGGTCGCTGCTCCAGGCTTGTCCCTCGACGGGCACGACGTCGGTATGTGCCGACAGGGCGACGCCGCCGTCCTTCTGCGGGCCGATCACCGCATGAAGCGCGGCCTTGGCGCCGGTGGCGTCGGGCACGCGTTGCGATGCGATGCCATGTCCGGCGAGATAGGTTTCGACGAAGTCGATGAGATCGAGGTTGCTGTTGGAAGAGACCGTCGGAAAGGCGACGAGACGAGCAAGCATTTCCTGGGAAGAATACTGTTGCGACATGGAGAGGACGACCTGATCAGGCGGGGGAAGGAGACGACTTGCCGAGAGTATCGACCAGGTGCGCCGGCGGGTCGAGAGCGAAAACATCGAGCGGCTCGCGTCGGCCTCTGACCGCGATCTCCGTTCTGCCCGTCAGGTCGCAGGTGTAGCCGGCAGCCTCCAGCACGGCGCTCGACACGACGAGACTGTGGCCCAGTTCCTTCGTTGCGGTCTCCAGCCGGCTGGCGATGTTGACGACATCGCCGAGCGCGGTGATGCGGCCGCTGGCACCGTTGCCGCTGACCGCGCCGATGCGGCCGAGGATCACCGGCCCGGCATGCAGGCCCATGCCGACCCGCAGCGGCGCGCTGAGCTGCGGGCCGAGTTCGACATTCAGCCGCTCCATGGTTTCCGCGATGGCACTGGTTGCTGCCAGGGCGTTACGGCACCCGGCCTGCAGACCGTCCTTCATGCCGAAGATCGCCATCACGCCGTCGCCGATGAACTTGTCGACATAGCCGCCGCAGGCTTCGATGGCGCGGGCGGTCTCGCCAAGATAGCGGTTGAGCAGGAACACGACGTCGTAGGAAAGGCGGGTTTCGGCAAGGCCCGTGAAGTTGCGCAGGTCGATGAACAGGATTGCCGCCGGCTGCTCCACGCCCCAGTGATAGGCATCGCCATCGGATCCGGCGACCCGCACAGCGCCGCTTGCCGGCACCAGGGGCTGGACCTTGAGGGGAGCTTCCGGCCGCACTTGGCAGGCGAGGCGGATGTCCTCGCCCGCGCTGATCCTGGTCAGCACCTTGGCTTCGGTGGCGGACGGGGCGGGCAGCGTGTCCAGCCCGTCGAGAATGCGGGTCCGGCATGTCGAGCAGCGCGCGCGCCCGCCGCAGACATCGGCATGGGGAATGCCGTTCATCTTGCTGATTTCCAGCAATGTCGGGCCGGGGGCGACCTTCACCACCCGGTCGCCCGGGTAGGTGATCTCGATAGTCTGGCGCGAGCGGCGGACAAGCGCCCTGAGGACGATGACGACGACGACCAGCGCAACCAGTGCATAAAAGCCGTTGCGCAAAAAGGTGACCAGTGGATCGGACCAGGAGGTCATTTCCTGGGTCAGGGGGAACGGCGTGTTCTCCGTCAGGCGCAGTCGGCGGCCCGCGTCGATCCAGCCCCAGGACGCCAATACGGGCACGAGAAGCGCTAGGGCGAACAGAAACGGCTTGAACGGTGCGTAGCCGGGCTTCAGGCGGAGCCAGAAGTGCACCCCGATCATGCCGTGCAGCCAGACCAGCAGCATCAAGACGGTCTGGTTGAAAATCAGGCCGGGCCACAGGACCGTGAGCACGTTGCGGTAGGTGTCCTCATAGCCGAAGCGATAAGCCAACCCGCCGGTGCCGATGGCATGGGGCAGCAGGAGGAAGGGTATGGACAGCCCGAGCAGGAGCTGCGCCCACTGCCAGGCTGAAAGGCGAAGGCTGCGGCGGCGGGCAGTCTTCCACAGGGCGAGTGCGATGTGCACCAAGAGGGCCGAGAGCAGCAGGATTTCGCCGGGCGGGCTGCGCCAGATGGCAAGAAATACCTGCCGTCCGGCCTCCATCGCCTCGATCGACCAGATGCCGAGCATGTGGTTGAGGAAGTGGCTGAACGCGAAGGCGAGCAGCACAAGGCCGCTGCCCAGCCTGAGCCGCTGCCGGATTCCCTGTCCGTCCGCAGATGCGGACGTCTTCTTCTGTGCCATCCAAGCCGCCGTCCGCTCGTCCCGCAGCTTGCGGGAAGGTCACGTCTTTCGGGCCCGGCCTTGACGTTGCAAGCGCCGGTCGCCCATCCTGCGGCGACCCTTGGCGATGTCTCGCCAACCCCTCCTGTCAGGAACCCTGACCATGGCCGCCATGCTCTACGGTATACCGAATTGCGACACGGTGAAGAAGGCTCGCCGTTTCCTCGACGAAAACGGCGTCGCCTACACCTTTCACGACTACAAGAAGGCCGGCGTCGACGAAGGCCTGTTGCGGTCCTTCTTCGAGGCTTTCGGATGGGAGGCCGTGGTCAACACGCGCGGCACCACCTGGCGCAAGCTGCCGGACGAAACGAAAGCCAAGGCGGCCGGTGAGGCCGGAGCGCTCACCGTGCTCATGGAGAACCCGTCAGCGATCAAGCGGCCGATCTATCACGATGGCGACCGCTGGCTGATCGGGTTCGATCCGGCGTCCTGGTCAACGCTGCGCTGACGTTCCTGCCTCAGGCGTCGCCGTCCGGCTTCCACAGCCGGTCGAGGTCGAAGGCGTGCATGTCCTTGAGCAGATCGACGAAGCCGCGCGCGGCATGATCGAGCGAGGCTTCGCCCTTGGCAGCGTTGGCCGCAGCTGCATTGCCCACCGTTCCTGCCGGATTGAGGTCCTGGGCCTTCCAGCCGAACTGGGCCGGGCCGTGGCCGCGCAGGTGCTTGAATTCGCGCAGGAAGTCGAGCTGGGTGGAGCGGAAATCCTCCGCCTTGCGCATGTCGACCAGATCCGGGCGCAGATACAGCATCAGCGATGTCTCGACGTCACCGCCATGGATGCCGTAGGTGAATTCCTTGTCCGGGAAGATGCCGTGCGGCTGACCGAAACGTGACCAGCCGGTCGCGGTGACCAGCATGTCATGCTTCACACGCAGCTCGCGGGCAACGATGTCGATCAAGGGCACGTTGCCGCCATGCGAGGTGACCAGGACAAGCTTGCGCACGCCGGCGCGAAACACGCTTTCGCCGATCTCGACCCAGGCACGGGTCGCCGTTTCCCACGACAGCGTCAGCGTGCCCGGCGAGGAGATGTGCTCGTTGGACTTACCGACGGCCTGAACGGGCAGGAACGTTGCCGGCACGTCGCGCGGCAAAAGTTCCAGCACCCGCGAGATCTGGCCCTCGGCGATGCAGGTGTCGGTGAACACAGGCAGGTGAGGGCCATGCTGCTCGATCGCCGCCACGGGCAGCACCGCGACCCACGACGAGGTGTCGGCGTTGGCAAAGTCGAAGGCGGTCATCTCGTGCCAGAAGCGGCGGGGCAGGTCTGTCATGTTTTGCAGCTCTCGTTGGCGTTGCGGCCTCTTCTTGCGAAGTCAGGGCCGAAGGCGAAAAGGACCGGGCGGGGAGCCCGGCCTCCTGTGATGTGGGCCTGCGGAGCCGGTCGTCAAAGTGCTTCCAGGAAGCGCTTTGCAGCAGCGCCGTGCTCGGCGCGCAGGCGTTCGATGTCCATGTGCACGGGGCGAGCGTCGATCACTTTCCAGTCTCCGGCCACCATCACGCGGTTCGCGCTGTGGGCACCGCACAGGATCAGCGCGGCAAGCGGATCGCCGGCACCGGAAAAGCGAAGCTCGTCGAGCCGGTAAAAGGCAAGGTCCGCCTGCTTGCCGACGGCGATGGCGCCCAGGTCCTTGCGGCCGAGGCAGCGCGCCGATCCTTCCGTCGCCCAGCGGTAGGTGTCGAAATGGGTTACCGAGGCCGCGTCGTAGGTCAGCCGGTTGATCATCAAGGCGTGGCGCAGGCTCTCCATCAGATTGGAATTGTCGTTGGAGGCCGAGCCGTCGACGCCGAGGCCCACCGGACAGCCCGCCGCTTCCAGCTCCTTCGTCCGACACTGACCGGAGGCCAGCGTCATGTTGGACGTCGGGCAATGGCAGACGCCGACGCAGGCATGGCCGAGACGCCGTACCTCGTCATCGTTGAAATGGATGCCGTGGGCCAGCCAGACACGCTCGTTGAGCCATCCGCATTCCTCGAGATAGTCGACGGGGCGGCACTGGAAATGGTGCAGGCAGTAATCGTCCTCGTCGATGGTCTCGCCGAGATGCGTGTGCAGGCGACAGTCGAAGCGCTCGGCCAGGGTGACGCTCTCGCGCATCAGCCGCTTGGTGACGGTGAAGGGCGCGCAAGGGGCAAGAGCCACCTGGATCATCGCGCCTTCTGACGTGTCGTGATAGCGCGACAGCACCCGCTCGCAGTCGGCAAGGATCGTGTCCTCGTCCTGCACGGCCGTGTCGGGGGGCAGGCCGCCATCCTTCTGGCTGAGATTCATCGAGCCGCGCGTCACCGTCATGCGGATGCCGAGACGCGTTGCCTCTTCCACCTGGATATCCATCGCGTTCTCGAGCCCGGCGGGAAAGAGATAGTGATGGTCCGAGGCGGCGGTGCAGCCCGACATCAGCAACTCGGTGAGGGCGAGACGCGTGCCGAGCCGGAAGGTCTCCGGCGTGACGTTTCTGGCCCAGATCGGGTAGAGCGCCTGGAGCCAGGGAAACAGCTCCTTGTTGATGGCGCTGGGATGGGCCCGGGTCAGCGTCTGGAAGAAATGGTGGTGGGTGTTGATGAGCCCGGGGATGACCACTTCGGAAGAGGCGTCGTAGGTGGTGTCCACCGGGCTCGACGGCTCCTGCCCGGCCGGCACGCATTCGGCGATGCGTCCCTCCTCCACCACGATGCCGCGGGCGGCATTGTCGGCAAGGATTGCGAGCGGGTCCTTGATCCACATGCGCATGAAGGTGCGTCCTGTTGTCGGGTCGACCTGCAGGCTTGGATAGCGACCCGAGGCCGCCCGAGTTCCGCACAGGGAAAGGTTGCAAGATCGGCGCCGGCCTGCGAAGCGCGGGCGCGGAACCGACCCTAGCAGAGGGGGGAAAGACCCGGCAACGGGCTCCTTCAGCGGGCGGAGCGAATCACGCCTGCGGAGCGGCAGCGATCACTTCCACCTCGACCACGAATTCGGGTCTGGCGAAGCCCGAGACGATCATCAGCGTGGAGGCGGGCGGGGGCGAGTCGGTGAACTCGTCGCGCGTCTTCATGTAGCCGGGAAGATGTTCGCGGCCCGTCACATAGGCGTTGATCCGCACAATGTCCGAAAGGTCCATTCCGGCGGCCCCAAGGATGCGGCGAATGTTCTCGAAGCACAGGCGGGTCTGGCCTTCCACATCGGCCGGCACATCGCCTCGCGAATCGATGCCGAGCTGGCCTGAGCAGACGACCAGGCGGTGCCCGGCCGGCACCTCTATCGCGTGGCTGTAGCGGGCAAACGGCGGGGCCATGTCGGCGGGCGTGATCGCTGTTTTCATGCGGGTCTCCGGACGGTGCCTGTCCTGACTGGGCGCGCCTGCAGCCGGTTGCGTCAGGGAAAGGCGGGCGGGTGGTGGATGAAAGGCTAGCCGGATCGGGGGGCGCCGGGAAAGGTCCTGTCGCATTCCGGTCGCTCGGACGTGCTGAAATTTCCGGCGCAATCGAAGGGTGCGATGCTGCTTTTTTGTGCGGACAAGCTGGGTTAGTGTGGCGCGTCGATGTCATGAAGCGCTGCTGAAGGGGATGTAACTGGTCGCTTTTGCCACTGTCCCTTCGGCGCAGGTTCCAGAAACGGTTCCGGCCCTTGCAGGACTGTCAGAATTGACTGGTACCCTTGGGCGTATGGCACGTCGATTGCTGTGCTGAGAGGAGATGGCTGCAATTTGAGCGTGGCCGATCCTCGATGGCCGATCATACTCGATCGGCTGTGGCGGTTCCCGCTCCGCGAGCGTGGATCGCCCTAAAACAAGAACAGGACGGATGGCCCGCAAAGGCCGAAGCGAGTTTGAAGCATTTCTGGAGGCGAACAGCATCATGCGGACAGTTTCGAAGGGCGCCCTGCTTGGGGGCGCGGCACTTGCGCTTGTTTCGGTTTCGGCGGGCGCGTCGCTTGCCCAGGAGGCGGTGACGTTCGGCACCAACTGGCTCGCCCAGGCTGAGCATGGCGGCTACTACCAGGCCGTTGCCGACGGCACCTACAAGGCTTGCGGTCTCGATGTCACCATCGTGCCGGGCGGTCCGCAGGTGAACAACCGGGCACTCATGCTGGCCGGCAAGATCGACTTCCTGATGGGCGGCAACATGCTGCAGACCTTCTTCGCCGTGCGCGAGGACATTCCGGTCGTCGTGGTGGCCGCGGACTTCCAGAAAGAGCCGCAGGTGATCATCACCCATCCCGGCAAGTATGAGAGCTTCGAGGCGATGGCCGGCACCGCGCCGCTGCTGATCGGCGACAACGGCTTTGCCTCCTACTACCAGTGGATGATCTCCGAGTTCGGCTTCACCGTCGAGCAGCGCCGCCCCTACACGTTCAATCCGGCGCCGTTCCTTGCGGATCCGGCGGCCGGCCAGCAGGGTTACGTGACATCCGAGCCCTACGCGGTCGAGCGCGAAGGCGGGTTCGTTCCCGACATCTACCTGATCGCCGACTACGGCTTCAGCACCTACGCGACGACGGTCGAGACGATGGCCGACACGGTCGCCAACCGGCCCGAGGTCGTGAAGTGCTTCGTCGAAGGCTCGGCCATCGGCTGGAACAACTACCTGTACGGCGACAACTCCGCCGCGAACGATGCGATCAAGGCTGCCAATCCGGAAATGACCGACGAGCAGATCGCCTTCTCCATCGACAAGATGAAGGAGTACGGCATCGTCGATTCCGGCGATTCCGAGACGATGGGCATCGGTGCGATGACCGACGAGCGGATGACCGACTTCTACCAGAAGATGGTCAAGGCCGGCGTCATCGAGGACGGGCTCGACATCAAGAAGACCTACACGCTCGAGTTCGTGAACAAGGGCGTCGGCCTCGACCTGAAGAAGAAGCTGACGGGGAACTGAACGGCCTTGTCCAGTTGCACAGCGATCCGGTCGGCCCGGCCGGCACCAGAGGGAGGCGCGCGATGAGCGCCTCCCCGATCATCACGGCGGGGGGCGCGGTCGCCCCCCGTACCCCCATCGTCTCGCTACAACGGGTGTCGAAGACCTTCGCCAACGCCACAGTGGCGTTGAAGGACATGACGCTCGACATCAACAGTGGCGAGTTCGTCAGCCTTCTTGGTCCCTCTGGCTGCGGCAAGTCGACGGCGCTGCGCATCATCGCCGGGCTGTCGAGCCCGACGGCGGGTCGGCTCATGTGGCCGGACGAGCGGCCCGGTGCGCACGATCACGCCATCAGCTTCGTCTTCCAGGAGCCGACCCTGATGCCCTGGGCGACGGTGTTCGACAACGTGCACCTGCCGCTCAAGCTGAAGGGCAAGTCCGCCGACGCCTCGCGCACGGCCGTGATGGAGGCGCTGGAAATGGTGGGGCTGGAGCGCTTCGCGACCAGCTATCCGCGGGAACTGTCCGGCGGCATGAAGATGCGCGTTTCCATCGCTCGGGCGCTGGTCACGAAACCGCGTCTTCTTCTGATGGACGAGCCTTTTGCAGCACTCGACGAGATCACCCGCTTCCGCCTCAACAACGACTTGCTGCGCCTGTGGCAGGAGTTCGGCTGGACGGTGATCTTTGTAACCCACTCGGTGTTCGAGAGCGTCTATCTGTCCAACCGGATCGTCGTCATGGCTGCCCGGCCCGGACGCGTCGTTGCCGATCTTGCCGTGGATGCGCCCTATCCGCGGGACGAGACGTTCCGGACCTCGCATGTCTACTCGGATTACTGCCGCAGCGCGTCGGAGGCGTTGCAGGCCGCGATGGCCGCCGAGGGTGACAACAACCACTGAGTTGCGGTGCCGGGTCGAGGCGACCTGCGCCGCTTTTTCGCCGAACAGCCAGAGGACGACCGCATGACGGCCAACCTGGACACGACCGCAAGCCCGAGCGTCGAGGCGGCCGCGCCCGTCGACCCGGCGGAACAGCGCAAGGCGCGCCGCGAGCGTATCGACCGGACCGCCCGCTGGCTGCTGCCGGTGGTGGTGATGATCGCCACCATCGCCCTGTGGCAATGGTATGTCGTTGCCTTCAAGGTGCCCCACTACATCCTGCCGGGTCCGGACCGGGTGGTGCAGGCGCTGATCTCCGACTGGTCGATGTTGTGGCCGGCCCTGCTGATCACCATCGCGATCACCCTGGGGGCGCTGGTCATCGCTACCGTCGGCGGTGTCGGCCTGGCGGTGCTCTTCGCCCAGTCGAAATGGGTGGAGATGTCTTTCTTTCCCTATGCGGTGATCCTGCAGGTGACCCCGGTCATCGTGATCGCGCCGCTGATCTTCATCTATGTCCCCTCGAAGATCGCTGGCCTTTTGATCTGCGCGTGGATCGTTGCGTTCTTCCCGATCCTGTCGAACACGACGCTCGGGCTGAACTCCGCCGATCACAATCTGCGCAACCTGTTCCAGCTTTATGGTGCCACCCGCTGGCAGACGCTGCGCTATCTCCGCCTGCCGGCGGCGCTGCCCTATTTCCTCGGCGGGTTGAAGATCGCCGGGGGACTGTCGCTGATCGGTGCCATCGTGGCGGAGTTCGTCGCCGGCACCGGCGGTCTCGGCTCGGGCCTTGCCTTCAAGATCCTGGAGGCGAGCTACCGGCTGAACATCCCGCGCATGTTCGCCGCCATCCTGCTCATCTCGGTCACGGGCATCATCATCTTCGCCAGCTTGAGCGTGCTGTCGCATCTTCTTCTGCGCCACTGGCACGAAAGCGCGATCAAGCGGGACTCCTGATCTCATGACACATGCCGTGCCCGAAATTCCCGCAACCGGCAGGGTCCTGCTGGCCAACGCCACCGTGCCGAGCGCCGTCACCAGCGGCACGCTGAACCATATCGGCGATGGTCTCGGCCGCGCGGACATCCTGATCGAGCACGGCGAGATCGCCGCCATCGCGCCGCCGGGACTGCTGGACGAGCGGGACAGAATGGCGATGGTCGAGCTCGACGGCGGACTGGTGCTGCCGGGTTTTGTCGACATGCACACGCATCTCGACAAGGGCCATATCTGGCCGCGCCGGCCCAATCCCGACGGCACCTTTCCCGGCGCGCTGGAAGCGGTGTCGGCAGATCGGCCGGCACGCTGGTCGGCAGCGGATCTGCGGCGGCGCATGGACTTTGCCCTGCGCTGCGCCCATGCCCACGGCACGGTGATGATCCGCACGCATCTCGACAGCATTCCGCCGCAGGACGAGATCAGCTGGCCGCTTTTCGCCGAGATCCGGCAGGAATGGATGGACCGGATAGAGCTGCAGGCGTCCGCCCTCTATGGTGTCGAGAGCCTTCTGATCCCTGGTTTTCTCGACCGGATCGCCGACACGGTGAAGAAGACGGGCGGCACGCTCGGCGCCGTCACATACATGATCGAGGGGCTAGAGGGGCATATCGACGCCCTGTTTCGCGCTGCGTCCGAGCGCGGTCTCGACCTCGACTTCCATGTCGACGAGACCGCGGACCCGCAGGCGCGCTCGCTGGCGCTTATTGCCGAGGGCGCGCTTCGCAACCGCTTCGAGGGCCGGATCGTCTGCGGCCATTGCTGCTCGCTGGCCCGGCAGGACGCTGATGAGGCCGACCGCACGCTGGACCTCGTGGCAGAGGCGGGGATCGGCGTGGTGTCGCTGCCGCTCTGCAACATGTATCTGATGGACCGGCAGGCCGGGCGGACACCGCGTTGGCGCGGCGTGACGCTGCTGCACGAGATGAAGGCGCGGGGCATCCCTGTTGCGGTAGCCTCCGACAACACGCGCGATCCCTTCTATGCCTATGGCGATCTCGACATGGTCGAGGTGTTCACCCAGGCGACGCGCATCCTCCATCTCGACCATCCCGCCGACGACTGGATCCGCACGGTGACGACGACACCGGCGAGCCTGCTCGGCGATCCGACGCGCGGGCGGATCGATGCGGGGCTGGCCGCTGATCTCGTGCTTTTCCGGGCCCGCAACTGGAACGAACTCTGCGCGCGGCCGTCCGGACCGCGCCGGGTCATGCGCGCCGGCATTGCTCTTGAGCGCACACTGCCCGACTATCGCGAACTCGACGATCTGATGGAGCCTTGAATCATGCATGACATCGCCGCGCTCAAGACCGCCCTGGAGGGTCTGGCGATCGAGGACAATCCGCAGATCGTGCGGCAGAAGAGCCGCGACTTCTTCTGGTATTCGCCCGTTCTCAAGCGCCAGCTCGAGGACGTTACCGCCGACATCGTCGTCAGTGCCCGCAGCCAGGAGGATGTCATCCGCGTCCTGAAGGCCTGCTACGAGTTGAATATTCCGGTGACGACGCGCGGCGCCGGGACCGGCAATTATGGCCAGGCAATGCCGCTGTCCGGCGGCGTCGTGCTCAGCCTTGCCGAGATGAACCAGGTGCTGGAGACCGGTCGCGGTTTCGTGCGGGCCGAGGCCGGCGCGATCATGTACGCCATCGACGAGGCCGTACGTTCCACGGGTCAGGAACTGCGGATGCACCCGTCCACCTACCGGACGGCAACCATCGGCGGCTTCATTGCCGGCGGGTCCGGCGGCGTCGGATCGATCAACTGGGGCGGACTGCGGGACTTCGGCAACATCATCTCGCTGAAGGTGGTGACGATGGAGGCCGAGCCGCGAGTGCTGACGCTGTCCGGCGAGGACATGCACAAGGTCAGCCATGCCTACGGCACCAATGGCATCATCACCGAAGTCACCGTGCCGCTGACGGCGGCCTACGACTGGGTCGACGTTCTCGTCGGCTTCGACGATTTCGCAGGCGCGGCACGCTACGCCGACGCGGTTGCCAATCAGGACGGCATCCTGACCAAGGAGATCGCGCCGATCGCCGCGCCGCTGCCGCACGACTACTTCCTGCGGCACCGCAAGTTCCTGCGGTCGGACCAGTCCGTGTGCGCGCTCATGGTGGCGCCCTTCGCGATGGACGCGTTCGATGCCTTCACCCGGCGCCAGAAAGGGGCGGACTTCGTCTACCGCTCGGACCTGGCGAGCGAGGAGGAGAGCAAGGGACTGCCGCCGGTCTATGAGCTGACCTGGAACCACACGACGCTGCGCGGTCTCAGGGTCGACCCGACCATCACCTACCTGCAGGTGCTCTATCCCTTCCCCGACCATGTGCAGAAGGCGGTGAAGCTTTCGGAGATGCTCGGCGACGAGGTGCCGGGCCACCTGGAATTCGTCCGTTTCGACGGCAAGATCACCTGCTTCGGCCTGCCGGTGGTGCGCTACACGACCGAGGAGCGTCTCAACGAGATCATCCGCATCCACGAGGATCTCGGCTGCCCGATCTTCAATCCGCATCGCTACACGCTGGAAGAGGGCGGCATGAAGCAGACCGATGCGGTTCAGCTCGCCTTCAAGGGCGAGGCCGACCCCAAGGGCCTGCTCAATCCGGGCAAGATGATCGCCTGGGAGAACCCGGACTTCGACTTCTCGGCCGAGCAGACCTTCCTGTTCCCCGGTCTGGCGCGATAGGTCTTCAGCCTTGCGCGTGCTCCTCATCCATGCGCATCCGGTGGAGGAAAGCTTCTCCACCGCGCTGAAGAACGAGGTCTTGCGAGTGCTCGTGGCGGCGGGCCATTCGGTCGAGGAATGCGATCTCTACGCCAGGGGCTTCGACCCGGTGCTCAGCCGGGAAGAGCGGCTCGCCTATCACGACGTCGAACGCAATCGCGAACCGGTGGCGGAGTATGTCGAGCAGCTGATGCGGGCGGAGGCGATCGTCCTTGTCTATCCGGTCTGGAACTTCGGCTTCCCGGCGATCCTGAAGGGCTATTTCGACCGTGTCTTCCTGCCCGGGGTTTCCTTCCGCATGCGTGACGGCAAGGTCGTGCCAAATCTCCAGCACATCCGCCGGCTCGTCGCAGTGACCACCTATGGCGGCAGCCGGCTTCGCGCCTGCCTCGTCGGGGATCCGCCGCGCAAGCTGGTCCGCCGGGTGCTGCGGGCGCTCATCGCGCCGACCGGGCGGCTGTCCTATCTGGCGCTCTATGACATGAACCGGATCGACGAGGCCGGGCGCAAGGCCTTCGTCGCGCGCGTGACTGCAGAACTTAAGAGGCTTTGATGCGCGTCCTGGTGATCTTCTGCCATCCCGCCTCGGACAGCTTTTCCGCGTCCCTTTGCCGGACGGTGATGGAAACGCTCCGCGCCGCCGGCCACGAGACGCGGCTTACCGATCTTTATGCCCGCGGCTTCGATCCCGTGATGCAGGAGGGTGAGTGGCGGCGCTATGCCGATCCGGCGGTCAACCGGGACCCGGTCGCCGAACATGTCGACGACATCCTGTGGGCGGAGGCGCTGGTCTTCGTCTACCCGACCTGGTGGTACGGGCTTCCTGCGATGCTCAAGGGATATCTGGACCGGGTCTGGATCCCCCATGTCACCTTCGATATCCCGACCGAGACCACCGGCACGCGGCCACGCATGCAGCATATCCGCAAGATCGCGGTGGTCACGACCTGCGGCGCGTCCTGGCTGATCTCCAAGATAATCGGCGAGCCGGGTCGCAAGACCGTGTTGCGCGGCATCCGGGCGCTTTGCCATCCGCGCTGCCGTGTCCGCTATCTTGCCCACTACAAGATGGATACCTCCACGGATGACAGCCGCAGGCGCTATCTTGAAAAAGTGAAACGCAAGCTCGCGCGGTGGTGAGCCGTCTTTCCTGTCCGCTCCAATGCCCGGCCGCCTGACCGCGATTTCGCCGTGACGGCGAATCCCTTTTGATTCCTTGCCGTTCCGGACGCATTATGCGTGGCAGGACATCATGTCCGGGGATTGGCTGTGAAGCGTGGACGCGATTTTCGTTCGCTGTCATCAAGCTTTCATTTGCCGGCATTAGAAGGCGGGACATGGCGTTCAATTACAAAAAGAGCGTGACGTTTCGCCTGGCTCAAACGGCCAAGGCCCATCGTTCGCGCGCAGGCATCCACCTCTCCCGGATCGGGCTTCATCCGGGTCAGGAAGCCGTGCTCAAGGTCCTGTCGGAAGATGACGGCCAGACCATGAGCCAGCTCGCGGCTGTACTTTCGGTGCAGCCGCCGACCATCACCAAGATGGTGACCCGCCTTTCGGCGCAGGGCTTCCTGCGCCGCGCGGCCTCCGAAACCGACGGGCGCCTTGCCCGGGTCTTTCTCACCGACGAGGGCCGGGCGCTGGTCGAGACCGTCGACCGCTCCTGGAAGCGGCTGGAGCGCGAGGCGCTTGCAGGTCTCGACGAGAAGGACCGAAAGAAGCTGCGCAAGCTTCTGCGTCAGGTCGAGAAGAACCTCGGATCGCGGACCGTCGATGAGGTCGATCTCGAGGTCGATGACGCCGAGTAGGCCGGTCTTTCGACTGTTTTTCGAAGAATTTGCGGAGCGCTCCCCGGTGCGCTTCGCGTCTCTGCGCGTTCGCCCTGCGCAGGGCGGTGGTCCGGGTTGCTCCCAGCGCATAGCCGGTGTGCATTTCCGCGACATGACAAGTCGCAACATTCCCTGATCTACTCTAATTAATAGGACAAATGCACGATTCCGGTCGTGACCGATGGAGTGCGTCGACCTGCCGACGCCTGTCGGCAGACGAGTGAGGGTAGATCTTGGATTCCCTGCAACGGGCTGTCAGCGGCTGGCGCCAGCTCATTCCGGAGCGTTTCGTCGGCATTGCGCTGATCTGTTTCGCGTTCCTGTGCTTTTCCTGCCTCGATACGACAGCGAAGTATCTCGGCCAGTATCTGCCGACCGAGCAGGTCGTGTGGATGCGGTTCATGACGCATATCTTCTACGGCATCTTGCTGTTCCGTCTCTGGCGTACGCCGCAGGTGCTGCACACGCGCCGCTGGGGGCTGCAGATCCTGCGTGCGCTCTGCCTGCTGGGGTCGACGGCGTTCAACTTCTTCGCGATCCGCTACATGCAGCTGGCCGAAACGGTCTCGATCATGTTCGCGACGCCCTTCGTCGTGACTGCTCTGGCAGGGCCGCTGCTCAACGAGTGGGCCGGGATGCGCCGCTGGATGGCGATCATCGTCGGCTTCATCGGCATTCTGGTCGTCACCCGGCCGGGATTTGGAGAGATGCACTGGGCAGCGCTTCTCTCGGTCTGCTCGATGCTCTGCTATGCGATCTACGTGCTGACCACGCGGATGCTGACGCAGACGGATTCACCGGTCGGAATGCTGATGATCTCGGCAATCGTCGCAGCCACCGCGATAGCGCCTTTTGGCATTTCCGCCTGGCAGATGCCGTCCAGTGCCTGGCATTGGGTGCTGCTGCTGGCGACCGGCGCGCTGGGCGGTATCGGCCATTTCGCGCTGATCCGTGCGCATGTGCTGGCGCCCGCCCCGGTGCTGGCGCCTTTCATGTATACGCAGATCCTGTGGATGGTGGCGCTCGGCTATCTGGTCTTCGCCGACGTTCCGACCGTCTACACGGTGATTGGCGCGGCCATCGTCACTGCCTCGGGTCTCTACATCCTCTACCGCGAGCGCAAGATCTCGCATGCCGAGGTGGCGGCCGAGGCTGCATCGCAGGGACGGGGGTAGGTTCGCCTTGTGTGCCATGGTGCGATGGGCGATCTTTCAATCGATTAGGGTCGCGGACACGCGATCCGGCGCGAGGGGCGCATCGTGAGCGACAGATCTTCCCCGAACCGGGGTCGTCCCGAAAGGCCCGCGGGCGAGGCTGGATCCGGCCTTTCCGAAGGCCCGTCCGCGCGCGGATCCTCGCGCAGCGCCCATCGCCGCATCACTCTCGGCGACATGGCCGCCGAACTTCAGGTCTCGACGGCGACCGTGTCGCTTGCCTTGCGCAACTCGCCGCTGGTCGCCGCTGAAACGCGCGAGCGGATCAAGGCGCATGCGCGCAGCGTCGGGTACATCTACAACCGGTCGGCGGCTGCCTTGCGTACGGCACGCTCGAACATGGTCGGCATTGCCGTCCACGATATCCTCAATCCCTATTTCGCCGAGATTTTCCGGGCGCTGGAGGACGAGCTGGGGCGGGAACAGCAGGTCGTCCTGATCTGCAATCACCGCGACGACGTGCGGCGCCAGCGCAGTTTTGTCGATAGCCTCTTGCAACACCGCATAGATGGCCTGCTTCTGTGCGCCTCGGTCGACACGACCGCGGAGGAAATCAATCAGCTGGTCGAGACCGGCATTCCCGTGACGCTGATCTGCCGGGACGTGGACGGCGCGCGCGCGCCGGTGGTGCGCGGCGATGACGTTGCCGGAGGGCGGATGCTGACCGAGCACCTGATCGCGCAGGGGCACCAACACATCGCCATGGTCGGCGGCAGGCGCCGCAGTTCGGCCGGACGCGACCGCAATCTCGGCTGGCGCCAGGCACTGGAAGCGGCCGGCCTCGACCCGGCCGCCCAGGTCGACATCCCCGAACTGATGACGCAAGCGGATGGGCGCCAGGCCGTGCCGGCGCTGCTTGCTGCAAATCCGCGACCGACGGCCGTCTTCGGCTTCAACGATCTTATTTCCTTCGGGCTGATCGATGCATTGAAGCGCACCGGGGTGGCGCCGGGGGACGGCATGGCCGTGGGCGGCTATGACGATACCGACGGGGCTGCGGGCGGCTCGCCGTCTTTGACGTCCGTCTGCAACAATCCAGAGCGCATCGGCCGCGAGGCGGCGGAACTGATCCTGCGCCAGATCGGCGGAGAAACGGTCAGCGACGAGCGTCGCATGATCGCGCCGTCCCTCAACATCCGCGAGAGCACTCCGCCGCCGGGAGGCGGTCAAACGGGGTGACGATCCGCAACATTTCATTCGATCTGAAAGGGAGAGAGACATAATGGCCTTGGCTGAAATCCTGATGCTCGGGCGCATGCTGCCGCTGGTGGAGACGAGCCTGGACGAGCAGTTCACCGTCCACCGCGCGACGGCTGCGGATGTGGCCGCGTTGCCGGCCGATCTCTGCGCAAGGGTGCAGGCGGTGGCGGGTGGTCCGCATATCCCGGTCAATGCCGCACTTATCGACCGCCTGCCGTCGCTGGAGATCGTTGCCAATTTCGGCGTCGGCTACGATTCCGTCGATGCGCGCTACTGCGCGACGAAGGGGATCTGCGTCACCAACACGCCTGATGTGTTGAGCGAGGAAGTCGCCGATACCGCGATGGGCTTGCTGCTGATGGCAGCGCGCGAGTTGCCGGCCGCCGAGCGCTACCTGCGCGCCGGCCAGTGGGTGGCCAAGGGACCGTTCCCGCTGACCCGCGCGACGCTGCGTGGCCGCAAGCTCGGCATTCTCGGTCTCGGCCGTATCGGCAAGGCGATTGCAAGGCGCGCAGAGGCCTTCGGTCTCGAGATCCACTATCATGGACGCTCCCGCCAGCCGGACGTCGCCTATCGCTATCACGAGACGCTGCTGGGCATGGCCGAGGCCTGCGACACGCTGATGGTGGTGGCGCCGGGCGGGGCCTCCACCAAGGGCATCGTCAATGCCGAGGTGCTGCAGGCGCTGGGGCCGGAGGGCATCGTCGTGAATGTCGGCCGCGGAACGGTGATCGACGAGCCGGCGCTGGTGAAGGCCTTGCAGGACGGGACGATCCTGTCCGCCGGTCTCGATGTCTTCGAGGACGAGCCGCGGGTGCCGCAGGCGCTCATCGACTTGGAGCACGTGGTCCTGCTCCCGCATGTCGGGTCGGCGTCGCAGCACACCCGCAACGCGATGGGCCAGCTCGTCGTCGACAACCTGTTGTCCTGGTTCCAGAACGGGAAGCCGGTCACACCGGTTGCCGAGACGCCTTTCGTGCGAAAGGTCTGAACAAGCTTAACGAAGCGTTAATGGGTTCAGCCGATCCTGTTCCGATTGCAGTTGGATGACGATGTTACGAGCGGTTGAGGTCGTTCCTTCGTCGTCCGCTGCCGGACCGGGGTGCGCATCGCGCGCCTTGCAGGAGCAGGAACGGGATCATGGCGCTTCACATGCAACGGATCGGCGTTCTCGTCGCCGTCACGCTGTTCTCGCTGGTGTTCTTCGGCACCGGCTTCACGGGCGCTCAGCCGGTCGAGGCGCGCGTCGCAGGTCACTGGCAGCTCATCGACGAGGTGTCCGGGACGGTTTGCCGGCTGGATCTCAAGGCCGAGGTTGCCGGCGGCATCTTTCCGCAGGACGCGTTTCGCGCCGACATGAGCGCCTGCACAAGCCCGGCGGGCGGCGAGCTGCCGCAGCTGGGCTGGCGTGTGCCGCCGGAGGGCGGCATCGAGTTCGTGCTGGAAAACGGCAGCGTGCTTGCCGCCTTCGACGTCGGCGAGAGCGAGGGGCTTGCCTCGGTGGCGCCTGCCGGCGCTTTCCTGCTTCTCGTGCCCGAGCAGGCAATCGCGCTGTCGGCACTCATTCCGACAGCGCGCTGATCCGAAGCCCTAAAGCCTACTTGGCCTTGTTGGACAGGAACTCGCCCATGCGCTCCAGCGCGCGGGCGATGTTCTCTGCCGAATTGGCGTAGGACAGGCGGATATAACCTTCGCCGAGAATACCGAAATCCGGCCCGCCGATGGTGGCGACGCCGGTTTCCTCCAGCAGGGCGCTTGCCAAGGGCTTCGCCTTCCAGCCGGTCGCGGAGATGTTGGGGAAGGCGTAGAAGGCGCCCATCGGCGTGCGTGCGCTGACGCCGGGCAGGGCATTCAGACCGTCCACCACCAGCTTCCGGCGCTTGTCGAATTCCTGCATCATGTCGGCGACCGCATCTTGCGGGCCTTCCAGCGCGGCAAGACCGGCATATTGGGCGGGTGCGTTGACGCAGGACCAGCAGTTGACCGCGAGCTTGCGCGCCTTGTCGATCAGCGCTTGCGGCCAGACCGCATAGCCCATGCGCCAGCCGGTCATGGCATAAGTCTTGGACCAGCCGTCGAGCAGGATCAGCCGGTCGCGGATCGCCTCGAACTCCAGCAGCGAGGTGTGGACCGCCCCGTCATAGGTCATCTGGCCGTAGATCTCGTCCGACAGGATGGCGATGTCGGGACGTGCGGCAAGGCCGGCCACCAGCTTTTCGATCTCGGCGCGCGGCGTCACGCCGCCGGTCGGGTTGGCGGGCGAGTTGAGAATGATCAGGCGGGTATTCGACGTCAGCAGGCCGAGCGTTTCCTCTGCGGAGAAGGCGAAATCGTTCTCCTCGCGGATCGGCACCGGAACCGGCGTTGCGCCGGTGAACTCGATCATCGACCGGTAGATGGGGAAACCGGGATCCGGATAGAGGATCTCCGCACCCGGCTCGCCGAACATGAGGATCGCCATGAACATGGTGACCTTGCCGCCCGGCACGACGACGACCTTGTCGGGATCAACCGCAACGCCCGTGCGCTTCTCGATGTCCGCTGCAACGCCTTCGCGCAGGGGCAGGATACCGGTTGCCGGTGTGTAGCCGTGATGGCCGTCGCGGAGCGCCTTCACCGCCGCCTCGACAATGTGGTCGGGCGTGCGGAAATCGGGTTGGCCGATGCCGAGATTGATGATGTCCTTGCCGGTACGGGCAAGCTCGGTGGCGCGCGCCAGAACGGCGAAGGCGTTCTCCTCGCCGATCCTGTTGAAGCCTTCGATGGTTTTCAGCATGGTTCCTCCCGGGACCGGGCAGGCGATCTCGTCCGCACGGTGTGTCATGGTAGAGTCATTGAGGCCCTTGATATCGCGGGCTTACGCCCCTTGGAAGGGGACTGGTGTCCTGGGCCGCAAGGGGCATCTCCCCCTGCACTTTCCGGAGCGGTTGTTGTGAGCGACGTTGTGCATCTCGATACTCCCGTCGGACCGCTCGAGATCGAGGCGGCACACGATGCCATCGTGCGCGTCGGCTGGGGCCGCCGGCGCGATCCGTCTCCCACGCCGCTGCTGGAGGAGGCGCTCGACCAGCTGCGGCGCTATTTCGCCGGTGACCTGACGCGTTTCGACCTGCCTTTGGCGCCGGCCGGCAACGAGTTCCAGCAGTCGGTGTTTCGCGAGCTGCTGGCCATTCCCTACGGCGAAACGCGCACTTATGGCGACCTTGCCGCCCGGCTTTCCACCTTTGGCCAGCCCATCGGCCAGGCTTGCGGGGCCAACCCGATCCCGGTGATCATCCCCTGTCATCGGGTGCTGTCGGCCGGCGGCCTCGGCGGATATTCGGGGGAAGGAGGCAGCGAGACAAAGATCGCGCTGCTGAAGCTCGAGGGCGGCTTTCCGTTCCTGCTCTAGATCCCGGTGACCCGTCTCGCGCGCCACATTTTGCCAAGGCGCGGAAAATTCGGTACTGCGATGGGTAACGCACCCCATATTCACGGGAAAGCGCGGCAGGCGATCCACGCCGGGCCGCGCCCAAGTCAGATACAGGCAAGGCCATGACCCTATCCCAGGACAGCAAGATCCCCGTCACCGTGCTGACGGGCTATCTCGGCGCCGGCAAGACGACGCTGCTCAACCGCATCCTCAGCGAGAACCACGGCACCCGCTATGCGGTGATCGTCAACGAGTTCGGCGAGATCGGCATCGACAACGACCTGCTCGTCGAATCCGACGAGGAAATCTTCGAGATGAACAACGGCTGCATCTGCTGCACCGTTCGCGGCGACCTGATCCGCACCGTCGAGAACCTGATGAAGCGCCAGGGCAGCTTCGATGCCATCGTGGTCGAGACCACGGGCGTTGCCGATCCGGCGCCGGTCGCGCAGACCTTCTTCATGGACGAGGACGTGCGCGCCAAGGCCAAGCTCGATGCGGTGGTTGCCGTCGTCGACTGCCGTCACGTGCTGCAGCGGCTGGCCGACACCGACGAGGCCGAGGACCAGATCGCCTTCGCCGATGTGATCCTGCTCAACAAGACCGACCTGGTGACCGCCGATGAGCTGAAGGCCGTTGAGACGCGCATCCAGTCGATCAACCCCTATGCCAAGCGGATCCGCAGCGAGCGCTGCGCAGTGCCGCTGGACGAGGTGCTCAACCGCGGCGCCTTCGACCTGGAACGGATCCTGTCGCTGGATCCGCATTTCCTGGAAGAGGCCGAGCATACGCATGAGTGCGGGCCGGACTGCGACCATGACCACCATCACCACCACCATGACGGTCACGACCATCACCATCATGACCACGATCACGGCCATGATCACCACCATCACCACGACCACGACGCGCCGCATTCGGTGATGAGCGTATCGATGACCGCAGGTGAGCTCGACCCGCAGGTCTTCTTCCGCTGGATTGGTGACATGACCCAGGTCAACGGGCCGAACATCTTGCGGCTCAAGGGCATCATCGCCTTCAAGGACGACCCGCAGCGCTATGTGGTGCAGGGCGTCCACATGATCCTTGAGGGCGACCATCAGCGCGAGTGGAAGGACGGTGAGGTCCGCAACAGCCGCCTGGTGGTGATCGGCCGGGAACTCGACTTCGACGCGCTCGAGGTCGCGTTCAAGGCGTGCGAGGCCTGATCGGGATGGTCTCCGTTGCTCCGCTCGATCCGGGCGGTTTCGTCGTGGCGGCTGCCTTCCTTCGGGGGCAGCCGGCCTTCGCCTCCGGCGCCGGCGCCGTGCTTCTTCTCACCGATACAGGCGAGCGCCGCATCCCCGTCCATGACGGCGGGCTGCTCGTTGCCTGCCGCACGCTGGAGGGCGATGCGCTGTTGTCCGGCGGCGATGACGGGACGGTGCGGCGCCTTGGCGCCGACGGCACCGTCGAGACGCTCGCCGAGATGCCGCGCAAGTGGATCGACATGCTGGCGGCCGGTCCGCAGCGCGCGGTCGCCTATGGTGCAGGGCGCAGTGCATTCGTCCGCCAGGCCGACGGCACTGTGAAGGACTTCTCGCAGCCCCGCGCCGTCGGCGGGCTCGCCTTCGCCCCGAAGGGGTTGCGGCTGGCGATCGCCCGATACGACGGGGCGACCTTGCGCTTCGTCAACACGGCCGCAGCGCCCCAGCAGCTCGACTGGAAGGGCGCGCACAAGGACGTCACATTCTCGCCTGACGGCAAGTATCTGGTGACGACCATGCAGGAGAATGCGCTGCATGGCTGGCGGCTGTCCGACGGACAGGACATGCGGATGACCGGCTATCCCGGCAAGATCCGCTCGATGAGCTGGTCGGCGAAGGGGCGCTATCTCGCGACTTCCGGCGCCAATGCCGCCATCGTATGGCCGTTCTTCGGAAAGAGCGGGCCGATGGGACAGCAGCCCTTGCAGCTGGGAACCCGCGGCGACCAGATCGTCACGCGTGTCGCCTGCCATCCGGACGAGGAGGTGGTGGCTATCGGCTATCAGGACGGGTTGGTGCTGATGGCGCGCTTTTCGGATGGCGAAGAGGTGTTGTTGCGACGTCCGGGCGAGGGGGCGGTCAGCGCGCTTGCATGGAACGACGAAGGCACACAGCTGGCCTTCGGCACCGAAACCGGCGAGGCGGGGCTGATCTCGCTCTAGCAGGTCTCACAGGGAGGGACGGGGCATGATCGCTCGCACCATGGCACTGGCCGTCGCGATGCTCGGCGGCGTTACCACGTCCCAGCTCCCGGAGTTTGCCCAGCAATACCGCCAGCGGCTCGGCGGGGCCATCGATGCGCTCACCCAGGTGGTCGAGGAGTTTCGTGCCGATGCCGCCACCCATGGTCTCACGCCGGGCGAGGCCATCGACCGGCTGGAAAGCTCGTCCGACCGGCTGGTCGCAGCCCAGGGCGAGCGTGCACAGCGTGCGCTCGATCGCCTTGCGGGCCTGCAGCGGCAGCAGGAGGCCTTTCGCGAGGCCGGTCCCTTCGAGCGTCTCGTCGTGCTTGCCCGGGACCTCGATCCGCAAATCGCCAGCCGCGCCTTCGAGGATTTCGAGCCGGCGGTGCCGGTGACGATGGAAGGGGCGGTTACGGCCGCCGGCGGGTTCCTGACGGTGCTGTTCGGCGCGGGGTTATTCGGCAGGGCGACGCGGCGACTGCGTCGGCGGCGGGACGCCTGAGGCGCCTGCGCCGGTCGGGGGAAAGGGGAAGGCATGGACACGCTCAGCCGGATGCGCTGTTTCCTGAAGGTGGTCGACGCCGGCGGATTTTCGGCCGCCGCGCGCGAGCTGGGCCGCTCCAAGGCTCTCGTCTCGAAATATGTCGGCGAGCTGGAGGACGAGCTCGGGGCCCGGCTGCTCAACCGCACCACGCGCCAGATCTCGATGACCGAGGTCGGCCATGCCTTCTACAAGGAGGCGAGCGATATCCTGACCCGCATCGACGACCTCAAGGCCTCGATCCAGAACACGCATCAGGAAGCGCGCGGCACCTTGCGGATCTCCGCCCCGCGATCGATGGGCGATGACTTCCTCAACCCCGCGATCATGGCCTTTCTGGCGGCCGAGCCGCAGATTTCCGTGGATCTGCGGCTGGAGGACCGGTTCGTCGATCTGGTCGAGGAAGGGTTCGATGCGGCGATCCGTGTGGCGGAGCTGACCGATTCCAGTCTGATCGCCCGCAAGCTGGCGCCGTTTCGCGGCGTGGTCTGCGCCTCGCCGGAGGCCATCGCACGCTTCGGCCGACCGCTGCATCCGCAGGAACTGGCGAACCTTCCCTGCATCATCGACAACAATTACCGCTTCCGGAACAACTGGCAGTTCCAGGTGGAAGGCAACCGGATCAACGTGCCGGTGAAGGGACGTGTCGAGGTGAACAGCGCCGAGGCGGCGCGTGCTGCGGCCGTCGCCGGGTTGGGGTTCCTGCGCATCCCCTACATCTTCGTGCATCGGGATCTGGCGGAAGGACGCCTCGAGCCGATGCTGGAAGGTTTCCACCCGGAAGGGCAGGCGATCTATGTCGTCTACCCGCATCGGCGGCACCTTTCGGGCAAGGTGCGCGCCTTTGTTGATTTCCTCAGCGAGTGGTTCGCCGAGCGACGGCGGCAGGGCGAGGTCTGCTGATCCCGCGCCTGCCTCCAAGTCTGTTCCCGATACTCAGGCTGCGGCGAGCCGTTCCTCGGCCAGCGTGTCGGCCACCTTCTGCGTCGGCAGCGACAGGCGTTCGGCCCGCTCGAAGATGCGCGTCAGCGTGGCGTCGATGGCCTCGACCTTGCTCCGCACCAACGCGTCGTCGCCGCCCGGGGTGGCCAGCGCGATGGAGATCACCCCGCCCGCATTGATGGCATAGTCGGGTGCATAGAGGATGCCGCGTTCGCGCAGCGCTTCGTCGTGGCGTTCCTCGGCCAGCTGATTGTTGGCCGCGCCTGCGACGATGCCGGCACGGATCTGCGGGATCGTCTCGTCATTGAGGCCAGCTCCAAGCGCGCAGGGTGCAAAGACGTCGACATCGGCCGCGTGGGCGTTGTCGGCGGCCACCGCCTCGGCGCCGAGGCGGGCGACGGCTTCTTCCAGCGTCGGCTTGTGGATGTCGGCAAGCACAAGGCGGGCTCCGGCGCGGTGCAACTGTCCGGCGAGATCCATGCCGACATGGCCGAGCCCCTGGACGCAGACCCTGCGCCCCTCCAGGCTGTCCGAGCCGAAGCGGTGGCGCAGCGCCGCGCGGATACCGCAGAAGACGCCGAGCGCGGTGTAGGGCGAGGGATCACCCAGGCCGGTGGCGCGCGTACCGCGCACGTGATCCGTGCGCGTGGCGACGATCTCCATGTCGGGAGCAGAGATGCCGACATCCTCGGCGGTGATATAGGTGCCGCCCAGGCGGTCGACCTGGGTACCGAACGCGGCGAGCAGGTCCGGGGTCTTGGCGCTGCGGGCATCACCGATGATCACGGCCTTGCCGCCGCCGAGATCGAGACCGGCGAGTGCATTCTTGTAGGTCATGCCGCGCGACAGTCGCAGTGCGTCCGTCAGCGCCTCTGCACTGTTGGCATAGGCCCACATGCGGCAGCCGCCGAGTGCCGGGCCAAGGCGCGTATCGTGAACCGCGATGATGGTGAACAGGCCGCTTGCGCGGTCGTGACCGAAGACGACCTGCTCGTGGCCGCGAAATTCCGGATGATCGAACATGCCGTTCTGCACCGATTGAAGCTTGCGGCCGATCACTGGGGCATTCATGACGTCTCTCCTCCTGCCCTGTCGAGGCAGCATGCAACGGATGGCACGAAGGGGGCGCGGCCCCTGCAGGGCAGCACCGAGCCATGTGGCATCGCTCTTCTCTGGACAAGAAAAATATAGGTCGGTGAATTTGAAATTTCCGTCTTTTCTGTTCGAATAGATGTTTATTGATGCAGGAATATATCCTTTAGAGCGCGTATTTTCGAAAAATTTATCCTATTGAAAATGGGTCTTGCTGCCGATGAGAGCCTTCGGGGCATGGGCCAGCGAGTATGCCGGCTGAGACCGCCTGCCTTGCTGTTGCCGTGAAGTTTGCCAATATCGGCACCATGGATTCGAGGCTGGGAGAAATGCGTCGCATGTGGAAGACCGGATTGATTGCCGCCGCTTTGACGGCCGGCCTTGCCGGTGCGGCCCAGGCCCATCCGCATGTCTTCGTGGAAGCGCGGGCGGAGGTGGTGTTCGACGATGCCGGGCGCCTGTCGGCCGTGCGTCATGTCTGGAGCTTCGACGAGGCATTCACGGCCTTTGCCGTGCAGGGCCTCGACGAGAACGGCGATGGCGAGCTCTCCCGCGAGGAACTGCAGCCGCTGGCACAGGTCAATGTAGAGTCGCTTGCCGAGTACGAGTTCTTCACCTTCCTGCAGCAGGGCGACGCCGAGGTGGCGTTCGACCCGCCGAAGGAATACTGGCTCGACTTCTACGGTGGTCGGCTGACGCTGTTCTTCACGCTGCCGCTGCGCGAGGCGAGGGTGATGGACGCCTCCACCGTCGAACTCGATGTCTTCGATCCGAATTATTTCGTCGCCTTCGAGATGACCCAGGACACGCCCTTCGCGATGGTGGACGCGCCGCCGACCTGCACACTCGACTTCACGCCTCCGCCGCCGCTGGATCCGCAGACCGCGACGACGCTCGCCGCCATTCCCCAGACCGAGCGGGAACTGCCTTCCGATCTGGTGCAGATCACCGAGACCCTGTCGAACTCCGCAAGGATCGGCTGCAAGTGAGGCCCCGCCGATGAGGCATCCGATGACCCGTTCCGCCCCGCGCGTTCCGTCCTCGCTTCCTGTTTTTCTGGCGCTTGCCTGTCTCGTGGTCGTTGCCGCCACACCGGCGCTGGCTTCGCCTTCGCCCTTCGGCGTCGGCCTGGTTGAGCCGTCCGTCGCGCCTGGCGGGATCTTCTCCGGCTTCTTCGGCTGGATCGCCCAGCAGCAAAAGGCCTTCTATGCCTCGCTGACGACGGCGATCAAGGCGATGAAGGAAGACGGCAGCGCCGGCTGGTGGCTGATGGGACTGTCGTTTCTTTACGGCGTCTTCCATGCTGCTGGCCCCGGCCACGGCAAGGCGGTGATCTCGTCTTATGTGCTGGCAAACGGCGAGACCCTGCGGCGCGGCATCGCGCTGTCCTTCGCTTCCGCCTTCGCCCAGGCGGTGACGGCGGTGGTGCTGATCGGGATCGCCTCGGTGCTGCTGCGGATGACGTCGATCGCCATCACCGAGACCACTCGCTGGTTCGAGATCGGCTCCTACGCGGCCGTCGCCCTGCTTGGCGCCTTTCTGGTCTGGCGCAAGATCCTGAAGCCGATGCTGACGCCGCGCCGACCCGTCGCGCTGGGCGCGCAGGCGGTGGCAGCCTGCACGCATGATCACTCCCACGATCACGACCATCATCACCACGGTCACGGTCACGGTCATGGGCACGGGCATCACGATCACCATCACAGCCATGACCATGCGCAACACCATGACCACGCCCACGAGGCGGGCGAGGTTTGCGGCAGCTGCGGCCATGTGCATGCGCCGCCGCCGTCGATGCTGGCCGGCCGCTTCACGCTGGCCCGAGCCTGGTCGGTGATCCTGGCCATCGGCCTGCGGCCCTGCACGGGTGCGCTGGTGGTGCTGGTGTTTGCCATTTCGCAGGGGCTTGCGTTGGCGGGCGTTGCAGCGACCTTCGCCATGGCGGTGGGGACCGGTCTGACGGTCTCGGTGCTGGCGGTGCTTGCGGTGGTTGCCAAGGACGTGGCGCTGCGCAGCGTCGGCGGCCGTGCCGCCGCGCGTCTTCACGCCGGCATCGAGGGCTTTGCCGCTCTCGTCGTCTTCCTGCTGGGAACGTCTCTACTGGTCGCCGCGCTCGGCTGGGGCGGCACCGTCTGACGACAGATCAGGCCTTGCTGCCGACATTGGCCGGAGAGGCGCCAAGCGTTGCGGTTGCCTGTCTGCGCGCGGCCACTTGTTCGCGGTGGATGACATAAAGGCCGGAGCAGATCGTCAGCACGATGCCGAGCGAGGCCAGCGTGTCGGGCAGGTCGGCAAAGATCGCGAAGCCGATCAGCGTCGCGAAAGGAAGCTCCAGATATTGCATCGGCGCCAGCGTCGCGGCGGGGGCAAGCCGCAGCGACCATGTCATCAGTAGATGCGCCAGGGTCCCCACGACCCCGATGGCCCCCAGCAGCCAGATTTCCCGCCCGTCTACCGAAACGAAGCCGAGCCCGGGCATGCCTGCACCTGAAAAGACCAGCCAGGCGCTGCCGAGAATGGCTGTGGCGATGAGGCCGCTGACCGCCTGCAGGCTGATCGGGTCCGTCGCCTTGGCGATGCTGCGGGTGACCATCATGAACAGGGCGAAGGCGACTGCGACTCCAAGCGGGAGCAGGGCAGGGGCACCGACGGCGGCGTAGTTCGGCTGGATCACCAGCAAGGTGCCGACAAAGCCGACGACGCAGGCCATCAGCCGGTGAGGCCCGACTTCCTCTCCCAGCACAAAACGACCGAGCAGCAGCATCAGGAACGGCATGACGAAGGCGATGGCGATGGCGTCGGCTAGGGGCAGGAAGCGGAGCGAGGCAAACATCGCCGCGATGCCGAGAATGTGCAGGATGGTGCGCAGCACGGTCAGATGCAGCAGCCGCATGGGAATGCGCAGGCTGCCCCGCACAAGCCACACGACCGGGATCAGCAATGCCGCCTGCAGGGCGAAGCGCACGATCAGCAACTGGCCAAGCGGCACCGTCTCGCCGAGGATCTTGGCAAAGGCATCGCCCAGCGGGGCGAGAAGGCAGAAACCGGTCATGAGCAGCATGCCGCTCAGGGGCTTGTCCTGGGTCATTGTCGCACACTAGGCCCGGGCGCCGCGCAAGGGAAGCGTCCAGGTTGTATCGGGTTGCATCGGATCGGCAAAATTGTCAGTTGCCAGTCCTGACGCACCCCATGCGACTTGGCAAGAGGCCTGCAATTGATGCGGAGTGGAAGCCGTTCAGGCCGGCGGAACCGGGGAGCCGTCGCGGCCGAGTTCTATCGGCTCGCCATGCGGCGTGGCCGCCGCCGCCCGTAGCCAGGCGTCCTGCCTTGCGTCGATGCGCTCGACGGAGGTCAGCGCCTTGCGCGTGATCATGGTCTCCAGCGCCACAAGCCAGTGCTCATAGTAGTTGTCGCCGCAATCGGGATCGCCGCGCGACTGGGCGTCGCGGATCGCCTGCGACAGGGTTTCCGCCCACTCGGTCCAGGTGAAGACGCCGCGCCCATTCAGCTCCACGGCGAGCGCAAAGGCCCGCGCCTCCCAGGGCTCGCGGAAAACCGGCTCGCCGTCATGTTGGGGCAGGTTTTCCAGCGGCGGCAGCGGGGTCTGCCCGCCCGTTGTTTCAAAGGGCTTCAAGATAGGGCTCCCACAGGTCGATACGCACCTTGAGCGAAGGGTCGGTGCCTTCGCCCCACAACTCCGGTCCGTCGAAGACAACGCCGTAAAGCCAGGTCGGCTGCTCGCCGTCACCGGCGGAACTCGCGTCGGGGAAGACATGGACGCCGTGCACGGCCTCGATCACGCCGACGCGCCCGCGGCAATAGCGCGGGATGCGGGTGTGGCCGGTCGGGTGCATGTTGCGGGCCCGCACCCGGTCGCCGACGGCAAAGCCGGCAGGCATATCGCTCTCGCGCTCGCTCGGTCCGCCGCGGGCCAGCATGGCGGCGACGTCGCCGGCGGCCAGGACCCGCTTGACCGGCCGGGAAGGACGCAGACTGCGGCCGGCGGCGATCTCGTCGGCGCCGACAAGGTCGCGTTCGGCCAGCAGGCGCTCCAGTGCAGACAGCCAGATCTGATAGTAGCTCGAGGTCAGGTAGCGGCCCGGCTCCATGCTTTCCCGCGCGCGGCGGGACATGTCGATATTCCACTCGCCGGTCGCGCCCATGGCCAGGGTCAGGGCGAAGGCGCGCGGCTCCCAGTCCGCATGGAACAACGGCTTGACCGGTTCCGGCACCACGGCGCCGAACCCCATCATGCCTCCGAGGTCCTGTGCGCCGTTCATGCGTTCTGCTCCTGAAGCTCGGCCGGGGTCAGGGCGAGTCCGGTGCCGATCATGCTGTCGCGGGTGACGAGACGGGCGAGCTCCTCCTCGCTCCAGCCATCGGTGCCCTCCGGTCGCTGCGGCAGCACCAGGTAGCGGATCTCGGCGGTGGAATCCCAGACGCGGATCTCCTTGCCCTCCGGCAGGGTGACGCCGAAATCTGCCAGCACGCCGCGTGGATCGCGTACCGCCTTGGCGCGGTAGGGGGCGGACTTGTACCAGACCGGCGGCAGGCCGAGCACCGGCCACGGGTAGCAGGAGCACAGGGTGCAGACGACCATGTTGTGTTCGCTCGCGGTGTTCTCGACCGCCACCATGTGCTCGCCCTGACGGCCGACATAGCCGAGCGAGTGGATGGCGGCCGTGGCATCGCTCATCAGCCAGTCGTGGAACTGCGGGTCGCTCCAGGCCTTCGCTACGACGCGGGCGCCGTTGTGCGGTCCGACCTGCGTCTCGTAGGTCTCGATCAGCACGTCGAGGGCAGCCGGGTCGACATAACCTTTGTCGATCAGGATCGATTCCAAGGCGCGTACCCGGGCGTCGGTCTGCGACAGGTGCGAGCCGTGGTCGTGGTCATGATGGTGATCATGGTCGTGATCGTGGTGATGGTGACCGTGATGATCGTTGCCGCCTGACATGGTGATGGGCCTTTCTTTGTATCTTTGGTGCCGGTCGGCGTTGCTATTCGGCTGCCTGGCGCATGCTGCGGTTTTCTCGCAAGGCTGCGCCGAAGGCGGCGAACAGGCGCGAGGACGCGGCGTCGCTGCCGACCCAGTATTCCGGGTGCCATTGGGTGGCGAGGGCAAAGGAGGCCGCTCCGTCGATGGAGACCGCCTCGATGGTGCCGTCGTCGGCGGTGGCCTCGATGGTGAGACCGGGCGCCAGGCGCCCGATCGCCTGCCGGTGCAGGGAGTTGACGTCGATGCGGGCATCTCCGAGCACCGCCGCCAGCTTTCCGCCGGGAACGATCTCCACATGGTGGGCCAGGGCGAAGCGGGCATCCTGGCTCTCCGCCTCCGGGGCCCGGTGATCGCGGCGTCCGTCCATCTCCTGCACTTCGCTGACCAGCGTGCCGCCGAGCGCGACATTCAGCTCCTGCAGGCCGCGGCAGATGGCGAAGACCGGCAGGGCGCGGGCGATGGCGCGGCGGATCAGCGGAAGGGTGGTTGTGTCGCGGCGGTTGTCGAACGGGCCGTCCTTCTCCTGGGCCTCGGCGCCGTACAGGGTCGGATGGACGTTGGAGCGGGAGCCGGTCAACAGCACGCCGTCGACGCGGTCGAGCACCGCGTCCAGATCGATCGCGGGGCCCAGGGACGGCAGCAGCAGCGGCATGGCGCCCGCGCCCTGCACCAAGGCCTCCAGATAGGTCGATGGGGCGGCATGCCAGGCATAGCCGTCGAGTTCCTTCACGTCGCAGCTGACGAGAACAACGGGGGCGGACATTTGGGCTCCTGAAAAGCTCCGAGAAAGGGGCTGGCCGCGTGGGGCGCGACCTCAAGCCCGCAGAGCGACTGCAACCGGTCGCCGGTCATGTTTCGCGAGATTAGCGAAAGGCGCGCGCTTGTCCACCACCGCACACGCCTGTGGCACCCGGTTCCCCCTCCGCCGGGCCCGGCTCGGCCGCAGGTGGAGCGGGCTTTGCCAGGGGCTTGCCGGGCATGGTGAAAATTCGCGCAGTTGTATCGGCCGGCCTTGTGTCCCATAGGCATATGCGGTTTATATCGCTGTCAAAGTGCCTTTAGGAGAAGGGTACTTGGCAACGTCTGGCAACCCCGGTTGCCGACACGAGTTCGGGAAATCGGGCGAGGGACTCGACATCTCGACAAATCCCAAGGGAGGGACCGCATGGATCGCCGTTCATTCATCAAGAAGGCCGGCCTGGCCGGCGTTGGCGCCGGCGCAGCAACGCTCGCCGCTCCGGCCATCGCGCAGGGCAACCAGACCTGGCGCATGGTTACCACCTGGCCGAAGAACTTCCCGGGCCTAGGTGTCGGCGCGCAGCGTCTGGCCGATCGCATCACCGCAGCATCCGGCGGCCGTCTGACCATCCAGGTCTATTCGGCTGGCGAGCTGGTTCCGCCGCTCCAGTCGCTCGATGCGGTCATCGACGGTTCGGCCGAGATGAGCCATGGCGCTGCCTACTACTGGCAGAACAAGAGCCCGGCCCTGTCGTTCTTCACCGGCGTGCCCTACGGCATGACCTCGCGTGAGCTCACCGCGTGGGTGCGCTTCATGGGCGGCCAGGAGCTCTGGGACGAAATCTACGACCAGTTCGGCGTGCAGGGCTTCCTGTCCGGCGACACCGGCACCCAGGCGGGCGGCTGGTTCCGCAACGAGCTGACGAGCCTTGAGTCCGTCAAGGGCCTGCGTTTCCGTACGCCGGGCCTCGGCGGCCGTGTGTGGGAGAAGCTCGGCGCCACCGTCACCAACATGGCCGGCGGCGAGATTTTCCAGGCCCTGCAGTCCGGTACGCTGGATGCGGCCGAGTTCGTCGGTCCGTACAACGACCTGGCTCTCGGCTTCTATCAGGTGGCGAAGAACTACTACTTCCCGAGCTTCGTTGAGCCGGGCCTCGCCACCGAGCTGGTCGTCAACAAGTCCAAGTATCAGGCCCTGCCGGCCGACCTGCAGGCGATCGTCCGCGATGTCTGCCAGGCCGAGTACGACCAGGTTGCCTCGGACTTCTATGCCAACGACCCGCGTGCCCTGAAGACGCTCGTCGAAGAGCATGGCGTCAATGTCCGCCAGTTCCCGGACGACATCATGGAAGCCGGTGCCAAGGCTGCGATCGAGATCCTGACCAGCCTGCGCGATTCCGACGATGCTCTCGTCAAGAAGACGACCGAGAGCTTCATCGAGTCGCTCAACATCCTGCGCACCCGCACCGAGGGCACTGACGGCGCCTTCATCGAGGCGCGCAAGGCCTACTTCAAGATCTGATGCAACACGCCGGATGGGCCCGCCTGACGGCGGGTCCATCCGGAGCTTTTTGAGGCTTTTCGAAAGCCCGAAACGGAAAAACCCCGGCCTTGCGGCCGGGGTTTTTTGTTCGTCTCGAGGAGTTGCCCGGGACACCGCCTTGCGGACGGGGAAGGGATCGCCGCGCTGGGATGTGCGCGGCGACCGGTCCTCAGTTGTAGATCTGCTTGGGCAGCCAGGTTGCGATCTCCGGGAAGATGAACAGGATCGCGATGGCCAGCAGCTGCAGGCAGACGAAAGGCAGCACGCCCTTGTAGATCATCGCCGTCGACACCGAGTGCGGTGCAACGCCTCGCAGATAGAACAGTGCGAAGCCGAAGGGCGGCGTCAGGAACGAGGTCTGCAGGTTCACGCCGACGATGATGCCGAGCCAGACCGGGTCGACGTCCAGCGCCAGCAGGATCGGCGCGGTGATGGGGATCACGATGAAGATGATCTCGAACGTGTCGAGGATGAAGCCCAGCAGGAACATGATGAACATCACCACCGCCACGGCCGCCAGGGTGCCGCCGGGCAGGTTCGACAGGAACTCGTGCACCAGGTTGTCGCCGCCCATCAGGCGGAAGACGATGGAGAACACGGCAGCGCCGAACAGGATGATGAAGACCATGCAGGTGATGGTCGCCGTCGCGATCGCGGTTTCCCGCAGGATCGAGAAGGACAGGCGCCAGCGCAGGGCGGCGAGCACCAGCGCACCGACCGCGCCCACGGAAGCCGCTTCCGTCGGCGTTGCGACGCCGCCGAGGATCGAGCCGAGCACGGCCAGGATCAGCATCAACGGCGGCAGCAGCGCGGTGAGCACCTCGCGGAAGAGATGCGCTTTCTCCTCCTGCGGCACGGGCGTTGCCGGACAGGATTTGGGATCCACGATCGCCTTGAAGATCGTCCAGGACAGGTAGAGGCCGACCAGCAGCAGGCCCGGCAGCAGCGCGCCGGCGAACAGGTCGCCGACCGAGACCGGCGTGGGAGCGAAGTTGCCCTTCGACATCTGCACCTGGGCGTTGATGCCCGACAGCATGTCGCCCATGAAGATCAGCACGGTCGAGGGCGGGATGATCTGGCCGAGCGTGCCCGAGGCGCAGATGACGCCGGTGGCGAGGCGCGGGTCGTAATTGGCGCGCAGCATCGCCGGCAGCGAGATCAGGCCCATCGTCACGACGGTGGCACCGACGACGCCGGTGGAGGCGGCCAGCAGCGCGCCCACCACGATCACCGACATGCCGAGGCCGCCGCGCAGGTTGCCGAACAGCTTGCCCATGGTCAGCAGCAGCTGTTCGGCGATCTTCGAGCGCTCCAGCATGACGCCCATGAAGATGAACAGCGGCACGGCGACCAGGACCTCGTTGGTCATGTAGCCGATGTAGCGGTTGGCCAGGCTGCCGAGATTGGACGGGTCGAAGACGCCGAACCACATGCCGACGAGGCCGAACATCAGCGACACGCCGGAGAGCGTGAAGGCGACCGGGAAGCCGAGCAGCAGGAAGCCGATAATGCCGAAGAACATGAGCCCCGACAGGAGCTCGCCGATAAGAACGGGATCCATCAGGCCTCAGCCTCCCCAGTGGATGCGGCGACGCTTTCGTAGCGCAGATGCGGCGGCAGAAGGTCTTCCCGGTCGGCCAGAGCCAGGATCGCCCGGGCGGCCATGGCGATACCCTGCAGGGCCAGAAGCGCGGCGAAGGCGATGATGAAGGACTTCAGGATGAACAGTCCGGGCATGCCGCCGACATTGGCCGACGCCTCGTGCAGGCGCCAGGAGCGGGCGACGAAGGTCCAGCCGAAGTTGATCACCACATAGGTGAAGGGCAGCAGGAACAGGAAGACGCCGATCAGGTCCACCATCGCCTTGCGGCGAATGCTGGCGGGCCGGTAGAAGATGTCGACGCGGACATGGTCGTTGCGCAGCAGCGCGAATCCCGCAACGGCGGTGAACATGGCGCCGTTCAGCCAGACGTAAAGATCCTGCATCCAGACATAGCTGATCGCGAAGACATAGCGCTGCACCACGACGGTGAAGCAGACGGCGACGATGGCCAGCGAAAGCCAGGAAAACACATTCCCGACCAGCGCGTTGATACCGCTGATGATGCGGACGATCAGGGCAAGCGCACGCACGGGCTCACTCCCAATCGCGCGTTTGGCGGCGCGCGTTCTCGAGTTTCATCACAGACCTTCTCCGGTAGTTCCCCCAGCGGGGCGTCGACGTATTCGCCGTTCCGGCCCGCTTCCCCATATGACGATGGGCGTTTGCTTAGCAGCTTTGCGCCCATTGCAAAAGCAATGCTGCATGGGTTGCAGGCAAAATCGCCTTGCCGGCATCGCGCCGACAATCTGCGGTGCGGACGTTGCGGCAAGTTCTGTTGCAGGTGCGAAATGACCGGCGAAAGGGTGTGGAACAGCCGCCTGCGAGAGAGGATTGATCCGATCGGGTTGCGGATTTCATTTGACGGCACCGGGGGTTGGGAAAGAACCTTGGCGCAGCGGGCGCGCGTGAGAGCGCTCGCAGGGAGGGAGTTCACATGGCACGCAATACGGTCTCGCTCGACGACAAGTTCGACCTTTCGAGGGAGCGCATCTTCATCTCCGGCACCCAGGCGCTGATCCGTCTGGTGCTGATGCAGAAGGAGCGGGACCGCCGCGCCGGGCTCAACACCGGCGGTTATGTCACCGGCTATCGCGGTTCGCCGCTCGGTGCGCTCGACCAGCAGTTCCAGAAGGCCGCGCGGCTGCTTGCCCCGCAGGACGTCGTGTTCTCGCCGGCGATCAACGAGGACCTGGCCGCTACCGCACTGTGGGGCACCCAGCAGGCGGAAATGCGCGGCGAGGGTCGCTACGACGGTGTCTTCGGCATCTGGTACGGCAAGGGGCCGGGCGTCGACCGCTCGGGCGATGCCTTTCGCCACGCCAATCTCGCAGGCACCTCGCGCCATGGCGGCGTCCTGGCGCTGATGGGCGACGATCACACTTGCGAGAGCTCCACCACGGCCCACCAGTCGGAATTCGCGCTGGTCGATGCGATGATGCCGATCCTCAATCCTGCCGGCGCCCAGGAGATCCTCGATTTCGGCCTCTACGGCTGGGCCCTGTCGCGCTATGCCGGCATCTGGGCCGGCCTGAAGCTGGTCAAGGACAATGTCGAATCGACCGCGACCATCGACGGGCGGCTCGACCGGGTCCTGCCGGTGCTTCCCGACTTTCCCTTCCCGCCGGATGGCGTGCACATTCGCCCTTCCGATCATCCCCTGGTGCAGGAAGCGCGCCTGCACGAAGTCAAGCTGCCGGCGGCCAAGGCCTTCATCGCCGCCAATCCGCTGGACAAGGTGGTGCTGTCGGGCGGCCGCCGGCCCGTTGTCGGCATCGTCTCCACCGGCAAGAGCTATCTCGACGTGCTGGAAGCGCTGGACCTGCTCGGCATCGACGAGGTGGCGGCCGCGGATCTCGGCGTTTCCTTCCTCAAGATCGGCTGCCCCTGGCCGCTGTCGCCGGGCCGTCTGCGCGATTTCGCGCAGCGCCTCGAATTGCTGATCGTGGTGGAGGAAAAGCGCGGGCTGATCGAGCCGCAGGTCAAGGAAATCCTCTACGGCATGACCGACGCCCCGGCGGTAATCGGCAAGGCCGATGAGGAAGGAGCCGTGCTGTTCCGAGCGCCCGGCGCGCTGGAGCCGATCCAGATCGCCCGCGAGATCGGCCGCCGGGTGGCGCGGCGGCGCGCCTCCGATGCGCTCTCCGCCCGTCTTGCGGATCTGGAGGAGCGGTTCCTGCGCCTTGCCGCGACGCGGGACGTTGCCGTGCGCAGCCCGTATTTCTGCGCCGGCTGTCCGCACAATTCCTCGACCCGCGTTCCCGAGGGCAGCCGCGCCTATGCGGGCATCGGCTGCCACTACATGGTCCAGTGGATGGACCGGAACACGGAAGGCTACACCCAGATGGGCGGTGAGGGTGCCAACTGGGTCGGCGAAGCGCATTTCTCGCGCACCGGCCACGTCTTCCAGAATCTCGGCGACGGTACTTACAACCACTCGGGCGCGCTGGCGATCCGCGCAGCCAAGGCGGCCGGCGTCAACATCACCTACAAGATCCTCTACAACGATGCGGTGGCGATGACCGGTGGCCAGTCCCATGACGGCGGCCTGCGCGTCGACGAGATCGCCCGGCAGGTCGCGGCGGAAGGTGCGCGGCGGGTCGTCATCGTCACCGACGAGCCGGGCAAATATCCCCCGGCGACCGCCTGGCCGTCCGGCACCGCAATCCATCACCGCGACGAGCTGATCGAGGTGGAGCGCGAGCTTGCCGGCGAGCCGGGGCTCACCGTTCTCATCTACGACCAGACCTGCGCCGCCGAGAAGCGGCGCCGGCGCAAGCGCGGCCTCTTCCCCGATCCGGACGAGCGGGTGGTGGTGAACGAGCTGGTCTGCGAGGGCTGCGGCGATTGCGGCGTGCAGTCCAACTGCGTCGCCATCCAGCCGGTAGAGACCGAGTGGGGGCGCAAGCGGACGATCGACCAGTCGTCCTGCAACAAGGACTTCTCCTGCGTGAAGGGCTTCTGCCCGTCCTTCGTCAGCGTGCGCGGGGGGGTGCTGAAGGGCCGTGCGGTGATGCCGCCGGCGGCACCGCAGGTCGCCGAGCCGCAGATCGCTCCGCTCACCGGCATGCATTCGGTGATGATCACCGGCGTCGGCGGCACCGGCGTCGTCACCATCGGCGCGGTGATCGGCATGGCCGCCCATCTCGACGGGCTCGGCTGCGGCATCATCGACATGGCCGGCCTTGCCCAGAAGGGCGGGGCGGTGATCAGCCATCTGAAGCTGGCGCCGCGGCCCGAGGAAATCTCGGCGATCCGCGTCGGCCCCGGCTCGGCGGATCTGGTGCTCGGTTGCGATATCGTCGTTGCCGGCTCGGCCAAGATCCTCTCGGCGATGACGCCGGGACGGAGCTTCGCGGTGATCAACACCCACGAGACCCTGCCGGGCGACTTTGCCCGCAATCCCGACTTCAGCCTTCCCGGCCGGCGCCTGGTGGCGGCGCTCAGTGAGGCGGCAGGGCCTGACCGCGCCCGCTTCATCGATGCGACGGAGCTTGCCACCGAACTCTTCGGCGATGCCATCGCCGCCAACATGTTCCTGCTCGGCTTCGGCTGGCAGCTCGGTGCCTTGCCGCTCACCCGCGAGGCTCTGGAAGAGGCGATCCGCCTCAACAAGGTGTCGGTGGAGATGAACCTGTCCGCCTTTGCCTGGGGCCGGGTCGCGGCGGTGGATCCGGAGGCGGTGGTGCGGGCGGTAAAGTCGCGTCCCGACCAACTCGAGCACCGGCGCTTGTCGGAAAGCGTCGAGGAGATGGTCGCGCGCCGTGCCGCCTTCCTCACCGACTACCAGGACGCGGCCTATGCGGCGCGCTACAGCGAGCGCGTCGCGCGCCTGTCGCAGGCGGCAAGCCGTCTCGGCGCGTCCGGCGAGGAAATCCGCGAAACGGTGGCGCGCGAGCTCTTCCGCCTGATGGCGATCAAGGACGAATACGAGGTCGCCCGCCTGTTCACCGGCGAGAGTTTCGCACGCCAGCTGTCGGAGACGTTCGAGAGCTTCAAGAAGCTGGAGTTCCATCTCGCCCCGCCGCTGCTGTCGCGCACCGACAAGCGGACCGGGCGTCCGGCCAAGCGCCGTTTCGGCCCCTGGATGATGCCGCTCTTCCGCCTGCTTGCCCGCATGAAGGGCCTGCGCGGCGGTACGTTCGATGTGTTCGGGCGTACGCAGGAACGGCAGCGCGAACGCCGGCTGCGCGACGAGTATGAGCGGATCGTCGACGAGGTGGCGGGTGCGCTCGATGCCGGCAACGCGGCTGCGGCGCAGGCACTGCTCGCCTTCCCGCGCTCGATCCGCGGCTTCGGCCCGGTCCGGGAAGCCTCGATGCACGAGGCGGAGGCGCGGCTGCCCGAGTTGCTTGCGGCGTTCCGCGAGGGGCGCAGTGCCCGGCTTGCGGCGGAGTAGGTAGCGCGGTCACACCGGTTTCGGCACTTTTCTCGAAAAAGAATCAGCTCACGGCCGCCTTTCGGCGGCCGTGTTCGTTTCCGGTTGTGCTTTGCCGCGCAGGCAACGGCTCTGCCCTTCTGCAAGGCACGCGGAACGATCTGATATCGCGCGTCTTTCGCGGGCTCCAGGATTTGCATGCCTCTTGGCATAAATAATCTTTTGTTTCGCTAATAAATCTTATGGTTGCGATGAGTTGTGGGTAATCTATTTGAATATTTATTGATTCGAATATAGATTTGTTTTTTATCGATTAAGGGGATTTTGAAATGAAGACGATGTATTTGCTGGTTTGCGTTCTGATGAGTGTTGCGTTTGCAACGGTCAGCGCCAGCGCCCATGGCGGTGGATGTCGCAAGGACAGCCCGCGCGGGCAGTGTTGCCACGCCGGTTCCCAGCCTTATCACTGTCACTGAGGCAAATGATCCGGCCCTATCCGGAGACCCAGTCAACCTGTGCGGTCAGCATGTAGCCTGAGCCGTAGACGGTCCGGATGAGGGTCGGCGTGTCGGGGCGGGTCAGCTTCTTGCGGATCCGTGAGATGCGCACGTCGATGGCCCGGTCGAGCGTGTCGTCGCGCCCGCCGTGTTCCAGAAGATAGTCGCGGCTGAGCACCCGGCGGGGGGCTTTCAGCAAAGCTGTCAGGATCGCCGCTTCGCCGGTCGACAGGAACGTCTCCTCGCCGTCCGGATCGACGAGGCGGTGGCTTTGCGGCTCGAACCGCCAGTTCTCGAAACGAGCGAATTCCCGGGGCACCCGTTCGCCGCTCTCGCTGCTGCCCGTTGCCGCCGCCGGTGCGGCGCGGCGCAGGAGGGAGCGTACCCGGGCGACGATTTCGCGCGGGTCGAACGGCTTCACCACATAATCGTCGGCGCCGAATTCCAGCCCCATGATCCGGTCGGAGGCATGGGCGCGGGCGGAGAGCACGAGAATCGGCACGGGCCCGCGCGCGCGCACCCGGTTGATCATCTCCATCCCGTCCATGTCGGGCAGGCCGAGGTCGAGGATGATCGCGGCGGGCATGCGCTGGCCGATGCCGATCAGGGCCGCGTCGGCCGTCGCGAAGACTTCCGTGCGGAACCGGTAGGTGGAGAGCGTATCGGCCAGCAGGGCGCGGATGTCGGCTTCGTCCTCGATGATGAAGACGAGCGGGTCCGCGCCGGCGGCGGCGTCTCCACCCTGGATGGGGTCGGGATGGTTCATGAAGCAAGTATCTCGTTCATGGTCCGGGCGAGCAGGCGGCTGGAAAAGGGTTTTGGCAGCACAGGGCAGTCCGGTGACTGGGCCTCAAGCGTCGGCCCCTGACGGTAACCGGTCATCAGCGCCACCGGAAGACCCGGCCGCCGTTTTCTTAGCTCGGCAACAAGCGCGATGCCGTTGGTCTGGCCCGGCATGACGATGTCGCTGAGCACCGCACGGATGTCCTCGACGTCGCGCACAAGGTCCAGCGCGTCGTCCGTGCTGCCGGTCACCAGCACCGAATAGCCGAGGGCGCAGAGCTGGTCGCGCACCACGTCGGCGACGTCGGTGTCGTCGTCCACCACCAGCACCAGTTCGCCGTTGCCGTCGGCGGCGGGCTCGCCGTCTGCGTTGTCGTGTTGGCCCGGCTCGGCGTCGATCACCGGAAAGGCGAGGCGGATCACCGTTCCTTCTCCCGGGGTGCTGTCGATCAGGATGCCGCCGCCGCTGCGCCGCACGCAGCCATAGACGGTCGGCAGGCCGAGGCCGCTGCCCGTTCCGAAAGGCTTGGTTGAAAAGAACGGGTCAAAGGCCTGGCGGCGCACCTCCTCGCTCATGCCCTCGCCGTTGTCCCGTACCTCCAGCAACGCATGGGCGCCGGGCATGACGCCGAACCGGTCGGCCTCCGCCCGGTTGAGATCGGCGCAGGTGAGCGAGATGGAAATGGTCCCGCCCGAGGGCATCGCATCGCGGGCATTGAGCACCAGGTTGACCAGCGCATTCTCGAACTCCGCCGGGTCGATGCGCACGATAGCGTCGCATGCGGCAAGGTCGAGCACCAGCTCCACCGATTTCGGCAGGGAGCCGGCAAGCAGTCCTTCCACATTCGCCGTCAGCGGGGCGAGCCGCAGCGGCCGCACGTCGGAAGCATCGCCTCTGGCGAAGGCCAGGAGGCGCCGGGTCAGGTCGGCGCCGCGCTGGGCGGCCTGGTGGATTGGATCGAGATGCATGGCAAGGTCGGGCATCGCCGGGAGGTCGACCTTGCGCCTCAGCGCCAGCACGTTGCCGATGATGATCGTCAGCAGGTTGTTGAAGTCGTGCGCCAGCCCGCCGGTCAGCTGGCCGACCGCCTCCATGCGCTGGGCCTGGGCCAGGGCCGCCTCGCTGCGCTTCTGCTCGGTCGCATCCAGCGACAGCACGAAGCAGCCGAGCACCCGCCCGTCCAGCGTACGGTCGGGGATGAGGGTGGAGCGCATATGCGCGACGACGCCGGTCGGCCGGGTGCGCGAATATTCATAGGAAACCGCCTGGCCCTGGAAGGCCTTCTCGATATGCGGCTCGAGCCGGGCATAAAGGTCGGGGCCGAGAATGTCGCCCACATGCCGGCCGGCGATGGATTCCACCGTCTGGTCGAACCACTTGGCATAGCGGCGGTTGGCGAAGCGGTAGATCGGGCCGGGGCTGATATAGGCAACGAGTGCGGGGATGTTTTCCGTGACGAGGCGCAGCCAGTCCTCGCTCTGGCGCAGCTGGTGCGTGCGCTCGGCGACGGTGCGCTCCAGCGAGGCCTGGTGCTGCCGCTCGCGGGTGATGTCGGTATAGGTGGTGACGAAGCCGCCCTCGGGCAGGGGCGCGCCGGTCACCATCACCACCTGACCGTCGGGGCGTACCCGCTCGAAGGTGTGCGGCTCGAACAGCTTTGCCCGCTCGACCCGGCGCGCGACGATGTCGCCGACATCGCCTGGGCCGTATTCGCCGCGTGCCGCGTTCACCTCGAGAAAGGCGGACAGATGCGTGCCGCGACGGGCCAGGTGCCAGGGAAACTCCAGCATCGAGAACAGCTGACGGTTCCAGGCAACGAGGCGCAGGTCCGCGTCGAAGACGGAGAACCCCTGGTTGATGTGATCGAGCGCCGCCTGCAACAGGTCGAGCCGCTCGCGATACAGGTCGCGGCGTGTCATGGGGCGAGTTTATCCAGCGCTTGGCCGCTGTCGATATCGTCTCTCGTCGATACTGGGTCTTCCTCGCCCCTGAAACAATTCGTTGCATTTGGCACATACTGGCGCAACGCTGGGGCCCTAGCGTTGCCTTTAAGCGGAAATCCGCGTCAACCCGTGCCGAGTCTCCAACAAGAGAGAAGGGGTTGTCGCCGCTGAGACCACTTGCGTCTTGGCAACGCTGAAACGAACGACCCCGAAAACGGGGCGTCCAGAGGGGAAGAAACGCATGGCAGGGTCGCCCGTCGTCGAGCGCCTCGACGAGGACACCTTTCCGAAAATTCTTCTGCGCAATGCCCGTGTCTTCGCGGACCGGCCATCCATGCGCGAGAAGGATCTCGGAATCTGGCAGACTTGGACCTGGTCGCAGGTGCTGGAGGAAATCCGCTCCTTTTCGATCGGTCTGCAGGACGCCGGCTTCAAGCCGGGAGACAGGATCGCCATCGTCGGCGCCAACCGTCCGCGGCTCTACTGGTCGATGGTCGCGGCGCAGTCGCTCGGCGGCGTGCCGGTCCCGCTCTATTCGGACTCAGTTGCCGAAGAGATGGCCTATGTCCTGGAGCACGCGGAGGTTCGCTTCGCCTGTGTCGAGGACCAGGAGCAGGTCGACAAGCTTCTCTCCATGTCGGAGCAGCTGCCGAGGCTCGAGCACATCGTCTACGACGATCCGCGGGGCCTGCGCGACTACGACCACACCCGGCTCCACTCCTTCGAGCAGCTGCAGGTGAACGGCCGCGCCGCGCTTGCCGAGGACGGCGCGCGCGAAAAGGCCTGGCTCGAGGGCATCGCCGCGACGAAGGGCGCCGACCTTGCGGTCATGCTCTACACCTCCGGCACCACCGGCCGGCCGAAGGGCGTGATGCTGTCCTTCGACAACCTCGTCATCTCGGCGCGCAACGGCAACGCCTTCGACAAGCTGAACGAGACCGAGGAGACCATCGCCTACCTGCCGATGGCCTGGATCGGCGACCACGTGTTCTCGCTCGCCCAGGCCTATCTCGCCGGCTATTGCGTCAATTGCCCGGAAAATCTCGAAACGGTGCTGTCGGACCGGCGCGAGATCGCCCCGACCTATTTCTTCGCCCCGCCGCGCGTCTTCGAGGGCCTTTTGACCCTCATCATGGTCCGCATGGAAGATGCCGGCCGGCTCAAGAAGAAGATGTTCGACAGCTTCATGGCGCTGGCGCGCCGGGTCGGCGAGCCGATCCTCAACGGCGAGAAGGTGTCGCTGGTCGACCGTCTGCTCTACCAGCTCGGCGAATTCATGGTCTACGGACCGTTGAAGAACCAGATGGGCTTTACCCGTCTGCGCGTCGGCTACACTGCCGGCGAGGCGATCGGCCCGGAGATCTTCCGCTTCTACCGCTCGCTCGGCCTCAACCTGAAGCAGCTCTACGGCCAGACCGAAGCCAGCGTCTACATCACCATGCAGCCGGACGGCGAGATTTTCGGCGACACGGTCGGCATGCCGGCGCCGGACGTCGAGATCAAGATCGCCGAGAACGGCGAGGTGCTCTACCGCTCGCCGGGCGTCTTCGTCGGCTACTACAAGAACGAGGAGGCCACCCGCACCACCAAGACCGAGGACGGCTGGGTGCTGACGGGCGATGCGGGCTTCATCGCCGACAACGGCCATCTCAAGATCATCGACCGTGCCAAGGACGTGGGCAAGCTCACCGACGGCTCGCTGTTCGCGCCGAAATACATCGAGAACAAGCTGAAGTTCTATCCCAACGTGAAGGAGGTCGTGGCCTTCGGTGACGGCCGCGATTTCTGCGGCGTCTTCGTCAATATCGACCTGACCGCCGTGGGATCGTGGGCCGAGCGCAACAACGTCAACTATGCCTCCTACCAGGAGCTGGCGGCGCATCCGCAGGTCTACGAGATGGTTCGCAGCCATGTCGACGAGGTGAACCGCGATCTTGCGAACGAGCCGATGATGGCGGGCGCGCAGATCAAGCGCTTCCTGGTGCTGCACAAGGAGCTCGACGCCGACGATGGCGAGCTGACGCGCACGCAGAAGGTCCGCCGCTCCTTCATCGCCGACCGCTACGCCCCGCTCATCGAGGCGCTCTACGACGGTTCCACCAACAAGCATGTGCGCACCGAGGTCACCTTCGAGGATGGCCGGAAGGGCGCGATCGAGGCCACCGTCGAGATCCGCGACATGCAGACCTATCCGGCCGCAAGCAGCGGCCTCAGGGAGGCGGCAGAATGAACGCCTTTGTCGACCCCGCCGGCATGGCCGGGCATTCCGGCCTGACCAAGGGCGAAGTCCTTCTGCGCGTCGACAACGTTTCGTTGTCCTTCGGCGGCGTGAAGGCGATCACCAACATCTCCTTCGACATCCTCAAGGGTGAGGTGAGGGCGATCATCGGGCCGAACGGTGCCGGCAAGACCTCGATGCTCAACGTCATCAACGGCTTCTACCATCCCCAGGAGGGGACGATCACCTGGCGCGGCCAGGTCCGGCGGAAGATGAAGCCCTACGAGGCGGCGAGCCACGGCATTGCCCGCACGTTCCAGAACGTGGCGCTGTTCAAGGGCATGACCACGCTCGACAACATCATGACCGGCCGCGGCCTGAAGATGAACAAGAACTTCTTCTGGCAGTGCCTGCACTGGGGGCCGGCGCTGAACGAGGAGATCGAGCATCGCCGCAAGGTCGAGGAGATCATCGACTTCCTCGAGATCCAGGCGATCCGCAAGACGCCGGTGGGCCGGCTGCCCTACGGCCTGCAAAAGCGGGTGGAGCTGGCCCGGGCCTTGGCCATGGAGCCCGAACTGCTGCTGCTCGACGAGCCGATGGCGGGCATGAACCTTGAGGAGAAGGAGGACATGAGCCGCTTCATCCTCGACGTGAACCAGCAGTTCGGCACGACGATTGCGCTGATCGAGCACGACATGGGCGTGGTCATGGACCTGTCCGACCGCGTCGTGGTGCTCGACTACGGCCGCAAGATCGCCGACGGGCCTCCGGAGGAGGTGCAGTCGAACCAGGATGTGATCGACGCGTATCTCGGGGTTCCGCACTAATGGACATGCTCTACAACATCCTCATCGACCCCTTCGTGCAGATGGTCGACGCGCCGGACTTCCTGATCCAGGTGGTCTGGGAAGGTTTCGTCGCCGGTGTGCTCTACGCCCTGATCGCGCTCGGTTTCGTGCTGATCTACAAGGCCTCGGGCGTCTTCAACTTCGCGCAAGGCATCATGGTCGTGTTCGCGGGCCTGTCTCTGGTCGGCCTGCACGAGAAGGGGGTGCCGGCCTGGCTGGCGCTGATCCTGGCAATCGGCATCATGGCGATCCTCGCCGTGTGCATCGAAAAGTTCGTCATGCGGCCGCTGGTCGGCCAGCCGGACATCATCCTGCTGATGGCGACCATTGGCATGACCTACTTCCTGATCGGCCTCGGCGAAGTGATCTTCGGCGGCGAGCCGAAGCAGATGATCACCTCCGAACTCGGCCTGCCAACGGGCTCGACGGCCTTCGAGATGGGCGAGCGCGGCCTGGTGATCCTCCAGCATATCGACATCGCCGCAGCGGTCATCGCGCTGCTGATGGTCGGCGGGCTCGCGCTCTTCTTCAACCGCACCCGTATCGGCCGCGCCCTGCGCGCGGTGGCCGACGACCACACGGCGGCCCTGTCGGTGGGCATCTCGCTCAACCAGATCTGGGCGATCGTCTGGTTCGCCGCCGGCATCGTCGCGCTGGCCACCGGCATCATGTGGGGCGCGCGCTCCGACGTGTCCTTCGCACTGGAGATCGTGGCGCTGAAGGCGCTGCCGGTGCTGATCCTCGGCGGTTTCACCTCCATCCCGGGCGCCATCATCGGCGGGCTGATCATCGGTATCGGCGAGAAGGTCGGCGAGATCTACTGGGGCGGCCTCGTGGGAGGCGGCATCGAAAGCTGGCTTGCCTATGTCATCGCGCTGATCTTCCTGCTGTTCCGACCGCAGGGCCTGTTCGGCGAAAAGATCATCGAGCGGATTTGAGGAGCCAGCCATGTTCTATCGTGAAGCCGGCCAGTACAAGACGACCTATGCCGCCGATCAGCAGATCTTCCCGATCCGCCAGGACCGTATCGGCATTGCCGTCATTCTCGTGGTTGCCCTACTGCTGCCGCTGGCGGCGAGCGAGTTCACGCTCTCGGCCATCGCCATTCCCTTCCTGGTCCTGGCGCTCGCCACGATCGGCCTCAACATCCTGACGGGTTACGCCGGCCAGCTGTCGCTGGGCACCGGTGCCTTCATGGGGGTGGGCGCCTACAGCTGCTACAAGCTGGTGACGATCTTCCCGGATGTGAACGTCATCGTCCACATCCTGCTGTCGGGCATCTTTGCCGCGGCCGCGGGCGTGGTCTTCGGCCTGCCGTCGCTGCGCATCAAGGGCCTGTACCTCGCCGTGACGACGCTTGCCGCGCAGTTCTTCCTCGAGTGGTGCTTCATCCGCATCCCGTGGCTGTACAATTACAACTCGTCGGGCGCGATCGAGGTGCCGGGCCGCGAGGTCTTCGGCACGCTGATCACCGGCCCGGCGGCCAGCGGCACGGCCCGTTACTACGTGGTGCTGGCCATCGTCGTGGTGATGACCCTGCTCATCAAGAACGTGATCCGCGGCCGCATCGGCCGGCAGTGGATGATGATCCGCGACATGGACATCGCCGCCGAACTGATGGGCGTGCGCCCGCTCATCGCCAAGCTCTCGGCCTTTGCGGTGTCGTCCTATGTGTGCGGCGTCGCCGGCGCGATGTTCGTGTTCTTCTATCTCGGCGCCTCCGAGCCTGCGGTGTTCTCGATCACCCTGTCGTTCCAGGTGCTGTTCATGGCGATCATCGGCGGCCTCGGCTCGCTGGTGGGGTCCTTCTTCGGCGCGGCGTTCATCTGGATCCTTCCGATCCTGCTGCGTGTCGGCCTGCCGGCTCTTGGCGTCGATGTCGCCGCCGAGACCGTGTTCCAGGTCGCCCAGATGGTCATCGGCGCGCTCATCATCTTCTTCCTGATCGTCGAACCGCACGGGCTGGCCCGGCTGTGGGCGATCGGCAAGGAGAAGCTCAGGGTCTGGCCGTTCCCGTACGCGTGATCAGGGAGGATCCGCGTGGGAGGGGCGACCCTTGTATGCCATCGGGGCGCGAGCCGGACCCGGTCCAAATGGCGAGGCTCCACTGGCAAGGCTCCGCAAGGGGCACGTATGGGAGGAAAGACATGCGAATGAAAACTCTCCTGGCGGGATCGGTCCTGTTGGGCCTGGCGGCGTCCTTCGCCGCCCCGGCTCTCGCCGAGGACTCCGTCTACATCCAGCTTCCGACCTACCGGACCGGCCCTTATGCCGGCTCGGGGATCCACATCGCCAACGGCATGTCCGACTACCTGGCGATGATCAACGAGCGCGACGGCGGCGTGAACGGTGTCAAGATCGCCTTCGACGAGTGCGAGACCGGCTATGACACGCAGAAGGGCGTGGAGTGCTACGAGCAGGCCAAGGCGAAGAACACGCTGGTGTTCAACCCCTGGTCGACGGGCATTACCCTGCAGGTGATCCCCAAGTCGTCGGTCGACAAGATCCCGGTCCTGTCGATGGCCTATGGCCTGTCCGCCGCGGCCGATGGCAACACCTTCCCGTGGGTGTTCAATCCGCCGGACACGTACTGGGACGGCCTGTCGGCGATCATCAAGTATATCGGCGAGCAGGAAGGGGGCATGGAAGGCCTCAAGGGCAAGAAGATCGGCTACATCTTCCTTGACGCCGGCTACGGCCGCGAGCCGATCCCGCTGCTCGAGAACCTTGCCCAGAAGTACGGCTTCGAGGTGCTGCAGTACCCGGTCCCGGGCAAGGAGATGCAGAACCAGTCGTCGCAGTGGCTGTCCATCCGCCGCGATCGTCCCGACTATGTCGTGATGTGGGGCTGGGGCGCCATGAACCCGACCGCCATCAAGGAAGCGGTGAAGAACCGGTTCGACATGTCGAAGTTCATCGGCGTGTGGTGGGCCGGCGGCGATGAGGACGCACGGGCCGGCGGCGCGGGCGCCAAGGGCTACAAGTCCGTCAGCTTCAACAATGTCGGTGCCGACTACCCGGCGCTGCAGGACATCAAGAAGCTGGTCGTGGATGCGGGCAAGTCGAGCACCCCGGCGAGCACGGTGGGCGAGAACCTCTACAACCGCGGCGTCGTCAACGCGGTCTACATGGTCGAGGCGATCCGCACCGCGCAGGAGATGACCGGCAAGAAGGTGATCAACGCCGAGGACATGCGCGTCGGCCTTGAGAACCTGAAGATCGACGAGGCACGTCTGGAGGCCATCGGCCTGAAGGGCATGATCGCGCCGATCGAGATCACCTGCGCCAACCACTCCGGTCACCACTCGCTGTTCATCCAGGAATGGGATGGCGAGAAGTGGACCCCGGCGACCGACTGGTTCTCGCCGATGACCGAAGAGGTCACGCCGATCCTGATGCAGGCCTCGAAGGACTACGCGACGTCGAACGCCCCGTGGCCGACGCGTGAGGACGCCTGCCCGGCCAACTGAGCCAGGCAGTCTCGAGAAACATCCGGTCCGCGGCGAGGCTGCGGACCGGCACTAGATCCGCCGGCCCGCGCCTCATTCGCCCGGACCGGACCGCCCAACGCCTAGCGCCGGAAGAGTGACATGGACGCCAATGCACGGCAGACCGAGACGTCCGCTTCGACCATCCTCGCTGTGAACAACATCGAGGTGATCTACAACCACGTCATCCTGGTGCTGAAGGGCGTTTCGCTGACCGTGCCGGAAGGCGGCATCGTCGCCCTGCTGGGCGCCAACGGCGCCGGCAAGACCACGACGCTGAAGGCCGTGTCGAACCTTCTGCAGGCCGAACGCGGCGACGTGACCAAGGGCAACATCGTCTTCAAGGGCGAGCAGGTGCAGGCGTTGTCGCCGAGCGACCTGGTGCGCCGCGGCTGCATCCAGGTCATGGAAGGCCGCCACTGCTTCGGCCACCTGACCATCGAGGAGAACCTTCTGACCGGCGCCTTCACCCGGCGCGACGGCGATGCCGCCGTCAAGGCGAGCCTCGAGAAGGTCTATGCCTATTTCCCGCGCCTGCGCGAGCGGCGCAGCAGCCAGGCCGGCTACACGTCCGGCGGCGAGCAGCAGATGTGCGCCATCGGCCGCGCGTTGATGAGCAAGCCGAACATGATCCTGCTCGACGAGCCGTCCATGGGCCTTGCCCCGCAGCTCGTCGAGGAGATCTTCGAGATCGTCAAGGAGCTCAACGAGAAGGAGGGCGTGTCCTTCCTGCTTGCCGAGCAGAACACCAACGTCGCCCTGCGCTACGCCACCTACGGCTACATCATGGAATCGGGCCGCATCGTGCTCGACGGCGCCGCCAAGGCGCTGCGCGAGAACGAGGACGTGAAGGAATTCTACCTTGGCGTCGGCGGCGAGGGGCGCAAGTCGTTCCGGAACGTGAAGCACTACAAGCGCCGCAAGCGCTGGCTCGCCTGAGCCGGCACCGCGTCCAGTCAAAGCAGCAGGCCGAAGCGGGGCGGACAGCCCGGCGACGGAGACGCGAAAGGTCCATCCTTTCGCCCGGCCAGGAATTCACGAGGAGCGCGACATGAGCGCAGAGCATTTCGACAACCTGGAGATCCGCGAGCCGGGTGAACGGGACGCCGATCTCTTCGCGCGGCTTCCCGCCCATGTGGCCGATGCGATGGCGAAGGCGCCCGGCTGGGCCAGCCACCTTGAGGGATACGACCCGGCCTCGCTCGTCGACCGGGCAGCGCTCGCCCGTCTGCCGGTGCTGCGCAAGCCGGATCTGATGGCAGCCCAGGCGCAGACCCCGCCCTTCGGCGGCTTCGCCACCGCGCCGCTGTCGGCCATGGGGCGCATCTTCATGTCGCCCGGTCCGATCTGGGAGCCGCAGGGGGGCGAGGCGGATCCCTGGTCGGCGGCGCGCGCCTTCTTTGCCGCCGGCTTTCGGGCGGGCGACATCGTCCACAACGCTCTGTCCTACCACCTGACGCCGGGCGGCTTCATTCTCGATCACGGCGCGCGGGCCCTCGGCTGCGCGGTGTTTCCCGCCGGCGTCGGCAATACCGAGATGCAGGTCGAGGCCATCGCCACCCTGCGTCCGAGCGGATATGCCGGCACGCCCGACTATCTGAAGATCCTCCTCGACAAGGCGGCGGAACTCGGCCGCGATGCCTCATCGCTGCGGCGGGGGCTGGTGTCCGGCGGCGCGCTGTTCCCCAGCCTGCGGGCGGAATACCGTGAGCGCGGCATCGAGGTGCTGCAGGCCTATGCGACGGCCGATGCCGGCGTCATCGCCTACGAGGCGGCCGCCGACCAGGGCATGATTGTCAACGAGGACGTGATCGTCGAGATCGTTCGTCCGGGCTCCGGGGTGCCGGTGCCGGAGGGCGAGGTCGGCGAGGTCGTGATCACCAATTTCAACCGGGCCTATCCGTTGATCCGGTTCGGCACGGGCGACCTGTCGGCCGTGCTGCCGGGCCGCTCTCCGTGCGGGCGCACCAACATGCGGCTCAAGGGCTGGATGGGCCGCGCCGACCAGCGCACCAAGATCAAGGGCATGTTCGTCGATCCCAAGCAGATTTCCGAACTGCTCGGCCGGCATCCTGAGATCACCCGCGCCCGGCTCATCGTCGAGCGGCAGGCGGAGCAGGACGTGATGCGTCTGGCCTACGAGGCCGAAACGCATGGCGACGGCCTCGATCAGGCGATTTCCGCCACCTTGCGCGAGGTGACCAAGCTGTCGGGCCGGGTCGAGCGGGTGCTGCCCGGCGCCCTGCCGAACGACGGCAAGGTGATCGCCGACGAGCGCAACTACGAAGCCTGAGCAAGCCCTGGCGACGGCGGCCTCCCGTCTGCCGGCGTCCTCGCCCCTTGCGCAGTTGCAACGCCCTGGCCTATGCAAGAGGACCCCGGTTGTGCGGGACCCGATGGCGATGGCCGGCGGACGGCCTCAGGTGCGGACGAGCGATACCATGCAGGATGAAGCGGAGAAGGCTGCCGACGGCGCTTTCGTGTTGCTGGTCGAGGACGATCCGGACGACGTCGTCATCATCCGTCAGTCGCTGAAGGCGTCCAGCGTGCCTGTCCGCCTTGAAGTCGCCTCGGACGGCGCCGAGGCGCTCGACCATCTCAACCGCGCTGCGGCGGCCGGTTCTGCCGCGCCGGACCTCATTCTGCTCGACCTCAACCTGCCGGTGATGACGGGAACGGAGTTTCTCGGCAAGCTGCGCCAGCATGCCCGGCTCAGCGCGGTCCCGGTCTGCGTCTTCACCACGGCCGATGATCCGGTGACGATTCGCCGGGCCTATGCGGCCGGCGCCAATGCCGTCGTCACCAAGGCCGACAGCCTTGCCGGCATGAGCGAGGTCCTGCACACGATCGTCGAATTCTGGTTCCGCGTCGCCGAGCGTTATCGCGGCGAGTGAGCGCCTTCCTTACAAGACCGCAAGCCTAGAGATAGACGATCTCGTAGAGGTCGTCGTCCGCGGCAGGGCCCGGCTCCGCGATGGCAGCGGGATCGGGCAGCGCGGCCGGCTTCGCGTCGGGTCTTGCAGCGGGCAATGCCCGGTCGATGGGGCGCCCCAACGCGGCGTCGAGATGCGATTTCAGGATCTGCAGCGAGAACGGCTTCACCACCACCGACTGGGCGCCGAGCGTTGCCGCCCTTTGCAGCAAGACAAGATCGACATGCGCGCTGATGATGATCGCCGGGGTGGACGCGGTCACGGAATTGTCGTGCGCACGCAGCTTGGTCAGGAACTCCGCGCCGTCCTGGCGCGGCATGCGCCAGTCGATCAGCATGACGTCGAAGCGGTGCAGCTTCAGGAGCTGCTCCGCCTCCATGCCATCGGCTGCCTCGGTGACGGCATGGAAACCGAGGTCCTTCAGCATGCCGCGCAGCAGCCGGCGGGTGAATGCGCTGTCCTCCACGAGGAGGATCTTCTCGTTCTTCACTGAAATTCGTCCCGGTGGCGGCGTGCAGGCGCGCTTCCTGCAACCGGAAGCAACGGCCAAGCCTTGGTAATATCGACAATTTTGACGATCTGTTTTGAAAGGACCGTTAACAGCGCCCAAGTCCGGAGCAATTGCCCGCCTGCGTCAGCCTGTCGCGCATTCGGGTGAACCCTCTTCGACTTGGCTGCGTAGAAACGACTAGGATATGGACGACCCGGCTTTTGCGCCTTATGTGCCGCTCAGCCGGACCGGAATGTGATCGGGAGCCAGATGGACAGCATGAGCGTGATCGACAGCGACAGCGAGCGGGAAACGAGGCGTCGCGAGATGGGCAAGGTGCAGCTGCCGGCCGGACATCCCGGCGTCAAGGCGGGCAAGATCGGCGTTCTCATCGTCAATCTCGGTACGCCCGACGGCACCGACTTCCGCTCCATGCGCCGGTATCTGAAGGAATTCCTGACGGACAAGCGGGTCATCGAGTGGCCCAAGGCGCTGTGGTACCCGATCCTTTTCGGCATCGTCCTCAACACCCGGCCGAAGAAATCCGGCAAGGCCTATGACGAGATCTGGAACCGGGAACTCGACGAATCGCCGCTGCGCACGATCACCCGCTCGCAGTCGGACAAGCTCGCCGCCGCCATGGCCGGTATCGACGACCGCATCGTCGTCGACTGGGCGATGCGCTACGGCCAGCCGTCGATCCCGGACCGGCTGGCGAAGCTGCGCGAGCAGGGCTGCGACCGTCTGCTGGTCTTCCCGCTCTATCCGCAATATTCGGCCTCGACCACGGCGACGGTGAACGATGTTGTGTTCCGCGAGCTGTTGAAGCTGCGCTGGCAGCCGGCGCTGCGCACCGTGCCGCCCTATCACGACGATCCGGTCTATATCGACGCGCTGGCCAGCTCCATCGAGAAGACGCTTGCCGGCCTCGACTTCGAGCCGGAGACGGTGATCGCCTCCTATCACGGCATTCCGCAGTCCTACTTCCGCAAGGGCGATCCCTATCACTGCCATTGCCACAAGACGACGCGGCTTCTGCGCGAGCGGCTCGGCTGGTCGGAGGACAAGCTGAAGATCACCTTCCAGTCGCGCTTCGGTCCCGAGGAATGGCTGCAGCCCTACACGGACAAGACCGTGGAGGCGATGGCCAAGGCCGGCACCCGCAACATTGCGGTGATGAATCCGGGCTTCGTCGCCGACTGCCTTGAAACTCTGGAAGAAATCGCCGGAGAGGCGGGGGAGATCTTCCACGAGAATGGCGGCGACAACTTCGCGCATATCCCGTGCCTCAACGACAGCGACGACGGCATGAACGTCATCCAGACCCTGGTGCGGCGCGAGTTGTCCGGCTGGATCTGAGCCGTTTGCCGCGTCCTCGGGGCGCTCTTCTTCACCATTGCATGCCGCTTGCGCTTGCAGATCGCGGCTCGCCGGGTACATGTAGCGGCGGGCCGTCCGGTTGCGCGCGACCGGCCTGCAATCCGTTCCGCCGCACGGCAGTGCGGCCTTGGTGAAGGTGACGCAAGATGCTCGAAGGCCTTTTTGGTTTCGATATCCTCGTTCTGGTTCTGCTCGTCCTGCTGGTCCTTGTTGTCCTGGCAGGCGTCAAGACCGTACCGCAGGGCTACAACTACACCGTCGAGCGCTTCGGCCGGTATCGCAAGACGCTGACCCCGGGCCTCAACATCATCGTCCCCTTCGTCGACCGCGTCGGCCATCAGATCAACATGATGGAGCAGGTGCTCGACGTTCCGACGCAGGAAGTGATCACCCGCGACAATGCCACGGTGAGCGCCGACGGCGTCACCTTCTACCAGGTGCTCGATGCGGCGCGCGCCGCCTACGAGGTCTCGGGCCTGGAGAATGCGATCCTGAACCTGACCATGACCAACATCCGTTCGGTCATGGGGTCGATGGATCTCGACGAACTGCTGTCCAACCGCGACGAGATCAACGCCCGCCTGCTGCGGGTGGTGGATGCGGCCGCCTCTCCCTGGGGCATCAAGATGACCCGCATCGAGATCAAGGACATCAACCCGCCGCGCGACCTCGTCGAGGCGATGGGCCGTCAGATGAAGGCGGAGCGCGAGAAGCGCGCCTCGATCCTGGAAGCGGAGGGCAAGCGGGCCTCGGAAATCCTGCAGGCGGAAGGCGAGAAGCAGTCGCTGATCCTGGAGGCGGAAGGCCGGCGCGAGGCCGCGTTCCGCGATGCGGAGGCGCGGGAACGCTCCGCCGAGGCCGAGGCCAACGCGACCCGCATGGTCAGCGAGGCGATCGCCGCCGGCGACATGCAGGCGATCAACTATTTCGTCGCCAACAAATATGTCGAGGCGCTCGGCCAGTTCGCCCGCTCTCCGAACCAGAAGCTCCTGATCCTGCCGACCGAGACCACCGCCATCCTCGGCTCGCTCTCGGGCATCGCCGAGATCGCCAAGGAGGCGTTCGGCCCGGGCGGCGGGTCGTCGCGGCCGCGCGGCAGCGTGCCCACGACCAGCGGTCCGTCGCGTGACGGCAGCGAGCCGCGGGGATGACCATGATCGAGCGTCTGGTGATGGAGCTGGGCCCGTGGATCTGGTGGATCGGCGGTCTGCTCCTGCTCGGCCTCGAGGTTCTGGCGCCGGGCACGTTCTTCCTGTGGTTCGGCCTTGCCGCCATCGTCGTCGGCACGCTGGCGATCCTGGTCGAAATGCCCTGGCAGCTGGAAATCGTGCTGTTCGGGCTGCTGTCGGTGATCGCCGTGGTTGTCGGGCGCCTCTACATGCGCCGGCAGGGCAGCGAGGGCGATGAGGCCGGGCTCAACCAGCGCGGGGCGCGCATGGTGGGTCGCGAATTCGTGCTGGCCGCGCCGATCTCCGGCGGGCAGGGCTCGGTCCGGTTCGACGACAGCGTCTGGCGGGTGAGCGGGCCCGATTGCCCGGCCGGCACGCGCATCCGTGTCGTCGGGGTCGATGGCAGCACGCTGGTGGTGACGCCCGTCGAGGGCTGAGAGCTCAATTCAAGGGGCGCAGAAGCGCAAAAATGCGAGAGGGCCGGGATTTGTTTCCCGGCCCTTCGTCGTTTGGTTTAGGAGCTGCCCGTCCCTTACGGATTGTGGCCGAGCGGGATCGGCGGTTCCTCGCGCATCAGCAAGATGCCGATGCGGCGGTTGGCGGCAAGATAAGGGTCGTTGGGGAACAGCGGTTCGCTGTCGGCCTTGCCGACGACACCGTAAAACCGGTCGGCGGGCACGCCGTATTCGGTCAGAATCTGGCGCGCGGCATTGGCGCGATCGGCCGAAAGCTCCCAGTTGGTGTAGCTGGGGTTCAGCGCGATGCCGCCCGAGGTGGTGTGGCCGGTGATCTGGATGCGGTTCGGCATCCGGCCGATGACCGGGGCCATCTTCGACAGCAGGCGGCGGGTCAGCTCATACGGGTATTTCGAGCCTTCCGGGAACATCGAGCGGCCGTCCTGGTCGACGAGGCTGATGTTCAGGCCTTCATCGGTCTCCTCCAGGATGATGTTGGAGGAGATTTCGGTGATGTCTGGCATTTCCTGCCAGGCCTGGCGCAGGGAGGCCGCGGCGGTGGCGAACTGGCGCGGATGCTCGATGTCCGACTTGCGCACATCGTGGGTATTGGCTTCCGGCCCCTGCTTGCGGCGTTGCTCGTGCCGCTCCTGCGAGAAATCGGAATCCACCTCTTCGGGAACCTGACTGACGTCCTTCATGTAGTCGCGGACGGGGATGCCCTCGACCTCGATGATGCCGGTGCGCCGGGACGTTTCCTTGACGCCGAAGGCCTCGCGCATCGAGCCGGCGACGATCTGCAGTTTCTGCTTGTCCTGGATCGAGAAGGAGATGATCAGCACGAAGAAGCAGACGAGCAGGGACATCAGGTCGGCGAAGGTGACCAGCCATTCCGGGGCGCCGCCGCCGCCTGCGTTCTTTTTTCTGGCCATGGTGCGCCGGTCTCCGTCGCGTGATGTGTCGTGCCGGGTGTCAGGCGGCTTCCGCGAACTCGGCGCGGGCCTTTTCCGGCAGATAGGCGATCAGCATGTCTCGGATCAGGGCCGGGCTCTTGTTCTCGCGGATCTGCAGGATGCCGTCGATGACGAGGGTCTGGTTGACCTCTTCGGTCTCGAATTTCGAATCGAGCTTGTCGACCAGCGGCAGGCAGACGACGTTGGCGATCAGGGCGCCGTAGAGCGTCGTCAGCAGCGCGATGGCCATCGACGGGCCAATGGTGGAGGGATCGTCCATGGTCGCGAGCATCTGCACCAGGCCGACCAGGGTGCCGATCATGCCGAAGGCCGGCGCGGAATCGCCGAGCGCCTTGAACACCTTGCGCCCTTCCTGCAGGCGGTCGAGATAGAGGTCGCGGTCGCGCTCCATCGCGTCCTTGATGAACTCTCCCTCATAGCCATCGGCGATGTACTGCACGCCCTTGGCCAGGGTCGGATCGCTCACCTCGACATTTTCCAGGCCCAGCGGGCCGGACTTGCGGACGATGTCGGCAAGCGTGCTGATCTCCTCGATCAGGTCGCGCGGGCTCGACTTCTTGTGGGTGAAGGCGACCTTGCCTCCGACCACGAAGGCGCCGCCGATTCCGGCGAGCGGGAAGCGCACCAGGGTCGCGGCGAAACCGCCGCCGATGACGATCAGAATGGAGGGAACGTCAATGAACTGGGTGAGGTTGCCGCCCAGCATGATGGCGATGAGGACGACCACAAATGCTGCAACGATGCCGATGATCGAACCGAGATCCATGCCGTGCCACTCTCCGAACAAACCTGTGGTCCGGTCGCGGACCTGGAGGTGATCATAGGCAGGGCGTGGCTAATCAATCCCTAAAGGGGCGAGGGGAAATTTGCTGCGCAATCGGAAAAAACCACGAGGGCAACCCTCGCTTTGCGTGAAGAATGCCTCAGGCGACGCCATGCCGGAGCAGATCGTGCAGATGGATGATGCCGACCGGACGCCCGTCCTCGACGACGAAAACCGCCGTGATCGAGGTGCGGTTGAGGAACTCCATTGCCGAGGCCAGCAGCATGTCGCCGGGAATGGTCTTCGGCGCGCGGGTCATGACGTCGCCGGCGGTCTTGTCGAGGAAATCGTGGCTGAGATGGCGGCGCAGGTCGCCATCGGTGATGATGCCGACCAACTGTCCGGCCTCGTCGACGATGCCGAGCACGCCGAAGCCCTTCTGCGTGATCAGGACGATGGCGTCGCGCATGGTGGTCGCCGGGGTGGCGAGCGGCAGTTTCTCGCCGCCATGCATCACGTCGCGGGCATGCAGCAGGCTGGCACCGAGCCGGCCGCCGGGGTGATAGACCTTGAAATCCTGGGCGGTGAAGCCGCGCGCTTCCAGCAGCGCGATGGCCAGCGCGTCGCCGGTCGCCATCTGCAGGATCGTCGAGGTGGTCGGCGCCAGGCCGTGCGGGCAAGCCTCCTCGACCTTGGGCAGCGCCAGCACGATGTCGGCGGCAGTGCCAAGAGCGCTCTCGGAGCGCGAGGTGATGGCGACGAGCGGCACCTTGAAGCGGCGCGTATAGGCGATGGTCGCGGCCAGTTCCTGCGTCTCGCCGGACCAGGACAGCGCCAGCACCACGTCATTGTCGGTGATCATGCCGAGATCGCCGTGGCTGGCCTCGGTCGCATGCACGAAGGAGGCGGGCGTACCGGTGGAGGCGAGCGTCGCGGCGATCTTGGCGCCGACATGGCCGCTCTTGCCGACGCCGGTGACGATCACCCGGCCGCGCGCCGAGGCGATGGTCGCGACCGCGCGGGCGAAAGGCTCGGACAGGCCGTTGCCGAGCGCGGCCTTCAGGATCGCAAGGCCTGCCGCCTCGGTCTCGATCGTCCGCAGGGCAGAGGCGCAGGCGTCCTGTCCGCTGCTTGCGGAGGAGGTGTCGAGGGCAACAGGTGCGGTCATGGGGCGGGTCCGGCCGTATCGATGTTCGGTTGCGCCCGTCTTACCCCCCAGCCGGGGGCTTTCGCAAGGGCGGCGGACGGAGCGCCGGCAAGGCTTGCGCAACGCTCCGTTAACCTTAACAGACCATTATCGTGGCCAAAGTTGGCCGCAACCCGGCCGCATGTCGCCGCTGGATCGAGAATGACACGTACCGCCCTTTCCGCCCTTGCCGTCATGGCGCTGCTCGCTGCGCAGCTGCCCACGGCCGCGCGCGTCCAGGCGCAGGACACAGGTCTGGGCTCCGGGTCGGCATCGGGATCCGGCTCGCTGTTCGGCTCCGCGCCGCTGGCCTCGTCCGCCGATACCGGTTTCGACGGGGAGGCGGAGGACGGGGTCGATCCGCTCGGCCGCGAGGACGGAGTGTCCGCGCAAGGGCGCAGCGGCACGCGCGGCACGATCTCCGAGATCGGCCCGGGCGCCGGCGAGGAAGCACAGGCGCTGACGGCCACGGGACGCGCCGAGCCGGTTCAGCCGTTCTCCGAAAGACTGCGGGCCGTGCAGAGGCGTTCGGCACTGGGCGGCGGCGGGCGGATCGCCAACACGGCCTATGCCGGCGACACGACGCGGGACGAACCGCGCGGCATGCGCGTCGGCTCTTTCCTGCTCTATCCGGAGCTGTTCACGGGTCTCGGCTGGTCGGACAACCGGGCGGGCGATTCCAACGGCAATGGCGGTGCGACCTATCGCATCGCGCCGAGCCTCAGGGTGCAGTCCGACTGGTCGCGCCACAGCCTCGGCATCAATTTCCGCGGCAGCTATACCGGCTATCCCGACAGCGGGCTCGAGGCCGACCCGAACGTATCGAGCGACGCCTTGCTGCGGCTGGAGGTCGGCGAGCGCACCGAGGTCGACATCTCGGGCAGCTATGGCCTGTCGATGCAGGATCGCGGCACGGCCGAATCGGCCGGCGGCGACCAGGAGATCCATTCGCTCGGCGGCGGTCTGGCGCTGCGCCGGGACCTCGGCCTTGTCGGCGCGGAGCTGCGCGGCGAGGTGGATGCGACCTATTACCAGGGCGCGGGGGGCGCTGCGGCCAATCGCGACCGCGACAATGCGCTGTTCACCGCGACCTTGCGCGTCGACGGCAATACCGGCGCCGCGGTGACACCCTTTGCCGAGGCGAGCGTGCTTGCCCGCCGCTACATGGACGCGTGCAACAATCCGGCGCTGTGCGAAGACCGCAACTCTTCCGGCTATGGCCTCAGGGCCGGCCTTGCCTTCGACAATGGCGGCAAGATCTCCGGCGATATCGCCGTCGGCTGGCGCAGCGAGAGGCTGGACGATGCCCGCCTGGCGCGGCTCGAGGGCATGACGGTGGACGGCTCGCTGGTCTGGTCGCCGACCCGGCTGACCACGGTGACGGCGCTCGCCAGTACCAGTTTCGCCCCGTCCTCGCTGGCCGGAACGCCGGGCTCGGCCGCCTATTCGAGCGACTTGCGGGTGGCGCACGGCTTTAGCGACGCACTGAGCGGCGAGGTCGGCATCGGCTACACCTGGCGCGATTATACCGGCCTCGTGCTCACCGAGCAGGAGGCACGGGCCACGACGGCGCTGACCTGGGCACTGACGTCCAATGTCGCGCTGCAGGGCCGCTACACATTCCGCCGCTTCATCTCGAGCAATCCGGGATCGAGCTACGATTCGAACACGATCGAGGCGGGGTTGAGATTCCGGCACTGAGGCATACTTGCCGACAGAGGCGGTGCGACCGGCCTGTCGGGCCGGTCCGGAAATCCGGGGCGTCGGGGGGCGAGGGAGCCGGGCCTGCATAACGCAAGCAGGCGGTTCCACCGGGAGACGATCAGGAGTGTTGATGTTTTTGCTTCAGAGCCATGCAAGGGGGCCGGCCCGTTCCGTGCGGCGGCTGGCCGGTGCCCTCGGACTTGCGCTGACGCTCTGCCTGCCGACCGGCGCGGCGATGGCCGATGCCGGTTTTACCCGCTGGGTGGACGGATTCTGGTCGACGGCGCGGGCGGCGGGTGTGTCGCAGGCGACCTATCGCCGGGCGTTCCAGGGCATGACGCCGGACGAGGATACGATCCGGCTCATGAACCGGCAGTCGGAATTCGTGAAGCCGATCTGGGAGTACCTGGACAGCGCCGTCTCCGACACGCGCGTCGAGAACGGTCGCCAGATGCTGCAGACCTATGCCCGCGAGCTGGCGGTGATCGAGAGCCGCTACGGCGTCGAGCGCCACGCGGTCGTGGCGATCTGGGGCATGGAGACCAACTACGGCAACTTCATGGGCAAGCACTATGTGGTGCGCGCCCTGGCGACGCTGGCCTATGCCGCGCCGCGCCGGCGCGAGTTCTGGCAGCGTGAGCTGGTGACGGCATTGCAGATCCTCGACGCCGGCCACGTCTCGCCCGACCGGATGGAAGGGTCCTGGGCCGGCGCGATGGGCCACACCCAGTTCATGCCTTCCAGCTGGAAGCAGTATGCGGCCGACTATGACGGCGACGGCCGGCGCGACATCTGGACCAACATCCCCGATGCGCTTGCCTCCACCGCCAACTACCTGAAAAAGCACGGCTGGCAGGGCGGCAAGACCTGGGGTTACGAGGTCGAGCTGCCGCGCGGCTTCGACTACACGCTGGCCGACACCGACCGCTCGCTCGGCGAATGGTCGCGGATCGGCGTGCGCCGCCCCGGCGGTCGCGACTTCCCGCGCCCGTCCGACAATGCCGAGCTGGTGCTGCCAGCCGGCGCGTCGGGCCCGGCCTTCCTGATGCTGAAGAACTTCTTCGTCATCAAGCGCTACAACAACGCCACCGCCTATGCCCTGGCCGTCGGCCATCTCGCCGACCGGATCCGAGGCGGCGGGCCGTTCGTCCATGCCTGGCAGCGCGATGCCCTGCCGCTGTCGAAGCCGCAGGCGGAGGAACTGCAGACGCTGCTCAACCGGCGCGGCTTTTCCGTCGGCACGGCGGACGGGCAGGTGGGACCGGCCACACGGCGCGGCATCCGCGCCTATCAGACGGCAGCTGGCCTGATCCCGGACGGCTATGCCTCGGTGGCGCTGCTGGAGCACATCCGCAGGGGACGCTGAGCCGGTGCCGGATGGAGCGGCCTTCCTCGCCTGGCAGCATCTGGCGACGGCGCCCGAAAGGACGCCGGTGCTGCCCGACGGCTGCCGCGACGTCCTGGTGCTGCACCGGGCGGGCGCGGCGCCGCAGGTCGTGCTGACCGCATTCGACCTTTGCCCGCGCATCGCCGAACTGGCGGCCGGAACCTTGATCGAGGGCTTTCGCCTGAGGCCGGGGGCCGGCATTGCGCCGCAGGTTCTGGCGGAGATCGCCCGCGACGCGGAGCGTGGATCCGGCGATGGAGTTGCGGAAATCCTCGGCAATGCGCTTGCCGGACTGGAGGGCAGGGGCGGCGACGTCGGCACCGCTATCCGGTTGCTGGCCGGGCCGGGCGAAAGCCTTGCCTCGGTCGCACGCGGGCTCGGCCTGTCGCCGCGCTCGCTGCAGCGGCGGTTCCGCGAGCAGGGCCTGCCGCCGCCCGACCACTGGCGCTTGCTGGGACGGGCACGCAGGGCCGCCGGACGACTGGCCGGCGCAGCCCCGCTGGCGGAGATTGCCGCGGAGTGCGGCTTTGCCGATCAGGCGCACATGACCCGGGAGCTCGCCCGCTGGTTCGGAGCGAGCCCGGAGCGGCTGCGCCGGGATCGCGCCCTTCTGGAGCTGGCGTGTCAGCCGGCGCTCGGCAACTGGACCGGCGAGCAGATTTCCACCAGATAGCCGTTGGGATCGCTGACATAAGCAGTGGTCTGTCCCCACTCCTCGCGGCGTGCGTCCTGCAGCAGCGTGGCGCCGGCCGCCACCGCCCGCTCGAGCGCTGCATGCACGTCGTCCGTCTCGAAGGCGAGCTCGAAGACCGGCGCCTTCGCGTCGGCCTGGCTCGGCGTCTTGCCGAGTTGGCGCATCAGGGTCTTGGAGGAAAAGGCAAGACGCGTCTCGCCGGTCGCGAGCTCGCCATAGTCGCCGCCGTCATGCAGGAAGCCGCGCTGCAGTGCGAAGGCGCGCTCGTAGAAATCGAGCGTCGCCGGGACGTCGTCGACATAGAGGATCGAGTATCTGAAGATCATGTCCTGCTCCGAAAATTGACTGCCTGATCGCTATGGCAAGGCCGGTTTGTCCCGTCTTGAAGGATCGCGACAGGCGCGCGATTCAAACCTCCGACCGGAATCTGTTCCCTTCCTCCCGCAAGGGCCGTAAAATCGGTGCCATGACAGCTTGTGCCACTTTCTCCGCGCGTCGTCCCGGCGTGCCTGCCCGCCATTCGGCGCGCGGGCGTTTCCGGCTGGCCATGCTGGTGGCGCTGGTCACCGCATTCTGCCTGCTGCTGCCCGACCTGCAGCCGGGCAAGGTGGCCGATTTCGGCCCGGTTTCGGCGCTGGCGCAGAACGGCCGGCCGATCGTCCAGCCGGGAGATTCGCGCAAGTCGAACTTCCACCCGCTGTCGCCGCTGCTGCGGCTGTTCGGCGTCGACAACAGCCGCCGCCGCACCCGCATCCAGCCGCGCGAACCGCGCCAGCGGCTTCAGCCCTCGCGCGAGCCGGTGCGGCCCGTGGTTGTCGAGGTGCCGAAGGAGGCCGACGCACGGGTGGTCCTGGTGGTCGGCGATGCGCTGGCCGGCGAGCTGGCGGAAGGGCTGGAGGCGACCTATTCGGAAGTCCCGTCGGTGCGCGTCGACAGCCTGTCGATCAACGATGCGGGCCTTGCGGGCGCCGGTCCCGGCACGCTCGGCGATCGGGTTCGTGGCATCATCCAGGGCCGCCGCGTTGCGGCGATCGTGATGCTGATCGGCTCGCTCGACCAGCGCGATATCACGACGGAAACCGGCACGGCCCCGTTCCGCAGCGAGGCGTGGAACGCGATCTATGGCCAGCGGATCGGCGATCTGGTCGCCGTCGCGCGGGCGCAGCGCACGCCGGTGGTCTGGGTCGGCCTGCCGCCGCCCAAGGGCGTCGCCCGGCGCAACGACTTTGCCCATATCAACACGGTCGCCAAGCAGCGGGCGGAAGCGGCCAACGCCATCTATGTCGACGTGTGGGACGTGTTCCTGGACGAAAACGGCGGCTACACGTCCTACGGCCCCGACGTGGAAGGCACGCGCCGGCAGCTGCGCTCGGCCGACGGCATCGGCTTCACCTGGCACGGCCGGCGCAAGATCGCCTTCTTCGCCGAGCGCTCCATTGCCCGCATCCTCGGCTCGTCGGGCGCCTTCGCCTTCGAGGGGGTGGAGGACGATCCCAATTTCATCGTTCTGACCGGGCGGCAGGGCGCGCCGGAGACGGTTCTGGCCGGCGGCGAAAACGCCAAGAACGCGCCCGTCGTCGACACGCCGCAATACCAGTTGATCGTGCAAGGCGCGCCCATTGCGCCGCAGAGCGGACGGGTCGACGACTTCCGCGCCCCGTAAGTTTCGGGACTATGCGAGCCCTCGACTTGCTGCCGAACGCGGCGCGGACAGGGGCAGACCTCCGGAATTCTACGTAATTACCTAATTTTTCACGTTTTTCGGGAAGCCTGTCGACCTCGCAACGCAGTCCAGGTCCCGAACATGGCCATTTCCCGCTCCGCTCCCTGGTCCCTTACCGTGACGGGACGCTTCCTGCTCATGGTCGCGACAGCCGCGCTCATCATGATGGCGGGTACGGGATATGCCTTCTACGTGTTCCGGCGCTCGCTGCTGTCGGCACTGGGCGATCCGGTGCACGCGCAGGAGCTGCTGGGCCCGGCTGCCACCGCCAAGCTCGACGGGCTGATCCTGGAACAGATGCTGGAGATCGTGCTCGTCTGTCTTCCCGTCGGCATTGCCTTCCTGGCGTTGGCCTTCGTGCTGGCGATGGGCGTGCGGCGGCCGCTGAAAGCGTTGCAGGAAGGGCTGGTGGCCCTGTCCAACGGCGATTTCGGCATTACGGTCGCAGGCGCGGAGCGGCGCGACGAGATCGGCGCCATCGCCCGTTCGGTGGCGGATTTCCGTGTGCGGCTTTCGGAAAAGGCGGAGCAGGACGCGCGCGAGGCGCTGCAGCAGCAGCAGCGCATGGCGAGCCAGCGCGGCGAGACGCTGAACCAGGTGGCGGCGGAGTTCGAGCAGACCGTGGTCGGCGTCGTTCACCGGCTGGGCGATGCGGCCGGGCGGGTCGCCCATCTGACCAAGGATCTGGACGGGGCGGTCGACATGGCCGCAAGCGCCGTCGACGAGGCGTCCGGCTCCTCGATCCAGGCATCCAGCTCGGTTTCGACGGCGGCGGAGGCGGCCGAAGAGATGTCCCAGTCGATCCTGTCGATCGGCCGGGAGATGGAGCAGGCGGCGGAAATGGCGCGGGCGGCGGTCGAGGAATCGCGCTCGACCGATGCCATCGTCGGCCGGCTGGCGGAAAGCGGGCGGGCCATCGGCGAGGTTGTCGATCTGATCAAGCAGATCGCCGACCAGACCAACCTCTTGGCGCTGAACGCCACCATCGAGGCGGCGCGGGCCGGGGAAATGGGCCGGGGCTTTGCCGTCGTTGCCAATGAAGTCAAGACGTTGGCGGGCCAGACCTCGCGGGCGACCGAGGATATTTCCCAGCAGGTCGAGGCGGTGCAGCAGGTGTCCGAGCAGGCGGTCGGGGCGATCCGCTCCATCGCCGGCACGGTCGAGCGCATTCACTCGATCTCCGACACGATCCTGCAGGCGGTTCAGAAGCAGATGTCGGCGACCGGCGAGATCAGCCAGAGCGTCGAGTTCGCGACGCAAAGCACCGAAAACGTGGCCTCCAGCATGGACGCGCTCAGCCGCGCCAGCGGTTCGACCCGGGCCGCCACGGACGAAATCCGCGGCGCCAGCTCCGAACTTGCCCAGCTGTCCGAGGCGCTGCGCGAGCAGGTCGGCGGCTTCCTGTCGAGCATCCGCGCGGCCTGACCCTCACGGGGATAAACCAGCGTCCCGGTGGGGATAAGTGCCGTTTTCAGGCCTTGAGAAATTGAGAAAGGCGCCGCAAGCGGCGCCTTTCTCTTTGATATTGCTTATCTTTTTTTGAGACGATTTTGCAAAATCTTGCGAGATTTTGCGAAAGGCCGTCTCGAACGGCCTCACGCTTTGCAAAATCGCTCCGCTCAGCGCGGCAGGTTCGAGCTGCCCGTCAGGTGCAGGTCGATGGCCCGTGCGGCCTGACGGCCCTCGCGGATCGCCCAGACCACCAGCGACTGGCCCCGGCGGACGTCGCCGGCGGCGAACACGCCGTCGATGGACGTCTTGTAGTCCTGGGTGTTCGCCTTGACGTTGGTGCGGGCGTCGCGCTCGATGCTGTCGCCCAGCTCGGCGAGGTAGGTGCCTTCCATGGGCCCGGCAAAGCCGATGGCGACCAGCACCAGTTCGGCGCGCAGGATGAACTCGCTGCCCGGGATCGGCCGGCGCTTCTCGTCGACGCGGGCGCACTTGACGCCGGTGACGTGGCCGTCCTCGCCGACGAGAGCAAGGGTGGCGGCCGCGAACTCGCGCTCGGCACCTTCCGCCTGGCTGGAGGAGGTGCGCATCTTGGTCGGCCAGTACGGCCACACCGTCAGCTTGTCCTCCTTCTCCGGCGGACGCTGGCGGATGTCGAGCTGGGTCACCGACAGGGCGCCCTGGCGGAACGAGGTGCCGACGCAGTCCGAGGCCGTGTCGCCGCCGCCGATGACGACGACATGCTTGCCGCCGGCCCAGTAGGGCTGCTCGGCCGAGACGTCCTCGCCGCCGACGCGGCGGTTCTGCTGGACCAGGAACGGCATGGCATACATGCAGCCCTGAAGGTCCATGCCCGGAAGCTCGGGATCGCGCGGACGCTCGGCGCCGACGGTCAGCAGCACCGCGTCATGGCGCTGCTTGAGCTCGTCCACCGTCAGGTTGACGCCGACATTGGCACCGTAATGGAAGACGACGCCTTCGCCCTCCATCTGCTCGACGCGGCGGTCGATATAGTGCTTTTCCATCTTGAAGTCGGGAATGCCGTAGCGCATCAGGCCGCCGGCGCGCGGCTCGCGCTCGTAGACATGCACCGTGTGGCCGGCGCGGGCCAGCTGCTGGGCCGCGGCAAGGCCGGCGGGACCGGCGCCGACGATGGCGACGGTCTTGCCGGTGCGGAACGGCGCCGGCTCGGGGCGGATCCACCCTTCGGCCCAGGCCTTGTCGGCAATCGCCTGTTCCACGGTCTTGATGGCGACCGGCACGTCCTCGAGGTTCAGCGTGCAGGCTTCCTCGCACGGGGCGGGGCAGATGCGGCCGGTGAACTCCGGGAAGTTGTTGGTCGAGTGCAGGTTGCGCGCCGCCTCTTCCCAGTCGCCGTTATAGACCAGGTCGTTCCAGTCCGGGATCTGGTTGTTGACCGGACAGCCGACGGGCCCATGGCAATAGGGCACGCCGCAATCCATGCAACGGGCAGCCTGGCGCTCGACTTCCTTGTCCTCGAGCGGCAGGGTGAACTCCCTGAAGTGGCGGATGCGGTCGGAGGCCGGCTGGTACTTCTGTTCCTGCCGGTCGATCTCCAGGAAACCGGTAACTTTTCCCATGATCTCTCGTCTCCCTTACTCGGCCGCCACCAGGCCGAGCCGCTTTTCTTCCATTTCCCTGAGGGCGCGGCGGTACTCGACCGGCATCACCTTCACGAATTTCGGGCGGAACTCGTCCCACTTCTCCAGGATCTCCTGCGCCCAGGCCGAGCCGGTATGGGCGATGTGGTTGGAGATGATCTGGCGAAGCCGCTCGTCGTCGTGCCGCGTCATGTCGGCAGACAGATCCACGCGGCCCTTGTGCTCGATGTCGCCACCATGGTGGTGGAGCTTCTCCAGGAGGTCGTCCTCCTCCGGGACCGGCTCGATGTCGACCATGGCGAGGTTGCAGCGGTTGCGGAACGAGCCGTCCTCGTCCAGCACATAGGCCACGCCGCCCGACATGCCAGCCGCGAAGTTGCGCCCCGTCCAGCCGAGCACGACGACGACACCGCCGGTCATGTATTCGCAGCCGTGGTCGCCCACGCCCTCGACGACGGCGATGGCACCCGAGTTGCGGACCGCGAAACGCTCGCCGGCGATACCGCGGATGTAGCACTCGCCCTCGGTCGCACCGTAGAGCACGGTGTTGCCGGCGATGATCGAGTAGTCCGGATCGGCGGCGCTCTTCGGGTTCGGACGGATGACGAGCTTGCCGCCCGCCAGGCCCTTGCCGACATAGTCGTTGGCATCGCCCTCGAGCGTCATGGTGATGCCGCGCGCGAGGAAGGCGCCGAAGGCCTGGCCGGCGGTGCCGGTCAGCCGCACGTCGATGGTGCCGCCCTTCAGGCCCTTGTGGCCGAAGCGCTTGGCCACCTCGCCCGACAGCATCGCACCGGCGGAGCGGTCGACATTGCCGATGGTCTCGGTGATCACGACCGGCTCCTTGCGCTCCAGCGCCGGCTCGGCGGCCGCGATCAGGCGGCGGTCGAGAACGTCGTCGATCGGGTGCTTCTGGCGCTCGGTCCAGCGCTTCGCCTCGGCCGGGGCTTCGGGCATGTGGAAGATGCGCGAGAAGTCGAGGCCGCGCGCCTTCCAGTGGTCGATCATCTTCTCCTGGTCGAGCAGGTCGGTGCGGCCGACGAGATCGTCGAAACGGGCGATGCCCATCGCGGCCATGATCTCGCGGACTTCCTCGGCGACGAAGAAGAAGTAGTTGACCACATGCTCCGGCGCGCCCTTGAAGCGCTTGCGCAGCACCGGATCCTGGGTGGCGATGCCGACCGGGCAGGTGTTCAGGTGGCACTTGCGCATCATGATGCAGCCGGCGGCGATCAGCGGCGCGGTCGAGAAGCCGAACTCGTCGGCACCCAGCAGCGCGCCGACGATGACGTCGCGCCCGGTCTTCAGGCCGCCGTCGACCTGCAGGGCGATGCGCGAGCGCAGCCCGTTCAGCACCAAGGTCTGCTGGGTCTCGGCAAGGCCGATCTCCCAGGGGCTGCCGGCATGCTTGATCGAGGTCAGCGGCGAGGCGCCGGTGCCGCCGTCATAGCCGGACACGGTGATGTGGTCGGCGCGCGCCTTGGCAACGCCGGCGGCAACCGTGCCGACACCGACTTCCGACACCAGCTTGACCGAGATGTCGGCCGCCGGGTTGACGTTCTTCAGATCGTAGATCAGCTGCGCCAGATCCTCGATCGAATAGATGTCGTGATGCGGCGGCGGCGAGATCAGGCCCACGCCCTGCGTCGAGTGGCGGACCTTGGCGATCACCGCGTCGACCTTGTGGCCGGGCAGCTGGCCGCCTTCGCCGGGCTTGGCGCCCTGGGCCACCTTGATCTGGATCATGTCCGAGTTGACGAGGTAGTCGGTGGTCACGCCGAAGCGGCCCGAGGCGACCTGCTTGATCGCCGAGCGCATCGGGTTCTGCGACCCGTCCGGCAGCGGCATGTAGCGCTCCGGCTCCTCGCCGCCTTCGCCGGTGTTCGACTTGCCGCCGATCCGGTTCATGGCGACGGCCAGCGTCGAGTGGGCCTCGCGCGAGATCGAGCCGAAGGACATGGCGCCGGTCGAGAAGCGCTTGACGATCTCGGCCGCCGGTTCGACCTCGTCGATGGAGATCGGCGCGCGGCCGACATCCTCTGCGGTCTTGACGCGGAACAGCCCGCGAATGGTGAAGCGGCCGTTGTGCTCGTTGGTCTCGCGGGCGAACTCGCGATACTGCTCGGGCAGGTTGGAGCGCACCGCATGCTGCAGGAAGGCAATGCCTTCCGGCGTCCACAGGTGGCTCTCGCCGCGCACGCGGTAGGCGTATTCGCCGCCGACATCGAGCGAGCGGCGCAGCACCGGCACGTCGGCGAAGGCGACGGCGTGACGGCGGGCGGTCTCCTCGGCGACCTCGGCAAGGCCGATGCCCTCGATCATGGTGGCGGTGCCGAAGAAGTACTCGTTGACGAAGTCGGTCGACAGGCCGACCGCGTCGAAGATCTGGGCGCCGCAATAGGACTGGTAGGTCGAGATGCCCATCTTGGACATGACCTTGAGGATGCCCTTGTCGATCGACTTGATGTAGCGATAGACGACCTCGTCGGCGTCGACTTCCTCGGGGAAGTCGAGCTCGGCATGGAGCTGCAGCAGCGTCTCGAAGGCGAGATAGGGGTTGATCGCCTCGGCGCCGTAGCCGGCCAGCACGCAGAAGTGATGCACCTCGCGCGCCTCGCCCGTCTCCACCACCAGACCGACCGAGGTGCGCAGGCCCTTGCGGATCAGGTGATGGTGCACGGCAGCGGTCGCCAGCAGCGCCGGAATGGCGATGCGGCCGCGGCTGACCAGACGGTCGGACAGGATGACGATGTTGTAGCCGTTGATCACCGCCTTCTCGGCATTGGCGCACAGGTTGTCGAGCGCCTCGCGCATGCCGCCCGCGCCCTTGGACGCGTCGTAGGTGATGTCCAGCGTCTTGGCCGAGAACTGGTTGTCGGCGGTGTCGCCGATGGTCCGGATCTTCTCCAGATCGTCATTGGTGAGGATCGGCTGGCGAACCTCCAGACGCTTGGAGGTGGCCAGGCCCTTGAGATCGAACAGGTTCGGCCGCGGCCCGATGAAGGACACGAGGCTCATCACCAGCTCCTCGCGGATCGGGTCGATCGGCGGGTTGGTGACCTGGGCGAAGTTCTGCTTGAAATAGGTGTAGAGCAGCTTCGGCTTGTCCGACAGCGCGGAGATCGGCGTGTCGGTGCCCATCGAGCCGATGGCTTCCTGGCCGACGGTCGCCATCGGATGCATCAGGAGCTTGATGTCTTCCTGGGTGTAGCCGAAGGCCTGCTGGCGGTCGAGCAGCGTCTCCGCCGCCACCGGCGCACGGCCGCGCACCGCCGGCATCTCCTCCAGCACGATCTGGGTGCGGTGCAGCCAGTCCTTGTAGGGGTTGGCGGTGGACAGCTGGCGCTTGATCTCGTCGTCGGAAATGATCCGGCCTTCCTCGAGATCGATCAGGAGCATCTTGCCCGGCTGCAGGCGCCACTTGCGGATGATCTTCTCTTCCGGCACCGGCAGCACGCCGACCTCGGAGGACATGATGACGAAATCGTCGTCGGTCACCACGTAGCGGGCCGGACGCAGGCCGTTGCGGTCGAGGGTCGCGCCGATCTGGCGGCCATCGGTGAAGGCGACAGCGGCCGGGCCGTCCCACGGCTCCATCAGGGCGGCGTGGTACTCGTAGAAGGCCCGCAGGTTCTCGTCCATCAAGGGGTTGCCGGCCCAGGCCTCGGGGATCAGCATCATCGCCGCATGGGCGAGCGAGTAGCCGCCGCGCACGAGGAACTCGAGTGCGTTGTCGAAGCAGGCGGTGTCGGACTGGCCCTCGTAGGAGATCGGCCACAGCTTGGAGATGTCGTCGCCGAACAGGGGCGAGGACACGCTCGCCTGGCGGGCGGCCATCCAGTTGACGTTGCCGCGCAGGGTGTTGATCTCGCCGTTATGGGCGACCATCCGGTAGGGGTGGGCAAGATCCCAGGACGGGAAGGTGTTGGTGGAGAAACGCTGGTGAACCAGCGCCAGCGCCGAGGTGAAGCGCGGGTCCTTCAGGTCGGCGTAATAGGCGCCGAGCTGATAGGCCAGGAACATGCCCTTGTAGACCAGCGTCCGGCTCGACAGCGAGACGATGTAGAAGCCCTTGGTGACGGCATCGGTCTCGGCGCGGATGACGTTGGAGATCACCTTGCGCAGCACGAAGAGGCGGCGCTCGAAATCGTCCTGGGTCTCGCAGTCGCGGCAGGCGATGAACACCTGGCGCGAGCAGGGCTCGGTCGCCGCGATGTCGGGCGCCTTGGAGAGGGACGAGTTGTCGACCGGCACGTCGCGCCAGCCAAGGCATGCCTGGCCTTCCGCGTTGATGACGCGCTCGACGATCTCCTCGCAGACGCGGCGCAGCGCCGGGTCCTGCGGCAGGAAGAGGAAGCCGACGCCGTAGCGGCCCTTCTCGGGCAGCTCGAAGCCCAGGCCCTTGGTCTCGGCGGCAAAGAAGTCGTGCGGGATCTGCACCAGCATGCCGGCGCCGTCGCCCATCAAGGGGTCGGCACCGACCGCGCCGCGATGGGTGAGGTTCTCCAGCACCTGCAACCCGTCGGAGACGATGCGGTGGGAGGGAACGCCCTTGAGATGGGCGACGAAGCCGACGCCGCAGGCGTCATGCTCGCGCGCGGGATTGTAAAGACCCGACCGTGCGGCTTCCTCGCGTCGCTCGTTCAGCGTTTTGCGGGCAGTCGTCGCTTTGGCCGGTGCGGTTTCGGTCACGAAGTCCAGCGCCTCGATCATCGCTTCGGTCTTGCTCATGTCTGCCCTCTTTCATACTGCGCCGGGACCGTCCTTCTCCGTTCGGGTCGCGCTCTCTCGTGATCGAGGAGCCCGGCTCGTCCGTCGAACGGGCGTTCGCCCTGACGCTGACCAGTGAAGCGGACCTGCCCTTCGGTCCGCCTGTTCCGGCGGTGCATGTCCCTTGCGGGACTTCCGCCGGCAATCCGTTTCGGTGCTTCGCACCGGCAAGGGCGTTTCGCCCGCATGCCGCAGTCATACGCCGGACAAAGCGCCGGCGGATCCCGCGACCAGTTGTAGCACACGCTGCCGCCCACGATCAGCCGTCGGATGCGTTCAGCCTGTCCGAACGGGGTGCCGCGGGCGCGGCGCGGGAAGCCGGCCAGCCCCGGCCGCTTCCGTTCCGGCCAAAAGGGACAGCAATCCTGTCCTATCTGGCGGAGGCGCACAATGCCAGATTTCCCGTGGGGGGGCAAGCGGCTTGCAAGCCCGCGCAAAACTATTTCTTGCGCCACGCCCGGGGGCTTTTGTCATTAATGCAATGCTGTCGTGGCGGGAAGGAAAGAATGTGTCGGTTGCCGCGCCGGGCGGCGTTTCCCCGCGGCGCGGGAGAGGCGTGCGGACGGGCTTGCAAGGGCGCGCCGGGCGGTCTTAGATCGCGCCATGATCTTCGCCAGCGACAATTGGGCGGGTGCCTCGCAGCCGGTTATGGATGCCATGGTCCGCCACAACACGGGCGCCGCGCCGGCCTACGGCACGGACCCGCTCACCCTCAAGGTTCGCGACCGGTTTCGCGAGATCTTCGAGACGGACGACCTTACGGTCTGGTTCACCGCAACCGGCACGGCGGCGAATGCGCTGACCATGGCGGCCTGCGCAAGGCCCGGCGGGCTGGTGCTGACCAGCGACATCGCGCATGTGCTGTGCGACGAGTGGGGGGCGACGGAGTTCTTCTCGCACGGCATGAAGATGGTGCCGGTGGAGACGCGCAACGGACGCATCTCGGCGGAAGCCCTGTCGCGCGAACTGGCCAAGCACCCGGCCGGCAGCCGCTTCGGCACGCCGGTGGCGGTGAGCCTGACCCAGGCGAGCGAGTGCGGCACGGTCTACCGGCCCGACGAGCTGGCGGCGCTGACGAGGGCGGCGAAGGAACGCGATCTCGTCTGCCACATGGACGGGGCGCGCTTCGCCAACGCGTTGGTGCATCTTGGGTGCAGCCCGGCGGAGATGACCTGGAAGGCGGGGATCGACGTCCTGTCCTTCGGTGGCACCAAGAACGGCTGCTGGTGCGCCGAGGCGATCGTGGTGTTCAATCAGGACGCCTTGCGCGATCTTGCTGCGCACCGCTCGCGCGCCGGACACCTGTTCTCCAAGTCGCGCTTCGTCGCGGCGCAGCTCGACGGCTATCTGGAGAACGGCCACTGGCTGGAGAGCGCCCGCCACGCCAACGCGATGGCGAGCCGGCTGGCCGAGGGGCTCGCGGCGTCCGGCCATGCGCTCGCCCATCCGGTGGAGGCGAACGAGGTGTTCCCGGTGCTCGACCTTGCCACCATTGCGCGGCTGCGCGAGGCGGGGGCGGCGTTCTACGAATGGCCGGAGATCGAGGCGGGCGAGGGCACGTCAGGCGTGCGGCTGGTGACGTCCTTCGCCACAAAGCCCGAAGAGGTCGCGCGCTTCCTGGAGATCGCCGCGGGGTAGGGGGTGGCTGCGCGCGGAACAATTTTCTCCGTGCGCCGCTTTCCTGCCGGAAATTTGGAATTCGTTTTCGCGTTTCGGATTGGCGCAAAGCCGAACGGGGCTAGCTTCGCGCCGGTTTCAGCGAAACGACCGGAGCGACAGCAGATGAAGATCCACCCCACCGAGGACATGCATGTCCTCTCGATTGCCCGCAGGCTGACCATTCCCGAGGTGGCATCGGCCGCCGCCGAGCTGTCGAGCGAGATCGAGGCGGAGCGCCAGCGCGCCGGCCTTGCGGCGGCGGGGCCGTGGACCTTCATCGCGCAGAACCTGCCGCGCGACGGCAAGACCGCGTTCGACTGGCGCATCTGCCTGCCGGTGGCGGGTGCTGCTGCCTATGACGGCCCGCTGGAGGTTCTGCATCTGGAGCCGATCATGGTGGCGTCCGCGGTGCATCTGGGACCCATCCGGACGCTGTTCACGCAAGGCTACGCGCCCTTGCTGCGGGCCATCGGCGAGACGCGGCATCATCTGTCGGGCCAGAGCCGGGAGGTCTATCACGACTGGCGCGGCGGCAAGGCCGGCTACAACCGCATAGAGATCCAGTTCGAGCTGTCGCGCTGACGCGGCATCCCGAACGAAAAGCGCCCGGCCTTTGGAAAGGCCGGGCGCGGGGGGCAGGCGTGTCTCTCGCCGAGGGGGGGGGATAGCGAGGTCTCGCCTGCCTGATCCTTCAGGGCCGGATCGTCAGTGGGTGCTGCCCTCGATCTGCTTCTGGCCGGCCTTGCCGATCTCGATCTTGCGGGGCTTCATGGCCTCCGGAATCTCGCGGGCAAGGTCGATATGCAGCAGGCCGTTCTCCAGGCTGGCGCCCTTGACCTCGACATGGTCGGCGAGCTGGAAGCGGCGCTCGAAGGCGCGCGAGGCGATGCCGCGATAGAGCACCTCGCCGGTCTCGGCTTCCTGGGCGCGCTCGCCCTTGACCGAAAGCGTGTGCTCCTTGGCCTCGATCGTCAGGTCGGCCTCGCCGAAGCCGGCGACCGCCATGGTGATGCGGTAGGCGTTCTCGCCGGTGCGCTCGATGTTATAGGGCGGATAGCTCGGCGCCTCCTGGCCCGTGTTGTTGTCGAGCATGGAGAGCAGGCGGTCGAAGCCGACGGTGGAACGATAGAGCGGGCTGAAATCGAAGTGACGCATCGGTGTGTCCTCTCGTTGAGCAACAGATGATGGTTCCGGTTCCGTGCGATCCCGCCGTCATGGCCGGGAAGGGGACCGTGCGCGGGCCCGTCAGTGGCACCCGCGACTTGCGAGATGGGGAGGGCGAAATCGGCTTTCAAGAGGGGCATCCCGCCGGTCGCGTCTTCCGCCTTGCAAGGGCCAGGCGGCCGGTCCCGGCACCTGAACGACAGGTGAACGGAGCCTTCCGGGAGGGTTCACGCGGGCCGGTGCATCTTTCGGATCGTCAACCGGCGCTGACGCGCCCAAACAGGAGACAGATCCATGAGGAAGTCGCTTCTTGCCGCCGTCGCCGCCCTTGGTGTCGTTCTTTCGGTTCCCAGCGCCCAGGCGCTCGATATCCGCATCGGCACGGGCTCGGCCACCGCATCCACCGGCGCCAGCGTCGAGGTCCAGCTGGTCGGCCACCGTCATCGCCCGCGCGGCTACCGCGCCGACCGCCTCGGCCCGCGCCAGATCGTGAAGCGCCTGCACCGCCAGGGCTTCCGCGACATCAGCCGCCTGCGCCATCGCGGCCATGTCTATGTCGCCCATGCCCGCGGCTATCGCGGCATGCCGCAGCGCCTGGTCGTGGATGCCTATTCGGGCCAGGTCGTCGGCCGCGCACCGATCGGCCGCGGTCACGGACACGGCTGGGGCGGTCGCGGTTGGGGCGGCTACGGCCGCCTGTAATCGCCGCGGGCCCTGCGCCCGCCGGACCTTCCCGAACGGGGCCGCCGGAGTTGAGCCGGCGGCCCCGCTCCTGTATGGGTCAGGGCACGGAGATCGCTGGACTTGTGGCGACGCCGGCTGTCATGCATTGACGTCCGGCCCGGAAGATTGGAGTGCAGCGCGGTGGCAATGGAGCTCTACGATCATCCGGACAATCCGGTGCCGGAGGGGGCGATCTGCCAGCAGGTGACGACGCCCGACGGCATCCGCCTGCGCACCGCGCGCTGGATGCCCGACCGCGGCCCGCTCAAGGGCACGGTGACGCTGCTGCAGGGTCGGGCCGAGTTCATCGAGAAATATTTCGAGACCATCGCGGACCTGCGCGCGCGCGGCTTTGCCGTGGTCACGTTCGACTGGCGCGGCCAGGGCGGCTCGCAGCGCCTGCTGTCCAACCCGGCGCGCGGCCATGTGGACGATTTCGCCGATTTCGTCACGGATCTCGACACGGTGATGGGCGAGGTGGCGCTCGCCTCGATGCCCGGCCCGCACCACGTGCTGGCGCATTCGACCGGCGGGGCGGTGCTGCTGCTGGCGGCCGGGCGGCTGCGCACCCGCATCGAGCGGGCGGTGCTGTCGGCGCCGCTGATCGGGCTCGGCAAGGTGGGGCTGCCGCAGCGGCTGATCTGCCCGTTGTCGACCGCGTTGTCGTCGGTGGGGCTGGGCACCGCCTATGTGCCGGGCGGGGCGGCGAAGTTCCACATGCCGTTCGAGGGCAATCCGCTCACCAGCGACGAGATCCGCTTCCGCCGCAACGAGGCGGTGCTGCGCGCCCATCCGGACCTGGAGATCGGCGCGCCGACCATCGACTGGCTGGCGGCCGCCTGCCGCGCGATGACGCGGTTCTTCGACCCGGATTTCGGCCCCTCGCTGCAGGTGCCGGTGCTGCTGGTCGCCTCGACCGGCGACCGCATCGTCTCGGCGAGGGCCTCGGAGCGCTTCGCGCGCCAGACCCGCTCCTGCCGCTATCTGGAGATCGCCGGTGCGCGCCACGAGCTGCTGATGGAAGACGACTTCCACCGCGACCAGTTCCTGGCGGCCTTCGACGCCTTCATCGCCGATGGCGAGCCGGCGCTCGCCCCCGGCTGGGGCGGCTGAGCCGCGCCCTGCGCAAGACGTCTCACACGGCGGCGCGGGCGAGGATTTCCAGCGCTTTTGCGTGAAGGGACGGATCGCCGGCAGCGACGATCTGCCCGCCATTGGCTGGCGAACCCCCGCTCCAGTTGGTCACGACACCGCCGGCGCCCTCGATGATCGGGGCCAGCGCGACGATGTCGTAGGGCTGCAGGCCGGTCTCGATGACGAGGTCGACCTGGCCGCTGGCGATCATCGCATAGCCGTAGCAGTCGGTGCCGTAGCGGGCGGTGCGCACGGTGCCCTCGATCTGCCGGTAGACCTCTCCTTCGGCGCCCTGGAAGAGGCCGGGATGGGTGGTGCACATGATGGCCTGAGACAGGTCCGCGCAGGGGCGGGTCGACAGCGGCCGGGTGCCCGAACGGCTGACCAGCCAGGCCTTGTCGCAGTCGCCGACGAACCGCTCCTCGACATAGGGCTGGTCCATGATGCCGAAGACCGGCTTGCCGTCGCGCGTCAGGCCGATCAGCGTGCCCCAGGTCGGCAGGCCGCAGATGAAGGCGCGGGTGCCGTCGATGGGATCGAGCACCCAGACATGCTCGGCATCGAGACGGACATTGCCGTGCTCCTCGCCGAGGATGCCGTGCTCGGGATAGCGCGCCTCGATGAGCGCCCGCAGGGCCTCCTCGCCGGCCCGGTCCGCGACCGTCACCGGGTCGAAGCCCTCGGCCAGCTTGTTCTCCACCGACAGGGCTGCCCGGAAATGCGGAAGGATCGCAGCAGACGAAGCCTGGCACAGCTCGGCCGAGAAGGCGGCGAGATCGTCGGAGGTGGGCATGAACGGTTCCTTCCGGAGCAAGAAGCGGGAGAGGCGGGCGGCGTGAAAAAAATCCCTGCCCGCAATAGCGCGGGAACGGCCTGCGGGCAATCTTCGCGGGACGCGGCCGTCCGGTGCCGGCGTGACGTGTCGCGGCTGGTGCAGCGCGAAAGACGCGGAACGCGGCAACTGATCGAAATATAGGCAGTTTCGTTCCTGGCGCTATTTTAAGCGACCTGGAGCGGCAAATCCGGGGCTTTCGGCGAATTATTGAAGAAGATTTATCAAACATTATATTATTGAAATAATTGACAAATCTTGATTTTAGCGGCGCTTTTTGAGAGAAAAATCGCGATGCCGTATTGACTTTTGTGCGCCGCGATGGAAACTTGTTGCAGTGCGATATGGCTTGCCATGTCGCGCCGCCCTCCTTGGGCGTTTCCTCCCTAGACTCGGGCCGCCTCGCAAGAGAGCGGCCCTTTTTTCTGGCCGCATCGCTCAGCTCTGCGTTCAAGGATTTGCCGGCGACGGGACAGGGAAAAGGGAAGGCGAGGGGGAGCCTACTCGGCCGCCAGCGCGTCCGGGGCGAGATCGGCATGGGCGCCGGCCACCAGTTCCTCGCAGAAGCGGCGCATGTCGCGGGACAGCTCGGCAAAGCCGGAGCTGCGGTCCGTGCGCGCCTCGTCCATGTAGAGGCTGCGGTTGATTTCCACCTGCAGGGCATGAAGGCCCTTGGCCGGACGGCCGTAATGCTCGGTGATGAAGCCGCCGGCATAGGGCTTGTTGCGCGCGACCGTGTAGCCCATGCCGCGCAGGATCTCCGTCGCCTGGTCGATCACCGAGCGGGCGCAGCTGGTGCCGTAGCGGTCGCCCAGGATGAAATCCGGCCGCGCGCCGTTGTCGCTGCTGCGGATCGTCGAGGGCATGGAATGGCAGTCGACCAGCACCGCATGGCCGAAGGCGACATGGGTGTGGGCGAGCAGGCGGCGCAGGGTCTGATGATAGGGCTTGTAGATGGTCTCGATGCGGTCGAGCGCCTCGCGCACGGTGAGACGGCTGCGATAGATCTCCTGCGCCTCGCCGACGACGCGGGCGATGGTGCCGAGCCCGCCGGCAACGCGGATCGAGCGGCTGTTGGCGTAAGGCGGCAGCCGGTCCTCGTACATCTTCGGATCGAGCTCGTAGGGCTCGCGGTTGACGTCGAGATAGGCGCGCGGGAAGCGGGCGCACAGGAGCGGGGCGCCGAGTTCGACGACGCCGGCAAAGAGCTCGTCGACGAACGCGTCCTCCGAGCGGCGGATCGCCAGGGCATCGAGCCGCGAGGACTGCAGGAAGGCAAGCGGGTAGTGCCGCCCGGAATGGGGCGAGTTGAACACGAAGGGCGTGGTTTGCTCGACCGGATGCAGGACGTCGAAAGGTTTCGTGTCCTCGAACCCGCTCACGACCTGCATATGCACGCTCTCCGCCTGTCGGCCACCCCGTTGAATTTCCCTATTAGCCCCCGAATCGGCGTTAATGTCCACACGGGCGGTGGGTAACCGAGCCGGCCGGATGGCGGAACACCGCTTTCACTGGATGTTTACCGCCATTCGGCCTTATAACGATCCGAAAGATGTGCCAAAACGGGACCTTCGGGCGCATGATGCAGCGGCCGGCGCCCGGAATGCGAAACGGCCAGCGGATTCGCCGAGCGAAGCGGGACGAAGCAACGAATGACACGGATCCTACTTGCGGAAGACGACAACGACATGCGGCGCTTCCTTGCCAAGGCGCTGCAAAAGGCCGGTTACGATGTCGTCTCCTTCGACAATGGCAAGAGCGCCTATGAGCGGCTGCGGGAAGAACCCTTTTCCCTGCTGCTGACCGACATCGTCATGCCGGAAATGGACGGAATCGAGCTGGCTCGCCGCGCGACGCAGCTCGACCCGGACCTGAAGGTGATGTTCATCACCGGCTTTGCCGCGGTGGCGCTGAACCCGGACTCCCAGGCCCCCAAGGATGCCAAGGTGCTGTCCAAGCCCTTCCACCTGAAGGATCTGGTGCTGGAAGTGGAGCGCATGCTGGCCGCCTGAGCGGTTCGCCCCGCCGGCCCCTCAACAGGTTTTCCACCGCGCACCGAGCGGGCGCGGGAAAGGGCGATTTAGTTTGCGAGAAGGGCTTGCACCGAAAATCGAAGCCCGCTATATCGCATCCCACCGCGCCGTCCCGTCGGCGTCGGCTTTCCGGCAACTTGCCGGATCGAAGAGTTTCGGGCGTGTAGCTCAGCGGGAGAGCACTACGTTGACATCGTAGGGGTCACAGGTTCAATCCCTGTCACGCCCACCATCTTCGCCAGACTGCCAAGACGACGAGGCAGTTGGCAAAGCCCGGCAAACGGCCGCCAAGGTCAGCTGCTTCCCAGCATCTGCCTCAAGCGGATCGGGCACCGCCCCCGGCGCGCGGTTCTTATCGGACCAGCGCGAGGAGGTGGAGCCGGCGGGCAGGACGACACGGGTCCTCACCGGTCTCGATCGTCCGAAAGCAGACAGCCGGCCCGCAAAGGCGCGGCGCAACATGAGGATGCCGCCGCCAACGTGGCACCGTTGACGGAGACGAGACGATGAAGATCAAGAATTCGCTCAAGGCGCTGATGGGCCGTCATCGCGACAACCGCATGGTTCGCCGCAAGGGACGCGTCTACATCATCAACAAGAAGGCTCCGCGCTTCAAGGCCCGCCAGGGCTGAGGCACGGCGGCAGGCCCCGCGCGCCTGCCCGACGCTTTCAAATTTTGCCTATGGCATTGACGATCGCATCCGGGGCGACATACTCCCCGGATGCGATCGTTTTTGGCGTTGCCCCTCCTGATGTGCCTTTCCGTCTCCGCGCTGGCGCAGGAGGGAAGGCCCGACGTGCTTCCTCCCGAAGCGCTGCCCCCCTCGCTCGACGATTTCGATGCGCCGACCACCGAGGTCGAGCCGCCGTCCGGTCCTGCTCCCGCGGTGACCGAAGACGAGACCCCCAAGAGCGAACTCGACGGGCTGTTTGCCGAGCTCGCCAAGGTGACGAGCGACGAGGAGGCGCGCCCGCTCGTCAGCCGAATCCAGCGCATCTGGTCGCGCTCGGGAAGCGCCACGGTCGATCTCCTGATGATGCGGGCGGCCGCTGCCATGCAGGCCAAGGACTATCCGTTGGCGCTCGACCTGCTCGACGTGACGGTGCGGCTGGCTCCCGAGTTTCCCGAGGCCTGGAACCGGCGCGCGACGGTGAATTACCTGCGCGAGGATTTCGGTCGCTCGATGGTCGATATCGAGCGCGTGCTGGCGCTGGAGCCGCGCCACTGGGGCGCGATGTCCGGTCTCGGCATCATCCTGCGGCGGATCGGGCGCGACGACGAGGCGCTGGAAACCTTCCGCCAGGTGCTGAAGATACATCCGGTCAGCGAAAACGCGCGTAAGGCGGTAGAGGACATGGAAAAGGCGGCGGCCGGCTCGCCGATCTGAGGCCCGTCCCGCGATCCGTCGAGGCCGCAGGGGCGATGCGCCGCAGACGGCGCAAGACGCCCTTCGCGGCCCCGCCTTTCGTCCCGCCGCCCGTTCCTCGTAAAGCCGGACCTGCCCGCCCATGCCCACCCTTGCCATTTACCTGCTGTCCGCGCTGGCGCTGCTGCTCTCCGGCCTTGCCGTGCTGGCGGAGCTGCGCGGCCGCGGCGCCGAGGCGCGCTATCCGCCGATCGGGGCCTTTGCCGAGATCGACGGCGTGCGGCTGCACTATGTCGACATGCGGCCCGAGGGCTGGCGTGAGGGCGATCCGGCGCTGGTCTTCGTGCACGGGGCGAGCGCCAACCTGCGCGACCCGCATATGGCGCTGGCAGGGCCTCTGGCGGCCCGGGCCGAGAAGGGGAGGCCCGCGCGGCTCGTTTTCGTAGACCGGCCCGGCCACGGGTATTCGGAGCGCGGCGACGACGGCATGTACCGCCCGGCGGCGCAGGCGGCTCTGATCGCGGGACTGACCGACAGTCTCGGCATAACGCGGGCCGTTGCGGTCGGCCATTCCTGGGGCGGGGCGGTGGCGGCGCAGCTGGCGCTGGAGCGGGCGGACCTTTTCGCCGGGCTGGTGTTCCTGGCGCCGGCAACCCATCCCTGGCCGGGCGGGGTCAACTGGTATTACGACGCGGCGGCCCTGCCGGTGGTCGGCACCGTGTTCTCCCACACGCTGGCCCCGTTCGGGGCGGCGTTGGTCGCCCCCAGGGCCATCGGCGGCATCTTCCGCCCGGCGATGGCGCCGGACGACTATGCCGAGCGGCTGGGCCTGTCGCTGCTGTTCCGCCCGCAGACCTTCCGGGCGAATGCGCGGGACGTTTCCTACCTGAAGGAAGAGGTGGAGGCGGCATCTCTGCGATACGGCGAGATCACGCAGCCGGCGGCGGTGATCACCGGCGAGACGGACGGCGTCGTCTACCCGCATATCCATTCGCACGGCCTGGCGCGGGACCTGCCCAATGCCTGGCTGGTGACGCTGGAGGGGGCCGGCCACATGCCGCAGCACACGCGCACGGACGCGGTGCTGGAGGAAATCGCCAAGGTGGTGGCGATGGTCTTCCCGGAGGCGGGATGGGGCATGCAGGGCCGGAAACGAAACGAGACGGCCGAAGCCGTCTCGTCGAAAGTGTCCGCGAGCGAGTGAGGCTCAGAGACCGCCGCGACCGTCGCTGCCGATGAAGGCGATGCGCAGCATGTTGGTCGAGCCGGGGGTGCCGAAGGGCACGCCGGCCGTGGTGATGATGCGCTGGCCGGGCTTTGCCAGTTCCTCCTGGAAGGAGATCTGGCAGGCGCGGTCGACCATGTCGTTCTCGTCGCGGGCGTCGTCCGAGACCACGCAGTGGAGGCCCCAGGCCAGCGACAGGCGGCGGGCGGTCGACAGGACCGGCGAGATGACGATGACCGGCACGGAGGGACGCTCGCGCGAGGCGCGCAGGCCGGTGGCGCCGGAGGTCGTGTAGCAGACCACGGCGGCAAGGTTCAGCGTCTCGGCGATCTGGCGCGCGGCAGCGGCGATGGCATCGGCGCCGGTCGGCTCCGGCTCCTGCCGCTGGGCGTGGATGATGCCGCGATAGTTGGGGTCGCGCTCCACCTGGCGGGCGATGCGGTCCATGGTGGCGACCGCCTCGACCGGGAACTGGCCGGCGGCCGATTCGGCGGAGAGCATCACAGCGTCGGCGCCTTCGAACACGGCGGTGGCGACGTCGGACACCTCGGCGCGGGTCGGCACCGGGGCTGTGATCATCGATTCCAGCATCTGGGTGGCGACGACCACCGGCTTGCCGGCGCGGCGGCAGGCGCGGACGATCTGCTTCTGCAGGCCCGGGACCTGTTCCAGCGGCATCTCGACGCCGAGATCGCCGCGGGCGACCATCAGCGCGTCGGAGAGGTCGATGATCTCGCTCAGCCGTTCGATGGCCTGGGGCTTTTCGATCTTGGCGAGGATACCGGCGCGGCCGCGCGTCACCTTGCGCACGTCGGCAAGGTCGTCGGGGCGCTGGATGAAGGACAGCGCGATCCAGTCGACGCCGGCTTCCAGCGCGGCATCGAGATCCTTGCGGTCCTTGTCGGTGAGCGCGCCGACCGGGATCTCCGTGTCGGGAACGCTGACGCCCTTGCGGTTGGACAACTTGCCGCCGACCTCGACCACCGTGTCGGCGCTGGTCTTGGTGCAGGAGGTCACGCGCAGGCGGATCTTGCCGTCGTCGAGCAGCAGGCGGTGGCCCGGCTCGAGCGCCTGGAGGATCTCGCGATGGGGGAGGTGGACGCGCGAGGCGTTGCCCGGCGTCTTGTCGCTGTCGAGGGTGAAGCTGGCGCCGTTCTCAAGCATCACCGCGTCGCCCTCGAAGGTGCCCACACGCAGTTTGGGCCCCTGGAGGTCGGCAAGGATGCCGATCGGCCGGCCGATCTTCGCCTCGATCTCGCGAATCATCGCCACCAGCGCATGCAGGCGCGGGTGGTCGGTGTGACTCATGTTGATGCGGAAGACGTCGGCACCGGCGGTGTAGAGCTTCTCGATCGTTTGCGGATCCGAGGAGGAGGGTCCGAGTGTCGCTAGAATCTTGACCCGCCTGTCACGCTTCATTGTCCGCCTGTCCCCCCTTGCACGGGCTCTGTCAGCTGGACCGTCCAGCTGGCTTGCTCGCCCGTATCGATTTCGAAGAATCCGGTCCGTTCGAAGCCGCGGGCGACGCAGTCCTCGATACCCCGGATGGTGAATTCCTTCTCGCGGGTACACATGAAGGCGCGGCCGCCCCACTCCCCGAACTGATCGTAATCCACCGCATAGATATAATAGAAACGTGACACGAGCGAGCCCGCCACCAACGTTTCACAGGAATTTGCCGGCAGGTTCCACCAACCCTCGGTGACCCAGTCGGCCTGCTCGCGATAGCCGATGGCAACGCCGACCTGACTTTCGGTCTTGTTGCACAGGCGCAGCTCGGCCTTGGCCGGTGTCGCTCCGAGAACGCTGAAAGCCGTCAGGGCGAGCGCCATCGCGCCGCAGGATGCGAGGCCCAGCCGGATCGTTCTGACTGCCGTGGTTTGCCGCTGCCTCTCGGCCTTTTTCATCATTCGATTACTCGTGCCACGACCATGCGCGTCATCTTATGACCGACGGGCTTCCGCCTTGTCAATGAGGACGGCCCGGAAGTCGTTGACGTTGGTATAGGTTGGTCCGGGTCTCAGCAGATCCCCGAGATGATCGAAGAAACCGGTGCTGTCGTTTCTCTCCAGAAATGCGGCGGCATCATGACCTGAGCTTGCGGCGCGCGCGAGAGTCGTTTCGTCGACCAAGGCGCCCGCCGGATCATCTGCCGATCCTGCGCCGCCATCCGTGCCGTCCGTATCACCTGCAACTGCGGCAATTCCGCGAGCACCGTCCAGCTCCAGGGCAAGGGCGAGCGCGTATTCCTGGTTGGGGCCGCCGCGCCCGTCGCCGCGGATCGTCACGGTGAGCTCGCCGCCGGACAGCAGCACGGCCCGCCGACCCGCCTCGGCGATCCCACGCGCCATGCGGGCATGCTCGGCTGCGACTTCGCGCGCCTCGCCCTCCAGGCTGTCGCCGAGCAGGACCGGCTCGTAGCCCTTTTCCCGGGCGATCGCCGCGGCGCGCTCCAGCGACAGGGCAGGGCGGGCGACGATCTCGAACCGGGTTCCGGAAAACAGCGGATCGCCGGGCTTGGGCGTCTCGTTGGCGGGGTCGGCCAGCGCGCGGTGGACGCTTTCGGGCGCGTCCGGGGCATAGCGGGCGACGAGCGCGCGGGCATCGGCGAGCGTCGTGGGATCGGCGACGGTGGGGCCGGAGGCGATGGCGATGGGTTCGTCGCGCGGCACGTCGGAGACGGCGAGCGTCGTCATCGGCACGCCGTGCGGCCGGGCGGCGGCAAGGCGCCCGCCCTTGATGCGCGACAGGTGGCGGCGGACGGTGTTGATCTGCTCGATGGTGGCGCCGGAGCGCAGCAGGGCGCGGGTCAGCGCCTGCTTGTCGGCCAGCGACAGGCCCTCGACCGGGGCGATCCAGTTGGCCGAGCCGCCGCCGGACAGGAGCACGACAATGTGATCGCCCGGGCGGGCGGCGGCGGCCATCGCCAAGGTGCGGCGGGTGGCGTCGATGCCGGCCTGGTCGGGGACGGGATGGCCGGCCTCGACCATCTCGATCAGCTGCGTGTCCTGGCCGTAGCCATGGCGGGTGACGCCGAGGCCGACGAGACGGTCGGGGCCAAGGCCGTGCGTCTCGCGATAGTGGTTTTCCGCCACCTTCATCATTGCGCCGGCGGCCTTGCCGGCGCCGAGCAGCACGATGCGGCCGGTTTCGCCGGGGGCGGGAAGGTGCGGCGGCAGGCAGGTCTCGGCGCGGGCAGCATCGACGGCGGCGGCGAACAGGTCCTGCAGCAGGGCGCGCATGGCGGTCGTGTCGGTCATTCGGCCTCGCGGGTCGGGAGGGGAGCGGTGGCGGGGGCAACGGCCACGGGCGCGGCCCGCGGGCGGGCGATGTAGATGCCGGCAAGGATGACGGCGCCGCCGAGCGCCTGGGCCGGGCCGATGCTCTCGCCGAGGAAGAGATAGCCGACGGCGGCGGCGGCAACCGCCTCCAGGAAGATGACGAGCGCGGAAAAGCCGGCCGACAGGGAGCCGAGGGCGAAGGCGAGCAGGCCCTGACCGAGCGCGTGGGCGACGACGCCGAGCGCAATCAGCATGGCAACGCCGGTCAGCGTGCTGGGCAGGATCGTCTCCTCCAGCATCAGGGCAACGACGAGAAGCACGGCGGCGGTGACGAGCGAGCTGCGATAGACCAGCAGGCCCGGCGTCATGCCGGTGCTGCCGCGCCGGGCAAAGCGCATGGCGATGAAATAGGCGCCGAAGAAGACCGAGGTGACGACGCCGTAGAGATCGCCGGTCAGGCGCTCCGGCGCAAAGGCGAAGCTGCTGCCGATGAGCAGGGCCGCGCCGAGAAGGCAGGCGGCAAGGCCGAGGGCCATGGCGCGGGTGACCGGCTCCTTGAGCAGGGCGCCGGAGGCCAGCATCACCCAGAGCGGGGCGAGGGTCGCCAGCAGCGTCGCGTTGGCCGCCGTGGTGTTCATGATCGCCAGGTGCCAGAAGAACAGGTCGCCGGCGAACAGCACGCCGGCGGCGAGTGTCGCCGGGGTCCAGCGCGGGGCGGCGGCACCTTTCGGGCGCTCGAGCCGCGCCCACACGGCAAGCAGCGGCAGGGCGAGGGCCGCGCGCCAGAAGGCGCTGGCGAAGGGACCGACATCGGCATGGCGCACAAAGGCTGGCGAGACGCCCATTGCGATGGCCCCGGCGAGCAGCGCCACGAAGGCGACCAGAAGACGCTGGTCGGGAGCGGCGCTGAGCGGGGCGGGGGCGGTGGTCATGCCGTAAGGTCTTTCGGGAAGCGTTCGGAGGGGCCGGGCAAACGGATCGAGCGGAGATTAGGCATCCGGTGCCGGCCTGTCTCGCCAGAAATCGCTGATAGCTCTTATCGGCCGGCAAGGGCGAAAATGCGGTTGAAAGAGGACGCCGGATATGGTGCACAGCGGGACCTGAATCCTGCAAGCCCCCTGCGCCCCCTTGCCGGTCCCGCCGCCCGGCGGCGAGCAGCACGAGGGCGGCGATGCCAAACGGAGCCGAGATGGCCGAGAGCCGGTTTCCTGCCCCGAAATCCCCCGACGAGGCGCCGTTCGAGAAGGTCGAGGGCGACCGCTCGCGCGGGCTCCTGCTGCTGTGCGACCATGCCAGCAACGGACTGCCGGCGCGTTACGGCTCGCTCGGCCTGCCGCCGTCCGAGTTTTCGCGTCACATCGCCTATGACATCGGCGTGCGCGAGCTGACGCTGGGACTGGCGCAGGCCTTCGGCGTGCCGGCCCTGATGACCACCTATTCGCGGCTGCTGATCGACCCGAACCGCGGCGAAGACGACCCGACGCTGGTGATGCGCCTGTCGGACGGTTCGGTGGTTCCGGGCAATGCGCAACACGACGCGGCCGAGCGCGAACACCGGCTCGTGACCTATCACCGGCCCTATCACGAGGCGGTGGCGGCGGAGATCGACGCGGCGATCGCGGAAGGCCATCCCCCGGCGATACTGTCGATCCACAGCTATACGCCGGTGTGGCGCGGCGTGCCGCGGCCCTGGCATGCGGGCATCCTGTGGGACAGCGACCCGCGTTTCGCGCTGCCGCTGCTTGACGCATTGCGATCCGATCCCGATCTGGTGGTGGGCGACAACGAGCCCTATGACGGGGCCTTGAAGAACGACTGCATGTACCGGCATGGTACGGCGCGAGGGCTGGCGCATGTGCTGCTTGAGGTCCGCCAGGACCTGATTGGCGATGCGGCCGGCATCGAGGCCTGGACGCAGCGGCTGGTGCCGCTGGTCGCGAAGGTCCTGCAGCAAGCGCCGGACCTCGACACGATCCGCCACTACGGATCGCGCTGCGACTGAGCGGCCGGATCCTGCGAGAGACCGGGCGGCTGCGAGAGATGGAGAAGGACATGGCCGAAATCGACGAGGCAACGCGCACCGAACTGGAGGCGGCCGCATTCCGCCGTCTGGTCTCGCATCTGCGCAACCGCACCGACGTGCAGAACATCGACATGATGAACCTTGCCGGCTTCTGCCGGAACTGCCTGTCCAACTGGTATCTGGACGCGGCGAACGAGAAGGGCGTCGCGCTCGACAAGGACGGCGCGCGCGAGATCGTCTACGGCATGCCGTATTCGCAGTGGAAGGATCTCTACCAGAACGAGGCGAGCGCCGAGCAGCAGGCTGCCTTCGAAAAGGCCCGCCCGCACGAGTAAGACGCTGCGCCACGCCCATGTGAATATCGTTCCGTTTTCGTTCCCCGGTCTTGCATCCGCCCGATTTTCCGCGCATGCAGATCGGCATCACGGGAGGCATTTTGCCTCCCGGCCCCGTTTTATCACCCCGATCCGCAGGCCTTACGGCCCGCACCCATGAAGGAGACGAGTACCCATGTCCGATCCAGGCGGCGTCGCCGGCGACCAGCTGCGTGCATTTGTCGAGCGCATCGAGCGTCTCGAGGAAGAGAAGAAGGTGATCTCGGACGACATCAAGGATGTCTACGCGGAAGCCAAGGGCACCGGCTTCGACGTCAAGATCCTGCGCAAGGTGATCTCCCTGCGCAAGAAGCAGCCGCATGAGCGCGAGGAGGAGGATGCGATCCTCGACCTCTACATGCATGCGCTGGGCATGAACGGACCGGCGAACGACGCCTGATCCGAAAGGCGCGCGGCCTTGCGGCCGCAGCACCAGACCCGATGAAACCCGGCATGCGAGCCCCGCGTGCCGGGTTTTTTCGTGGCGGCGACGTGCCTGTCGTGCCGCTACTTGTTGCAGCCGATCTCCCGCAGGATCGCCTCGACCTGGCGCCGTGAGGAGCACACATTCTCACAAGGGATGCCGTCGCCGTCGCCATCGGCGCGGCCATAGCCGGAGCACCACAGGATCACCGCCGAGCGGCAATCGGGCATCTGCTTGCAGGTGAGCCCGCGGCGCGCCTGGACGAGCGTGGCGGCGGGCGGATCGACGGGCGTATAGGGGCCGGCCGGCCCGAGCGCGCCCATCAGGCAAAGTGCTTTGAGTATCATCATGGGAGTCCCCCGCGCCCATCAAAGCGCGCGGTGCAAGGGGAAGCCACCAACCGGCCGCAACCGGAAATTGGCCGCAAGCGGGCGATGGAAAAGAGCAGAAAGAAAGCGGCTCGCCCCCGGAGGCGCGCCGCTCGCCCTGCATTGAGGGCGAATCGCATTTGCCGTATGCCGGGTACCGCGCCGCGACCCCGGCCTTCCCGCTCTGCTGCGCGTTGAATCCTGCGAAAAGTGCGGAGAGGTTAAGCTTGCCTTCACGGCGGCGGGCTATGGTCCGCCATAGGCAGATAAAGGCGTCGTGCAAGATGGATTAGGTCTTCCTGGACGACTGCCGGATGGAGGACCGCATGCCCCTCGCACGGATGTTCGCAGCTCTTCTGGGTGCGGCTGTTTTTCTCGCAGGACCGTTGACGGCGCAGGCGGCGGGTCTGTCGCCTTCCGATCGGGTGACGGCGGCCGGGACCATCCTGTTGAGGCATGGCGGCGTGACGCGAGACCTGTCCCTCGACGAGATCGAGCGCCTGCCGATGGTCGAGATCCGTGGCCGCGCCAGCCCCGACGAGTCGCTGATCGACTTTCGTGGGGTTCTCCTGTCCGAACTCGTCCGCATGATCGGCGCCAGCGAGGCCGAGGGCCTGGTGGTGCGCGCCTCCGATGGCTATTCGGCCGACATCCCGCGCCAGGACTGGGAACGGTGGCCCATCGTCGTCGCGACCCGCGCCGGCCAGGAGCGGCTGACCCCGCGCCAACGCGGCCCGGCACGGATCATCTATCCGGTCGGGCAGTATCCGGAACTGGATACACGCACCTATGCCGACCGCAGCGTCTGGCTGATCGTCGAGATCGAGTGGTGAACGGCTTCAGACGGATCCTTGCGCAATCTGCGCTGCTCCGTCCGGTGCAGCCGTGGCTGGTCGGCGGCGCGGTGGCTTGCGCCTGCCTGGTGGCGACGCTGGTGGCGCTGCGCGGTGTCGCCACGCTGAACCAGCCGGAGCCCGATGCCGGGCAGCACATGGTGCGCCACATGCGCTACACCTTCGCCGAGGTGGCGCGGGTGGACGGCATGTTGCAGGCGCTGAGCCTCGATGCCGCCTCGCCGGAAGCGCGGGGGCTGGTCTCCAATGCTGCCGACCACTTCCACATCCGTCTGGAGGTCCTGGGCGGTCTGACCCGGGGCCCGCTGGTCGAGCCCGATTCCGGCGTGGCACCCATCGCCTGGGCGCTGCTCGACGGCCTCGACCGGCTTGCCTCGGGAGAAACCCCCATCAATCAGACGACGCTCACCGACCTGCGCCGCACCAGTTTCGAACTGACGCGCGAGATCGGCGACTACATGCGCGGTGTCGAGGCGGATATCGACGAGGCGCTGAAGCAGCGGGCCGAGAATTCTGCCGGTGCCTGGTTCGAGGTCATCGCCAGTGTGACCATGCTGCTGGTGCTGTCCTTCATCTCGCTGGCCCTGCGCTGGCGCAACAGGCGGATGGTCACCGAGCTGAAGCTGGTCAGCGGCATCGACAGCCTGACCGGTCTCGCCAACCGTCGCGGCTTTACCGAATGGGCCACGGCGACGACGGCGGCCGGGCCGGCGCCAAGGCAGGCCCTGCTCATCTTCGATCTCGACCGGTTCAAGGCGGTCAACGACCGGCACGGCCATCTGGCGGGCGACGAGCTGCTGAAGACGGCGGCCGACTGGCTGGTGGAGCGGTTCGGCGATCGCGGCATCGTTGCGCGCTGGGGCGGCGACGAGTTCGTCGCAACGCTGTCCTTGCCGCAGGACGAGGCCGGCGATCTCGCCGCGCTGATCGCCGAGCGCATGTCCTCGCCACCGGAGCTGGTCTTCAAGGGCGAGACGATCCCGCTGCATTTCAGTTGCGGCATTGCGGTCTGGCCGGACGACGGCCCGACGATCGACGCGACGATCGTGGCGGCGGACGCCGCCCTTTATGAGGCCAAGGCCCGCGGACGCGGGCGCCAGGTGTTCTTCGAGGCGGGCATCTCGGATCGTCGCGACCGCGCCGAGGCGCTGCGCACGTCGTTGCCGCAGGCGCTGGCGGCCGGGCAGCTGTTCCTCGAATTCCAGCCGCAGGTTCATATCGGCTGCGGCACGGTGACCGGTGTCGAGGCGCTGGTGCGCTGGCGCGACACCGCCACCGGCGAGATCATCCCGCCGGCGCTGTTCATCCCGATCCTGGAGGAAGGCGACCAGATCGCCGAACTCGACCGGTTCGTGATCGACGAGGCCTGCCGCACCGCGGCCTCCTGGGCCGAGGCGGGACGGCGGCTGCGGGTGTCGGTCAACCTGTCGCCGCGCACCTTCCAGACCCCGGGTCTTGCGGAACTGGTGGCGGCAGCGCTCGGCCGCCACGGCCTGACGGCGCGCCAGCTCGAGATCGAGATCACCGAAGGGGTGCTGCTGATCGACGATGTCCAGGTGGAAGCCAACCTGGCCGCCCTTGCCGAGCTCGGCGTCCGGCTGGCGCTCGACGATTTCGGCTCCGGCTATTCCAACATCGCCTACCTGATGCGGCTGAAGCCGGACGTGCTGAAGATCGACCGCTCCTTCGTGCTGGAGGGCGACGAGCACATCCGCGCCAGCATCGTGCAGGGCATCCTGCAGCTGGCCGAGACGCTCGGCGCCGAAACGCTGATCGAGGGCATCGAGACGGCGGACCAACTGCGCTTCGTCCACGAAACCGGTTGCCAGATCGTGCAGGGCTTCCTGTTCGCCCGGCCGATGGCCGCAAGCGCCATCCCGGCCTTCTGCGTGGGCTTCGAGGCGCAGCACCAGCTGGCCCAAGGAACGCTCCTGCTGCAGCACCGCGCCTGAGCCCGCCCGGCCTGAGCCTGCTTGACAGGCATCCGGTTCGCCTCCTGCAAGAACGCAAACGGCGCGCCCCCTGGGAGGCGCGCCGCGACTTGCGTGCGTTGTAAGGACGAGCGCGGGGCTCAGAGCGCCTTGACGATGCCCTCGGTCATCTTCTTGGCGTCGCCGAACAGCATCATCGTCTTGTCCAGGAAGAACAGCTCGTTCTGGATGCCGGCATAGCCGGAGCCCATGCCGCGCTTGACGAAGAGCACCGTGCCGGCCTTGTCGACGTCGAGGATCGGCATGCCGTAGATCGGCGAGGACGGATCGTCGCGCGCTGCCGGGTTGGTGACGTCGTTGGCGCCGATGACGTAGACGACGTCGGCCTGGGCGAACTCGGAGTTGATATCCTCCAGCTCGAAGACCTCGTCATACGGCACGTTGGCCTCTGCCAACAGCACGTTCATGTGGCCGGGCATGCGGCCCGCCACCGGGTGGATGGCGTACTTGACCTCGACGCCCTCCTCCTTGAGCGTGTCGGCGAGCTCGCGCAGGGCGTGTTGCGCCTGGGCAACCGCCATGCCGTAGCCCGGCACGATGATGACCTTGGCGGCGTTCTTCATGATGAAGGCCGCGTCCTCGGCAGAGCCCTGCTTGACCGGACGGTCGTCCGCCCCGCCACCGCCGGCCGCAGCGGTCTCGCCGCCGAAGCCGCCGAGAATGACGGAGATGAAGGAGCGGTTCATGCCCTTGCACATGATGTAGGACAGGATGGCGCCGGACGAGCCGACCAGCGCGCCGACGACGATCAGCGCCATGTTGCCCAGCGTGAAGCCGATGCCGGCAGCCGCCCAGCCCGAATAGGAGTTGAGCATGGACACCACGACCGGCATGTCCGCGCCGCCGATCGGGATGATGATCAGGCCGCCGAAGATCAGCGACAGGACGACGATCATCCAGAAGACGGTGTGGCTCTCGGTCGCGACGAAGATGATGACCATGAGGACGATCAGCGCCGCCAGGCCGCCATTGATGAGGTGGCGTGCGGGCAGCATGATCGGCGCGCCGGACATGCGCCCGTCGAGCTTGGCGAAGGCGATGACCGAACCGGTGAAGGTGATCGCGCCGATGGCGACGCCGAGCGACATCTCCACGAGGCTGGCCCCGTGGATGGTGCCGACCGTGCCGATGCCGAAGGCCTGGGGCGCATAGAGCGCACCGGCGGCCACCAGCACCGCGGCCATGCCGACCAGCGAGTGGAAGGCGGCGACCAGCTGCGGCATGGCGGTCATCGGCACGCGCTTGGCGATCACCGCACCGACGCCGCCGCCGATGGCGAGGCCGCCAACGATGAGCGCCAGGCCGCTGAAGCCGGGTGCGGCGGTCAGCAGGGTCGTGACGATGGCAATCGCCATGCCGACCATGCCGAACATGTTGCCCTGGCGCGATGTCTCGGGGCTGGACAGCCCGCGCAGCGCCAGGATGAAGAGAACAGCCGAAATCACATAGAGGACGGCCGTGACATTGGCGGAAAGCATCGTGTCCGGCCCCCTATCTCTGCTTCTTCTTGTACATGGCGAGCATGCGCTGCGTGACCAGGAAGCCGCCGAAGATGTTGACGCTGGCCATGATCAGCGCAAGGAAGCCGAAGCCCCGCGCGTAAGCTGCGCCATCGGCGGCAAGGTCGACGCCCACGGCCAGCAGCGCGCCGACCACGATCACGCTCGAAATAGCGTTCGTGACCGACATCAGCGGCGTGTGCAGGGCCGGCGTCACCGACCAGACCACGTAGTAGCCGACGAAGATCGCCAGCACGAAGATGGTGAACTGGAAGACGAAGGGATCGATCGCGCCGCCCGTGAGGGCGGAGGCGGCATGAGCGATCGAGTCGCTCGCCCCGCCGGCGATCTGGTCCGCATAGCCGCGGGCCGCATCGGCTGCCGCCTGGGCGGTTTCAGCCGCCTCGCGTGCGGCTTCCGCAGCGGCGCGGGCGCGCTCCAGCGTTTCGTTGGCGTTGAGTTCCGACATGCGTCCCCCCTTTATCCGGCTGCCGGCGCGAAGGCCGGGTGAACCACCTTGCCGTCGCGGGTGAGGACGGTCGCCTTGACCAGCTCGTCCTCCCAGTTCACGGCAATGGCCTTGGCCTCCTTGTCGACGAGAGTCTCGGCGAAGGCGACCAGGTTCTTGGCGTAGAGCGCCGAGGCGGAAGCGGCGAGACGGCCGGGCACGTTGAGGTGGCCGACGATCTTCACCTCGCCCACCTGGGCGACCTTACCGGGCACAGCGCCCTCGACATTGCCGCCGCGCTCGACGGCGAGGTCGACGATCACCGAGCCGGGCTTCATCGAGGCGACCATCTCCTTGGTGATCAGGCGCGGCGCGGGCCGGCCGGGGATCAGGGCGGTGGTGACGACGATGTCCTGCTTGGCGATGTGCGAAGCGACCAGCTCGGCCTGCTTCTTCTTGTATTCGTCCGACATTTCCTTGGCGTAGCCGCCGGCCGTCTCCGCCTGGCGGAACTCGTCGTCCTCCACGGCGATGAACTTGGCGCCGAGCGACTCGACCTGCTCCTTGGCGGCCGGACGCACGTCGGTGGCGCTGACCACTGCGCCGAGGCGGCGGGCGGTGGCGATCGCCTGGAGACCGGCGACGCCGGCACCCATGACGAACACGCGCGCGGCCGGAACCGTGCCGGCCGCAGTCATCATCATCGGCATGGCGCGGTCGTATTCCGCGGCGCCGTCGATGACAGCCTGGTAGCCGGCCAGGTTGGCCTGGGAAGACAGGACGTCCATGACCTGTGCGCGGGTGATGCGCGGCATGAACTCCATGGCGAAGGCGGAGATGCCGGCCTCGGCCATCGCCTTGACAGCGTCCTCATGGCCGTAAGGGTCCATCGTCGCGATGACGATGGCGCCCTTTTTCATCAGGCCGAGTTCGGCCGCGCTGGGGCGGCGAACCTTGAGAACCAGGTCGGCGCCCTCGAGCGTCGCCTTGGCGTCCTTGGCGATGGTGGCACCGGCGGCCTGATAGTCGGCATCGACCACACGCGACAACGTGCCTGCGCCTGTTTCGACACTGACTTCGAAGCCGAGCGAGACGAACCGCTTCACGGTATCGGGCGTCGCGGCGACACGCGTTTCTCCTGCCTCGCTCTCGCGGGGCACAGCGAGTTTCATCGGTTGTCTCCTCCCAGTGTACGAAAATCGGCCAGTATGCGAAAAATCTGCGATCGACGAAAAGCCGCTCAGGCGGCGGTCACGATCGCGATCAGGCCGGTGACCAGAAACACGATGGCCGACGGGATCCAGCCCTTGGCGCCGGTGGCAAGACCGACAGCCGCAGCGACGAGCGTCGCGATCAGCGCGATCCAGCCGAAGAACGTGCCGGCGCCGCCGCCGAACGTGAAGAGGATGAGGCACAGCATCACGTTCAGGGAGGCGATGGTGCCGACCTTGGAGAAGTTGATGAAGCCGTTGTAGGTGCGCTCGTGCTCTGCGTAGTCCATCGACGGAGCGTTGTGGTCTGCCATGGATCCCTCTCGTAGCCAGGGTGGATGTTTGGCGTACTTATAGCAGACAGCTTCCCTTGGGCAACGCGCAGTTTGCGCTGCGAGACAGGCAGTCGCGCAGCGACCTGAAGGCCGGTCGCGGCCATATCAGAGCAGGTTCCGGACGTGCCGGATCAGCCGGCGACCGACGGCGTGAGGCCCACCCCCTCCAGCAGCGCCGACTGGCGAGCGGCGACGGTGTCCTGCTCGAAGTCCTCGATCTGTTCGTTGAACAGGCGGAAGAAGTTGAGCTCGGCCTTCAGATGCAGGAACACGCCGCCGAGGCCGATGGCAGCCCGGTCCATGAAGACGAACTCGCGCGGCACCGTCACCGGGCCCTTTTCCTTCAGCGCCTGATGGACGCGGAAGGCCTCCTTGCGCCCATACTCGGCCGGCTTGATGCCGTCGGCGATGGAGCGGACCCGATCGGTGAGCAGCGGGCCGTAGATGAAGCGGGCCCAGATATTGAGAATGTCGATCAGCTCGCGTGTCAGGCCGCGGAAGCCCCAGCGCTCGTAGGCGGAGACGACGAGATCGTCGTCGCCATGCAGCAATCCGCGATAGAGATCGACGACACCGCGCACGAAGCCGGGCGGGAAGATGCGGATGCAGCCGTAGTCGAGCAGGTTGATGCCGGCGGGCGCTTCGCCCTCGGTAAAGACCGTGTAGTTGCCCAGATGCGGGTCGCCATGGATCAGCCCGTGATGGCTGAACGGATGCCACCAGGCGCGGAACATGACCTCGGCGAGGCGGTTGCGGTCCTCCAGCGGATGATCCTTGAAGCTCAGCAGCGGCCGGCCGTCGAGCCAGGACATGGTGAGCAGGCGACCCGTCGACAGCTCCTGCCGCACCTGCGGCACGCGGATGCGCGGCTCGGCCTCGAAGATCTGGGCATAGGCGGCCATGTGGCGGGCCTCGCGCCGGTAATCCAGCTCCTCGCGCACCCGGTCGCCGATCTCGCGGGCGATCTCGCTGGTGTCGATGGCCGGACCCATGCGGCGGTGGAGGGAAAACAGCAGCGACAGCTGGCGCAGGTCCGCCTCCACCGTGGAGGCCATGTCCGGATATTGCAGCTTGCAGGCAAGGTCCGCGCCGTCCTGCGCCCGCGCCCGGTGCACTTGGCCGAGCGAGGCGGCGGCCGACGGCTCGCGGTCGAAGCTGGCGAAACGCGACTGCCAGTCGCGTCCGAGCTCGGCCGACATGCGCCGCTTGACGAAGGCCCAGCCCATCGGCGGGGCATCGGACTGCAGCTGCGCAAGCTCGGCCGCATATTCGGGCGGCACCGCGTCGGGAATGGTGGAGATCAGCTGCGCGACCTTCATCAACGGGCCTTTCAGCCCGCCGAGGGCGGCGGCCAGCTCCGCCGCCTGCTTCTCGTTGTCGATGGTGTAGCCGAAGACGCGCGCACCGGCGATCTTCGCGGCAAGGCCGCTCATGTTGGCGCCGACGCGGGCATAGCGGCCGACACGGGCGCTCAGGCGGTTCTGCTCGCGGTCGCGGGGTGGTTGGGTGCTCATTCTTGCCTCGGCCGGTTGCGGGACGGTAGGTCCGGAACTGCTGCTACGTCCCGACAGATATAGTGGATCGATCCGGCCGGGGCAGTGGCGGCCTTATTCGGGTGCGAGCGAAGCGGCGAGCCGGGCAAGGCCTTCTGCGATGGCGTCGCGGTCGGCGGTCAGCCCCTTGTAGGCGGTCTGCGCCGTGTCGAGCTCCAGCAATTGCCGGCGCAGGCCGAGCGCCAGCTGGCCCCCGAGGGGATGGCGCGCGAAGGCGGCGACCGGATCGTGATGGATGCGGATGGTGAAGAGGATGTCGCCGCTTTGCGGCAGGCGGCGTAGGGTCTGGCGCTCGACCCGCACATGCAGGCCGCCGGCCTCGTCCCGCGCCAGCCGGTGCGGATCGGTGCCGTCCGCGGCGATCCGCTTGGGGAAGGGGCGGTGCAGCGCCGGGCCGGTATAGAGCGACCAGTTGAGCCGCCAGCTGGGGCGGTCGACGGGCAGGTTGTCGAAGATGCGTGCGACCATCGGCCCCATGCGCCCGTCGTTGAAGCCGGGCACCGTCTCGTGGATCGCGGTCATCGGCCGGGCGAACTTATCAGCGAGCAACCAGGACGAGGGAAAGCAGAGCGCGCCGGCGGCAAGGCGGTAGCCCTGCGGCGAGGCGCGCATGAGGATCAGGTCTTCCTGCACCAGCCGGGCGGCGCGGCCGATCGGGATGTCGTCGCTGCCCGAAAGCGCGACCGTGCGCCCCGCGGGCAGGATGCGGATCGCCTCGCCCTCGCGGCGATAGAGATCGGGGAAACGGTGCGGCAGGTGCGCAGCCAGGAGGTCGAGCACTTCCTGCTGGGCGTCTTGCGTGCCGTCCTCGGCGAGCAGGACGGGGGCTTCGCCGCCGCCGGCGAGGAGCCGCTCCTTCTCGTTCAGCTGTTCGGCGAGCCGCGCGTCGGGCTCGATCCAGTCGGCAAGGTCGAGCGGCTGCAGGCCGACGCTGAAGGGCCGGGCCGAGCCGTCATAGGGCGTGTGGGAAAAGGGCGGGCCGGCGGGGGAGGCGTAATCCCGCCTCCCGCCGTCGATGCCGCTCATGCGTCGAGCCGTTCCAGTTCGTCGATGAAGCCGGCGATGACCGACAGGCCCTTGCGCCAGAAGGCGGGGTCGGTGGCGTCCAACCCGAACGGGGCGAGCAGCTCCGAATGGTGCTTGGTGCCGCCGGCCGACAGCATGGCGAAATACTTGTCCTGGAAGCCGGCTTCCGCGTCCTCGTAGACCGCGTAGAGCGAGTTCACCAGGCAGTCGCCGAAGGCATAGGCGTAGACGTAGAAGGGCGAGTGGATGAAGTGCGGGATGTAGGTCCAGTAGGCCTCGTATCCCTCACTCAGGCGGATTGCCGGGCCAAGGCTCTCCGTCTGCACCGACATCCACAAGTCGCACAGGTCGGCGGAGGTCAGCTCGCCCTCTCGGCGGGCCGCATGGACCTTGCGCTCGAACGTGTAGAAGGCGATCTGCCGGACCACCGTGTTGATCATGTCCTCGACCTTGCCGGCCAGCAGGATCTTGCGCTTTTCCGGCGTCTCGGCCTGGCCGAGCAGCGCCTTGAAGGTCAGCATCTCGCCGAACACGCTCGCCGTCTCGGCCAGCGTCAGGGGCGTCGGCGCCATCAGGGCGCCGTTCGGGGCGGCCAGCACCTGGTGGACGCCGTGGCCGAGCTCATGGGCCAGGGTCATGACGTCGCGGGTGCGGCCCTGATAGTTGAGCAGCACGTAAGGATGGGCGCTGGGCACGGTCGGATGGGCGAAGGCGCCCGGCGCCTTGCCGGTGCGCGCCGGCGCGTCGATCCAGCCCTTGTCGAAGAAGTCGCGGGCGATGTCCGCCATCTTCGGAGAGAAGCGGCCATAGGCGCCGAGCACGGTCTCGCGCGCCTCGTCCCAGGGGATGCGGCGGTTGTCGGCGGAGGGCAGCGGCGCGTTGCGGTCCCAGAAATCCAGCACGTCGCGGCCGAGCCAGCCGGCCTTCATCGCGTAGTAGCGGTGGGAGAGGGCCGGATAGGCCTCGCGCACGGCCTCGACCAGGGCGTCGACCACCTCGCGCTCGACCCGGTTGGCCAGGTGCCGGCTGTCGGCGATGTCTGTGAAGCCGCGCCAGCGGTCGGAGATCTCCTTGTCCTTGGCCAGCGTGTTGGTGATCAGCGTGAAGACCGGCAGGTTCTGGCGGAAGGTCTTGCTGAGCGCCTTGGCGGCGGTCTCGCGCCGGCTGCCGTCCGCGTCCTGCAGCAGGTTGAGGGTCGGCTCCAGCGACAGCTCGGTGCCGTCGACATCGAAGCGCAGGCCCGCCATCGTCTCGTCGAAGAGGCGGTTCCAGGCGCTGGCGCCGGTCACCGACTTCTCGTGGAAGAGCTGCTCGATGCGGTCTTCCAGCTGGTGCGGGCGGGCCTTGCGGATGTCGTCGAGCCACGGGCGGTAGTGCCCGAGCTCGGGATCGCGGGCGGCCTCGTCGAGCACGGCGTCGTCGATGCGGTTCAGCTCCAGCGTGAAGAAGATCAGCGCGGTGCTGGCCGCCGTCAGCTTCTCCTGCACATCGCCGTAGAACTTCTGCCGCACCGGATCGGTGGTGTTGCCCGAATAGAAGAGGCCGGCATAGGAGGCGAGGCGGCCCATCAGGTCGTCGAGGGCTTCCATCTCGCGGATGGCGCCGGCGAGCTCGGCACCGGAGCGGCGGGCCATCTCGTCGAGCCTGCCCTTGTAGCGCTCTTCGAAGGCGCTGGCGTCGCGGGCAGCCTGGGCGAGATCGGCCGCGACCTGCGGGGAATCATGGGCGGGATAGAGATCGGCAAGGTTCCACTCCGGCAGGGTGCCGAGCTCGCTTGCCGCGCTGCCGCCTTCCGCCGCCGAGCGGGCGCCCTGTGCGAGTGCGCCCCGTGCCTGTGTCCAGCCTGTCGCGTGCGTCATGAGGTCTCCGCTCTCGTGTCCTGGCGCGAGGGGACGCGCCGTATCGTTCTGTCCCTTGGATATTGTGGATTGTCGGTTGAGGGCAACGGCTAAAGGCGGCGCGAAGAGGGCACCCGCCGGCAAATGTGGACATTTTGTTTACCGGTGCGCGGCTAGCCTGACCCGAATTGAGACAGTTCCGAAAAGGCAGGCGAACGCATGATCCCCACAGGCGGACGCATCCTCATCGCCGACGACGATCCCGTGCAGCGGCGCCTGCTGGAAGAGGCGGTCAAGCGCTTCGGCTACCGGGCGCGCAGTGTCGAGAACGGCGCGGAAGCCGTGGCGATGATGGCTTCGGCGGAGGGCGGCGATGTCGACCTCGTCATCCTCGACCTGGTGATGCCCGAGCTCGACGGCATGGGCGTGATCGCGCGCTTGCGCGAGATGAAGAAGACCGTGCCGATCATCGTGCAGACGGCGCATGCCGGCATCGATGCGGCGGTCAACGCGATCCGCGCCGGGGCGCAGGACTTCGTGGTCAAGCCCGTGTCGCCGGAGCGGCTGGAGGTGGCGATCCGCACCTTCATGCGCATGTCGGCGCTGGAAGGCGAGATCACCCGCATCCACAAGCAGGCGAGCGGCACCTTCTCCTTCGACGACATCGTCACGCGGTCGGACGCGATGGAGCGGGTGATCCGCGTCGGGCGGCGGGCGGCCACCTCGCATATCCCGGTGCTGATCGAGGGCGAATCGGGCGTCGGCAAGGAGCTGATCGCCCGCGCGATCCAGGGCTCCAGCGAGCGGCGGGCCAAGCCCTTCATCACCGTGAATTGCGGCGCGATCCCCGAGCACCTGGTGGAATCGATCCTGTTCGGCCACGAGAAGGGCGCCTTCACCGGGGCGGTCGACAAGCATGTCGGCAAGTTCCAGGAGGCGCATGGCGGCACGCTGTTTCTCGACGAGGTCGGCGAACTGTCGCTCGACATCCAGGTGAAGCTGCTGCGCGCGCTGCAGGAAGGCGAGATCGACCCGATCGGCTCGCGGCGGCCCGTGAAGGTCGATTTCCGGCTGATCTCGGCGACCAACCGGCGGCTGATCGACTTGGTGAAGGACGGCCAGTTCCGCGAGGACCTCTACTACCGGCTCAACGTCTTTCCGCTGTGGCTGCCGCCGCTGCGGGACCGGCCGGAGGACATTCCCGACCTGGTGCGGCACTTCCTCGCGCGTTTCGCCGCCGAGGAGGGGCGCCCGCATATCTCCACCGCTGCCCCGGATGCGGTCGCCATGCTTCAGGCCTACGACTGGCCGGGCAACATCCGCCAGCTGGAGAACGCGGTGTTCCGCGCGGTCGTGCTGTGCGAGGGCGACCATCTGGTCGCCGACGACTTCCCGCAGGTGCAGGCAAGCGTCGGCAGCCTGCCGGCCGCATCGCGGAGCGCCATCGCCCGGCCCCCCGTTTCTCACGAGGCAGGCCCGGCATCGCAGGGCGAGGGCGAGCCGGGAGGCGAGACGGCGGCCAGCCAGGCACCGCAGACCGCCGGTGTCGCCCTCGGCGATGGCGGAGGCGGGCCGGCGACGCCCTTCGGCTATGTGCGCTCGCTCGACGATCACGGCCATGTCCGCAAGCTGGAAGACGTGGAGGCGGAGATGATCCGCACCGCCATCGACCACTATGGCGGACGCATGACCGAAGTCGCGCGCAGGTTGTCGATAGGGCGCTCCACCCTCTACCGCAAGTTGAAGGACTATGGCCTCGATGCAACACCCGATGCGGAGGCGGCCGAGTAGGACCGCCCGTGACGCAACGTGACTTGCATTGACGGAACCCTGGCGGCTTGTTGGGACTTCACAAAAGAGAATCACCTCGGCACGGGCGCGGTTCGCCCGTGCGGGACAACCGGAAGAGCTTCATGGCCCGCAGCATCCGTTTCCGCCCGGCCGGCATCGCCGCAGCCACCCTTGCCGGCCTGATGCTGACGAGCGCGTTGCCGGCGCTGGCAACGACGGGGGCAATCACCGGTGCGGCCACGGACGCCGAGACGCCGGCCGTTATTGCCGCGCCGCTGCCCGAACCCGCGCTCGCCGTCCTGCTAGAGACGGGGGCCGGCTTTTCGGAAACCGACAATGCGCTGCCCTTCATGAGCGCGGAGCGGCGCAAGCAGCTGGAAGAGTTCTACGCCGCGCGCGGCCACGAGCCGCTGTGGATCGCCGATGGCGTGCCGACGGTCGAGGCGCGGCGGCTGGTCGCGCGTCTGGGGCAGGCGGACCGCGACGGGCTGAAGGTCTCCGACTACGCCTTGCCGGGCGAGCTGGCCCGCTCCGCCGGACGCATGGACGAGGCGCGGGCCGCGCGGTTCGAGGCGCTGCTGTCGGCCGCGGCCCTTGCCTATGCCGATCATGCGCAGGCCGGCCGCGTGCAGCCGGTGTCCCTGTCGAAGAACGTGACGCTGGACCCGGTGCATCCCGAGCCGCAGGAGGTGCTGGCCGCGCTTGCCGCCTCCGCCGATCCGGCGGCGACGCTCGAGGGCTACAATCCGCCGCAGCCGGGCTTTGCCGCGCTGCGCGAGAAGCTGGCCGAGATCCGTGCGCGCGGCAGGGACGAGACGCCGCCGATGGTGCCGGAAGGTGCGACGCTGAAGGAAGGCATGCGCGATGCGCGCGTTGCGGTGCTGCGGGCCCGGCTCGGGCTGGCGGTGGAAACCGCCGCCGAGGCGCCGGCAGAGGCTGAGGCGGCTGCCGATGCTGTTGCGGACGCGGTGTCCGCCGAGGATGCTGTTGCAGATGCGGTGTCCGCCGAGGACGCTGTTGTGGACGCGTCCGTGGCAGATGCAGCCGTGGCAGATGCGACCGTTGCCGGAGAGAGCGCGGCGAGCGAGGCCGCCGGGAGAGAAGTCCTGGCGGAAGAGCTGTTCGATGCGCGGGTGAAGGAGGCGGTGCTCGCCTTCCAGCGCAAGAACGGGCTGCATGCCGACGGCGTCGTCGGCCCGCGCACGCTGCTGGCCTTGAACGCTGTCTCCGACGACGGCATGGCCGAGAGCGACATCCTCGCCAACATGGAGCGCTGGCGCTGGATGCCGCGCGACCTCGGCGCCTTCCATATCTTCGTGAACATCCCGGAGTTCAAGGCGCGGCTGTTCCGCGACGGGGCGCAGGTCTACGAGACCCGCGTCGTCGTCGGCAAGCCGTCGAACCAGACGCCTGTCTTCTCCGACGTGATGGACCACGTCATCGTCAATCCCTACTGGAACGTGCCCTATTCCATCGCCTCGGAAGAGCTGCTGCCGTCGATCATGTCGAATGCCAGCTATCTGTCGCAGCGCAATTACGAGGTGCTGGCCGGCGGGCGCGTGGTCGATCCGTCCTCGATCGACTGGGCGGGCGTGAACCTCAACAAGGTGCGCATCCGCCAGCGGCCGGGCGGCGGCAACGCGCTGGGCCAGATCAAGTTCATGTTCCCCAACCGGCATGCGGTCTACCTGCATGACACGCCGTCCAAGAGCCTGTTCTCCCGCTCTGCCCGCGCCTTCTCGCATGGCTGCGTGCGCGTGCAGGATCCGTTCGACTTCGCCGATGCGCTGCTGCAGCTGGACGGCCAGTGGACCGCGGCGCGGCTGAAGTCGATGATCGGCGGACAGGAGAAGCGGGCGGACCTGACTCGGCCGGTGCCGGTGCATCTGGCCTATTTCACCGCCTTCGTCGACGAGAACGGCAATCTGCAGCGCCGTCCGGACATCTATGGCCACAACGCCACGCTGACCAAGGCGCTGGAGATCGACGGCTGGGAGGGCTGGCAGCGCTATGCGGTGGCCGCTCCGGTGAAGCGGGCGCGCCCCCCGGTGGCGCAGACCGAGCCGGCGAAGAAGCAGAAGGTGGTCGACCTTGCCGCCGAGCGCCAGCGCATGTTCATGCGCCGCCAGCGGGCAAGCTCCGACTACTGAGATCTGAAAAAATCGTGCAGGCGAGTCGTTCCGGCGGCACCGGAATCGTCCGATGATCGTCCCTTGCGTGCCGGTCGAGCGGGCGCGCAGGGGCTTGCCGCCCTTGACGGCGGGGCCACACATGAGAGAAAAGGCCGCTTATCGGCATTTTTTTCGGTAATGATGCGCAATTGCCACGATTTGCGCTCATTTCGGAATACGGTAAAGGCTTCTTAACCTCGGTCCCTTACATCAGTCCGACGGGGGGCGATGTTCGGCGGAACCGCCGGCAAACAAGCGAGACTGACATTGCTCGAGGCATGGTTTTCCCGGCTGCGATATCGCGCGTTGCCAGCACTGGCGCTTGCCGCTTTCGCCCTGGCGCTGCTGTCGCCCATGTCGCTGTCTCCGGCGTCTGCGGAGACGCGCACGCTGAAGCTCTACAACACCCATACGCATGAGCGCGTGTCGATCACGTTCAAGCGCAACGGCCGCTATGTGTCCGAGGGGCTTCGCGAGCTGAACCGGTTCCTGCGGGACTGGCGGCGCAACGAAAGCACCAAGATGGATCCGAAGCTCTTCGATCTCATCTGGGAAGTGTATCAGCAGGCCGGCACGAACGAGGCGATCCACGTCGTTTCCTCCTATCGCTCGCCCGCGACGAACAACATGCTGCGCGGCCGCTCGCGCGGCGTCGCCAAGAACAGCCAGCACACACGCGGCAAGGCGATGGACTTCTTCATTCCCGGCGTCAACATTTCCAAACTGCGCGCCATCGGCCTGCGCAAGGAGATCGGCGGCGTCGGCTTCTACCCGACCTCGCGCACGCCCTTCGTGCACATGGACACCGGCTCGGTGCGCCACTGGCCGCGCATGACCCGCTCGCAGCTGGCCAAGGTCTTCCCGCGGGGCGACACCATCCACGTTCCGACCGACGGCAAGAAGATGCCCGGCTATGCCGAGGCGCTGGCGCGCCACAAGCGCGGCGTGTCGAGCCGTCCGACGGCCGTTGCCAGCGCATCGTCCGGAACGCCCCGCCGCTCCGGCGATATCGAGGATGGCGGCATCACGCGGCGTCCGACCGGCGGCGCGAGCTCCGGTGGTCCGAGCCTGTTCGCCCGCATCTTCGGCGGCGACGAGGACGAGGGCGAGGATGTCGCGACGCAGCCGACCCCGCCGGCTCCGGTGACCCGTACGCAGGTTGCCAGCGCTGCTCCGGCACCCGCTCCGGCCAACCCGGCTCCCGTTCCGTCCGAGGCGCCTCCGGGCGTGCGCTCGGCGGCAGCGCCGGCCCCGGTGCCCGCCGCGGCCAGCGAATCGGTGACCATCGTCCAGGTTATGCCGCGCCTCAAGCCGCAGGACTTCCCGGCGATCGTCGCCGCAGCAGCCGGCGCCGGAAATGGCGGCACGCTGGACGGCCAGGCCCGCAGGCTGGCAGGCGGCCTCCCGGCCGTGGAGGCGACCACCGTCGCCGCCGCCCAGGAGACGCCCGCGCAGGCTCCGATCACCGTCGCTGCCATCGCGCCGCCCGCCAAACCGGCAGAGCTGCGCCAGGGCCCGATCGATGCCGCGACGACCGGTTCGCCGCTTGCCGCCCGTCCGCGTCCGGCTCCCGCCGACGGCGTGTCGGCCATCGCCGCCGCGACCGGCGCGCAGCCCAGCCGCAAGCCGCAGGTGGATATCGCCGGCGCGACGCTGGCCTATGCGCCGGCCACCGCTTCGGCCACCGCGCTCGGCACGTCCACCGCATCGCAGACGCGGGCACCCGCCGCCTCCGCGGCTCCGGCCGCGCGCCAGGCCGCATCGGTGTCCGGCCGCCTGCCCGAGCCGGTGATCCGCGATCCGCTGGCCCGCTTCGCGGCGCTGCCGGACCGCACGGCAATTCCCGACATCATCTCGGGCCTGACCAACACCCGCACGCAGACCTTTGCCCAGCTGCAGCATCCGAACCAGCGTCGTCTGGAACTGCTGATGGCCCCGGGCGGCCGGGTCTATGCCAACCGCTTCGGCGTGTCCGCGCGTGACGGCGAGATGCCGCGCCCGGACCGGTTCGAGGGTCCGGCCGTGGTGCTGCTTCCGGTGGTCTCGCTCCACTGAGGCCGCAAAGGCGCCAACCGAAACACATGAAACGGCCGGCAGCGATCACCCGCTGCCGGCCGTTTCGCGTTTGCGGGAACAGGCACGCGTAACGCGGATGCGCCAGGGCGCCATGCGTCAACGGAAAAGGCGCGCAAAGGCCATTCGCAGGGCGCGCAGCCCCGCGTGGGCGGGGCCTGCCGAGTACGTCAGATGGAGGGGTGGGTAATGCTAAGTGCGGGGATGGCGCGGGGGCGTGCCGCCCCCGGCAAAGCCGCGCCGCGTCGTCAGCTGCGGGTGACGTTGGGCGAGCCGCGATCGAGCCGGCCGATGCCCTCGCGGGCGATCTCGTTGGAGGCGTCGATGCCGAGCGCTCGGTTGTAGGACCGGCGCGCGTCGCTGGTCTGGCCGAGCGTTTCCAGCGCGATACCGCGATTGGCCCAGGCAATGGCCGAGCGCTGGTCGCGGTTCACCGCGTCGGACAGGTCCGACAGCGCAGCCTTGGGATCGTTGAGAGCGAGATAGGAGATGCCGCGCGCGATATAGGGTTCGGCCGCGTTGGGATCGAGGCCGATGGCGGTGGCGAAATCCTCGACGGCGCGCTGGTGATTGCTGCGCGCCTGGTGGATCAGACCGCGATTGTGGAAGGCGCGGGCGTTGCTCGAGTCGAGCCGGATGGCGGCGTCGAAATCGACCAGCGCCTGATCGACGCGGCCGAGCTCGCGATAGGCATTGCCGCGCCCGACCAGGGCAAGGTCGTAATCCGGCTTGATGCGCAGGGCCGCGCTGTAGTCGTTGACGGCGGCGTTGATGTTGCCCATGCGGCGATGGACCAGCGCGCGGTTGGCATAGGCCTGATAGGAGTTCGGCGACAGCTGCAGGGCCGTGTCGAAATCCGCCATCGCTTCCTTGAAGCGTCCGGCCTGGCCGTAGGCGATGCCGCGGGTGTTGTAGGCGGCCGCGTCGCGCGGGTTGGCCTCGATCACCGCATTGAGCGAATCGATATTGGCGGCAGAGCCGGCCGAGCGGTCAATCGGCACGCCGGAAGACAATCCGGCAGCCTGACAGCCCGCCGCGAGCAGCGCTGCGGAAAGGACGATGCCCTTCCAGGGAGCGGGTCGAAACTTCGCCTTATGCTGCAATGCCGCCACCTCGATTGGTCCTGTCCTCGTCACGGGGTTCGTGCCGGAACAATGGCATGATCGCCCGCCGCGATCCACCCGCGCGAGGGTGTCAGCCGAATCGGGCGGAAACCCGGCGAGCCTGCCGCCCGCCGAGGCAAGGTCGATCCGTATTGCCGGCAGCCGCCCGCGAGGGGACGCTGTCAGCTCAAACGGCTTCGCCTCCATGCCGGGCTCGTCGGCCCGGAGCAGGAGGCGAAAGACCTGAAGGGATCGGCTTGAAGAGGCGCGATGAAAATCGCGCCGGGCCGTTTAGCGGCGGGGAGCCTTGCTCGGCAGCAGGCCTTCGCGCTGGGCGCGCTTGCGCGCCAGCTTGCGGGCGCGGCGAACGGCTTCAGCCTTTTCGCGGGCCTTCTTCTCGGACGGCTTTTCGTAGTGGCCGCGAAGCTTCATCTCGCGAAAGATGCCTTCGCGCTGCATTTTCTTCTTAAGCGCCTTGAGCGCCTGATCGACATTGTTGTCGCGGACCAGAACCTGCACGCGTCTTTTCCCATCGTGTTTGCACGGGATGCGGACCTGCATCCTGTGCCGGAGCAATCTCAATGTGATGCGGAAGCGAAGTCGAACCGCAACCGGAACCGGTCGCCATCCGGGAAGGGGCTGCAACCTGCATAAAGACAAGGCTGCGCCGCCCTCGCGTCGCCAGTCAGGGCGTTGTGTTAGCAGAGGCGATTGCGCTTGTCCACCTGCATTCGCCCGCGAAATGCACTGTTTCGCGGCTTTGAAGCGGTCACTCCGGGCCCTTGTCGTCACACGATTTCAGCATCGGCGCGTCATGCTGTGCCGGCCGGTTTTTCTGGACACGGTTGTAGTGAGCGACTAGGAAGGTTTCCCGGTTGTTGGCTCAGGTTTCGTCCATTTGCGGCGCAGTGCCACCCGGCGTCCAAGTCCTTCGCCCGTGCGGGACCTGGTTGCGTTGTCCCGAGGCTCCGCCCGGTATCGACGCGCCGGTGTGAGCTCCGGGCGCTCCCGGAGTGCATGGGATGAACGATACGTCTCCGACCCGCGCGGCCGGCCGGTTTTCCGTCCTTTGGCGCGGCGACATCCTGCCGACACTGGCGCTCGGCGCCCCGATCGCCGGGGCGCAGGTGGCGCAGATGGCGGTCAACACCGCCGACGTGCTGATGATCGGCTGGCTGGGTGCGACCGAGCTGGCCGCCGCCGTCCTGGCCTTCAATCTCTATATCGTGCTCTGGCTTTTCGGCATGGGCGTGCTGCAGGCGGTGATCCCGCTGGCGGCGCGTGCGCGCGGCGAGGGCAAGGCGCGCGACCTGCGCCGGGCCGTGCGCATGGGCTTCTGGTTCGTCGCCTTCTATTCCATCCCGGCCTGGGCCGTGATGTGGCACACCGAGGAGCTGCTGATCGCGCTCGGCCAGAAGCCGGAAGTGGCGGCGCTCGCCGGCGGCTATGCCCGCATCATGATGATCTCGCTGCTGCCTTCGCTGCTGACCATGGCGCTGCGCAGCTTCATCACCGTGATGGAGCGGGCGCAGGCGGTGCTGTGGGCGACGATCGCCGGCGCCGTGATGAATGCGGCGGTCAATTATGTGCTGATCTTCGGCCATTTCGGCTTTCCGCGGCTGGAGCTGGTGGGCGCTGCCATCGGCTCCGTGATCACCGCGACGGTGACGCTGCTGCTGCTGGTCGGTTATGTCCTGCGCGACCGGCAGCTGCGACGCTATGCCGTGTTCGGCCGGATCTGGCGGTCCGACTGGCCCAAGCTCGCCGAGATCGTCTGGCTGGGCTGGCCCATCGCGGTGACGCTGCTGGTCGAGGTGGCGCTGTTTTCCGGCACCTCCGTGATGATGGGCTGGATCGGCACCATCGACCTTGCGGCCCATGGCATCGCCACGCAGCTCGCCTCGATCACCTTCATGGTGCCGATCGGCATCGGCCAGGCGGCGATGATCCGCATCGGCCTGGCGGCCGGGCGCGGCGACCGGCCCGGCGTCGGGCGCGCGGGCTGGACGGGCTTCGGCATCGGCATGGCCTTCATGGGCGCCTGCGCCATCGCCTTCTGGGTGATTCCCGGCACGCTGGTCGGCCTGTTCCTCGACTTCGACAATCCGGACGCGGCGAATGTCTTCGCCATCGGCGTCAGCTTCCTGGCGGTCGCCGCGCTGTTCCAGGTCTTCGACGGGGCGCAGGTTATCGGCGGCAGCCTGTTGCGCGGCCTGTCGGACACCAAGGTGCCGATGATCATGGCGATCGTCGGCTATTGGGGCGTGGGAATGACCGGTGCCTATATCCTCGGCTTCCCGCTCGGCCTCGGCGGCATCGGGATCTGGCTCGGACTGGCGGCGGGACTCGCCTTTGTCTCGGTCCTCGTCATGTGGCGCTTCTCGCTGCGCGAGAGGATCGGCCTGCTCTGACGGCGGAGGGATCCTGAGGGCTGAGGGCCCTCAGGCCCTCAGCGGACGGATGCGGTTGACGTGGCCCATCTTGCGGCCCTGGCGGCTTTCCGTCTTGCCATAGAGATGCAGCGAGGCGCCCGGTTCGGCTAGGATCGCGTCCCAGCGGTCGGCCTCGTCGCCGATCAGGTTTTCCATGACGACGTCGGAATGGCGCTCGGCGCTGCCGAGCGGCCAGCCGGCGACGGCGCGCACATGCTGCTCGAACTGCGAGACCTGGCAGGCGTCCTGGGTCCAGTGGCCGGAATTGTGCACGCGCGGGGCGATCTCGTTGACGACGAGGCGCGGTCCGCCCGCTCCCTCCGGCAGAACGAACATCTCGACGCCGATCACGCCGACATAGTCGAGCCGCTCGCACACCGTCTCCGCCATCTGCCGGGCCTGCGCGGCAAGCTCGGGCTCAAGGGTGGCCGGGACGGTCGAGGTCTTGAGAATGTGGTCGCGGTGGACGTTCTCGGCGACGTCATAGGCGCGCAGGGTGCCGTCGACGCCGCGCGCGGCGATGACCGAAACCTCCTGCTCGAAGGGAACGAAGGCTTCCATGATCGCGGCCTGGCGGCCGAGCCGGGTGAAGGCGTCGCGCGCCTCCGCGCCCGAGCGCAGCAGGATCTGCCCCTTGCCGTCATAGCCAAGGCGCCGGGTCTTGAGGATGCCCTTGCCGCCGGCTTCCTCGAGGGCGGCAACCGCCGCCTCGTCGCTGTCGACGCGCCAGAAACCGGCGACCGGAATGCCGGCCGTCTGCAGGAAGGTCTTTTCCTCCAACCGGTCCTGCGAGACCGCAAGGGCACGCGGCCCCGGGCGCACCGGCACGCGGGCGGCCAGATGGCTGGCGGTCGGGCCGGGCACGTTCTCGAACTCGTAGGTCACCACGTCGACGGACGCGGCGAACATGTCCAGCGCAGAGATGTCGTCATAGCCGGCGATGGTGTGGGTATGGGCAACGTCGAAGGCGGGGCTCGCGGGATCAGGGCAGAAGATGTGGGTCTTCAGGCCGAGGGGCGCCGCCGCCAGCGCAATCATGCGGCCGAGCTGGCCGCCGCCGAGAATGCCGATCGTGTCGCCGGGCCGCAGGGGCCGGTCACCGGTCTTGATCATCTGCCGTCGTTCCTGCTGGTCATGCGTCGTCGGAAGGGTGCTCGGCGACCGCGTCGGACTGGCGCTGGCGCCATGCGTCGAGCCGCTCGGCAAGGGCGCTGTCGGTCAGGGCCAGCACGGCGGCCGCAAGCAGCGCCGCGTTGACCGCGCCGGCCCGGCCGATGGCGAGCGTGCCGACGGGAATGCCGGCCGGCATCTGGACGATGGACAGAAGGCTGTCCTCACCCTTCAGCGTGCGGGACTCGATCGGAACGCCGAAAACGGGGAGCGGGGTCATGGACGCGGTCATGCCGGGCAGGTGCGCTGCACCGCCGGCACCGGCGATCACCACCTTGAAGCCGGCATCGCGCGCGCCGGTCGCGAAATCGTAAAGCCGCTGCGGTGTCCTGTGGGCCGAGACGATGCGCGCCTCGTGGGAGACGCCGAGCGCCTCCAGCGTGTCGGCGGCGTGTTTCATGGTCGGCCAGTCGGACTGACTGCCCATGATGATCGCCACTTGCGGATTTGCCTCGCCCATGCGCGCCCCTGACTGAGGTTGCTGTTGCCGGTCGTGCCGGAAGGCTCCGCACTATAGGCAGAGCCGGGCAGGGCGCAAGGGGCTTGCGGGGGCTGGTTGCAGCGAGCGTCCGTCAGGCGATGATGTCGGGCAGCAGGCGATCCTCGAGGGTGGAGATGCGGTCCTTCAGCGCGAGCTTCTTCTTCTTCAGCCGCTGCAGCTGCAGCGCGTCGGCACGCCCGGTCTCCACCATGGCGCCGATGGCCATGTCGAGGTCCCGGTGCTCCTGACGCAGGCGCGCAAGCTCGATGCGCACCGTCTTGTCGTCGAACTCGCTGTCCATGCCCGCATCCATGCCTCTACTCCAGACTTCCGGCGCAAACGCCCGCAAGATCAGCGGAAGAGCCGCCGCGTGTCGCGGGGCCTTTCCGAAAAGCCGATCCTCTCTCCTGCCGCGGAAACACTCCTCTCCGCAGGCAAAACCGCTTCTCGTCCTGAGGATACCGCGATGGCGGGCCGGGCGGTAGACCCGTTGAACGCGATGGTGAAGGGAGGGGCATGACGAGCGGCCGGGACAGGGTGTCGCAGGCGGAGATTACCGGAAAGATATCGTCAAAATGACGTAGCGAAATACGACGTAAACCCGGCGCTAACGGCGATTCCGCAACCGCCGTCCAGGGGGCCCGGAAGGGTTCGACAGGCCGCACAGGCTGTGTCACACTCATGTTGTCAAACGCGAATAGGCAAGGAGGTTTGTCCATGTCCCTTCAGTCGCATCTGGTCGAGTTGAAGAAGCGTCACTCGGATCTTGAGCGAAAACTGGAAGAGGCGATGCGTCATCCAAGCGCAGACTCGCTGGAGATCGCCACCCTCAAGCGCCAGAAACTTCAGCTCAAGGACGAGATCGAGCGGATTCGCGCCGGTTCCACCCTGCACTGAAGATATTGCATTGACACGGGCAGGGCTCAAAGCCCTTCCGCAAACAGCAGAAGCCGCGGCAGTGCCGCGGCTTTTGCCGTTTCATGGGGGGAAATAGCGGGGCGCCGTCAGACCTTTCGGGCCATTTCGCGCAGCACGAATTTCTGCACCTTGCCGGTCGAGGTCTTCGGCAGCTCGGTGAAGACCACGTGCCGGGGCACCTTGTAGCGGGCAAGCCGCTCGCGGCAGAACTCGATGATCTCCTCGGCTCCGACCGACGCGCCGGGGCGCAGCTCGACGAAGGCGCAAGGGGTCTCGCCCCACTTGTCGTCCGGGCGGGCGACCACGGCGGCAGCCATGACGTCGCGATGCTTGAACAGCACGTCCTCCACCTCGATGGAGGAGATGTTCTCGCCGCCGGAGATGATGATGTCCTTGGAGCGGTCCTTGAGCTGGATGTAGCCGTCCTCGTGCATGACGCCGAGATCCCCGGAATGGAACCAGCCGCCGGACAGGGCCTCGGCCGTGGCCTCCGGGTTCTTGAGATAGCCCTTCATCACGACATTGCCGCGGAACATCACCTCGCCCAGGGTCTCGCCGTCGGCCGGGACCGGCTGCATCGTCTGGGGATCGAGCACGGCAAGATCCTCCAGCGCCACGTAGCGCACGCCCTGGCGGGCCTTCAGTGCGGCCTGCTCGGTGGCGGGCAGCGCATCCCATTCGCGCTTCCAGTCGTTGACGACGGCAGGGCCGTAGACCTCGGTCAGGCCGTAGAGGTGGGTGACGTTGAAGCCGGCCTCCTTCATCGCCGCGAGCACAGCCTCTGGCGGGGGAGCCGCGGCGGTGAAGAACTCGACGATGCGCCCGTCAAGGTCGCGTTTTTCCTCGTCCGGCGCGTTGAGCACGGTCGACATGACGATCGGAGCTCCGCACAGATGGGTGACGCCCTCCTCGGCGAGCGCCTCCCAGATCTGCTGGGCACGGACCCAGCGCAGGCACACATGGGTGCCGGCGACCAGCGACAGCGACCAGGGAAAGCACCAGCCGTTGCAATGGAACATCGGCAGGGTCCACAGATAGACCGGGTGCCGGGCCATGGAGGCGGTCAGGACGTTGGCCTGGGCTAGCAGATAGGCGCCGCGATGGTGGTAGACGACGCCCTTCGGATTGCCGGTCGTGCCGGAGGTATAGTTCAGCGAGATCGCGTCCCACTCGTCCGCCGGCAGTTGCCAGGCGAAGTCGGGATCGCCGGACGCGACGAATTCCTCATAGCCGATCTCGCCCAGCAACTCGCCCGTTTGCGGAAACTGCAGATCGTCATAATCGATGACGAGCGGGGAGACCTTTGCCAGTGCCAGCGCCTCCTTCATCACCGGGGCGAATTCCCGGTCGGTGATGACGACCTTGCTTTCCGCGTGGTCGAGCTGGAAGGCGAGGACGGCGGCGTCGAGCCGGGTGTTGAGCGAGTGCAGCACGGCGCCGGTCATCGGCACGCCGTAATGAGCCTCGAGCATCGGCGGGGTGTTGGAGAGCATCACCGTGACCGTGTCGTTCTTGCCGATGCCTCTTGCGGCCAGCGCCGAGGCGAGCCTGCGGCTGCGGGCATAGAACTCGGCATAGGAGACGCGCTGGCGCCCGTGCACGATGGCGGTGTGTTCGGGGAAGACGGCGGCGGCCCTGGCCAGGAAGCTCAAGGGCGAAAGCGGTGTGTAGTTCGCCTGGACCTTGTCGAGATCGCGCGTGAAAGGGTTGCCGTTATCGGCCATTCGTTCCTCCGCAGGTGCCCTGTCGCCGGCGCTATTCGCTTCCGCCGTTTCTCCGGCATCAAAGCCGCAAAGGCCTTTTCGATCAACTGCGCATAAAAGGCAGGGCGCTCAGGCGAGCAGGGCGCTCAGACCGTCCCACAAGAGCTTCAGGCCGATCACGCCGACGGCGAGGTAGGTAATGCGGTAGAACAGCGCCGGCTGCACCCGGCGGACCAGCCAGACGCCGGCAAGCGTCGCCAGCGGGGCCAGCGGCAGCAGCATCGCGGAGGTGGCAAGGTTCGTCGCGTCGAACTGGCCGAGCGCGGCATAGGGCACCAGCTTGACCGCGTTCATCGTGGTGAAGAACAGCACCGTGGTGCCGGCGAAGCGGATCGGGTCGAGCCGCAGCGGCAGCATGTAGATCTGGTAGGGCGGGCCGCCGGTGTGGCTGACGAAGCTGGTGAAGCCGGAAATGGCGCCCCAGAAGCGGCCGGCCCATGGACGCTGCGGCTTCGGCTCGCCCCGTTTTGCGCCGCCGCGCAGATAGTCGAGCGTGAAGAGGATGGCGACGCTGCCGACCAGCAGGCGAACATGCGCGTCGCTGACATGGGCGGCCGCGAGATAGCCGATGCCGATGCCCAGGATCGCCGGCGGCAGCAGGATGCGCAGGCTCTCCCCGTCATATTTGCCGCGATAGGCGATGAGGCCGGACATGTCCATGACCACGAGGATCGGCAGCATGATGCCGGCCGCCTGCACCGGCGGGATCACCAGGCTCATCATCGGCACGCCGAGCAGCGCCAGCGGTCCGCCGAAGCCGCCCTTGGCCAGGCCGACCAGGATCACCGCCGGGATGGCGAAGGCGTAGAACAAGGGGTCGGTGACGGGATGCACGGTAGGCTTCCTGAAGGAGGGTGCGGGGCATACTAAGGTCCCTTCCGGGAAAAGCAAACGCTATACGCCAAAGCGTATAATTTTACTATATATGCTTTAGCGTATAAAAATAGATTATACGCTGCGTTATATATTTGCCAGATATCGGGCTTGGCGTATAAAGCTGTGAGGAGGCCAGCATGAGCGACCTTGCACGCAGTCCGAAGCAGATCGGCAGCATTATCCGGCGCGTCCGCAAAAAGCGGGGGCTGAGCCAGATGGAGCTCAGCGAACGGACCGGTCTTCGGCAGGGTACGATCTCGCTCATCGAGACCGGCAATCCGGCCGCACGTATCGAGACGCTGCTGGCCATCCTGGCTGCGCTCGATCTGGATTTCAGGATCAGTACGCGTGAGCCCAGCCCGTCACATACCGACGATCTCGAAGATCTGTTCGGATAATGGGGCGCCGGCCGACATATCCGCCTCTGCGGGTCTATCAGAATGGGCATCTCGTCGGCTTTCTGCTGAAGGAGCCGGGTGGAGGCGTTGCATTCCGCTATGACGCCGGGTGGCTAGAGCGGGCCAATGCGGTTCCGGTGTCCTTGTCGCTGCCTCTACGGGAGGATGCCTATCGCGGGGAGCCGGTCCTTGCGGTGTTCGAGAACCTGCTGCCGGATTCCGACGCCCTGCGCCGACGGGTGGCCGAGACGGTGGGCGCGCGGGGGATCGATGCCTTCGCCATGCTGTCGCGGATCGGCCGCGATTGCGTCGGAGCCCTGCAGTTCGTTGCCGGCGACGAGGAGCGCAAGGAGAACGGCCCCTCGGATGGCGAAGTCCTGGACGAGGCTGCCGTCGAAAGGGTCCTGGGGAACCTTGCAAGGGCACCGCTGGGTATCGAGCGGGACGAAGATTTTCGGATCTCTCTTGCCGGCGTCCAGGAAAAGACCGCTCTTCTGCGCCATGACGGACGCTGGCTGAAACCGCATGGCACGACGCCGACGACACATATCTTCAAGACGCAGATCGGGGTGCTACCCGGCGGGATCAACCTCACCGACAGCGTGGAGAACGAGTTCTACTGCCTGAAACTGGCCGAGGCCTTCGGGCTTGCCGTCAATGCGGCGGAGATATGCGTCTTCGGAGAGACGAAAGCGCTGGTGATCGAGCGCTTCGACCGTTTGCGGACGCGGGACGGCCGCCTGCTGCGGCTGCCCCAGGAAGACTGCTGCCAGGCGCTGTCGGTTCCCCCGACGCTCAAATACCAGAGCGACGGCGGGCCGGGCATGGTCGAGATTCTCGACCTGCTCAAGGGAAGCGATACGCCGCTCGAGGATCAGGAACTGTTCCTGGCCGCCCAGATTTTCTTCTGGGCGATCGGAGCAACGGACGGGCATGCGAAAAACTTCAGCCTCTTCCTGAGGCCGGCCGGTGCGTTTCGCCTGACACCGTTCTACGACATCCTCACTGTCCAGCCGCTGCTGGATGTTCGTCAGATCGCGAAACGGCAGATGAAGCTCGCCATGTCTGCCGGCCGCAACCGGCATTATCGTGTGGACGAGATACAGCCGCGCCACTTTCCGCAGACGGCCGGATTGGCCAATGTTGCCGAAAGAACGGCGTTGCGTGCGCTGGAGCACGTAGCCGGCAGGGCGGAGCGTGCTTTCGAAGAGGTGGAACAGGCCTTGCCGCCAGGGTTTCCCGAGCGGATCCACGCCTCGGTCAGGGACGCGGCCATGCCGCGCATTGCGGCGATCTCCCGCCTGTTGCGGGAACGTTGAGTTGCTTGGGAGGCGACGCCGCGCGCCTAAGCAAACTTCCCATTCGCCGAATGTATAGGGCCGCAAGGCTTGCCTTACCCCTTTCGGTGACGGCAGATACGCAGTCGAAGACGTCCGGTCGCCGGGCGGGGGCGAGGAGGCCCCCGCGCATGTGACGGGCGGGAAAAGGTCCGGCCTGCGCGGCCCCGCGCGGCGGTGCGACCGGGAACGACAGGGAGGTGAGGGCCATGGCCAGCCGTTATCACGAGGTCTACGATGCGTGGAAGCACGATCCGGAGGGCTTCTGGGCGAAAGCCGCGGCCGAGATCGACTGGGTCAAGCCCTGGGACAAGGTCTTCGATCCCTCGATGGGCGGCTATGGCCAGTGGTTCGCGGGCGCCGAGTGCAACACCTGCTACAACTGCCTCGACCGGCATGTGGAACGCGGACGCCCCGGCCAGCCGGCGATCATCTACGACAGCCCGATCACCGGCGCGAAGGCCGTCTTCACCTATGAGGAGACGCTGGCGCGGGTGAACGCGATGGCCGCGGTGCTGGCCGATCACGGGATCGGCAAGGGCGACCGCGTCATCATCTACATGCCGATGATCCCCGAGGCGGTGATGGCGATGCTGGCCTGCGCCAGGCTCGGCGCGGTTCATTCGGTCGTCTTCGGCGGTTTTGCCGCGCGCGAGCTTGCCACGCGCATCGACGACGCGACGCCGAAGGCGATCATCGCCGCGTCCTGCGGCATCGAGCCGGGCCGGGTGGTGGCCTACAAGCCGCTGCTGGATGCGGCCATCGACATGTCCCGGCACAAGCCCGAGGCCTGTTTCGTGCTGCAGCGGCCGCAGGCCGAGGCGGCGCTGGACGGAGCGCGCGATCATGATCTTGGCGCGCTGGCCGGCGATGCGCTGGCGCAGGGGCGCGAGGTGCCTTGCGTCCCGGTGAAGGCGACCGATCCGCTCTACATCCTCTACACATCCGGCACGACGGGCCAGCCGAAGGGCGTGGTGCGCGACAATGGCGGCCACATGGTCGCGCTGAAGTGGACCATGGAGAACCATTACGGCATCGCGCCGGGCGAGGTGTTCTGGGCGGCCTCCGATGTCGGCTGGGTCGTCGGCCATTCCTACATCGTCTATGCGCCGCTGCTGCAAGGGGCGACCACGGTGGTGTTCGAGGGCAAGCCCATCGGCACGCCCGATGCCGGCGTGTTCTGGCGGGTGATTTCCGAGCATGGCGTCGTCAGCCTGTTCACCGCACCGACGGCCTTCCGCGCGATCAAGAAGGAAGATCCCGAAGGCAAGCTGATCGGCGACTACGACCTTGCCGCCTTCCGCACCCTGTTCCTTGCCGGCGAGCGGGCCGACCCGGACACGATCGCCTGGGCGGAGGACAAGCTCGGCGTGCCGGTGATCGACCACTGGTGGCAGACGGAGACGGGCTGGCCCATCGTCGGCAATCCGGTCGGGCTCGGCATGCTGCCGGTCAAGCACGGCTCGCCGACCGTGCCCATGCCCGGCTACGACGTGCAGGTGGTGGACGACGCCGGGCACCCGGTCGCCAGGGACGCACTCGGCAATGTGGTGATCAAGCTGCCGCTGCCGCCGGGCTGCCTGCCGACGCTGTGGAATGCGCCGGAGCGGTTCCATGCGAGCTACCTGGAGGAGTTCCCCGGCTACTACAAGACGGCGGATGCCGGCCTGATGGACGAGGACGGCTATCTCTTCATCATGGCGCGCACCGACGACATCATCAACGTGGCCGGCCACCGCCTGTCGACGGGCGCGATGGAAGAGGTGCTGGCGAGCCACAAGGACGTGGCCGAATGCGCGGTGATCGGCGTTGCCGACCAGCTCAAGGGTCAGGCGCCCTGCGGCTTCGTCGTGCTGAAGGCCGGCGTCAACCGGCCGCATGCGGAGATCGAGAAGGAGCTTGTCGCCCTGGTGCGCGAGAAGATCGGCCCCGTCGCCGCGTTCAAGCTGGCGATCACCGTCGAGCGTCTGCCCAAGACCCGCTCGGGCAAGATCTTGCGCGCGACCATGCGTCAGGTCGCGGACGGTGCGGATTACCGGATGCCGGCGACGATCGACGATCCGGCGATCATCGACGAGATCGCCGCTGCGCTGAAGGAGCGGGGCCTGCCGGTCGCCGGCTGAGGACTGCCGGGAGATCGGGACCGCCGGCACCGCCGTGCGGCCCCGGTTCTCCAGACGCTTTTGCCGCTCGTGCATCGACAGCGGCGGCGGCGCGGCCTATGTTCGCCCGCTGAGATGGCTGCCCGGTACGGGTGGCCCGTCCCGAAATTGCGTGAACAGACAATAGCGAGGAACCCCGTGTCCCTGGAAAAGAAGGTTGCCATCGTCACCGGCGCGGCCGGCGGTATCGGCTACGCCATTGCGCGCCGGTTTCTCTCCGACGGCGCCAAGGTGGTCATCGCCGATGTGGACGATGCGCGCGGCGAGGCGGCCGAGGAGGAACTGAAGGCCCTCGGCGAGGTGCGCTACGTCCATTGCAACGTCGCGGAGAAGCTCGACGTGCGCAACCTGGTGGCGGCGACGCTGGATGCCTTCGGCGACATCGACATCCTGGTGAACAATGCAGGCATCGTCATCGGCGGCGACTTCCTCGATCTTGACGAGGCGGATTTCGACCGCGTGCTGTCGGTGAACCTGAAGGGTGCGTTCCTGTGCACCCAGGCGGTCGCTCGCCACATGGTCGACAAGGTGGAAGCGGGCGGCGAGCCCGGCGTCATCATCAACATGTCGTCGGTGAACGCGGTCTTCGCCATCGCCAACCAGGTGCCCTATTCGATCTCCAAGGGCGGCATGAACCAGCTGACCAAGGTCGCGGCGCTGTCGCTGGCGCCCTACGGCATCCGCGTCAACGGCATCGGCCCCGGTTCGATCATGACCGACATGCTGGCCTCGGTGAACTCGGACAAGGCGGCGCGCATGCGGGTGCTCTCGCGCACCCCGCTCGGCCGCGTCGGCGAGCCGTCGGAGATCGCCGGCGTTGCCGCGTTCCTCGCCTCGGACGATTCCAGCTACATGACCGGCCAGACGCTCTATGCCGACGGCGGGCGCCTGCCGCTCAACTATACGGTGCCGGTCGCCGAAGAGGACTGAGCCGGGCCATCCCGCTCGACACGACGAAAAAAGGCCGGGCGCCCGAGGCGTCCGGCCTTTTCGTATGCGGGTGAGAGTGAGCGCGCTCTACTCGGCGGCGGAGCTGCGATCCTCGCGCGGGCTGTCGAAGGCCTGCGCCCCGCTCTCGAACTGCAGCTTGGCGAGCTTGGCGTACAGGCCGCCGCGCGCGACGAGATCGGCATGGGTACCGCTCTCGACGATGCGCCCGCCCTCCATGACGATGATCCGGTCGGACTTGAGCACGGTGGCAAGGCGATGGGCGATCACGAGCGTGGTGCGCCCCTGCATCAAACCTTCCAGCGCCGTCTGCACCAGGGTCTCGCTCTCGGCATCGAGCGCGCTGGTCGCCTCGTCGAGCAGCAGGATCGGCGCGTCCTTCAGGATGGCACGGGCAATGGCGATGCGCTGGCGCTGGCCGCCCGACAGGGTGATGCCACGCTCGCCGACGGCGGTGTCGTAGCCCTCGGGAAGCGCGCGGATGAACTCGTCGGCAAAGGCGGAGCGGGCAGCCGCCTCGATCTCCGCGCGTGTCGCCTCGGGCCGGCCGAAGGCGATGTTGTCGGCGATGCTGGCGGCAAACACCGTGGTGTCCTGCGGCACGAGCGCGATCTGGCGGCGCAGGTCGAGCGGATCGCAGTCGCGCAAGGAGGTGCCGTCGACGCGCACCGTGCCGCTGGTGGGATCGTAGAAGCGCATCAACAGGTGGAACAGCGTCGACTTGCCGGCGCCGGACGGGCCGACGATGGCGACGGTCTCGCCGGGCGCGACATCGAGGCTGACATCGATGAGCACGGGCAGCCCGCCGCCCGCGCCGTAGGCGAAGGAGACGCCGTCGAGCCCGACCGCGCCCGACAGGCGCGGCGGCAGCTTCACCGGGTTTGCCGGGGCGGCGATTTCCGGCTCGATCTTCAGCAGCTCGGACAGGCGCTCGGCGGCGCCGGCGGCCAGCGAGATTTCGCCCCAGACCTGGCTGAGCTCTCCGAGCGCGCCAGCGGCGAAGATCGAATAGAGCAGGAACTGGCCGAGCTCGCCGGCGGTGATGCGGCCGACGAACACGTCGCTGGCACCGACCCACAGCACCGTGACGACGCTGCCGGCGATGATGAACATCGCAAAGGCGGTGAGCAGGGCGCGGGCGAAGATCGCCGTGCGTGCGGCGCGGAAGGCCTCCTCGACGCTGCCACCGAAACGCAGGCTGGCCATCGCCTCGTTGGTGAAGGCCTGGAGGGTGCGGACCGCACCGAGCGTCTCGGAGGCATAGGCGGAGGCGTCGGCCAGCGTGTCCTGCGCGTGGCGCGAGCGATGACGCACGCTGCGGCCGAAGGCGATGAGCGGCAGGACGATGACCGGGATCGCGCCGAGCACGAACATGGACAGGCGCGGGCTGGTGACAACCATCATCGCCGAGGCGCCGAGGAACATCATCAGGTTGCGCATGGCGATCGACGCGCTGGCGCCGACGGCGGACTTGACCTGGGTGGCATCGGCCGTCAGACGCGAGACCATCTCGCCGGAACGGGCGCTGTCGAAATAGCCGGGGGACAGGCGGATGATGTGGCTGTAGACGTCGGCCCGCAGGTCCGCGACGATCCGCTCGCCGAGCGAGGTCACCATGTAGTAGCGCAGGGCCGAGAAGGTCGCGAGCGCGGCGGCGACGAGAATGAGCACCGAGAAATAATTGTCGACGAGGGACGGGTCGTCCGCGCCGAAGCCGAAATCGATCATCCGGCGGATCGCGATCGGCAGGACGAGCGTCGTCCCGGCCGCACCCATCAGCGCCAGAAGCGCGAGGAGAGCCCGGCCCCGATACTTGATCAGGTAGGGAAGAAGGGTGGCCAGTGGCCTGAGATCGCGTTTGCCGCCGCGGTCGGGCGTTGAGGGGGAGCCGTATCGGGACACGCTTGTTCTTGCTCTCTGTTCCTGCCGGATGCCTGGCGGACCATACCGGTTCGAGGCGGGAAGGCCAACCTGCGCGAGCGGTCGCATTTGTCGCGGGGGCCCTGACGGGCGGCGGCGGAAACTCGGCTTTGCGGCCTTGTTTTCGGCCGATGGATGGGCTATAGGCTCGCGCTCAAGGTTTCAGGTGCTGCGCGCTTGCCTGCGTGGCCCGCCAACGAATCCGTGACTTCGTCAAGAAGCTGTGACACGACGCCACCGGGCGCGCTTGTCCTGCCCGACGGACGGGGACACGCCGACAACTCCAACATGAATGCGCCGCGCCTCCCCAGGGCCGGTGTAAGCCGCAGGCACGGGGACGAGAAGATGAAGAAGGACATTCATCCCGACTACCACTCCATCAAGGTGGTCATGACGGACGGCACCGAGTTCCACACGCGCTCGACCTATGGCGAGGACGGCGACTCGCTGCAGCTCGACATCGATCCGCGCACCCATCCGGCATGGACCGGCGGCGACCGCCAGCTCATGGACCGTGGCGGCCGCGTCTCGCGCTTCAAGAACAAGTACGCCGGTTTCTTGGGCAACTGATTGCCCGGAAATCCGCTCCGCCCTGCCGGGTGGATACAAGACACGAAAAACCCCGGATGCCTCAGGCTCCGGGGTTTTTTCGTTTCGCGTCGTGTTTTCGAGAATCTGCGGCGCTGGAAAGGCCGGTACCGCGGTGGCGGGCAGTCCGCAAGGGATCTGCTGTCGTTCCCGCGGCCGGGTTTGCGCTTCGAAAGGATGGCCCTTTGGGGGCCGATCCTGTCCGAAGGGCCTGCCTTAGCCGAGCGAGCTGCCGCGCCCGCCGAAAGCGGCGCTGAGCACGTCGAGCTGGATCGCGACCGGATTGTCGACCGGCACCGGCTCCGCGTGGCGGCTTTCGTAGATCATCCTGTCGAGATGCTGAATCCGCTCCTGCAGGCGCACCGAGCGCTCGATCAGGTCGCGCAGCTCCTCGGGGAGCTCCTGCCAGCCGGGTCCGCCGCGCGTGGAGGAGAGCGTGTCGAGGCGCACCTTGTTCTTCTCGCTGCCGGCCTGCTCGGCCGACATCTCGCCTTCGTTGACGGCGCGCTGGAGCAGAAGCCAGGAGGCCATCTGCATCAGCCGGGTGGTCAGGCGCATGGATTCCGTCGCATAGGCGAGCGAGCCCGCACGCGGCAGCGACTTCGACTGCACCCGTCCTTCGCCGTCGAGATAAGCGGCGGTCTCTTCGACCAGGGCCATGCCATCCCGGAAAAGTGCGGAGAACATTTCCGAATTGGCGAGCCGGTCGGCGAAGTCGATGGTGCTTCTCCGTGTGGATGAGAACCAGTCCGTCATGCGCCAGTGCCTCCTGTCCAGCTTTGTCTCAATACCTTGCAACCGCGGTGTCTGCCGGCGCTTCTGCGAGGCCTTGGCAGGGCAAATGTCCCAAATCGGGGCGTTGCGGTCGGGTCAAAGTGTATCGTGCAATCGGCGTGCCACACCGTCTGGCGCAGGCGGGTAGGCACGCAACAGGGGATACACCGAAGGAGCCGGCAAAAAAAGAGCCGCGGTGTCCGCGGCTCGAAGTCATTAACAGGGAGGCGTCAAACAGAGTGGACAGGAGCCACTCGAAATCCAGATGACTGGATACCCACAGTTATGAATTAGAAAGCTTAATAAATAGTAAATGACTAAATTTTTAGTGAATCTGCTTGCTTGACGCAAAGGCTCCCAAAGTCAAATTTGAAGTAAATAGCGTGAGTTAACTGTGCCGCTGCCGATCATGCGATCACTTGCGGAACAGGGCATCGGCAGCGGCGCGCACGCCGCCGCGAGCGTCCCGCTCTCGCTCGGTGCGGGAAATCTCCTCTGTCAACCGCTCAATGCGCCTTGTCAGTTCATCCACAGATAGTCGCGACAGATCCTCGCCCACGACGACCGGAGAGGCGAGGGAACTGGTCTTCGATTCGAACTCGTCCTGCATTTTCGCGTTCTCCTCCTGAGTATCCGCAAGGCCCCGACCGGCGTCAGGATGTCCGTCCGATCATGCTCTCGTCAATTGTCAGGCCTTGCGGGACGTCTTAAACCGGGACGCTATAACGGCCCGAAGGAGGACTGGCACGATGAGCGACACACCTCGCATGATGACGGCAATCGGTTTCGAGACACCCGGCGGGCCCGATGTGCTGGCGCCGATGCAGCGCCCCGTCCCGGCGGCGGCAGCCGGCGAGGTGCTGATCCGCGTCGAGGCCGCGGGCGTCAACCGGCCGGACGTCATCCAGCGCATGGGCCACTATCCGCCGCCGCCGGGCGTCACCGATATCCCGGGCCTCGAGGTTGCCGGCACCGTCGTCTCGCTCGGCCCCGACGTCTCGGGCATTGCCAAGGGCGACAAGGTCTGCGCCCTGGTGCCGGGCGGCGGCTATGCCGAATATGTGGCCGCGCCTGCCGGCAGCGTGCTGCCCGTGCCTGCTGGCCTCACCATGGCCGAGGCGGCCGCGCTGCCCGAGACGTTCTTCACCGTGTGGACGAATGTCTTCGACCGGGTCGGGCTGAAGGCGGGCGAACGGTTCCTGGTGCATGGAGGAACGTCGGGCATCGGCACGACGGCGATCCAGCTGGCGAAGGCCTTCGGCGCGGAAGTCTTCACCACGGTCGGCTCGGAAGACAAGGCGGAGGCTGTGCGCAAGCTCGGCGCCGACCATGCGATCAACTACAACAAGGCCGACTTCGTCGAGGTGGTGCTGGAGGCGACCGGCGGCCACGGCGTCGAGGTGATCCTCGACATGGTCGGCGGCGACTATGTGGAGCGGAACTGGAAGGTGGCGGCCGTGGAAGGACGCATCTGCCAGATCGCGACGCTGAACGGCATCGCGGAGAACGTCAATTTCTCGCGGCTGATGGTCAAGCGGCTGGTCCATACCGGCTCGACACTGCGCCCGCGCGAGGCCGCGTTCAAGGCGGCGATCGCCGCGCAGCTGCGCGAAAAGGTGTGGCCGCTGATCGAGTCCGGCACGGTGCGGCCGGTGATGGATTCCACCTTCCCGCTCGCGGACGCCGCTGCGGCACATGCGCGAATGGAGAGCTCCGGACACATCGGCAAGATCGTCCTTTTGACCGAAGCCGCGACGTGATCCATGTTTGATTTCATGAAGGGGAACGCGTATAAGCCTGAAAGTTCCCCTTCCATGCGACAGATGATTTTGGCTTTGCCGGCTCCTGCGCTTACAAGTGCGGTTCCCGGCGGAGCGAACAGGAGGCATTACACATGGCGACCACTCCCTTGATGCCCAAGGCGACGGCCGTGTGGCTTGTGGACAACACGTCTCTCAGCTTCGACCAGATTGCCGATTTCTGCAAACTCCACCCGCTTGAGGTGAAAGCCATTGCCGACGGAGAGGCCGCCCAGGGCATCAAAGGTCTCGATCCGGTAATGACCGGCCAGCTCACCCGAGAGGAGATCGAGAAGGCGCAGGGCAACACCGGTTACCGGCTGAAGCTGCAGGAGCCGAAGACCCGCGTGCCGGAGAGCAAGCGGAAGGGACCGCGCTACACGCCGGTGTCGCGTCGCCAGGACCGCCCGAACGCGATCCTGTGGCTGGTGCGCAACCACCCGGAGCTAAAGGATTCGCAGATCATGCGCATGGTCGGCACGACCAAGCCGACGATCCTGGCGATCCGCGAGCGCACCCACTGGAACTCCAACAACCTGACCCCGATGGATCCGGTGACCCTCGGCCTGTGCAGCCAGATCGAGCTGGACATGGAAGTCGAGAAGGCCTCGAAGAACCTGCCGCCGCGGCCCGAGGGCGAGCACTACGAAGAGACGCTGCTGCCGGTCGACGAGACCACCTCGGAGGACGCGATGGCAGCCGCCTTCGCCCGTCCCGCTCCTTCGCAGCCGAAGGACGAGGAAATCGACGCCGACGCGGTGTTCGCGAAGCTTAACTCGCTCAAGGGCAAGCCCCGCGACGAGGACGACGACGACTATTAAGTCGCTCATCGCGTGTCAGTCATATGCCGCGCGACATTGTTTCGAGCTGACTTCAGCGATTTCCGATGAAAAAAGGCCGTTTCCGGATAGGGAACGGCCTTTTTGCTTTTTCGGATTGCGGAACGAGCAGCGTCCGGCTTCGGGCGCCGGCGATCAGCGTTCGGTCAGTTTCAGCTCGATGCGGCGGTTACGGGCGAGCGCCTCGTCGCTGTCGCCTTCCTCCAGCGGCTGGAATTCGCCGAAGCCGGCGGCGACCAGGCGCTTGGGATCGACGCCCTGATCGATCAGGTAGCGCACGACCGAGATGGCGCGCGCTGCGGAGAGCTCCCAGTTGTTGCGGAAGCGCCCCGTTCCCGACAGGGGGCGGGCATCGGTATGACCGTCGACGCGCAGGACCCAGTTGATCTCGGCCGGGATCTGGACGGCAAGCTCCTTGATCGCGTCGGCAAGCTTCTGCAGTTCCTGCTCGCCCGCCGGATTGATCGTCTCGGCGCCGGAGGAGAACAGCACCTCCGACTGGAAGACGAAGCGGTCGCCGACGACACGGATATCCGAGCGCTGGGACAGGATCTCGCGCAGGCGGCCGAAGAAGTCGGACCGGTAGCGCGACAGCTCCTGCACGCGCTGGGCCAGCGCCACGTTCAGCCGGCGGCCGAGATCGGCGATCTTGGCCTGGCTTTCGCGGTCGCGCCCTTCCGAGGCATCGAGCGCATCCTCCAGCGCGGCGATCTGGCGGCGCAGGGCGGAAATCTGCTGGTTCAGCAGTTCGACCTGGGACAGGGCGCGCTGCGACAGCCGGCGCTCTTCCTCAAGCGCACTTTCCATGCCGGCAAGGGCGCCGCCGGTCTGGCTGGCACGGTCGGAGGAGGCATCGAGCAGGCCCTGCAGGCGCTGCTGCTCCGCCTCGGCATCCGTCAGATTGGCGGTGAGGGTGGCGATGGTGTCCTGGAGATCGCGGCTTCCGGCCCGCTCCAGCGCCAGCAACTCGGTCAGCTCGGTGATCTGGGCGTTGAGGCGATTGAGAACGGTGTCGCGGCCCGACAGCTGCTGCCCGAGGAAGAACTGGGCGAGCACGAAGATGGACAGCAGGAAGATGATGACCAGAAGCAGCGATGCCATGGCATCGACGAAGCCGGGCCAGTAGTCCGTCCGTCCGTCCCGACGCCTCATTCGCGTGCCGGCCATGGTCTAGAGCCCTTTCGGCGTCGGGTGCCCGCCAGTCGGAAGCCCGGCGGATCGGGCGATCTTGCGCCAATTCCCCGCGAGGCGGCTCATTTGGCCTCGTCCTTGATCCGTTCGAAGGCGGTGGACATGGTCTTCAGCAGATGCTCGATGCGCTTCTGCTGCTCGGACTGTTCGTCGGCCCAGTCGCGCATCATCTGCTGTTCGCTGCGCACATGCTGGACGAGACCCTGGATACCTTCCGCGAGATTGGCCATGGCAACGGCGGCATTGCGCCCCGCGCCGCCTCCGCCCTCGGAAACGGCCTTGCGCAGGTTGTCGATGGCAAAGCGCAGCTCGACGAGACCGGAGCTACCACCGGCGCTGTCTTCCGGCTCGATGTCGGTCAGCGTGGTCAGCCAGTCTTCGAGCTCGTTGTAGAAGCGGTTCTGCGCCTGGCCGGCCTGCAGGTCGAGGAAGCCGAGGATCAGCGATCCGGTGAGGCCGAACAGCGAGGACGAGAAGGCGGTGCCCATGCCTGCAAGCGGGGCTTCGAGGCCCGCCTTGAGGTCCTCGAAGATGACATTGGCATCGCCCGAGCCGACATCGAGGCTCTGGATCGTGATGTTGACCGAGCCGACGGTCTGCAGCAGGCCCCAGAACGTGCCGAGCAGGCCGAGGAAGACGAGGAGACCGGTGAGGTAGCGCGCCATCTCGCGCGCCTCGTCGAGGCGCATGCCGATGGAATCGAGGATCGAGCGGGTCGTCGCCGGCGACAGGATGGTATCGCCGGCACGGTTGCCGAGCAGCGTCGCCATCGGCGCCAGCAGTACCGGCGGACGCCGAACCTCGATGCCCGGGTCGCCGAGCCGGAAGCCGTTCACCCAGTTCACCTCCGGCATCAGGCGGATCGCCTGGCGGATGGCGAGCAGGATGCCGACGAGTCCGGTGCCGATGATCAGTCCGTTGAGACCGGGGTTGCTCATGAAGGCTGTGGCGATCTGGCGGTACAGGATCAGCGCGATGAACGCGACCACCGCCAGGAAGATGATCATCCGGATCAGATAGACCCAGGGACTGGACAGGCTGTACGGATCATAGGCACGCGCCATGACGGCTTGTCTTCTCCCTGTTGAGGACAAGCCCTTGATAGCGTGATTTTCACCGGCCTGAAAAGCCGTAATGTCGGCGGGCGGTCCTGCCGCAGGGGCAGCCGTCAGCTGCGAGCGTTCTTCAAAAGCTCGCGCAGCTGGGCCTGGACCTGCTCGTTGCCGGCGACGATCGAGCGGGTTTCGAACATCTTCTCGCCGCCGTTGATGTCGGTGACGTAGCCGCCGGCCTCGCGGACCAGCAGCAGGCCGGCTGCCATGTCCCAGGGCGACAGGCCGTGCTCCCAGAAGCCGTCGAAGCGGCCGGCAGCGGTCCAGGCGAGGTCGAGGGCAGCGGCGCCGCAGCGGCGGATGCCGGCGACTTCACCCATGACGTGGCGCAGTTCCTTCAGCGTGCGGGCATGGTCGCCGACGCCGAGGAAGGGGATGCCGGTGGCGATGACGCAGTCCGGCATCGACTTGCGGGCGGCAACGCGCAGGCGGCGGTCGTTGAGGAAGGCGCCGCGGCCGCGCTCGGCGGTGAACAGCTCGTCCATCGCCGGATTGTAGATGACGCCGGCGACGATCACGCCTTCGCGCTCAAGCGCGATGGAGACGTTGAACATCGGGATGCCGTGCAGGAAGTTCGTGGTGCCGTCGAGCGGATCGACGATCCAGCGATGCTGCGGGTCCTCGCCCTCGATGACGCCGGACTCTTCCATCAGGAAGCCGTAGCTCGGGCGCGCCTTCTGCAACTCGGCGCGCACGATCTTCTCGGCGGCGATGTCGGCGGCCGACACGAAGTCGCTCGGGCCCTTGCGCGAGACCTGCAGGTTCTCGACCTCGCCGAAATCGCGAGCGAGGCTGCGACCGGCCTTCAGCGCGGCCTGGACCATGACATTCAGGATGGCGGAGCGGGACATGGCGGTTCCTGGAAAATTCCTGGCGGGGGACGACCGGAGGGCGTGCCCTTCGGGGGGAAGTCGGGAGGCCGGCGGCGCAGTCGGGGCCGCCGGCCGATAGGCAAATCAGTCGGCGCGGCGGACGTACTCGACCAGCTCGGTGTCGACGATGATCTTCTCGCCGGCGGTGATGAACGGCGGCACCATGACGCGCACGCCGTTTTCCAGCATGGCCGGCTTGTAGGACGAGGACTGGGTCTGGCCCTTCACCACGGCATCCGCCTCGGTGATCTCCAGCGTCACGTATTGCGGCAGGGTGATGCCGATCGGACGCTCCTCGTGCATCTCGAGTGTGACCATCATGCCGTCCTGCAGGAAGGCGGCGCGCTCGCCGACGAAGTCGGCCTGCAGCTCGATCTGCTCGTAGGTCTCGGTGTTCATGAACACCAGCATGTCTTCCTGCGGATAGAGATACTGGAAGTCCTTCTGCTCGAGGCGCACGCGCTCGACCTTGTCGGCGGAGCGGAAACGCTCGTTGAGCTTGCGGCCGTCGAGAAGGTTCTTCATCTCGACCTGGGCGAAGGCGCCGCCCTTGCCCGGCTTCACGTGCTCGACCTTGACCACAGCCCAGAGCGTCTCCTGGTGCTGCAGCACGTTGCCGGGCTTGATCTCGTTTCCGTTGATCTTCATGTGTCTCGTTCCGTCTCCAAAGGTCCTGCGGCGGTTCGCTCCGCGGGGGCCATCCGCTGGCCCCAGCCGCAGGCGTGTCCGGCGCCGCCAAGGCCGCCGAGCCCGGTCCGGACCTGGTCCTTGAAGAAGGCGCCGTCGCGTCGGCCGGGCACATTGTCTGGTGCGCGGCCTGTCCACCACACTTCCGGTTGCCAATCAAGCAAAAAGGCGGTTTCGCCGGCTCAGGGCGTGTTGTCGGGGTTCTCCACCACCGTCGGGTCGGCGGCGGCCGCATAGCGCTCGGCAAAGGCCGTCGCCTTGGCCAGGGTTTCCGCGTCGATCGAGCCGAGCAGCCCGTCCATCTCCAGATCGGAAATGCCGAGAGCGCGGGCGGCCATGTGCCAGCCGGCGGCCTTTTCCAGATCGACCTCCCGGCCGCGGCCGAAGGCATAGGTCCGCGCAAGCCGGTTCATCGCCACCGGGTTGCCGGCGCTGGCGGCGCGCTCGAACCAGTCGGCGGCCTCGGCCTCGTCGGGGGCAACGCCCCGGCCGTTGAAGCGTAGAATGGCGTAACGGACCTGCGCACCGACATGGCCCTGGCGGGCGGCGCGGCCCATCCAGAAGGCGGCGCGCGCCTCGCTGCGGATGTCGGCGGGGCCGTCGAGATAGAACTGTGCGAGCTGGAAACGGGCATCGACATCGCCGAGATCGGCGGCCTTTTCCAGAAGCTCCAGCGCCCGGTCGGGATCGAGAGGACGCCCCTCGCCGGTGCGATACAGGCCGGCAAGGTTGTAGATCGCCTCGGGGATCTCGTCATTGGCCGCGAGCTCGAACATGTCGCCGGCCTTCACCTTGTCTTCCGGAACGCCGAGACCGTTGAGGAGCATGAGGCCGTAGCGCAGGGCCGCGCGCGTGTTTCCGCTTGAGGAGGCGAGCTGATACCAGCTGGCAGCGCGCTCGGCATCCTGCGGCAGACCGCGGCCGGTCTCATAGAGCACGCCGAGCAGGGTCTGGGCGGCCGGGTCGCCGGCCTCGGCGCGCGGAGTGGCGAGCGACAGGGCCGTCAGATACCAGCCGCGCTGGAAAGCACCATAAGCGTAGTCACGGACCTCGCCCTCGATCTCGAGCGGCAGGGGCGGGGCGACGCTGGTCGGCGGCACGAGCAGGGGAATGTTCTCGTCGCCGCCCACGGGCTGCTGCGGCACCGCGGACAGACGCTCGGAAATCTCGGCGGCAGAGGGCATCGAACCGGCGCCGGGAAGATCGGATGCAGGAGCTGCTCCGGTGGCGGCTGGCGCTTGCGGAGAAGAGGCTGCCTCGGGCGGTGCCTCGGCAGCAGGGGCGGGAGCGGGAGCCGGCTCAGGTGTTGCCGCCGGCTGTGCGTCCGCCTTCGGTTCGGCAGGTGCGGTGCCGGTGCCGTCTTGCGCAAAGGCAGGATGTGCCGCAGCTCCAAGGAGCAGCAGCATGGCCAGCGCGCCCGCCTGCAACCGTCCGCCCCCTGCGGTCATCCGCCTTCTGCCTCCGTCAGCTCGTAGCGCGACAGGACCTCGTTGGCGGCACGAACCGCCGCTTCGGGCCCCTCGGGATGGTTCCAGACGGCGCCGCGCAGGGCGACGAAATCCGCCCCGGTCGCAGCACAGGTCTCGACGCCGGCGAGGTCGCTGCCGCACAGGGCGACGCAGGGCGTTTCGAACATCTGAGCCCACCATGACGAGAACTGCAGCGTCTTGGCGTGCGGCTCCACGTCCTCCTCGCGTTCCAGCAGGCCGAACAGAACGTAGTCGACGCCGAGCTCGGCCACCGTCATGGCGTCGTGACGGGTGCGGATATCGCCCGCCCCGACGATGCCGCGGGGGTGGAAATTCTCCAGTGCCCGCTTCAGGTCCTCGCCGGACGTGTCGACATGGATGCCGTCGGCGCGGCTGCGCCCGGCAGCGCGCGAATCGTTCTGCACCAGAACCGCCGTGCCCGCCGCCTGGGCGATCGGCACGATTGTCTCCGCGATCTTCTGGAAACCGGCCTCGCCCCAGCCGCCGTCGGTGATCAGCAGGCAGGCGACATCGCCACCGGAAAGGGCGGAGGCGAGGTCCTTGCAGAAGCCGTCGAGTTCAAAGGTCGCAGGCGTAATGAGATAGAGGCGCGGGTGCACGGCGCATCCTTCCGCTTCGTGGGCCGGGCAATTGGAACCCGTCCCGGAATGAGGGGCGATCACGGCAAAAGAGGGGCGAAACCGCCCCTCTCGTCAAGCTTGCCAGTCGGATCGGTGTCCGGTCAGGCGGTCTCGAGCGACTTTGCCCACTCGCCCTTGGCAGCGAGGCCGTTCATGCGGGCGCGGTGCAGGAACGCGGCCTGGCCGGCCGGAACGTTCTCGGTCTTGCCGCCCCACGCCTTCAGCGCGGCCTGCTGCAGCGCGCGGCCGTAGGAGAAGGTCAGCTTCCAGGGAAGCGGGCCGGCCGCGTTCATCAGGTGCAGGTGCTCGGTCGCCAGCTCGTCGGACTGGCCGCCGGACAGGAAGGCGATGCCCGGAACGGCCGCCGGCACGGTGGCCTTCAGGCAGCGCAGAGTCAGCTCGGCGACTTCCTCGGCCGAGGCCTGGATCGGGGCGTTCTTGCCCGGAACGATCATGTTCGGCTTGAGGATGATGCCCTCGAGCATGATGTCCATCTGGAACAGCTCGGCGAACACCGTGTTCAGCGTCCACTCCGTGACCTCGTAGCAGGTCTCGATGTCGTGGGCGGCGGACGGGCCGTCCATCAGCACTTCCGGCTCGACGATCGGCACGATGCCGGCTTCCTGGCACAGGGCCGCATAGCGGGCCAGCGCATGGGCGTTGGCCTGGATGCAGGTGCTGGACGGCAGGCCGTCTTCCTCGTTGATGTCGATGACCGCACGCCACTTGGCGAAACGCGCGCCCAGCTCGTAATACTCGGCAAGGCGCTCGCGCAGGCCGTCGAGGCCTTCGGTGATGGTCTCGCTCGGGAAGCCGGCCAGCGGCTTGGCGCCCTTGTCGACCTTGATGCCCGGAACGGCGCCGGCCTTGCGGATCATCTCGACGAACGGGGTGCCGTCGGCCGCCTTCTGGCGCAGCGTCTCGTCGAACAGGATGACGCCGGAGATGTAGTCGTTCATCGCCTCGGTGCTGGAGAACAGCATCTCGCGATAGGCGCGACGGTTGTCCTCGCTGTTCTCCGTGCCGATCTGGTCGAAGCGCTTCTTGATCGTACCGGTGCTTTCGTCGGCGGCAAGGATGCCCTGACCGGTGGCCACCATGGCCTGTGCGATATCCTCGAGACGTTCACTCATCCGATGAGACCCTCTTCTTGCTTGCAAGCATCGCCGCGTTGCGTTGGCGGCTTTCTACCAAAAGCGCCGCGCTTTTGAAGGCGCGGCGCAAGCTGTTTCGTCGAAAGGATTAATTCTCGAGCGCGACGACGCCCGGAAGGGCCTTGCCCTCGAGCCATTCGAGGAAGGCACCGCCGGCGGTCGAGACATAGGAGAAGTCGTCGGCAACGCCGGCATGGTTGAGCGCAGCGACGGTGTCGCCGCCGCCGGCGACCGTCGTCAGCGAGCCGTCACGGCTGCGCGCGGCGGCGTGGCGTGCCGCGGCGACCGTGGCCGTGTCGAAGGGCTCGATCTCGAACGCGCCGAGCGGGCCGTTCCACACCAGGGTGGCGGCCGTGTCGATCTTGGCGCGGACATTGTCGATGGAGGCAGCGCCGACATCGAGGATCATGGCATCGGCCGGCACCGCATCGACCGAGACGGTCTCGCTGGCCGCGCCCGCCTTGAACTCGCGTGCGACGACGGCGTCGACCGGCAGGACGATCTCGCAGCCCGCAGCGGCTGCCGCATCCATGATCCGCCGCGCGGTGTCGGCCAGATCGTGCTCGCATAGCGACTTGCCGACCGACTTGCCCTGTGCGGCCAGGAAGGTGTTGGCCATGCCGCCGCCGATCACCAGCATGTCGACCTTCTTCACGAGGTTCTCGAGCAGGTCGATCTTGGAGGAGACCTTGGCGCCGCCGACCACGGCGAGCACCGGACGAACGGGCGTGGTCAGGGCGGAGGCGAGGGCCTCCAGCTCCGCCTGCATGGTGCGGCCGGCATAGGCGGGCAGGCGGCGGGCCAGCCCTTCGGTCGAGGCATGCGCGCGGTGGGCGGCGGAGAAGGCGTCGTTGACATAGAGATCGCCGAGCGCGGCCAGCGCGTCGGCGAAGGCGCCGTCGTTCTTTTCCTCGCCCGCATGGAAGCGGGTGTTCTCGAGCAGCGCGACGTCGCCGTCCTTCAGCCCGTCGATGACGGAGGCGGCAAGATCGCCGATGCAGTCGGCGGCGAAGGCAACCGGCCGGCCGAGCCGCTCGGTCAGGGCCGCGGCGACGGGCGCCAGGCTCATCTCCGGCATCACGGCGCCCTTGGGGCGGCCGAAATGGGCGAGCAGCACGACCCGAGCGCCCTTGTCGGCGAGCTCGCGGATGGTCGGCAGCACCCGGTCGATGCGGGTCGTGTCGGTCACCCGGTTGCCGTCCATCGGCACGTTCAGGTCGACGCGCACCAGCGCGCGACGGCCGGACAGGTTGCCGAGATCGTCAAGGGTCTTGAAGGTCATGGATCGCTCGCCTGGATGTCTCATGTGCGACGGCCGGCGCGAAGGGCGCCGGCCGCTGCTGCCAATTCAGATGGTCTTCGCGAAGGCCACCGCGGTGTCCGACATGCGGTTGGAGAAGCCCCACTCGTTGTCGTACCAGGACATGACGCGGACGAGATCGCCGTCGATGACCTTGGTCTGGTCGAGCGCGAAGGTCGACGAGGCGCCGTTGTGGTTCAGGTCGATGGAGACCAGCGGCTCGTCGGTGTAGGCGAGAATGCCCTTGAGGGCGCCGTCGGCGGCCGCCACCAGCGCGGCGTTGACCTCGGCAACCGTGACCTTGCGCTTGGGCACGAACTTGAAGTCGATGACCGAGACGTTGGGCGTGGGGACGCGGATCGACACGCCGTCCAGCTTGCCGTTCAGTTCCGGCAGCACCAGGCCGACGGCCTTCGCGGCGCCGGTCGAGGTCGGGATCATCGACATGGCCGCGGCGCGGGCGCGGTACAGGTCCTTGTGCATGGTGTCGAGCGTCGGCTGGTCGCCCGTATAGGCATGCACCGTCGTCATGAAGCCCTTCTCGATGCCGAAGGCGTCATTGAGGACCTTGGCGACGGGAGCCAGGCAGTTGGTGGTGCAGGAGGCGTTGGAGACGACCTTGTGCTCGCTGGAGATCTGGTCGTGGTTCACGCCGTAGACGACCGTCAGGTCGGCGCCGTTGGCCGGCGCGGAGACCAGCACGCGCTTGGAGCCGTTCTCCAGGTGCAGGGCGGCCTTGTCGCGGTCGGTGAAGATGCCGGTGCACTCCATGGCGATGTCGACGCCGAGCGCGCCCCAGGGCAGCTCCTTCGGATCGCGCAGGGCCGTGACCTTGATCGGGCCGGTGCCGACGTCGATCGTGTCGCCATCGACGGTCACCTTTGCCGGGAAGCGGCCATGGACGGAATCGTAGCGCAGCAGGTGGGCATTGGTCTCGACCGGGCCGAGATCGTTGATCGCTACGACCTGGATGTCGGTACGGCCCGACTCCACGATGGCGCGCAGCACGTTGCGTCCGATGCGACCAAACCCGTTGATGGCAACCTTCACGGTCATGCTTGTCTCTCCTGTGGCGGCGAACCGCATTCCTTGGGCGATTGATCTGGTCGAGCCGGTCGATCCAAGGATGTGTTGTCCGGCTCCCGTGGTCTTTGGAGCGCCGTTTTGCGGCGCCCGATGGCTGGTTACCGAAGCCTCGTCACGGATGCAACGGGGTCCGGCAACATATCTCGCCGATGCGTCTGCATGGCTCAGGTCTTGTCGTCCTTCCCGCGCTCCTGCATCCGCACCGCGCCGAGGGCCTTTTCGAGCACGGCCTCGGCCTTGCGCCGGGCTTCCGCATCGAGTTTTGCAATGTCGAGATGCAGGACGAGGCCTTCGTCTTCCTCGTTGATCGTCTGCGGGGCGGCGGCCTCCACCTGGTGCAGGCCCTCGACCGCATAGGGCACGATCTCGCCGGGAATGCCCTTCAGCGTGATCGGGTCCAGCCGGCGCACGCGCACCCGGTCCTGCACATGGGCCCAGGTCTCGTAGGAGATGACAATGCCGCCCGGCTGGGCAATGCCCTGCAGGCGGGCGGCCAGGTTCGCCTCGGCGCCGATGATCGTGTAGTCCATGCGGTCCGCCGAGCCGAAATTGCCGACATTGCAGTAGCCGGTGTTGATGCCCATGCGGACCTCGAACGGCTTTTCGATCCCGCGCCGCCGCCACTGGGCCTTCAGCTCTGCCATGCGCTTTTGCATCGCGATGGCCATGTCGAGGCAGGCATTGGCGTCCTCGCGCGCGCCGCGCGTCTCCGGATCGCCGAAGAAGGCGAGGATCGCATCGCCGATGAACTTGTCGACGGTCGCGCCATAGGCCTGGGCGATGGCCGACATTTCGGTGAAATACTCGTTGAGCAGGCTGGTCAGCTCTTCGGGCTGCAGATGCTCGGCCGTCTCGGTGAAGTCCTTGATGTCGGAAAAGAAGATCGTGAGCTTCTTGCGCTCGGTGGAGATCACCACGTCCTTCTCGCCGGAGAAGATCGACTTGTAGATCTGCGGCGAAAGGTATTTCGAGATCTTCATGGAGATGGAGGCGAGGAAGCCGTTCGCCTCCTCCAGTTCCGTGTTCATCCGGCGGAAGTCGTTGGCCTGGCGCCACTGCAGCCCGGCAAAGGCGGCGCCGAAGGCTCCGGCCCCGGCGAAGTACAGGAACAGGTACTTGAAGGAGAAGAGGTTCCTGGCGATCGGCTGATGGACCGTGATTTCCTGGATGCCGCGCACGTCGCCGACCTGCCAGTCGCGCTTGGGGCTCTCGGGATGGGTGTTGTGGCAGGAGACGCAGGCCTGGCCCATCACCACCGGAACGGCCATGCGGATCTGCCGCTCGAACAGCGAGCCCGAGAAGTCGGTCGCGATCGCATCCGGCGCCCGGCTCTGGCGGAAGCTCGCCAGTGCGGCGGTCTCGAACGCATCGAGCTTGTGCGGGGCCCGGTTGGCGAAGGCAAGGTCGGAGATGAAGCGATAATCGACATCGCCGCCGCCCCTGCCGGCGATCACGCCGCCGAGTTCCAGCGACAGCGTCGCCGGAATGGGAATCGCCCCGGCGACGTCCTCGTAATTGTGAACGGCAACGGAATCGCCCGTATAGCCCTGGACGCGGCCGACGACATTGGCGCCGTAATAGGCGCGGATCTCCGACACCATTGCGTTGAGGGTGCGGGCCTGGGTCGTCAGGCCTGCGTCGGAGAGGTTTCTGAGGTCGAGCCAGACGGCAATGGGCAGCAGCACGAGGGCCGCAACGACCGCGAGAGCGAGAATCCACGGCCGCTCGGCGACGGAGCGCCAGAGTGCGTGGGTGGAACGGTGCTTCCCGGTATTGGGCAACACGTCGGCAATCTCCCGCTAATCGACACCTCTTCAAGCCGATCGCCGCGCAAGCGCGGCGGACAGGAGAGGGCGGCGCCGGTGCGCCGCCCCATCCGGATCTTGCCGGAAACCGCCGCTTACAGGCGGGCGTTGACCGCAGCGACGACCGCTTCCGGCGTGATGCCGAAGTGGCGGTAGAGCTCCTGGTAGGGGCCGCTCGCGCCGAAACCGGTCATGCCGATGAAGATGCCGTCCGAACCGATGATCGCGTCCCAGCCCATGCGAATGCCGGCCTCGATGGCGACCTTGACCTTTGCCGAGCCGGCGATGTCGGCCCGGTAGTCGGCCGACTGGCGCTCGAAGCGCTCCATGCAGGGCACGGAGACGACGCGGGTCGCGGTGCCGGCGGCTTCCAGGGTCTCGCGGGCCTTGAGGGCGATCTCGACCTCCGAACCGGAGGCAAAGATGGTGACCTCGGGCGCCTCGTCGCTGTCGGCGACCACATAGGCGCCGCGGGCGGACAGGTTCTCGGTCTCGTAGCTCGTGCGCACCGGCGGCAGGTTCTGACGCGTCAGCGCGAGAACGCTCGGCGTTTCCTCGGCTTCCAGTGCCAGCTGCCAGCATTCCAGCGTCTCGGTGACGTCGGCCGGGCGGTAGAAATCGAGGTTCGGGATCGCACGAAGCGCCGCGTAGTGCTCGACCGGCTGGTGGGTCGGGCCGTCCTCACCCAGGCCGATGCTGTCATGGGTCATCACGTGGATGACGCGCTGGCGCATCAGGGCCGCAAGGCGGATGGCCGGGCGGGCATAGTCGGAGAACACCAGGAAGGTGCCGGAATAGGGAATGGTGCCGCCATGCAGCGCCATGCCGTTCATCGCGGCGGCCATGCCGTGCTCGCGGATGCCCCAGTGCAGGTAGCGGCCGGTGAAGTCGTCCGGCGTGATCGGGGCGGTGTCGGCCGTCTTGGTGTTGTTCGAGCCGGTCAGGTCGGCGGAGCCGCCGATGGTCTCCGGCACCACCTTGGTGATCGTGCCGAGCACATATTCGGAGGCCTTGCGGGTCGCCATGGTCGGCTTGTCCTGGGCGATCTGCTTCTTCAGCTTCGCCATCGCGTCGGCGAAACCGGACGGCAGGTCGCCGCGCAGACGGCGCTCGAACTCGGAGCGCAGCTCAGTGTCGGCGGCGGCAAGACGCTTTTCCCACTCCTTGCGGGCCTGGCCGGAACGCAGGCCGGCAATGCGCCAGGCGTCGAGAATGTCGCTGGGAACGTCGAAGGCCTCATGGGCCCAGCCGAGCGCCTTGCGGGTCGCGGCCAGTTCCTCGGCGCCGAGCGGCGATCCGTGGACCTTCTCTGAGCCGGCCTTGTTCGGGGCGCCGAAGCCGATGGTGGTCTTGGCGGCGATCAGGGTCGGGCGGTCGTTCTCGCGCGCCTTGGCCAGGGCGGCGGCGATGGCTGCCGGGTCGTGGCCGTCGATGGCGACGGTCGCCCAGCCGCTGGCCTCGAAGCGCTCCAGCTGGTTGGTGCTGTCGGTAAGCGACACCTTGCCGTCGATGGAGATGCCGTTGTCGTCCCAGATGACGATCAGACGGTCGAGCTTCAGGTGACCGGCGAGCGAGATCGCCTCCTGGCTGATGCCTTCCATCAGGCAGCCGTCGCCGGCCAGCACGTAGGTGTAGTGGTCGGTGAGGTCGTCGCCGAACGTCTCGCGCAGATGACGCTCGGAGATCGCCATGCCGACGGCATTGGCAAGGCCCTGGCCGAGCGGTCCGGTGGTCGTCTCGATGCCGGCGCCGTGGCCGAACTCGGGATGGCCGGCGGTCAGCGCGCCGATCTGACGGAACTTCTTCAGCTGGTCGAGGGTGAAGTCCTCGGAGCCGAGCAGGTAGTGCACCGCATAGAGCAGCATCGAGCCGTGGCCGGCCGACAGGATGAACCGGTCACGGTCCGGCCAGTCCGGGCGGGTCGGGTCGTAGTGCATGACCTGGGTGAACAGCACGGTCGCGATATCGGCCGCGCCCATGGGCAGGCCGGGGTGGCCGGACTTGGCCGCTTCCACGGCATCTGCTGCGAGGAAACGGATCGCATTGGCCATGCGATTGTGCTTTTCGAGATCGATCATCTGATTCCGTTCGTCCCTGTCGGCGGCCCACGCGGGCTACTCGTCCGTGATGCGGGCACCGCACGGGCCCCGGTTCCGACATCCGGCCTGTCCCTGGCTGGCGCTGCGGGGAGGTGCTGCGCCCGCTCGGGACGGGTCGGTGCGGGTCGTGTCCGGGCCGCCGGCGATATCGGTTTTTCGGCGGTTGCGACCGGTTTTCACCGGACCCCGCCGAAGCGGCTCGACAAATATCAGGAACCTTGGGCGAGTCAACAAAGCGGATGGCCGGAGACCCGGGGGGAAGGGCGCGCATCCGTCGATCTCGCATCGGGCGGCAAGGAATGGTATAGCGGCAGAGGGCGGATGCGGGTATTCCGCCCGCGGGCGCCATTGAGCGCACAGCGAATCCACAAGGGGGTGGAATGGACGATACGTCGGGACTTTCCGGGGGGCAGTCGGGCGGGGACGAGACCCGGCCGGTCGCGTCCGCGGCAGGGTCCGGCGCCAGCGTGGATGCAGCGCTCGAGCGGCTGGCCCGTGCCGTTTCGCGGCTCGACGCGGCGGTGCAACGGCGGCTGGAATCGGACATGTCGCTGGGCGGACTGCAGGAAGAGCTGCAGCGGCTGGGCGAGGACCGGTCCTCGCTGGCCGCGACACTGGACACGGCCGAGGCGCGTGTCGCCCGGCTGGAGGATGCCAATCGCGAAGTGTCGCGACGGCTGGTGTCGGCAATGGAATCGATCCGCTCCGTGCTCGAGACGCATGGCGGCTGAGGCGACGAGGCGATGGCTCAGATAATCGTGACGATCAACGGACGCAGCTTCCGCATGGCCTGCGACGATGGCGAGGAAGAGCGGCTGACCGCGCTTGCCCGCCGCTTCGACAGTGCCATCGACAGCCTGCGCGGCAGTTTCGGCGAAATCGGCGACCTGCGCCTGACCGTGATGGCCGGGATCATGGTCACCGACGAACTGGCGGAGCGCGAGCGCCGGCTCGCGGCGCTGCAGGACGAGGTGGACAGCCTGCGCGAGGCGCGGCGGGCGGCACTGGACAGCGCGGCGCGCAACGACGCGGAACTTGCCGGCAAGATCGTCACGGCGGCCGAGCGGATTGAGGCGCTGGCCGACGGCCTGGCGCGATCCATGCGACCGGCGGATGCCTGACCGCACACGGTCGCAGGCACGCTTCAGCCCTGCCGGCCGGCCATGCGAAAACGTGTGTTGTATTTCACGGCAAAGCGACCCTATATCGGGGTTGGCGTGGCTGCGCGGTGCGTCAGGAGACATATCCCCGGGGCCTTACGCATCCCTAGGGAGCTGTTCCTGCTCCGGCCCGTGGGCTGGAGTATACGGCGCCCACCTACTCTGTAGGTTTCCCGGGATTGCAACCTCCAACGGCCGAGGTGGCCACGTCATCTTCCTCGTTCGCCGTCGCCCTGGACGGAGCGTCGGCAGCCCCTTCGGCCGCCGCATCCGGGAGCGCGACGCTTGATCTTTCCCGACACCGATCTTCCGCAAGACATCCGCGCGCTGCGCGAGCGCAAATCCCTGCGCCGCAAGGAGGCGCTCGGACGCCGCGCAGGTCTCGCCGTCCAGGCGCGCATCGAGGGCGGCCTGGCGCTGGCCGATGCAGTGGATGCGCTGGCCTTTCCGCCCGGTGCCATCGTCTCCGGCTTCTGGCCGATCCGCGACGAGATCGACCCTCGCCCTCTGATGGACGCATTGCGCGTCCGCGGGCATGCGCTGTGCCTGCCGGCCATCGTCGACGGAGACCTGGTGTTCCGCCGGCTGACTCGCGAGACCGTGCTGGTGCCGGCCGGGTTCGGGACGGCCGAACCGCCGGCCGACTCTGATGTCCTCGTGCCCGACTGCATGCTGGTTCCACTGGCCGCCTTCGACAGGCGCGGCGGCCGGATCGGCTACGGTCGGGGCTATTACGACCGGGCCATCGCGCGCATCGGCGCGGAACGCGGAGCGCCGCCGGCCACCGTCGGTATTGCCTTTTCGCTGCAGGAAGTGGAAAGCGTGCCGGAGGAAAACCACGACCGCCGTCTCGACCGGATCCTGACCGAGCGCGGCTTCGTCCAACTGGAAGGACCCGATCGGGCATGAGGCTGCTGTTTCTGGGTGATCTCGTCGGCCGCAGCGGCCGACAGGCGGCGACCGACGTGCTGCCGGGACTGGTCGAGCGCCATTCCATCGACTTCGTCATCGTCAACGGCGAGAACGCCGCGGCCGGTTTCGGCATCACCGAGGAGATCCTGCAGGACGTGCTGGACGCGGGGGCGGATGTCGTCACCACCGGCAATCACGTGTGGGACCAGCGCGACACGCTCGTCTATATCGAGCGGCAGGACCGCCTGTTGCGGCCCCTGAACTTCCCGCAAGGGGCGCCTGGGCGCGGCGCCAACCTGTTCACCGCGCGCAATGGCGCAAGGGTGCTGGTGATGAATGCCATGGGCCGGGTGTTCATGGACAGCCTCGATGATCCTTTCCTGGCGGTGGAGCGGGTGCTCGACGCGACGCCGCTCGGACAGGTGGCCGATGCCATCGTCATCGACATGCATGCGGAGGCGACCAGCGAGAAGCAGGCGCTGGCGCATTTCGTCGACGGACGGGCGACGCTGGTGGTGGGAACGCACACGCATGTGCCCACCGCCGACCATCAGATCCTTCCCGGCGGCACCGCCTACATGAGCGATGCCGGCATGTGCGGCGACTACGATTCCGTCCTCGGCATGGAAAAGGACGAGCCGATCTCCCGTTTCCTGCGCAAGATCCCGTCCGGCCGCTTCACCCCGGCCACGGGCGATGCGACGGTCTGCGGGGTCGCGGTCGAGGTGGATGATGCAACCGGCCTTGCCACGGCGGTGGAACCGGTGCGGCTGGGAGGCCGGCTCGCCCGGGCATTGCCTTCGTTCTGGACGGCGGGTTGAGGCAAAAGGCTTTGCCGGGGTCGCCAGCGGATGCTGGATTTTCTCCCTGCTGCAGCCTATAACGCGCCGATCTTTTGAGATTGCAGGCAGACCCGGTTCGGCTGCGCCCGATCCGCTCCGCCCGCCCGACATCAATCCAGGAGGAACGCGCCTGGAGACCGTGTCCGGGCCGCGCGCGATCGCGGCCGAGACCGCCGGCGTTCCCGACAAGACCAGGAAGCGACATGGCCGGACATTCCCAATTTAAGAACATCATGCATCGGAAGGGCCGTCAGGACGCCGTCCGCTCGAAGATCTTCTCCAAGCTGTCGAAGGAGATCACGGTCGCGGCGAAGATGGGCGGACCGGACATCAACTCCAATCCGCGCCTTCGCCTGGCCGTGCAGAATGCCAAGGCCCAGTCGATGCCCAAGGACAACATCCAGCGGGCCATCAACAAGTCCCAGGCCGGCGATGGCGACAATTACGAAGAGCTCCGCTACGAGGGCTACGGCCCGGCGGGCGTCGCGGTGATCGTGGAGCTGCTGACGGACAACCGAAACCGCTCGGCCTCCAACGTGCGCTCCTACTTCTCCAAGTGCGGCGGCTCGATGGGCGAGACCGGTTCGGTCGCCTTCATGTTCGACCGTATCGGCGAGATCGTCTATCCGGCCGCGGCCGGCACTGCAGATGCCATGCTCGAGGCCGCCATCGAGGCCGGCGCGGAGGATGTGCAGTCCGACGAGAACAGCCACGTGATCACCTGCGCCTTCGAGGACCTGGGTGAGGTGTCCAAGGCGCTGGAAGAGACCCTCGGCGAGGCCGAGACCGTCAAGGCCGTGTGGAAGCCGCAGACGCTGACCCCGGTCGATGCCGACAAGGCCCAGACCATGCTGAAGCTGATCGGCCTGCTGGAAGACGACGACGACGTGCAGAACGTCTACTCGAACTTCGACGTGGACGAGGAAACGCTGGCCCGCCTCACGGCGGCCTGAGCGAGGCGTTTCTCCCTGGCGCTGATGCAAGAGCCCGGCAGGCTGTCCTGCCGGGCTCTTGCCGTTTCCAAGGCCCGGTTTTCTGCTGGTTTGCGGCCCCTCGGGCATGTCCGTGCTGGTCAGGCGCGGCGAATGGCGTTACCGATTTGTTCCATGGCACTCCCGATTCGCATACTCGGTATCGATCCCGGTCTCCGCCGCACCGGCTGGGGCGTGATCGTCGTGGAGGGAAACCGCATGACGTTCGCGGCCAGCGGCACGGTCGTTTCCGACAACCGCCTGCCGCTGTCTGATCGTTTGCGCCAGTTGCATGACGGGCTGCAGGAGGTTGTCGGGCAGCAGGCACCGCACGAGGCGGCGGTCGAGCTGACCTTCGTCAACAAGGATGCGGGCGCGACGCTCAAGCTCGGCCAAGCGCGCGGTATCGCGCTGCTCGTGCCGGCGCTGAACGGCTTGGACGTGGCCGAGTATGCGCCGAACCTCGTCAAGAAGACCGTGGTCGGCACCGGCCACGCGGAAAAGGACCAGATCCGCATGATGGTGAAGGTCCTGATGCCGAAGGCGACGTTCAACTCGGACGACGCTGCCGATGCGCTGGCCATCGCCATCTGCCATGCCCAGCACCGGGTGACGCCGGCCGCGGCGCGCATTGCCGAGAAGCTGGCGCGATGAGGCTTTCGACGGGTGCCGCGAAACAGGGAGCCGGGAAACGGGCATGATCGGCAAGCTAAAGGGCGTGGTTGACGAGATCGGCGACGATCACCTGATCCTCGACGTGCATGGCGTCGGCTATCTGGTCTTTGCGCCTGCGCGCGTGCTGCAGGGGCTTCCCGGACGCGGCGAGGCGGCGGTGCTGCATATCGAGACCCTGGTGCGCGAGGACCTGATCCGCCTTTACGGGTTTTCCAGCGCCTCCGAGAAAGCCTGGTTCCAGCTTCTGATGACGGTGCAGGGGGTGGGCGCCAAGGTGGCGCTTGCCGCCCTCGGCGTGATGCGGGCGTCCGAACTCGCCAATGCCGTTGCTCTGGGCGACACGGCCCAGATCGCCCGCGCGCCGGGCATCGGCAAGCGGGTGGCCGAGCGCATCGTCACCGAACTGAAGAGCAAGGCGCCGGCTTTCGCCAGCGTCGATGCGGGCACCATCGCGGCCTCGCAGCAGGCCTCGGCCGCCGTGCCGACGGCGGTGGGCGATGCGGTGTCTGCCCTCGTCAATCTCGGCTACCAGCAGGCGCAGGCGAGCGCCGCGGTGGCCGCCGCCGTCAAGAGCGCAGGCGAGGGGGCCGAGGCCGCCACACTGATCCGTCTCGGCCTCAAGGAGCTTGCCAGATGAGCGAGGACGCCGGCCGTCTCGTCTCGCCCGAACTGCGCGGCGACGAGATCGACACGACGATGCGCCCGCAGGTGCTCGATGATTTCGTCGGCCAGGCGCAGGCGCGCGCCAATCTCAAGGTCTTCATCGGCGCCGCCAAGGCGCGGGGCGAATCGCTCGATCACGTGCTGTTCGTCGGGCCTCCGGGGCTCGGCAAGACGACGCTTGCGCAGATCATGGCGCGAGAGCTCGGCGTGAATTTCCGCGCGACGTCCGGGCCGGTCATCGCCAAGGCCGGCGATCTCGCCGCGCTGCTGACCAATCTGGAAGAGCGCGACGTGCTGTTCATCGACGAGATCCATCGTCTCAGCCCGGCCGTCGAGGAAGTGCTCTATCCGGCGATGGAGGACTTCCAGCTCGACCTGATCATCGGCGAGGGGCCGGCGGCGCGTTCGGTGAAGATCGATCTGGCGCGCTTCACCCTCGTGGCGGCAACGACGCGGCTCGGCCTCTTGACGACGCCGCTGCGCGACCGGTTCGGCATTCCGGTCCGCCTGCAGTTCTACACCTCCGAGGAGCTGGAGCTGATCGTGCGCCGCGGCGCGCGCATTCTCGGCATCGGCATGAGCGACGACGGAGCCCGCGAAATCGCCCGGCGCGCACGTGGCACGCCGCGCATCGCCGGCCGCCTGCTGCGGCGGGTGCGCGATTTCGCCGTTGTCGGCGGGCAGGAAACGGTGGATGCGGCGATTGCCGACCGGGCGCTGACCCAGCTGGAGGTGGACAGCGCTGGCCTCGACCAGCTCGACCGGCGCTATCTGAACCAGATCGCGCTGAAATTCGGCGGCGGTCCCGTTGGCATCGAGACCATCGCCGCCGCCCTGTCGGAGCCGCGCGATGCCATCGAGGAGATCGTCGAGCCCTATCTGATCCAGCAGGGCTACATCCAGCGCACGCCGCGCGGCCGCATCCTGACGCCACAGGCCTTCCAGCATCTCGGCCTTGCGGTGCCGCAGGGCTCCAACGTGCCGCAGCTCGGGCTGTTCACCGATGACGACGCGTGAAGATGCGCCGCGCTGGCCGGATCTTGCCGGCCGGCTGGAGGCCGGGCGCCATGTCCTGCCGGTGCGGGTCTATTACGAGGACACGGATTTCACCGGCGTGGTCTATCACGCCGCCTATCTGAAATTCGCCGAGCGGGGACGCTCGGATTTTCTGCGCCTTTGCGGCATCCACCACAACGAACTTGCGAGCGGGGCGCACGGCGAGCCGCTGGCCTTTGCCGTCCGGCACATGGAGATCGATTTCCATGCCCCGGCCCGGATCGACGACCTGCTCGAGGTCGAAACGCACCTCAGGGAAGCGCGCGGTGCGCGCATCGTCCTGGCTCAGGAAGTCCGCCGCGAGGGGGTGCTGCTTTTCGCCGCAGCGGTGACGGTGGCCGTGATCTCTCCGGAAGGACGCCCACGTCGCCTGCCGGAGGCGCTGGCCGCGCGCCTTGCCGGTGACATGTCGCCGTCTTAACGGGACAGTAACCTTAACGCTGGCTTAATGCCGCAGGTTATCGGCGGAAACAGTCCCAGTTTCGCCAAAATCGCTCGTCATTGAGGCGGTCGATCAGCGGACAAACCGACTGGCCCGATCGATACGGGCAACCGGCAACCGATCCGGCATGTGCGCCAATGGTATCGGGCAAGAGGTCCTGAATTAGATGAATCCCGTGGAACTTGCACAAACGACCCTCGCGGCACCGCAGGGCGACATGTCTTTCTTCGCGCTGTTTCTTCAGGCGCATCTGGTCGTCAAGCTGGTGATGCTGGGCCTGGTCCTGGCGTCGATCTGGTGCTGGGCGATCATCGTCGACAAGTGGCTGCTGTTCACGCGCACCAAGCGCCAGATGAACCGCTTCGAGACCGTTTTCTGGTCCGGCCAGTCGCTTGAGGAACTGTACCGCACCCTTTCGGGGCGGGCCAACCATTCGATGGCGGCCCTGTTCATCGCCGCGATGCGCGAATGGAAGCGCAGCCACGAAGGCGCGCGCCCGGCCATCGCCAGCCTGCGCCAGCGCATCGACCGGGTGATGGATGTGACCATCGCCCGCGAGGCAGAGCGGCTGGAGGCAAGGCTTCTGGTGCTGGCGACCGTCGGCTCGGCGGCGCCCTTCATCGGCCTGTTCGGCACCGTCTGGGGCATCATGACCAGCTTCCAGGCGATTGCCGCCTCCAAGAACACCAATCTGGCCGTTGTGGCGCCGGGCATCGCCGAGGCGCTGCTGGCAACCGCGCTCGGCCTGCTCGCGGCCATTCCGGCGGTGATTGCCTACAACAAGCTCTCCGCCGATGCGGGCAAGCTGTCCGCCCGCATGGAAGGCTTTGCCGACGAGTTCTCTGCCATCCTGTCGCGTCAGATCGACGAGAGGAGCTGACCCCATGGGCATGCAGTCCGCCGGTGCGGCGCCCGAGGAGGCCGGTCGCCGCCGTCGCCGAAAGCGCCATCAGCCGATGAGCGAGATCAACGTCACGCCCTTCGTGGACGTGATGCTCGTGCTGCTGATCATCTTCATGGTTGCTGCGCCGCTGCTCACCGTGGGCGTGCCGCTCGACCTGCCGGAGACCCAGGCCAAGCCCCTGGAAGGGGCAACGGAGCCGATCACGATTTCGGTCGCTGCCGATGGGCGCATCTATATCCAGGACACGGAGATCGCCGCCGACGAGGTGGTGCCGAAGCTGGAGGCGATCGCGCGCAACGGCTACGAGGAGCGCATCTTCGTGCGCGGCGACCGGGATGCCGACTACGGCACGATCATGGGGGTGATGGGGCGCATCAACGCGGCCGGCTACAAGCGGCTCGGCCTTGTGACGCTCGAGGAGCAGCAGTAGGCAACATGCGTGTCGGGCTCATCGCATCGACTGCGGGCCATCTGGCCGTGCTGCTTTGGGGAGTGGTCTCATTCCCCGATGCGAAGCCGTTCGACATCGCCCCGGTCGATACCCTGCCTGTCGATCTGGTTCCGGTCTCCGAGCTGACGCGTCTGCGCATCGGCGAGAAGACGGCGGAAGTACGCGAGGTCGAGGCGACCCGCCCGACGGAAAAGCCCGTCGAAGAGCCGAAGGCGGAAGAAAAGCCGGCCGAAACCGAGGCCAAGCGACCGAACCAGGCAGCGCCTGAGCCGACGCCGGCACCCACCCCCGAGCCGACCCCGGCGCCCGAGCCGCCGACACCGGAGCCTCCGGCGCCTCAGCCTGAGCCGCCCGCGCCGCAGCCGGAGCCGCCGGCACCACGCGCGGAGCCCGAGCCGGCACCTGCCCCGACGCCCGAGCCCGAGAAGAAGGTGGCGGAAACACCGCCGCCGCCGACCGTGCGCCCGCGTTCCAAGCCGACCCCGCCGCCGCAGCCGCGGCGCGAACCGCCGCGCGAGAACTTCAATCCGAACGAGATCGCCGCGCTGCTCAACAAGGTGGAGCCGGCGGGCGGGTCGAGCTCGAATTCGACGCAGCCGGCCTCGCTCGGCAGCCGTCGCGGTCAGAGCGGCGTGACGATGAGCCAGTCGGAAATCGATGCGCTGCGCGGACAGATCTCGCGCTGCTGGAACCCGCCCGCGGGTGCGGCCGGCGCTGGCGATCTGACTGTGAAGCTGAAATTCTCCCTGACCATCGCCGGCGAAATCGACCGCGAACCCTCGGTGATCAACTCCAGTTCCAACCCGACCTTTGGCATTGCGGCCGAGAGTGCTCGCCGGGCGGTTCTGCGCTGCGCGCCCTATTCGCTTCCCGCAGCGAAATACGAGGCCTGGCGGGAGGTGGAAATCGAGTTCGATCCACGCGAACTGCTCGGCGGTTAGGCATGGGTCGGGACGTGCTGCAGCCTTTGCGGATGTGCCAAGATCCGTAAGGGACGCGAAAATGACCAATTCTCAAGCAACGGATGGGCCGGACATCGGCGCCACCGCATTCGCGGTACGCCGCGACACAAGGACCGACGGAGCCTAGAGTATGATCAGACAGGCATCTGCCAGCATTGCACGCTCCTGCTCGCGAACGGCCGCCCTGCTGCTTGCAGCGGTCGTGCTGAGCTTCGGACTGCTTCCGGCCGAGCGCGCGTCGGCAGCTTTGGAGATCGTCATCAACCAGGGCAATATCGAGCCGCTGCCCATCGCCCTTCCGGCCTTTTCGGGAGCTGGCGGCGAGGCGAAGCTCGCGTCCGAGATCACCGACGTGATCAAGGCCGACCTTGCCCGGTCCGGTCTCTTCCGGCCGCTCGACCCGGCCAGCTTCATCGAGAAGGGCGTCAACGTGAACACGCCGCCGGAGTTCGGCTCCTGGCGCCCGATCGGCGCGCAGGCGCTGGTGGTCGGTGCCATCGAGCGGCAGTCGGACGGACGTATCCGCGCCGAATTCCGCCTTTGGGACGTCTTTGCCGGCCAGCAGATGCTGGGCCAGCAATTCTACACCACGGCCGACAACTGGCGGAGGATGGCCCATATCATCGCGGATGCGATCTATGAGCGGCTGACCGGCGAGAAGGGCTATTTCGATACCCGTATCGTCTACATCGACGAGACCGGCACCAAGGACAAGCGCGTCAAGCGGCTGGCCATCATGGACCAGGACGGCGCCAATGTGCGCTACCTGACCAATGGCAGCGACCTGGTGCTGACGCCGCGCTTCTCGCCCTCGCGGCAGGAAGTGACCTACATGGCCTATGCCGGCACCGAGCCGCGCGTCTACCTGCTCAACATCGAGACGGGCCAGCGCGAGATGGTCGGCAACTTCCCGGGCATGACCTTCGCTCCGCGCTTTTCGCCGGACGGCCAGCGGGTGGCGATGAGCCTGCAGCAGGGCGGCAATGCCAACATCTTCGAGATGGACCTGCGCTCGCGCCGCACCACGCGGCTGACCAACACGCCGGCCATCGACACCAGCCCGTCCTATTCGCCGGACGGCAGCCGGATCGTCTTCGAGTCCGACCGTGGCGGCACGCAGCAGCTGTATGTGATGGACGCCAATGGCGGCAATCCGCAGCGCATCAGCTTCGGGCCGGGGCGCTACTCGACGCCGGTCTGGTCGCCGCGGGGGGATCTCATCGCCTTCACGAAGATGAACCAGGGGCGCTTCATGATCGGCGTGATGCGCCCGGACGGCTCGGGCGAGCGCGTGCTGACCGAGGGCTATCACAACGAGGGCCCGGCCTGGTCTCCCAACGGCCGCGTGCTGGTGTTCTTCCGCGACACGCCGGGCGCCAATGGCGGGCCGCAGCTGTGGACCGTGGATCTCACCGGCTACAACGAGCAGCGCGTGCCGACCCCGGCCTTCGGTTCGGACCCGGCCTGGTCTCCCTTGCTGGAATAGGCAGCCGGGGCTAGGCTAGGGGCGGCCCCCAGCTTTTGCTGCGCGCAAGATTTCGTTAACCACGTTGATGAACGCGCGCTTAACCGGTTTCGCTGTAGAAGTGTTTACCCTGTCGGGGTGGTGGGGATCAGGAGTGTGATTGGATGATGAATTTCGGGATGCGAGGCCGCGGCGCGCGCATTGCCTCCGTTGTCGCAGGCGCGATGCTTCTGGCAGCCTGCGCGCAGACCAAGCCGGACGGGCTGACTGGTAACGTCCAGCCCGGCACCGGTCAGGACTTTGTGGTGAACGTGGGCGATCGCGTGTTCTTCGGCAACGACCAGACGACGCTCTCGCCGCAGGCGACCGCGACGCTGGACAAGCAGGCCCAGTGGCTGAACAGCTACAGCCGCTACACGGTGACGATCGAAGGTCATGCGGACGAGCGCGGCACGCGCCAGTACAACATCGCGCTTGGTGCAAGGCGTGCGGATGCAGTGCGCAACTATCTGGTTGCCCGCGGCATTCCGGGCAACCGCATCAAGACGGTGTCCTACGGCAAGGAGCGTCCGGTCGCAGTTTGCAACGACGAGAGCTGCTGGACGCAGAACCGTCGTGCGGTGACCGTGCTCGACAACGCCGGAAGCTGACCGGCTTACCTGCCGGAACGGCGATGACCTGCCTTTGGGGCGGCCGGACGGGAAACCGTCGCGGCCGCCCTTGCGTTTCTGCCCGGCGGGCGGAGCGATGCCCCGTGCGGCGTCAAAATTTGGCCGAAGTCGCAGCGCCCTGTGCTATTGCGTTCAGGCGGATGGTCAGGCACTCGCCCGGCTGCCGCGCGGGCGGAGGACAGGCATGAAGCGATTGAAACCCATGGCTTTCAGAATTCTATCCGGCGTGTTCGCGCTGGTGATGCTGCTTGCGTTGCCGCAAGGGGCGTCCGCGCAGCTTTTCGGCTCGCGCGACGACAGTGATGCTGCTGTGCGGATCAACCAGGTCGAGGAGCAGATGCGCAACCTCACCGGTCAGATCGAGCAGCTCAACTACCAGATCCGGCAGCTGCAGGAGCAGCTGCAGCGGATGCAGGAAGACAACGAGTACCGTTTCCAGCAGCTGGAGCAGGGCGGCCGCAAGCGGTCTGACGCAGCGCCCGGCCAGCCGGCCGGCCAACCGTCCGGTCAGCCTGGCGATCTCGCCGGTCTCCAGGGCAGCGGCGAGAGCTACGGCCCGGCGTCCGGAACGCTCGGCCAGCTGCCTGCCGATGGGTCGGGCGACGCCGAGTTCGGCGCGGAAGGCGGCTACTCCCAGGACGGCTCCGGCGCACCCGGCGCGGGCCCGCTCGACCTGTCTGCGCTCGCGCGCGGTCAGGCCGGCTCGGGCGGTTTCGCAGCCGGCGGAGGGCAGGGCGACCTGCCCCCCGGCGTCTCCGGAGGACAGTCGCAGGACTCGTTCGGCATGGCGTCTGCGCCGAACTCGGCGTCGCCGCGGGCGTCCTATGACAGCGCCTATTCTATGATCATGGCCGGCGACTATGCCGGGGCGGAGGCCGGCTTCAAGGACTTCCTCCAGCAGCATCCGAACGACCCGCTGGCGGCGAACGCGCAGTTCTGGCTGGGCGAAAGCCTCTATGCCCGCAAGCAGTACCGGGATGCGGCCGACGCTTTCCTGAAGAGCTACACCGACTATCCCGACAGTTCCAAGGTGACCGACAGCCTGCTGAAGCTCGGCCTGTCGCTCAAGGGCATCGGCCAGAAGGATGCCGCCTGCGCCACCTTCAGCGAGCTCTTGACCAAGTATCCTGGCGCGCCGACCTCGATCCGTGCCGAAGCTCAGGCCCAGCAGCAGAGCGGTGGCTGCGTCTGACCGCGTGCGGCCCGTCTGTGAGACGCAGGCCGACGCCCTCCTTGCTCTGCTGACCCCCTTTCGCCGCCTCGCGCTTGCCGTGTCGGGCGGCCCGGATTCCACGGCCCTGTTGCTGCTTGTCGCCGCCTGGCGCGCGCGCAGGACCGCTCCCCCCCACATCCACGTCCTGACCCTCGATCACGGCCTGCGCCCGGAGGCGGCAGGCGAGGCGCGTGCCGTGGCCGCTCTCAGCGACCGGCTGGGTCTGCCCTGCCGGATCCTGACATCGACCTTGCCCAAGCCGTCCGCCAACCGGCAGGCCTCAGCCCGCGAGCTGCGCCGGGAGTTGCTGGTTGCGGCTTGTGCCGAGCTTGGAGCCGAGGCGCTGGTTCTGGCCCACCATCAGGACGACCAAGCCGAGACGCTGCTTTTGCGCCTTGCCCGCGGCAGCGGCGTTTACGGCCTTGCAGCGATGCCGGCGCAGGGCCTCTGGCACGATGGCAAAGGGGCCTGCGTGACCGTGTTGCGGCCTCTGCTGACGGTCAGCAAGGCAAGCCTCGTCGCGACTTGCTCGGCGGCGGGCGAGGCCTATGCGGAGGATCCGTCGAACGAGGATGCCGCCTATGCGCGGACGAGAATTCGACAGCTGATGCCCGCACTGGCCGGCGAGGGGCTGGATGGCGCCACGCTCGCCGCGACCGCAGCCCGGCTGGCTTCGGCCGCTGCCGCCATCGACGATCAGGTCGATGCGGCACTGGCCTCTGGCGCCGTTCGGCATCCGGCCGGCCCGGTGCGGCTGCGCGTCGAGACGCTGTCCGCGTTGCCGCGCGAGACGATGCTGCGCCTCCTTGCAAGACTGCTGGCGGAGGTTGGGGGGGAGGCATATCCGCCGCGCTTGGTGCGGCTGGAGGGGCTGGTGGAGCGGCTGGCGGCAAGCGAGCGCGTTCAGGCGACGCTTTCGGGAGTGGTGGCGCGCCGGCGCGATGGCGAGATCGTCTTCTGGCGCGAGCCGGGGCGGACCGGGCTTGCGTCCCTGGAGCTTGCCGGGCCCGGCCGGGGCCTCTTCGACCGCCGATTCCTTCTGGAGGTCGAGCGAAACGGGCCGTATCGCGTGGTGCCGCTCGGCCGGCTTTCGGAACACGGCATCGACCGCAAGGCGGTGGGCGACTGGCCATGGCAGTCCTTTGCCGGCGCGCCGCTTCTGCTTGGTCCGGCCGATGCGGCCTATTGTCCCGGCCTTGCCGGCGAAGCGCCTGTCGGTGTCCGGCTCGTCCCGATCACACGGCGGGAAAGCCTGTGGCAGCCGGAGCTTGGGACAAATCCCTTCGGCCGGCGGGAAATTTAAGAAAAATGAGACCTGTTTCGTGTGAATCTCCTTCGTCGCCTTGGCAGCCCGTTCCTGCGGACCTATCTTTGGCTTAGAAGGACTTCTTTCCAGCGCAGACCGCCGCCTTGCCGCGGTGAAGGAACCGCTCATGAACGCCAATTTTCGTAATTTTGCCCTCTGGGTGATCATCGGCCTGCTGCTGATCGCCCTGTTCCAGCTCTTCCAGAGCCCGGGACAGCGCACGGTGTCGAACGACATCCCCTTCTCGCAGTTCCTGAATCAGGCCGAGCAGGGTGACGTGCGGGAGGTGACGATCCAGGGCCAGCAGATCATCGGTACCTACAACAGCGGCGGCTCTTTCCAATCCTATGCGCCCGAAACGGCTGGCGAGTATGTCGAGATGCTGCGGTCCAAGGACGTGCGGATCATCGCCCGCCCGCCGCAGGAGAGCTTCTCGCTGCTCGGCGCGCTGATCTCGTGGTTCCCGATGCTGATCATCCTCGGCATCTGGATCTTCGTGATGCGCCAGATGCAGGGCTCGGGCGGCAAGGCGATGGGCTTCGGCAAGTCCAAGGCCAAGCTGCTGACCGAGGCCCATGGCCGCGTCACCTTCGAGGACGTTGCCGGCATCGACGAGGCCAAGGAAGACCTGCAGGAGATCGTCGAGTTCCTTCGCGATCCGCAGAAGTTCCAGCGCCTGGGCGGCCGTATTCCGCGCGGCGTGCTTCTGGTCGGTCCTCCGGGCACCGGTAAGACGCTGACCGCGCGTGCCGTCGCCGGCGAGGCCAACGTTCCGTTCTTCACCATCTCGGGCTCCGACTTCGTCGAGATGTTCGTCGGCGTCGGCGCCAGCCGTGTCCGCGACATGTTCGAGCAGGCGAAGAAGAACGCGCCCTGCATCATCTTCATCGACGAGATCGACGCGGTCGGCCGCCATCGTGGCGCCGGTCTTGGCGGCGGCAACGACGAGCGCGAGCAGACGTTGAACCAGCTGCTCGTGGAGATGGACGGCTTCGAGCCGAACGAGGGCGTGATCATCATCGCGGCGACCAACCGCCCGGACGTGCTCGACCCGGCGCTGCTGCGCCCGGGCCGTTTCGACCGGCAGATCGTCGTGCCGAACCCGGATGTCACCGGCCGCGAAAAGATCCTCAAGGTCCACATGCGCAAGGTGCCGCTGGCGCCGGACGTCAATGTCCGCACGCTGGCACGCGGCACGCCCGGCTTTTCCGGCGCGGACCTGATGAACCTGGTCAACGAGGCGGCGCTGCTGGCGGCTCGCCGCGGCAAGCGGCTCGTCACGATGTCCGAGTTCGAGGACGCCAAGGACAAGGTCATGATGGGTGCGGAGCGCCGCACGCTGGTCATGACCGAGGAAGAAAAGAAGCTCACCGCCTATCATGAGGCAGGTCACGCGCTGGTGGCGCTGCACATGCCGGCTTCCGATCCGATTCACAAGGCGACGATCATTCCGCGCGGCCGCGCGCTGGGTATGGTCATGCGTCTGCCGGAGAAGGATCAGGTCTCGCTGACCCGCGCCAAGTGCAAGGCCGACCTTGCGGTGGCGATGGGCGGCCGCGTCGCCGAGGAGATGATCTTCGGCTACGAGAAGGTGACCTCGGGCGCCTCGGGCGACATCCAGATGGCGACGCGCCTCGCACGCGCCATGGCGACCCAGTTCGGCATGTCCGACAAGCTCGGGCCGCTGCTCTATGGCGAGAATCAGGAGGAGGTCTTCCTCGGCCACTCCGTCGCCAAGAGCCAGCACGTGTCGGAGGATACCCAGCGGATCGTCGATGCGGAGATCAAGTCCTTCGTCAACACCGGCTACGAGACCGCCCAGCGCGTCCTGTCGGAGCACGAGGATCAGCTCCACATCATCGCCAACGGGTTGCTGGAGTACGAGACCCTGTCGGGCGACGAGATCCGCGACCTGCTCGACGGCAAGCCGCCGGTGCGCGAGACGGATGACGACCAGCCGACTGCCCGCGCTTCGGCAGTGCCGAAGACCGGCGCCAAGCGCCGGGGCGAGGGCGATGCCCCGACCGGCGGCATGGAGCCTCAGCCGCAGGGCTGACCGCATCCTCAAAAGGTCAAGCGAACGGCCCGGCAGGCGACTGCCGGGCCGTTTTCGTGCCGGGCGGCGGGGCCCGGCCTGTAACGAACGAAAACAAATTTTGAACTCCTTTGTGGCAGCTTGGTGCTACATGGAGGGGCCGTCGGCGAGGCAGGAGTGTCTGCCGGCGGGCGACAAGCGGGACCGGCGGAAAGGCCGGGCGCAACTGGCGCGGCGGACACCGGTTCGCGGGGCGGTTGCACGGCTGCCGGTCGGCACGCCTCCTGCCGCAGAAGACAGGGTCGACATGACGCGCAAGTATTTCGGAACCGACGGCATTCGCGGCACGGCCAACCGTGCGCCGATGACGCCCGACATCGCACTCAAGGTCGGCATGGCCGCCGGCCTGTCCTTCCGCAATGGCGTTCATCGCCACAGGGTGGTGATCGGCAAGGACACGCGTCTGTCCGGCTACATGATCGAGAACGCGCTGGTCGCGGGCTTCACCGCCGTCGGGCTCGACGTGCTGCTGCTCGGGCCGATGCCGACGCCGGCGGTGGCTATGCTGACACGCTCGGTGCGCGCCGATCTCGGCGTCATGATCTCCGCCTCGCACAATCCCTATCACGACAACGGCATCAAGTTCTTCGGCCCCGACGGCTACAAGCTGTCGGACGAGGTGGAGAGCGAGATCGAACGGCTGATCGAACAGGATCTGTCGCGCCAGCTCGCCTCTCCTTCGGAGCTCGGCCGGGCCAAGCGCATCGACGGCATGCGCGACCGGTATGTGGAATTCGCCAAGCGTACCCTGCCGCGCGAGATGAGCCTTGCGGGCCTGAGGATCGTCGTCGACTGCGCCAATGGCGCCGCTTACAAGGTCGCCCCCGAGGTCCTGTGGGAGCTCGGTGCAGAGGTGATCGCCATCGGCGTCGATCCGGACGGCTACAACATCAACCTGAAATGCGGCTCCACCGACACCGATGCGCTGTGCCGCAAGGTGCACGAGGTGAGGGCGGATATCGGCATCGCGCTGGATGGCGATGCGGACCGGGTGATCATCGTCGACGAGAACGGCAAGGTGGTCGACGGCGACCAGCTGATGGCCGTTGTCGCCCAGTCCTGGCTCGAGGACGGCCGCCTGGCGGCTTCCGGCATCGTTGCGACCGTGATGTCCAACCTCGGGCTGGAGCGCTATCTCGGCGGCCTCGGCCTGACGCTCGCGCGCACCAAGGTCGGCGACCGCTATGTGGTCGAGCACATGCGCCAGCACGGCTACAATGTGGGCGGCGAACAGTCCGGTCACATCGTCCTGTCCGACTTCGCCACCACCGGCGACGGCCTCGTCGCGGCGCTGCAGGTGCTGGCCTGTGTTTCCAAGCTCGGCCGGCCGGTGTCGGAGGTCTGCCGCCGGTTCGATCCGGTGCCGCAGATCCTGCGCAACGTGCGCTATTCCGGGGCAACGCCGCTCGATGATCCCAGCGTCCAGGCCGCGATCGAGGATGGCCGCAAGACGCTCGGCAACAGCGGGCGCCTGCTGATCCGCGCTTCGGGAACCGAACCGCTGATCCGCGTCATGGGCGAGGCGGACAACGAGGATGTGCTGACCGGTGTCGTCGACCGGATCGCCGAGGCCGTGGCTCGCGCCGCCGCCTGAGCAGCTTGCCCCCAGTTTTTCAGTGACGAGGCCGCTTCCCGAATGGGAGGCGGCCTTCTTCATATGGTTAATGATTTGCAAAGACCGGGGGAGAACTATTGCCGATCGCAATGGGTATTCGCGATTGTTTACTCTTCGTTAAGGTAAAAAAAGGCGGTTAAATTTTACGGTTAAGCCAGCCTTAAGCATTTTATACAAATCTAGCCTCGTGTTTCACGTGCGCGGCCGGCAAAGGATGACTGTTCGGACGCACCCTACGAGGACCGAGACATGAGCAGCCATATCAAGAAAATGTGCCTGGCTGGCGTCGCGATAATCGTCTCGTCAGCCGTCCATGCAGCGGATATGCCGATCCCGGTGATCGAACATGTTCCCGAAGTGCCGGTTGTTACGGGCGGTTGGTATCTGCGTGGCGACATCGGCTACAAGATCTACCAGACCCCGAGCGTTGCCTACGGGCCGTCCAACTTCGCCAATGAGAAGATGGACCGCACCGGCATGGTCGGCGTCGGCGTCGGTTACAAGTTCAGCGACTATCTGCGCGCGGATGTGACGGTGGACTATGAGTTCCCGGCCAAGGTCACCGGCTATGCGCCGTGCCCTGCACCGTGCGGCGGCCCCGGCGTCGGCGGCTTCTCCACGGAGACGGCCGACATCGACGTGCTGACCTTCATGGTCAACGGTTATATCGACCTGGGCACCTGGGCGGGCTTCACCCCGTATGTCGGCGCCGGTGTCGGTACCTCCTACGTCACCTCCAAGGATGTGAAGTTCGTCAACCCGAACGGCACCTCCGGCTCCTATCCGGGCGACAGCAGCTGGAACTTCTCCTGGGCCCTGATGGCCGGTGGTTCCTACGAGCTGAGCCAGAACTGGGCCATCGATGCGGGTTATCGCTACCTGAACATCGGCAACGCCTACAGCAAGAGCTTCAGCACGGGCGGCGCCAACCCGTCCTACAAGATCCGCTACGAGGATCTGGCTGCGCACGAGTTCCGCGTCGGCATGCGCTACACGTTCAACTCGGGCCCGGCCTTCCTGCCGGAGCCGATCATGGCGAAGTACTAAGCCGATCGCCCTGCGCGGCGTCGTGCCGCACGGGCTGTCGTCGAGTTTCGAGGGACCGGGCGATTACGCTCGGTCCCTTTTGTTTGCCCGTCCCGTTGCGGGCGCGAGCGGACCGTCTCCGTTGTTTTGACCGCTTGCGGGCGGGCCGCCCTTCGGATATCCCCGTCAGTGGGCCACTCCTCCCCAACGAGGAGCACCTATCTGAAAGGGTAGTCAGATGACGCAGCATGCAGAACCGGCCGTTCGGCCGGAAAATCCCCAATTCTCCTCTGGTCCTTGTGCGAAGCGCCCCGGCTGGTCGGCTGCGGCGCTTGCCGACGCTCCTCTGGGCCGCTCCCACCGCGCCAAGCCGGGCAAGGCCAAGCTTGCCGAGGCGATCGAGCTCACCCGTGAGGTCCTCCAGGTCCCGGCGGACTACCGGATCGGCATCGTGCCGGCTTCCGACACCGGTGCGGTCGAGATGGCCATGTGGTCGTTGCTCGGCCCCCGCGGCGTCGACCTGCTGGCCTGGGAAAGCTTCGGATCCGGCTGGGTGAGCGATGCGATCAAGCAGCTTCGGCTTGCCGACACGCGGGTCCTCGAGGCGCCCTATGGCGCGCTGCCCGATCTGTCGAAGGTCGATTTCTCGCGCGATGTGGTCTTCACCTGGAACGGCACCACCTCGGGTGTGCGAGTGCCGAATGCCGACTGGATTCCGGCCGACCGCGAAGGCCTGACCATCTGCGATGCGACCTCGTCCGCCTTCGCCCAGCCGATGGACTTCTCCAAGCTCGATGTCGTCACCTTCTCCTGGCAGAAGGCCCTTGGCGGCGAGGCCGCGCACGGCATGCTCATCCTGAGCCCGCGTGCCGTCGAGCGCCTGGAAAGCTACACCCCCGCCTGGCCGATGCCGAAGATCTTCCGCATGACCAAGGGCGGCAAGCTGATCGAGGGCATCTTCAAGGGCGAGACGATCAACACCCCGTCCATGCTCTGCGTCGAGGACTATATCGACGCGCTGAAGTGGGCGAAGGAGATCGGCGGCCTCAAGGCGCTGATCGCGCGGGCCGATGGCAATGCCAAAGCCATTGCCGACTGGGTGGAGCGTACCGATTGGGTGGACTTCCTGGCGAGCGACCCGGCGACCCGCTCCAACACCTCCGTCTGCCTGCGGATCGTCGATCCGCGCGTGACCGGGCTCGATGCCGACTTGCAGGCAGCCTTTGCCAAGGCGATGGCTACTGCTCTCGACACGGCCGGCGTTGCCTATGACATCGGCTCCTATCGCGATGCTCCGTCCGGCTTCCGCATCTGGTGCGGTGCGACGGTCGAGCAGACGGATGTCGAGGCGTTGCTGCCCTGGCTCGACTGGGCTTTCGAGCGCCAGTTGCAGGCGCCCGGCAAGGCCGCCTGAGCCTCTTTCCCACACGAGAGACAGACATGACCGGCTTCCCTCCCTTTGCGAGCTCGCTCGCAAAGGGAGGCGAACCGGCAAGCCAGGGAAACTAGCCAATGGCCCCCAGGGTTCTGATTTCCGACAAGCTGTCCGAAGCCGCTGTCGAGATTTTCCGCTCGCGCGGCGTCGAGGTTGATTACCGCCCGGATCTGGGCAAGGACAAGGACGCGCTTCTCGCCGCCATCGGCGAGTATGACGGCCTTGCGATCCGCTCGGCCACCAAGGTGACGGCGAAGCTGCTCGAGGCTGCCGACCGGCTCAAGGTGGTCGGCCGTGCCGGCATCGGTGTCGACAATGTCGACATTCCGGCGGCCTCCGCCAAGGGTGTCATCGTGATGAACACGCCCTTCGGCAACTCCATCACCACGGCCGAGCACGCCATCGCGATGATGTTCGCCGTTGCCCGGCAGATTCCCGCCGCCGATACCTCCACCCAGGCCGGCAAGTGGGAAAAGTCGCGCTTCATGGGAGCGGAGCTCACGTCCAAGACCTTCGGCCTGATCGGTTGCGGCAATATCGGCTCCATCGTTGCCGACCGCGCCATCGGCCTGAAGATGCGGGTGGTGGCGTTCGATCCGTTCCTCTCCGACGAGCGAGCCATCGATCTCGGCGTCGAGAAGGTCGATCTCGACACGCTGCTGGCGCGTGCCGACGTGATCTCGCTGCACACGCCGCTGACCGACAAGACGCGCAACATCATCGATGCCGCGGCGATCGAGAAGATGCGCCCGGGCGTCATCCTCATCAATTGCGCCCGCGGCGGACTGGTCGACGAAGTGGCGCTGCGCGCGGCACTCGAGAGCGGCAAGGTCGGCGGGGCCGGCGTCGATGTGTTCGTCGACGAGCCCGCGACGGAAAACGTCCTCTTTGGCGCTCCGAACCTGGTTTGCACCCCGCATCTGGGGGCCTCGACCACCGAAGCGCAGGAAAATGTCGCCCTGCAGGTTGCCGAGCAGATGTCGGACTACCTGATGAAGGGCGCCGTTTCCAACGCGCTGAACATGCCCTCGATCACGGCCGAGGAAGCCCCCCGCCTGACGCCTTTCGTCAAGCTGGCGGAACTTCTGGGGTCGTTTGCCGGTCAGCTGACCGAGACGGGTCTCAGCAGCATTCGCCTCGAATACGAGGGCGATGTGGCGGAGATGAACATCAAGGCGCTGACGGCGGCCGCCCTTACCGGCGTGCTGCAGCCGCTGCTGCAGACCGTCAACATGGTCTCGGCTCCGGTGATGGCGCGCGAGCGCGGCATTCTGGTGGAGGAAGTGCGCCGGGCCCAGGCTGGCGCCTACGAGAACTACATCCGCCTGACCGTGAAGACCGAGCGTCAGGAACGCTCCGTCGCCGGCACCGTCTTCTCCGACAGCAAGCCGCGCATCATCCAGGTGAAGGGCATCAACATGGAGGCCGAGCTCGGTCCCCACATGCTCTACGTCACCAACGAGGACAAGCCCGGCTTCATCGGCCAGCTCGGCACGCTGCTCGGCGAGGCGGACGTGAACATCGCGACGTTCAATCTCGGCCGTACGGCACCGGGCGAGGATGCGATCTGCCTAGTCGAGGTGGATGGCGAGGTGCCCCAAGCGGTGCTGTCGAAGATCGTGGCGCTGCCGCATGTGAAGCAGGCGAAGCCGCTGAAGTTCTGAGCGGGCGGCGCCTTGCGGCGCCCGTTGCCACACGAAAGAAAGGGCCGGAGCGGCATCGCCGCTCCGGCCCTTTTCTCATTCGCCAATAGAGGATCATGCCGCTCGCGATTGCGCGCGGCGGCCGATCAGCCGGCGCGCCAGGCGTCGGTCGCCTGCTGCACCGCGCGGGTGCCGGGCGTGCCCTTTTCCAGCGTCAGGATGGCGCGCTTGCCGTTCTCGTACAGCATCGGGATGTCGATCCACCCGCGCTCGCGCAGCAGGCTCAGGTTGCGCTCCTGCTCATCCGGCAGGTTGGACAGCGCGACCCAGAAATAGCCATCGGCGACCTTCACCGAAGCGCCGATCAGCGCATCGCCGCGGGCTTCCTCGGTGGTCTTCATCACGAGACCGGGAACCTCGGCGACGCCCTGTCCGGAAAAGCCTTCCGGCAGTTCGAACTGCACTTCGAGCAGGTGGCTCGCCGGCAGCGTGCTGTCGCGGTTCGGCTTCAGCGTCAGATTGGCCGCGATGTTGCGCTCGGGAACTTCGACGCGCATCCGCAGCACCGTCTCGGCGCGGCCGTCGATGGTTTCTTCCGCCACGCTCCACACGGCGCGACCGGCGGAGGCCTGTCCGGCGCTGCCCCCCGTCTCGCCTTCCTCGTAGAGGATGGCACGCTGGGCCACCGGAGCATCGCTGCTGGCGGTCGGATCGGGCTGGGCCGGTGTCGCGGCGGCGGTCTGCGTGTCCTGCTGCGGCGTGGCATCGGCCGGCGTCTCGGCCGGGCCGTCCAGCGGCGTCTCGACGGCATCCGGCTCTTCGGTTGTGTCGGCAGTGTCGGTCTGGGCCGCAGGCTCCTGCGGCTCCACCGTGCGCACTCCGCCGCTGTCCTGGCCGGACGGAGCGGCCGGGGCCAGGGTGTCGGTCTGCGGGCCGTTGGGCGTGATGCGGGTCGTGGTGACCGCGCGTGCGTCGGGAGCCGGGCCGTCGAGCAGGCGCGCGGTATCCTTGCGCGAGGAAGGCGCCGCATCCGAACCGCTGTCGGCCGGGGTGTCGGTGGTGCTGGTCGGAGCGGCCGGCTGGCTCGTCGCGGTCTCGCTCTCGTCGCCGGAGAACAGGCCCATCAACGCGTCGCGCTGCGAATAGCCGACGGCGCCGACGCCAACGACCAGCATCAGGAGAGCAACGCCGCCAAGGATGGCGGGAAGGCGGGAGGGACGCATGTCGCCGCCATAGGGCAGCGGCCGGCCGGTATCGCGCGCAGACGAGGGCAGGCGATTGCCGCGTGCAGACGATCCGCGTCCGGTCTCGCCAAACCCGGCGTCGCCGGCGTCCATGGCCGGTTCGGCGCCAAGGGTCGGCTCGCGCTTTTGCGGCGCGGTGCGGGCGGGCTCGCCGTCCAGGGCGCCACGGGCGGAACGCCCTGCCTGATCGGCGGCATCGCCCAGCTTGCGGGCTTCGGCGATGGCGCTTTTCAGCGTATCGCGCGGCGGCTCGGTGGCTGCCGGGGTGCGTGCGGCGGGCGCAGCGGACGGTGTCGGAGCCGGCCGAGCGGCCGCCGGTGCCGCCGGGCTTGCAGCTTGTGCGGGAGCTTCCGGCGCGGCCGGCCTGGCGGCGGGTTGCGGCGGCTTGGGAGCTTCTGCCGGCTGCGGTGCGGCCGGACGAGGCGTTGCGACAGGCTGCTGCGCGGCGGAGAACCCGAGGGTTTCGCGCGCGGCCTCCGCCTCCACCTTGCGGATGGATTCCTCCAGCCGCAGCTGTTCTGCGGTGATTTCCGAAGGCGACAGCGGCGGATCATAGGCCTTGAGCTGGGCGACGATGGCCTTGCGCGCACGCTGGTAGATCTCGCGCCGGGCTGCTCCGGTGTTCTCTGGAAGCGCTGCGACGGTTTTTTTCAAAACCGGGTAGTAATCTGCCATATCGCCACTCGTGATCGCCGCACACAGGACCGCGCCAGGGCGCGGTCCACGGTTTAAGGCTTAATCCTGAAACGGATTCTGGACAAGGATTGTGTCATCCCGCTCCGGCGAGGTCGAGAGCAGGGCGACCGGAGCGCCTATCAACTCCTCGACATGGCGGACATACTTGACCGCCTGCGCCGGCAGGTCGGCCCAGCTGCGGGCGCCTTCCGTCGATTCCTTCCAGCCCGGAAGGGTTTCGTAGATCGGCTTGACGCGGGCCTGCGCGCCCTGAGAGGCGGGCAGGTGGTCGATGCGCTGGCCGTCGAGCTCGTACGCGACGCAGATCTTGATCTCGTCGAGGCCGTCGAGCACGTCCAGCTTGGTCAGTGCGATGCCGGTGATGCCGTTGATGCTGCAGCTCTGGCGCACCAGAACGGCATCGAACCAGCCGCAGCGGCGCTTGCGCCCGGTCACCGTGCCGAACTCATGGCCGCGGGTGCCCAGGAACTCGCCCACCTCGTTGTCCTGCTCGGTCGGGAAGGGGCCTTCGCCGACGCGGGTCGTGTAGGCCTTGGTGATGCCGAGCACGTAGCCGATGGAGCTCGGGCCGAGGCCGCTGCCGGCCGCCGCCTGCCCCGAGACCGTGTTGGAGGAGGTCACGAAGGGGTAGGTGCCGTGGTCGATGTCGAGCAGCGTTCCCTGCGCGCCCTCGAAGAGGATGCGCTTGCCGTCGCGGCGGCAATTGTCGAGCAGCGACCAGACGGTCTGCATGTAGGGCAGCACCTGGCCGGCGACGCTTTCCAGCTCGCCGAAGATCGTCGCCGGATCCACTTCCGGCTCGCCGAGGCCGCGGCGCAGCGCGTTGTGGTGCGCCAGCAGCCGGTCGATCTTGGCCGGCAGGCTCTTCAGGTTTGCCAGATCCATGATGCGGATGGCACGGCGGCCGACCTTGTCCTCGTAGGCCGGGCCGATGCCGCGCTTGGTGGTGCCGATCTTGGTACCGGTGACAGCGTTCTCGCGCAGCGCGTCGAGCTCGCGGTGCAGCGACAGGATCAGCGTCGCGTTGCCGGCGATGGCCAGCGTTTCCGGCGACACCTGGATGCCCTGTTCGGCCAGCCGGCCGATCTCCGCCACCAGCGCATGCGGATCGATCACGACGCCATTGCCGATCACCGACAGCTTGCCGCGCACGACACCCGAGGGCAGCAGCGAGAGCTTGTAGCTGACACCGTCGATCACCAGAGTATGGCCGGCATTGTGCCCGCCCTGGAAGCGCACGACGACGTCTGCCTGCTCCGACAGCCAGTCGACAATCTTGCCCTTCCCTTCGTCACCCCATTGAGATCCGACGACGACGACATTGGCCATTCGAGACGTTCCTTCGATCAGGCAAACCGGCTGGCAGCGGCACCAGCGCACACGAAAAACCCCGGTTCAGCCGACCGGGGCAATGCGAGGCGGACTATAGCGGCGGTGATCCGCATTTACGAGCCCCTAGACCCGCTTTCCACGCCGGCGCGGCGGAAAAGTCACTCCCGGTCGGGCTTGTCCTGCCCCTTCTGACTGCTTGCCAGGCGAAAGATCGCCGGAGAGGTGCGCAGCAGCCAGACAAAGCGGCCCCGGCGACTCGCCGGAGCAGCGCCTCGGATGAAGAGCCGCAGGCCGACGAAGGCGACGAAGGCCAGATGCAGGCCACCAGTATAGACGAAGAAGGCGGTCGGGCCGAACCGGTCCATCACCGCCGAGGCAATGAGCGGGCCGACCATGGCGCCGAGGGCGAAGAACATGGTGAGCCCGGCGGCCAGCTCGACATATTGCCCGGGGCCGGCATGGTCGTTCGCATGGGCGGCCGAGAGCGAATAGAGCGGCAGCGCGAAGCCGCCGAACAGGAAGGCGCCGAGGAAGATCGCCGCTTCCATGGTGACGCCCGACAGGAACAGGCAGGAGAGCCCGGCGCCCAGCGTTGCCATGATCAGCACATAACGCCGGTCGATGCGGTCGGAGGCCCAACCGAGAGGGAACTGGAAGATGGCGCCGGCTATCACCCACAGGCTGATCAGGAGCGCCAGCCCGTCGGCATCGAGGCCGACTCCTTCCGCATAGACCGGCCCGACCGTCCGGAAGGCGCCGTTGGTCAGGCCGATGGTCAGGCAGCCGACGGCGGCGACGGGAGAAATAACCCAGATGGACAGGTAGTTGATGCGCGTCGTATCGGAGACCGGCGGATTGCCCTCGCGGGCGAGCGAGACCGGGATCAGCGCGGCACAGAAGACGAGGCCGATGACCACCAGGATCTCGAAGCCGCCGGCGCCGAAAGCGGGCAGCAGGAACTGGCCGCCGGTGACGGCGCCAAGGTCGACGATCCGGTAGATGCTGAGAATGCGCCCGCGCTCGGCATTGGACGACAGCGCGTTGAGCCAGCTTTCCAGCACCATGGCCGTGCCGCAAAAGGCGATGCCGCTGACGAAGCGCAGGCCCGCCCAGTAAAGGCCCGGCGCGGTGAGCAGCAACAGCAGCACGGCGATGGCGCTCAGCGCCGCAAGGGCGGAGAACACCCGGATATGCCCGACCCGCTGGATCAGGATCGGCGTGACCAGGACCCCGAGAATGAAGCCGGCATAATAGGCGGAGCCGAACAGGCCGATGGTCGTGTCGGACAGGCCGTTCAGCCGGCCGCGCACCGCGATCACGGTCATCGCGACGCCGTTGGCACCGAGCAGCAGGCCGGCGGCAACGAGCAGCGGCACGAGACGGTAGAGCAGCGGGCGTGAGGCGAGGGAGGTCAGGGTGTCGGGCATTCGGGCCAGCATTCCTGGCAGCGGCGGGAAAAATGATCCTGACCCCGCTTGCCGCCCGCTACAAGCCCTTGTTTCGACTTTTCAACCTTGGATGGCGGGCGGCGTCTCATATCGGGTGGGCGCGCGGTAGCACGCGCGTTAGGCATGGACGGCATATGCGCGCGTTGGGGGAAGACGATGTCCTGGAAGAACTGGCTGCTGCTTGTCGCGCTCGCGCTCGTTTGGGGCGCGACCTTTCCCTTCGGCAAGATTGCGCTTGTGGAGATTCCGCCCTTCGTTCTTGCCTTCCTGCGGGTGCTGCTGGCCGCGCTCGTCCTGCATGGGCTGCTGGCGATGCGCGGACTTGTGTTTCCGCGCGACCCTTCCACGCTCGCTGCCTTCCTGGTGATGGGGCTGCTCAACAATGCGATCCCCTTCTCGCTGATCCTGTGGGGCCAGACGGGCATTTCGGCGAGCCTTGCCTCGATCCTCAATGCGACGACGCCGATCTTCACGGTGCTGGTCGCCTCCGTGCTCTTTCGCCAGGAGGTCTTGCGGGCGCACCGCGTCGCCGGCATTGCGGTGGGCTTCGCCGGCGTGGCGCTCCTGCTGCTTCCCGGGCTGGAGGCGGGGGCGCTGGCGGGTCTTTCGGGCGAACCGGTCTGGGCTCAGGCCCTGTGTCTGGGCGCCGCGCTGTCCTATGCCTTTGCTGCCGCATTCGCCCGCCGCTTTCGCGGTGTCCCGGTCATGGTCGCTGCGACGGGGCAGCTGACCGGATCCAGCCTGTTGCTGCTGCCGCTCGCCGTCTGGCAGGCAAGCTCCATGCCGGGCGGCTGGACCCCGGCCATGGCGGGGCCAGCGGCATGGGCTTCGGTCGCGGCCCTCGGCACGGCCTGCACCGCGCTCGCCTATCTCATCTACTTCCGCCTGCTGGCCGACGCCGGAGCCACCAACGCCTCGCTGGTCACGCTGCTGATCCCGGTCTCGGCGGTGCTGATGTCCGCGAGCCTGCTGGGCGAGGCCCTGTCCGTGTTGCAGATGGCTGGAATGGGGGTGCTGATTTTCGGGCTGCTGCTGCTCGATGGGCGCGTGCTGACGCTTTTTGCTCGGCCGCACCGCCCGGCCGGAGGCGGGCTTTCCTAAGCCGGCGCGCGCTGGGGCATCACCTCGATGCGCTCGGCGAAGCGGTCGTAAATGTCGGACAGCCGTTCGGGGGCCTTCTCGCGGCAGGCGGCAAGGCCTGTGCGGGCCGCCTCCAGGTTGCCGGCGTCGATTGACGCGACCATCGCCGCGTGGGTTTCCGCCAGTACCTTGAATTCTTCTCCGGCGGCATAGTCGGGGTCGCCGACCAGGGCGAACAGGCGGATCGGCACGCTCTTGCCCTTCAGCGGGATCGCGCCGGCCTCCAGGAAGGCAAACCCCTCGGCCGCGCGGGCGGTGTCCTCGGAGACGACGCAATCGGCGCCGACTGCCTTGCAGCTGGACTCGATCCGCGCCGCGACGTTCACCGCATCGCCGATCACCGAGTAGTTGAAGCGGCGGTCGGAGCCCATGTTGCCGACGCAGGCCTCGCCGGTGTTGAGCCCGACGCCGATCCGTACCGTCTGGGTCGGCAGGCCGCGCTCGCGGAAGCGGAAGGCATCCTCGGCATTCAGCCGGTCCACGATCCGCACCATCTCCAGCGCCGTCCGGCAGGCCTTGGCCGCATGGTCGTCCACGTCCATCGGCGCGTTCCAGAAGGCCATGATGCTGTCGCCGATATACTTGTCGATGGTGCCGCTGCGCGCCTGGATCTCATCGGAGAGCGGCGACAGCAGCGCGTTGAGGAAGGCGACGAGATCCGTCGGCGTCAGCTGCTCGGAGATCGGGGTGAAGCCCCGCACATCCATGAACATGATGGTCATGTCGCGCATCTCGCCGCCGAGCCGCAGCGCGTCGGGCGCCGTCTCCAGCCGCTTGACCATTTCCGGTGCCAGATACTGCCCGAAGGCGGCCCGCACGAAGCGCTTCTCGCGCTCGGTGAGGAAATAGAGCAGCGCGGTCGCCGCCGCGTAGACGACAAAGAGGTTCACGGCGGTCGGATAAAGCGGATCGAGCAGCAGCCCTTGCGTGCGGAACAGGTGGATGGCGCCGGCATAGAGCGAGAAGGCGATCACGCCGCCGACCACGGCCGCCCAGATCGAGCCGAAGGCGATGATCAGCGCGATGACGATCAGGCCGAGCAGGAAGGTGGCGATGATCTCGGCGCCGTCCGCCCAGTCCGGCCGGCTGAGGAAGGTCCCGGCGAGGATCTGCTCGGCGGCCTGCGCGTGGACCGAGACGCCCGGCACGAGATCGCCGAGCGGCGTGGCCCGGATATCGTAGAGCCCGACCGAGGACGTGCCGATGAAGACGATCTGCCCCTCGATCTGCGGCGCAAGGCTCGCGCGCGTCTCGGGATCCAGCACGTCGGCGGCCGAGACGTAGCGGTCCGGCCGATCCTCGTTGAAATACACCCACAGCTCGCCCTGTGCGGTGGTGGGGAAGGGCAGGGCGCCGACCTTGATGTCTGTTACGGCCGCAGCGCCGGCCCCCAGTTCGCCGCTCGCATCGGCGGAGCGGATGATGAAGGTCCCGGCGCCCTGGGCGACCCTGAGGGCTTCCATCACCAAGCTGGGGAAGAGGCCCGTGCCGTCGGTGAAGACCATCGGCACGCGGCGCACGATGCCGATCGTGTCGCGGCTGGAAAGACTGACGCCGCCGCTTCCGGTGGCGGCCTCCTCCAGCACCGGCAGGCTGACCAGCGCGGAGGCGAAGGATGGAATGCTGCCGGTCGGATCGCTGCCGGCATGGGCAAAGCCCGCCTTGGCCGCCGGCTTGCCGCCATTGGCGTTGGGCAGCGTCGCGAAACCGAGCACGACGGGGGCCTCGGCAATCGCCTCGGCGAAGACCTTGTCCGTGTCGGGCAGGCGCTCTGCCAGCCCTTCCAGCGCCGCGTCGTTGCCGATCTTCAGGTCCGGGACATAGCGATGCGGCGAGAGGCGGTCGGGTTCGGCGAAGATCACGTCGTAGGCGATGGCGGCAGCACCGAGCTCCGTGAGCGCGCGGGTCAGCTCGGCCAGAGTGTCGCGGCGCCAGGGCCACTGGCCGTGAACGGCCAGGGAGCGCTCGTCGATGTCGACGATGCGCACGGGGAACTCGCCCTGCGGACGGGGCCAGAAGCGCTGGTATCCGTCGAACCCCATCAGGCGGATGGCGGAAACGAAGGAGGGGTCGTAGGCCCGCAGCGCGGTGACGACGAACAGGAACAGGCATCCGATCGCAGCCACGAGCAGGTGCTTGCGTTGCGTGATGCGCATGTGCTTGTCCGCCTCCCCTGATGCGGTCCGTTGCGTCGCGGGAAGGTTAGAGCATCGGGCCTGAAAGGGGAATCCGCTTTGCGGGAGGCTCGCGTCCCGCGCGATGGGCGCGGGACTGCGATTTGGCGGGCGAGACGGGCCGGGTGCCCGTCAGGCCTGGCCGGCGATCTGGGCCTGCGGCTGTTCCAGCTCGCGGGCGCCGCGGCGCACCGCCTTCTGCACCTTCTCGAAGGCGCGAACCTCGATCTGGCGCACGCGCTCGCGGCTGACGCCGAACTCGGTCGACAGGTCCTCGAGCGTGATCGGATCCTCGGACAGGCGGCGGGCCTCGAAGATCCGCCGTTCGCGGTCGTTGAGGACTTCCATCGCATCGCCGAGCAGCTTGCGCCGCTGATCCAGCTCTTCCTGCTGGGCGAAGATCGCCTCCTGGCTGTCGCTCTCGTCGACGAGCCAGTCCTGCCACTCGCCGCTGTCGGCCTCCGCGCGGATCGGCGCGTTGAGCGAGGCGTCGCCGGCGAGCCGGCGGTTCATCGAAACGACCTCCTCCTCGCTGACGCCGAGCTTGGTGGCGATCTCGGTGACATGCTCGGGACGCAGGTCGCCCTCGTCGAGCGCCTGGATGCGGCCCTTGAGCCGGCGCAGGTTGAAGAAGAGACGCTTCTGGTTGGCGGTGGTGCCCATCTTCACGAGCGACCAGGACCGCAGGATGTATTCCTGGATCGCGGCCTTGATCCACCACATCGCATAGGTGGCGAGACGGAAGCCCTTGTCGGGCTCGAAACGCTTCACCGCCTGCATCAGGCCGACATTGCCCTCCGACACGACCTCGGAAATCGGCAGGCCGTAGCCGCGATATCCCATGGCGATCTTGGCAACGAGCCGCAGATGCGAGGTCACCAGCCGCTCGGCGGCGGCCGGGTCGCCATGCTCCTTGTAGCGCTTGGCGAGCATGTATTCTTCCTGCGGTTCCAGCATGGGAAACCGCCGGATTTCGTCCAGATATCGGCTGAGACCGCCTTCGCCGGAACTCAGCGCCGGAATGTTCTGGGCCATGAATGCACCCTTTCTCCCAACGATCCCTCCGGGGTCGCGTCGGCCCGGGCCGGATGCGCAACCGCCATCGCAGGGCATTCTGTTTCGGCGCCCGAATGGCACGCCGGACTTCCCAATATAGGGTTCATTTCGGCAATATCAGGACATAATTTTGCAAATTATGCCGGCGAAAGCGTCCGGATTGCCTTGAGCAGGGTGTCCATGTCTTCGGGAAGGGGGCTTTCGAAGCGCAGCGTCTCGCCGGTCGCCGGATGGGCGAAGGCGAGCAGGCCTGCATGCAGGGCCTGGCGCGGGAAGGCGTCCACCACCTCGCGGACCTCCTCGGGCAGGCGCGCGGACTTGGTGCGGAAATGCGCGCCGTAGTCGGCATCGCCGACCAGCGGGTGGCCGATATGGGCCATGTGCACGCGGATCTGGTGGGTGCGCCCGGTTTCCAGGCGGCAGGCCATCAGGGCAGCGATCGGGGGGGCGTCCTTCGCGCCGAAGCGCTCGCGCACCTGCCAGTGCGTGATGGCGTGGCGGCCGCCGGATTTCGTCACCGCGATCTTCTGCCGGTTGGCGGAGGAGCGGGCAAGATCCGCATCGACAGTGCCGCGCAGCTGCATGGGCGCACCCCAGACCAGCGCGACATATTCGCGCTCCAGCGGCCCGGTGCGGCCGTGGTCGGCAAACTGTGCGGCGAGCCCCTGATGCGCAAGGTCGGTCTTGGCAACGACCAGCAGGCCGCTGGTGTCCTTGTCGAGCCGGTGGACGATGCCGGGGCGCTTGACGCCGCCGATGCCCGACAGGCTGTCGCCGCAATGGTGCAGCAGCGCGTTGACGAGCGTACCGCTCCAGTTTCCGGGACCGGGGTGGACGACGAGGCCGGCCGGCTTGTCGATCACGACAAGGTGTTCGTCCTCGTAGACGATCGTCAGCGGAATATCCTCGGGAGTCGGCTCGGCCTCTTCCGGCTCGGGCAGCTCCAGCGCCAGTTCCTCGCCCGAATTGACCCGGTATTTGGGCTCCATTATGGTCCGCCCGCCGACGCGCGCCCGTCCCTGACGGATCAGGGACTGGATGCGGCTGCGGCTGATTTCCGGCAGGTGGCGGGCAAGGCAGGCGTCGAGGCGGCTGCCGGCATCCTCATCGGAAACGGCAAGGGCTGCGATCGCGACGCCATCGGCATCGCCTTCCTCTTCAATGGACATAGACATGACACATCCGGCAATGGACGACGAAGACCGCGACGCGGAAGCCCCGCTGGATCCGGCGATGGAACGGGTTCAGAAGAAGCTGAAGCGGCTGCTCGCCGTCTCTAGCCTCGTCATGGTGCTCGGCTTCATGGCCGTTCTCGCGGCCATCATCTACAAGCTGTCCGAAAGCGGCAAGCGGGCGGACGGGAGCGATATAGCCGCAACGGTGGCCATCGGCAAGGACGGGCGGGTGGAAAGCATGGTCCTGTCGGGCGATCGGCTGATCCTGCTGGTGCGCGACGGCACCGCCAGCAAGCTTCTGCATCTGGAAGCAGCGACCGGCCGGCTCATCGGCGAGACCACGTTCGTCGCGCAATAACGGCAGCACTGCCCGGCCTCGCGGCGGCTCTCCGGGAGAGCGCTGCCGCGGGCGAGGGCGCCTTCGGACAGGCGAGTGGGCAAAATGCGCCTCTTTTTTCACTGTCCACAGGCTTTGCGAAAAATGGGGCTTGCATTCGGCGCGCGAGCGTTCTATCCACGCCTCCTGTTCGCCACTGACCGGCCCGACGCCCCCATCGTCTAGCGGTCTAGGACGCCGCCCTCTCACGGCGGAAACAGGGGTTCGAGTCCCCTTGGGGGTGCCAATCTTCCGGCAGTCGCTTGAAAGACAAGCGACTTGCCTCCGGTGCTGCGAAACCATCCAAAAATCGAGACGACCTGTCACCCTCACGGGCTGATCCATTGCGTCCGCGGTCCAGCATTCGCCCGGTCATCCGGCCCGGTGAGCTATTGCTTCGCCCGGGCTGTCGCGTGCTGCCCTGTGTCCGGCGCATTGCCCCAATGCAAAACGCCGGCGCGTTGGCGCCGGCGTCTCGTGTTCGTGCAGGTGCGGTTTGCCGCGTGTCAGCCCGCCACCTGGAAGCGCGAGCGGGATGCAAGTCCCTGCGTGCCGGTGGCAGCCGTCGGCTGGTAGAGGCCCCGCAAGTCCGGAACCGGCCGGAAGGCGTCGGTGAGGCCGACGACGGTCTCGGCCGCACCCAGCACCAGGTAACCGTCGGCGGGCATCTGCTTGGAGATGCGCTGCAGCACGTCCACCTTGGTCGGCTGGTCGAAATAGATCAGCACGTTCCGGCAGTAGACGATGTCGAAGGAGCCCAGCGTGGAGAAGCTCTCCAGCAGGTTGAGCTTGCGCCACTGCACCATGGAGCGCAGCTCCGGGTTGACCTGCCACAGGTCGCCCTTCTGGGTGAAGTACTTCAGCAGCATCTGGATCGGCAGGCCGCGCTGGACCTCGAACTGGCTGTAGATGCCGTTCTTCGCCTTCTCCAGAACTTCGGTCGACAGGTCTGTGCCGATGATCTCGACACGGAAGCCGGCGAGCTTCTGGGCTGCTTCCTTCAGGCAGATGGCAAGCGAGTAGGGCTCCTGGCCGGTGGAGGCGGCCGCGCACCAGATGCGGATGGTCCGGCGGTCGGCGCGGGCCTTCAGCATGGCGGGCAGCATCACTTCCCGGAAGTGCTGGAACGGCATGCCATCGCGGAAGAAGAAGGACTCGTTGGTGGTCATGGCTTCGACCACCTCGGTGCACAACTGCGCGCCGGTCGGCTTCTGCATCGCCTGGACGAGCTCCGACAGGCCGGCGAGGTTGTGACGCCTTGCAACCGGCAGCAGCCGGCTTTCGACCAGGTACTGCTTCTCGTTGGTCAGGACCAGTCCGGACTTGGCCTTCAGGAACTGCTTGAGATACTCAAACTGTGACGCAATCACCTGGGGCCTCCACTCAACAATCCGGAGATCTTGGGGCCGATACGGGTGATCGGCAGGATCTCGCAACACATGCCCGTCTGCGCTGCCGCACCGGGCATGCCCCATACCACGCTGGTCGCCTCGTCCTGCGCGATGACGCTGCCGCCGCCGGCGGCGATGGTGCGCACGCCGGCTGCACCGTCATGCCCCATGCCGGTCAGCACCACTGCCAGGGTGGCGGAGCCGTAGATCTTGGCGACGCTGTCGAACAGCGGATCGACTGCGGGCTTGCAGAAATTCACCGGCGGGCTGTCGTTCAGGCGTGCCACGACCTGGCCGCCGTCCTTGTCGATGACCATGTGCAGTCCGCCCGGCGCCACATAGATGTGACCGGGCTTCAGCACCTCGCCGTTTTCCGCTTCCTTGGCCGGGCGCAGCGCCGCCTTGGCGATATGCTCGGCCAGAATGGCGGTGAAGGTCGGCGGCATGTGCTGGGTCACCACCACCGGCACTTCGCGGATCGCGGTGCCGATGTCGGTGAACAGCTGCTGCAGCGCCTGGGGACCGCCGGTGGAGGAACCGATGGCAAGGATGCGCGGCCGGGCGCTGGAATAGGCGCGGGTGCGGATCGCGGGAGCTGCGGCGGGTGCCGCGGCGCCGGCGGCCAGACGCGTGTAACCGGCCGGTGCCGAGCCGGCCGGGGCCTGCGATGCGGTACGGCCGGCTGCGGTCTGGGCGCGCATCATGCGCCCGCCTGCCGAACTGCTTCCGCGGCGGCGCTGACCCAGAGCCTTCACCTTGTCGATGAGCTCGCGGCGGAAATCGATCGAGGTCGTGACCTCGCTGGTCGATTCCGGCTTGGGGACGTAATCCTGCGCTCCGAGCGAGAGGGCGCGCAGGCTGACTTCGGCATTGCGGCGGGTCAGCGTCGAGGCCATGACGACGACGAGATCGCGCTTCTTGCGCAGCATCAGGGGAAGGGCGGTCAGGCCGTCCATCTCCGGCATCTCGATGTCCAGAACCACGACATCGGGGTTGGAACGTTCGATGTCGTCGACCGCGAGCTTGCCGTTGCGATGGGAGGCGACGAGCTCCAGAGCCGGGTCTGCCTCGACCCAGCGGCTGAGCAGGCCGCGGATGACGACGGAGTCGTCAACAACCATGACGCGGATGCAATCCGCCCTGGCGCCGTCCCGGGGGGCCGGCGCTGAAGAACTGGCGTTCATGTGGTACAGCCCTGCAGAGGGGTTAGAGCAGCCCGGCCTCTTGAAACTTCGCTTCCACGATGTCCTTGTCGAACGGCTTCATGATGTACTCGTTGGCGCCCGCGCGCATGGCGCGGGTGATATGGGCCACGTCATTCTCTGTGGTGCAGAAGACCACGATGGGCTTCTCGCCGCCATATTCCTTGCGCAGCGCCAGCAGGAACTCCAGACCGTCCATCTCGGGCATGTTCCAGTCCAGCAGGATCGCGTCGGGCATGCGCTCGCGGCAGGCCTGCAGGGCCTTGAGACCGTCCTCGGCCTCGGAGATCTCGAAGGAGAGGTCCTCGAGAATGCGGCGAGCGACCTTGCGGATGACGCTGGAGTCGTCGACGACCAGACAGTGCTTCATATCTTGTTCTCCCGAGTGCCGGGTTTCTCTTCGCCGGTTTGGTCGCGTCAGGCCGCCGCCATGGGCTCGAACATCGCTCCGAAGAGGCGGGTGACGTCGAGGATGATCATCAGCTTGCCGTCCAGCCGGTGCACGCCGCCGGAAATCTCCGCCCAGCGCTTGTCGAGGTTGGACGGGTTCGGCTCCATCGAGTCGTTCGACAGGCGCAGCACCTCACCAACCTGGTCGATGACGAGGCCGTAGCTCTCGCCCTTGTGCTCGATGCCGACCGCCATGACCTGGGCGTTTGCATCCCTGGCCGGCAGGTGCAGGCGCTTGCGCATGTCGATCGCCGTGACGATGCGGCCGCGCAGGTTGAGCACGCCTGCCACTTCCGGAGCGGCCAGCGGCACGCGGGTCACGCTCTCCGGAACGAAGACGTCGTGCACCTGGCTGATCGGCAGCCCGAAGAGCTGGCCGCCGATGATGACGGTGACATACTGGATGGTATCGTCGATACCGGCCGCGAGATTGTCGTTGTGCCTCATGCCGCAATTCCCATTTCACCGGCGAACAGGTCCTTCAGCGAGGCGATCAGCCCCGGACGGTCGAACTTCGCCACATAGTCGTCGAAACCGGCCTGACGGCCGCGCTCGATGGAGGCCGGGGAGACCACGGCCGACAGTGCCAGAACCGGCATCTTGCGGAAGCGCGGATCGCGACGCAGGGCCTCGCAGAACTCGAAGCCGTTGATTTCCGGCATCTCGATGTCGCTGACGATCGCCTGGAACGTGTCGCCGTTCTCCAGCAGCTCGAAGGCCTGGCGCGCGCCGTTGACGGCGGTGACGTCATAGCCGGCCGCCTTAAGGACGGGCGTCAGCATGTTGCGGAAGAAGGCGCTGTCGTCGACCAGAAGGACCTTCTTGGTCAGCGCGGCGATGTCCATCTCCTTGCGCATGAACCAGTCCTCGAAGGCCTGCGGCAGGTAGTAGCCGAGGTCGATGATCTCGGTCGCCTTGTCCTTGATGACCGCCGATCCGAGGATGCCGGCCCGGTCGGAGCCGACCTCGATGTGCATGCGGTCCTCGACGATGTCGACGATCTCGTCGACGACGAGGCCCATGGAGCGGCCGGCGTCGGAGAAGACCAGCATCGGCTGGGTGCCTTCGCCGCGGCGTGTCTGGGAGGCTTCGATGTAGACCAGCGGCATCAGCGAGCCGCGATACTGCACCAGGTCCCGGCCATTGGAATGCTCGATCTTGGAGACCTCGAACTCCTCCAGGCGGGTGACCAGCGACAGTGGCACCGCCTTGGGCTCGGGCGAGCCGGCACGGAACAGCAGCATCGACACGGTCGACTGCCCGTCGAGGGCGGAGGTCATGGCGTCCTCGGCTTCCTTGCGCTCGTTCTCGGCGACGACGCTGGAGGCATGGCTTGCCATGGCCGAGGCGACGCCGTTCGGATCGATGATCATGATCACCGCACCATCGCCCAGGATGGTGTTGCCGGAGAACATGGTCAGGTTGCGCAGCATGGAGGACATCGGCTTGACGACGATTTCCTCGGTGTGGAACACGCCGTCGACGACGACGCCGAAGGTCTGGCTGCCGACCTGCATCACCACGATGAAGCCGGTGTCGGACTCGATCTCCTGATCGCCGCCATTGGGACCGACGCCGAGCAACTGCGACATGTGCACCAGCGGCAGCAGCTTGTTGCGCAGGCGCAGGACAGGCGTGTCCTTGATGCGCTCGATACGGTGCTCGGAGTTGGACTGGACGCGCACCAGCTCGACCACCGACAGCTGCGGGATGGCGAAGCGGTCGCCGCCGGCCTCGACGATGAGCGCCGAGACGATGGCAAGCGTCAGCGGGATCTTGATGATGAAGCTCGAACCGCGGCCCGGAACCGAGCGCAGATCGATGGTGCCGCCGATCAGCTCCACGTTGTTGCGCACCACGTCCATGCCGACGCCGCGGCCGGAGACGCTGGTGATGTTCTGCGCCGTGGAGAAGCCTGCGTGGAAGATGAACTTGTGGATCTGCTGATCCGTCATCTTGTCCAGCTCGGCCTCGGAGGCGAGCCCGCGCTCCAGCACCTTGGCCTTGACCCGGTCGACATCGATGCCGCGACCGTCGTCCTTGACCTCGATGATGATGTGGCCGCCTTCATGATAGGCGGACAGGGTGATCGTGCCCTTCTCCGGCTTGCCGGCAGTGCGGCGGTCGGACGGCATCTCCAGCCCGTGATCGGCGGAGTTGCGGATCATGTGGGTGAGCGGATCCTTGATCAGCTCGAGAACCTGCCGGTCCAGCTCGGTCTCGGCGCCGATCATTTCCAGCTCGATCGGCTTGTCGAGTTCCTGGCTGAGATCGCGGACGATGCGCGGCAGCTTCTGCCAGGCATTGCCGATCGGCTGCATGCGCGTCTTCATGACGCCTTCCTGCAGCTCGGCAGTGACGTTCGACAGGCGCTGCAACGGCACCTTGAACTCGGAGTCCTCGTGACGGCGGACGATCTCGAGCAGCTGGTTGCGGGTCAGGACCAGCTCGGAGACCATCGTCATCAGATGTTCGAGCGTCTCGACCGCAACGCGAATGGACTGGCTCGAAACAGATGCCTTCTTCTCGCCCTTCTCGGCGGTCTCGCGCGGTGCCGAAGCTTCGTCGCGAGCGCGGTTGCGCGGGGCGAGCGGCGCCGGCGGGGCGGCTTCCGCCTCCATCTCGGCATCGGCCTCGATCTCGGTCAGGGGAGCGGAAACGGGGAGTTCGACCTCGACCTCGGCTTCGCGGAAGGCACGCTCCAGCTCGTCGAGGGAGACTTCGCCGGGACGCAGCGGGCGCTCCAGCACCTGCTCGACCAGCTCGCCGCGGGCCATGCCGTCGTCTTCGGCCTCGGCCGCGTCATCGGCTGCTGCATCGCCGCGGGTGTCGGCTTCCAGCGCCATGCGCTCCAGCTCGGAGATCAGGTCGTGGTCGCTGCCGGCGGGCTCGGTGCCGTTGGCGGCCTCCAGCTCGGCCAGGATTTCCTTGATCCGGTCGATGGAGGAGAGAATGAGCGAGACCGCGTCGGGCGTCACCTTGGCGCCGTCGCGGAACTTGCCCATCAGCGTTTCGCCGGCATGGGCAAGGGCTTCCAGCCGCGGCAGGCCAAGGAAGCCGCACGTACCCTTGATCGTGTGAACGAGCCGGAAAACGTTGTCGAGAATCTTCGCGTTGTTCGGTTCCTGTTCGAACTTGACGAGCTCGACGTCGACGACATCCAGGCTCTCGTTCGTTTCTGTGAGGAACTCGCTAAGCAGGTCGTCCATGGCCACACTCACCCGACTGGTTACTGGTACACGATCCGGACCCTGTATCCGGACCACCCATCCCTGCCAGAGACAATGCGGCTTAAACAGTTAAGATAGACTGAAACAGCCTGGGGTGCTTTTGACGCAGTTTAACCTATCGAGGCTGCAGTAATGCTGACTCCGTCGTCTTCCTTAACGACTTCTAAATCCATGCCCGACTCCCGAGCCAAAAGCACTGCATAGACCGGCTGGACGGTATGCGCGTCGATCCTCTCCGGCTCCTTGCCGGATGTCATCTCGAGGACAAGAGCAGGAACCTTGGTTGTCGATCCGGTTACTTTCAACCGGAAGGTAGGCGCCTGCGCATCGCCGTCCATGGTGACGGTGATCAGGCCGCCGCGCGGGACACATTGATTGGCCAGCAGGATCAGGTTGAGCAGCAGCTTGACCCGGTTCTTGGCCATCAGCAGACGGGGCACCTGCCAGTCCAGATCCGCCTTCTCGTTGGCCAGGAAGCCGGCCGCGACCGAATGGGCATCGCCGAGGTCGATCTCCGCGCCGGCCGATCCGGCAGCGCCGAAGGCAAGACGCGCGAACTGCAGCTTCGCCGAGGCCTGACGCGCACTCTTGCGGATCAGGTCCATGGCGAATTCCTTCATGTCCTCGTTGTTCTCCTCGTCGAGAACCTCAAGGCCATTGGTAATTGCGCCAACGGGAGAAATGATGTCGTGGCAGACGCGGCTCGCCACCAGGGCGGCAAGATCGAGGGCGCTGAGTTCGTCGATGGCGGTCATGCGATGTCCTTGCGGATGTCCTGGCAGTGAGCGTGACGGTCTTGCCGGTGGCCGTGGCCGATGCGGTGCTGGCACAAACCCGCCGCGCGGCACGATTCGGCCCTTGCGAAAGGGTTACACCGCCCTTCCCATGCTGCCAAGCCATCCGGCGATGGCGGAATTCAGCGGCTGCACCCTTGCGCCCGCGCCCGGCTCTCCGCCTCGGCGAGCAGGCTGGCCGGGTCGGAGAGGAAGAGGAAGCGGTTGATCTCCGAATGGAAGAGCAGCAGGCGACCTTCATGCAGCGCGAAGATCAGCGGGTTGCCGATGGTGACGAAGCCTTCCGCCAGAGCCAGCGGATCGCAGCCTTTCAGATGCGGGGCATAGATCTGCGGGTCCTTCTCGAAGGCGGCGCGGTTGCCCTCGTTGACGAACATCCACACGGTGTCGTCCCAGCGCAGCTCCTGGCGCCGGTCGCCCTCGCGCGGCATGCGGTCGATGAAATAGGCGACCGGGTCGCGGCCGCCGAGCGCATAGCCCGAAACCGGGTCGGTGGCGTAGTCGAGGCCATGCGCGGGACCTGCCAAAAGGGCGAGCGCCAGCACGGCCGGGAGGGCGCGCAAGTATCGGTGCGCCGTCCACCATAATCTTTTCCGATTTCGACTACACTCTGACATCGAATCAGTCCCGCGATCCCCGGACGATGACTGTGCCCGCAAGGCGGGCCCGGGGGCAACCGCGGAGGTTTCCGGCGCGGCCCGCGTCCGGCGCCGGTCGTGCCGGCCGCCCGCAAGGCTCGCGCCGTTCCCTTGCATGAGAGCGTTGAGGACGGACCATCATGACGCGACTTTCCCATCTTCGCACCCGCCGTTCTGCGGCTGCCTTCGCCGCAACGCTGGTTCTCGGCCTCGCCGCGCTGCTTTCCGCGGGCGTGCCGCAGGCGCGGGCGCAGCAGCCGGAGCAGTACAGTCAGGGCGAACTGGTCGATGCCGGCCACCGCTTCTTCGGCCAGCTGTCGGGCGGACTTGCCTCGGTGGTGGAGCGCGCGGTCTCGCAATACGGCCAGCCGAACGGCTACATCCTCGGCGAGGAAGGGTCGGGCGCGCTGCTGGCCGGTGCCCGCTACGGCGAGGGGCAGCTCTACACGCGCAACGCCGGTAACCACAAGGTGTTCTGGCAGGGGCCGTCCTTCGGCTGGGACATCGGCGGCGACGGCGCCCGGGTGATGATGCTGGTCTACAATCTGCCGGACACCTCGGCGATCTACCGCCGCTATGTCGGCGTCAACGGCTCCGCCTATCTGATCGGCGGCTTCGGCATGACGGTGCTGTCCAACCACGACATCTACGTGGTTCCGGTGCGGGCCGGCGTCGGTGCGCGTCTCGGCGTCAATGTCGGCTACCTGAAGTTTACCGACCAGCCGACCTGGAACCCTTTTTGACAGCTGACCTTGCGAGATGCTTGGCGCATGACCCTGCGTCTTGTATCAGAAGGCATGGTAAAACTTGCAGGCGTGCCGATGCGGCCGCCTGCGGCGGCCGGGCTCCAGGCGCGCATGCGGGCCTGCGAGGTTTCAGGGGCCAGACGGTGGTGAGCGGTCTTGATTGAAGCGGCAATGTATGTGGCCCTCGGCTTCTGCCTGGCCGGCCTGCTGTCGGTGGCGCTCATGCCGACCGTGTGGCGCCGTGCGGTGCGGCTCACCCGTGCCGCCGTCGAGGCGACGACACCCATGACCCATGCGGATGTGCGCGGCGAGATTGCCGGCCTGCGCGCCAGGCATGCGGTCGACTACCGGAAACTGGAGGCGGGGCTGGAGCGGCTGCAGCAGCAGGCGACGGAAAACCGCATCGCGCGGGACCGTGCCGAGGCGGTGGCGGACGACCTGCGCGCCGAGTTCCGCGCCAAGGATCAGGCGCTGGGCGACGCGATGGCGCGCGAGGAAGACCTGCGCCGCGAGATCCATGACGGCGGCGAGGCGCTGGCGCGGGCGAAGGCCCGTATCCGCGAGCTCGAGCGCAGCCTCAAGCGGTTGATGGCGGCGGCGGAGACAGCGACGGCCGGCAAGGCGGATGGCGAGGAGGCGGCTGCCGAGGGCGGGATGCCGACGCTGGTCGCCGTGCCCTCTGCCGTCGTTGTGCCTCAGCCGGTTCCGCAGGCTGGCGATCCGACTGGCGATCAGGCTGGCGAGGATCCGATGGGCCGTGCCTCCGAGCTTGCCAAGGTGACCGCGCTGGAGGTCGAGATCGCCGCGCTCAAGCGCAGGCTGAAGCGCGCCGAGGAGCGTGCCGCCCAGTCGGGCGAGGCAGGCGATGCGGCTGCGGAGCCGGCATCGGGGGGAGCCCGAAGCGCCGGTCTCAGCCGTCAGGAGTTGCGGGCCAGAGACGATCGGCTTTTCGAGGCGGAGTCGCGCCTGATCGCCGCGCAGGCGGAGATCACCCGCCTGTCGGTGCTGGCGGAGGGCGCCCAGGGCGACGAGACGCTGGCCGGGGAGACTGCGCGCCTGCGCACCGAGAACGAACGCCTGCGGGCGGAACTGCGCGGCAACGATGATTTCCTTGCCCTGCGCTCGGAGCTTGCCGGTCTGGCCGCTTCCGTTGCCGCTTCTCTTGGAACCGACGAGGATCTGGCTCCGGTTCTGCAGGCCGTCGCCGATGCGGAGCAGGTGTCCGCTGCCGAGGGCGAGCGCGCCTCGGGCAGCGCGGTCACCCAGTCGCTTGCCGCGCGCATCCGTGCGGTGCGCGAGCGCAAGTCGCAGGCGGGGGACGGCGCGCCGACACCGCCGGAGGCGCCCAAGCGGGCGACGCGCAGCAAGGCCAAGGCCGGCGGCTGATCGCCCGATCCGACGCAGATACCCGGGCCGCCGCCCCGGCACTCAGCCGGCGGCGGCCTTCTTCTTTTCCAGCCGGGCACGGATGCTTGCGACATCGGCCTTTGGCGTCGCCGCGAAAAGCGTGCGCGTGTACTCGTGCTGCGGGTTCTCAAAGACCTCGTCGCGCGTGCCGTATTCGACCGCCTCGCCGAAATACATCACCATCACCTTGTCGGCGATGTAGCGCACCACCGACAGGTCGTGGCTGATGAAGACGTAGGTGAGGCCGAACTCGTCCTGCAGGTCGGCGAGCAGGTTGAGGATCTGCGCCTGCACCGAAAGGTCGAGCGCGGAGACCGGCTCGTCCAGCACCAGCAGGCGCGGGCGCAGCATGATCGCGCGTGCAATCGCCACGCGCTGGCGCTGGCCGCCGGAGAACATGTGCGGATAGCGCCCGTAATGTTCCGGCTTCAGCCCGACCTTCTCCAGCATGGCAAGCGCCGCATCGCGCCGTTCGGCCGCGCTCATCGAGGTGTTGAGCAGCAGGGGCTCTTCCAGCACGGCGCCGATCTTCTGGCGCGGATTGAGCGAGCCGTACGGGTTCTGGAAGACGATCTGCACCGCCTGGCGCATTTCGCGGGTGACGCCGTGGCGGGCGATGTCGATCGCCTTGCCGTCGATCTCGATGGAGCCGGAGGTCGGCTGGTCGATCATCGTCAGCATGCGGGCGAGGGTCGACTTGCCGCAGCCGCTTTCGCCGACCACCGCCAGCGTCGTGCCGCGTTCCACGTCGAAGCTGACGCCCTTGACCGCGTGCAGCAGGCGGGGGGCGGAAAACAGGCCGCCGCCGATCTCGTAGTCGCGCTTGAGGTCGCGGACTTTCAGGATCGCATCGCTCATGAGCGCGCCTCCCGCCCGGTATCCGCCCCGTTGCCGGCACCCGGCGTGAAGTCCCTGCCGAAATCGGCGACGGTCGGCAACCGGTCGCCGGTGGCGTTCTCGGGCAGGGCCGACAGCAGCGCCTTGGTGTAGGGATTGCTTGGGTTCTCGAACAGGGTGAGCACGTCGGCGGTTTCCATCTGGCGCCCCTGATACTGGACGACCACCCGGTCGGCGGTCTCGGCGACGACACCCATGTCGTGGGTGATCATGATGAGGCCCATGCCGTGGTCGCGCTGCAGGCCGGTCAAAAGGTCGAGGATCTGCTTCTGGATGGTGACGTCGAGCGCGGTGGTCGGCTCGTCGGCGATCAGCAGCTTCGGATTGCAGGCGGTGGCGATGGCGATCATCACCCGCTGGCACTGGCCGCCCGACATTTGGTGCGGGAACGCGCCGACGCGGCGTTCCGGCTCGGGAATGCCGACGGCGGTGAGCAGTTCGATCACCCGGTCGCGGCGCTGCCGGCGGTCGAGCTTCGTGTGGGTCTTCAGCGCCTCGTCGAGCTGGAAGCCGACCGTGAAGCACGGATTGAGGCTGGCGATCGGCTCCTGGAAGATCATCGCGATGTCCTTGCCGATGACCTGGCGCCGACGCGCTGCGGACAAGAACCGGAGGTCTATGTCCTCGAAGGTCATCTTGTCGGCGGTGACCGTCGCCGTGTCGGGCAGCAAGCCCATCAGGGCCAGCATGGCGACCGACTTGCCGGAGCCGCTTTCGCCGACGATGGCAAGCACCTCTCCGGCCTCGACCGTGTAGTCGACACCGGCAAGGGCGCGGAACGGGCCGGCGGCGGTGTCGAATTCGACGCTGAGATTGCGGATTTCGAGCAGGCTCATGGGTCAGCTCCGCTTCAGCTTCGGGTCGAGGGCATCGCGCAGGCCGTCGCCGACCAGGTTGATCGCCAGCACGGTGATCAGGATCGCAAGGCCCGGGAAGGTCACCACCCACCAGGCGCGCAGGATGAACTCGCGCGCCTCGGCCAGCATGGTGCCCCATTCGGGGGTGGGCGGCTGAGCGCCCATGCCCAGGAAGCCGAGAGCCGCCGCATCGAGGATCGCGTTGGAGAAGGACAGGGTTGCCTGGACGATCAGGGGCGCCAGACAGTTCGGCAGGATCGTCTTGAACATCAGCCGCAGCTTGCCGGCGCCGGCGAGCCGTGCGGCCACCACATAGTCTCGGTTGCGCTCGGCCAGCACCGCGGCGCGGGTCAGGCGGACGAAATGCGGCTGCAGCACCAGGGCGATGGCGATCATGGCGTTGACGAGGCCCGGCCCGAGCACGGCGACCAGCACCAGCGCCAGCAGCAGCGAGGGGAAGGCGAGGATCACGTCCATCACCCGCATGATCACGGTGTCGACCCAGCCGCGGAAGAAGCCGGCGACGAGGCCGAGCACGATGCCGCCGCTGAGCGCGATGGTCACCACGACGAGACCGATGAACAGCGAGAAGCGGGCGCCGTAGATCAGCCGCGAGAGAATGTCGCGGCCGACCGCATCCGTGCCGAGCAGGAAGGCCGTCTTGCCGCCTTCCGACCAGAACGGCGGGGTGAGGAAGCTGTCGCGGTATTGCATGTCGGGATCGTGCGGCGCGACGAGCGGTGCGGCGAGCGCGACGAGCACCAGGGTGGCGAAGACCACAAGGCCGATGACGGCGCCGCGGTTGCGGGAGAAGTAGAACCAGAACTCGGCGAGCATCTGCCGCGTGGCATTGCGGCTTTCGGCCTCGACGGAGACGGCGGAAGGGGGGGTGTCGGTCATGGTCGGCTCCGGCTCAGGTGTGGCGGATGCGCGGATTGACAAGCCCGTAGAGCATGTCGACCGTCAGGTTCACGATCATCACGATGAGGGCGATCATCAGCAGGCCGCCCTGCACGACGGGGTAGTCGCGGCGGGATATGCTGTCGATCATCCACTTGCCGATGCCCGGCCAGGAGAAGATCGTCTCGGTGAGAATGGCACCGGCGAGCAGTACGCCCACCTGCAGGCCGATGGTGGTCAGCACCGGGATCATGGCGTTTCTGAGCGCATGCAGGCCGACGACGCGCAGCGGCGCCAGGCCCTTGGCTCTTGCGGTGCGCACATAGTCCTCGCCCAGCACTTCCAGCATGGCCGAGCGGGTCTGGCGGGCGATGACCGCCAGCGGGATCGTCGCCAGCACGATGGAGGGCAGGATCAGATGGCTGAGGGCCGAGGTGAAGGCACCCTTCTGCCCCGACAGGAGACTGTCGATCAGCATGAAGCCGGTGACCTGCGGGAAGAAGTACATCAGGGAGATGCGGCCCGAAACCGGTGTCCATTGCAGGATGCCGGAGAACAGGATGATGAGCAGCAGGCCCCACCAGAAGATCGGCATCGAATAGCCGATCAGCGCGGTGCCCATGATCGCCTGGTCGGCGACGGAGCCGCGCCGGACAGCGGCCAGGATGCCTGCGGGGATGCCGAGCGCCACCGCGATGATGATCGCGCACAGGGCCAGTTCGACGGTCGCCGGGAACAGCGCCATGAATTCGTCGAAGACCGGTTTCTTGGTGACGATGGAATTGCCGAGATCGCCAGTGAGAACGCCGACGATGTAGTCGAGATATTGCTGCCAGATGGGCTGGGAGAAGCCGAATTGCTCCATCAGCTGGTTGTAGCGTTCGGGGCTGAGGCCGCGCTCGCCGGCCAGCAGCAGCACGGGATCACCCGGCAGCAGGCGAATGAAGCCGAAGGCGATGATCGTCACGCCGATGAAGGTCGGAACGAGCAAGGCCAGACGGGCGAACAGGAAACGGATCATCGGATGCGTCCAAAACGACCGCACCGGCCCCGGACTGGATCCGGGCCGGTGCGGGATGGCGTTGGCCGGGCCGGTCGGCCCCGGAAGGTTACTTCCGGAGCGTTCCGGCCGCGGCGGCGCGCGGTTTACTCGGCAATGTCGACGCCGTCAAACCAGTGGCCGCCGAGCGGATCCATGACATAGCCGGACACCTTGGCCGACATCGGCATGAACACGACCGAATGGGCGATGGTGGCCCACGGCGCCTGCTCCTTGAAGACCACCTGGGCCTCTTCGTAGAGCTTGGTGCGCTCGGCCTTGTCCGAGATGGTCTTGGCCTTCTGGATCAGGTCGTCGAAGGGCTGGTGGCACCACTGGGCGCGGTTGGCGCCGCCGACGCCGTCGCAACCGAGCAGCACGGCGAGGAAGTTGTCCGGATCGCCGTTGTCGCCGGTCCAGCCGAGCAGGATGGCGCCGTCGCGGTCCTTCTCGCTCGAGCGCTTCAGATACTCGCCCCACTCGTAGGAGACGATCTCGACCTCGACGCCGACCTTGGCGAAGTCCGCCTGGATCAGCTCCGCCATGCGGCGGGCGTTCGGGTTGTACGGGCGCTGCACCGGCATCGCCCAGACCTTCATCTTCAGGCCCGAGACACCGGCCTCGTCGAGCATCTTCTTGGCTGCGTCCGGATCGTACGGATCGTCGACGATCTGGTCGTTATAGGACCACATGGTCGGCGGAATCGGGTTCTTGGCCGCCTGGCCGGCGCCCTGGAACACCGCGTCGAGGATCGCCTGCTTGTTGATGGCCATGTTGAGGGCCTTGCGAACCTTCGGGTTGTCGAAGGGGGCCATCTGGGTGTTGTAGGCGAGGTAACCGACGTTGAGGCCTTCCTGCTCCATCAGGTTCAGGTTGGAATCGGCCTTGATGTCGGCGATGTCGGCCGGTGCCGGATACGGCATCACGTGGCACTCGCCGGCCTTCAGCTTCTGCAGGCGCACCGAGGCGTCCGGCGTGATCGCGAAGATCAGGTTGTCGATCGGCTGCTTGCCGCCCCAATAGTCGGCGAAGGCCTGGTAGCGGATGACCGCGTCCTTCTGGTAGCCGACGAAGGAGAACGGACCGGTGCCGACCGGCTCCTGGTTCATCATGTCCATCTTGCCGTCCGCGGCGAGCTTGTCGGCATATTCGGCCGACAGGATCGAGGCGAAGTCCATGGCGAGATTGGCGATCATCGGCGCTTCCGGCCGGTTCAGCACGAACTTCACCGTGTAGTCGTCGACCTTGACGATCTCCTTGATGAGATCGGGCATCGACATGCCGTTGAAATACTCCCAGGACGCGCCGGCGGTGTAGGCGTGCCACGGGTGGTTCGGGTCGCGCTGGCGCTCGAAGGAGAAGATCACGTCGTCGGCGTTGAAGTCGCGGGTCGGCGTGAAGAAGGACGTGGTGTGGAACTTGACGCCCTTGCGCAGGTTGAAGGTGTACTCCAGCCCGTCGTCGGAGACCGACCAGCTCTCGGCGAGCCCCGGCAGGACCTCGGTGGTGCCGCGCTTGAACTCGACGAGGCGGTTGAACACCGGCTTGGACGAGGCGTCGAAAGTGGTGCCGGCGGTGTACAGCGCGGAGTCGAAGCCTTCAGGCGAACCCTCAGAGCAATAGACGAGGTTCTTGGCCGAGGCTGCACCGGTCGCGAACAAGGCAAGGCTGACGCCCAGAAGGGCGGCCTTCATGCTGCGGCGAATGATCATGGATACTCTCCCGTTTGAATATTCGGCATGTCGCGGCAGTGCTTCCCTTTGGGAAGGTTGTTTTTCCGCAAGCAGCCTTGATGGCACAGTAGTCGCGCCTGAAACGGGTTACAACAGGATGATGCTTTCTATTTTCGGTCCGTTTCGGGAGAAAAAACCTGCCCGACAGGCGGGCCGGGAATTTCCTCGTCACAATTGGCAAGTGTACCGAATGCTTGGCCCCAGGCGCCAATGCTGCCCGAACATGGTGGGCCGGTTGTGCCGGGGGCGCAATGCGTTGCGAGGGGGCGTGCGCCCCTTACCGGCTGCGACCGGGCGCAGGTCGCCCGGCCGTGCTTGATCGGCAGGGAAGCTTGCGCGGGATCACACCTCGTCTTCGGAGGGAATGTCCTGCGGCTTCTTCTTGCGCCGGCGGCGCGGGGCCTTGGGCTCGGCGTCGTCGGGCTGGGCTGCCTGGCTGTCCGTCTCGCCGGCCTCCGCCTTCGCTTTCGCCTTTGCCGGCTTGGCGGTCGCCTCGATCACCTTTTCCTCGTCCTCGCTCGCCGCGAGCTTCGGCGGCATGTGATAGGTGACCTGCGGGAACGGGATCTCTATTCCGCGCTCGTCGAACACGGCCTTGATGTGCTCGTTGTAGGCGCGGCCGACCGACCACTGCGATCCCGGGCGCGTCTTGATGCGGGCGCGCACGGTGATGGCGCTGTCGCCGAACATGGTGATGCCGTGCATCTCCAGCGGCTCCAGGATCTCCGACTTGTAGTCGGTCTGCATCAGCCGGTCGAAGGCCGCATGCATGGCCAGCTTCACTTCCGTGAGGTCGCTGTCGTAGGCAACGCCGATCGCCGCCACGTGATAGGCCCAGCCGCGCATGAAGTTGGCGACCCGGTCGACCGTGGAGAAGGGGATCATGTGGGCGGTGCCGTCGATGTCGCGCAGGCGCACCGAGCGGATGGTCAGCTTCTCCACCGTGCCGGTGACGCCGCCGAGCGTCACGACGTCGCCTTCGTTCATGGCGTTCTCGAACTGGATGAACGCGCCGGTGATGATGTCCTGCACCAGCTTCTGCGAACCGAAGGAGATGGCGAGACCGAAGACACCGGCACCGGCGATCAGCGGGCCGATGTTGACCCCGATCTCCGACAGGGCGAGCAGCGTGATCATCACCACCAGCAGGATCGAGAAGGCGTTGCGGAACAGGTTGAACAGCGTCTTCTCGCGCGAGGTCGGCAGGCGGCCGCGCGGGTTGAGGCGCAGGTCCACCCAGCTCATCACGGCAAGCCAGATCAGGAAGCCGATGCCGATGATGATGCCGGCGGACGCGGCGCGGCTGGTCCAGTCCTGCCCGTCGCTGGAGCTGAACCATGACAGGGCGTCGATCATGTCCCATGCCTGCAGGATGCCGATGATCACGCAGACGAAGACGCCGAGGCGGACCAGCGAGAGCACCCGCGGCACGAAGGTGTTGAGGCGCCGCTCCAGCATGGGCAGGCGCTCATGCACGTTCTGCGGCAGGCGCACGCCGCCGGCGATGGCCCGGGTCAGCGCCAGCGAGACGATGGTGCCGACCATCACCGTCAGCACCGACAGGGCGGTGGCGCGGACCATGAACGTGACCGCGTCGAAGGGCCGGGACAGCCACACGCCGAGCAGCATCAGCACGTAGATGATGGCGACGATGTGCCAGGTGCGGGCGACGATCTCCACCAGGCCGGTGGTGACGACGTTCGACTGGCGTTCTCCATAGGCGAGGATGCGTTCGCGCGTTGCCAGCCGGTTGCGCATGATCGCGGAGATGGCGATCAGGACGCTGGCCAGCACGATCATCATGCGCACCGAGTCGGCGAGCAGGAACGAGATGTTGTTGGCGATCAGCGGCACCACGACCATCGTGCCGTAGCCCAGCACGTTGTAGATGGTGAACAGCCAGCGGCGCCAGTACAGCGCCTGCTCGTCGTCGAGCGGCACCAGGCGCAGGGCGGCAAACTCGGGGCTCAGTGCGAACCGCGTCAGCACCTTGGCGATCTGGATGAAGAAGAAGGCGTTGAGGAAGAGCGATTCCACCAGCTCGACATGGCGCAGGTTCTCGCCCGTATAGAGCGCGACGGCGTAACCGGCGCCCAGCGCGATGGCCACGATCAGCGCCTCTGCCACCAGATGCAGCACCAGAAGCGTGACGCGCTTGACCACCGTCATCGACTGGTCCCGGCCGATCAGTCGGGCGAACAGCCGGTAGGCGAGCTTGTGCAGCAGCACCACGATGGCGAAGGCGACGAAGGCGATGATCACCAGCTGCAGCAGGATGCTCTGGACGCGATCCCAGTTGGCTCCGGCGCTATAGGACAGTGCCGTCGGCAGCGAGGTGAAGGAGCGGGCAATCCGCTCCACATAGACCATGCCTTCGCTGACCACATTCTGCGTGGCCATGGCGATGCGCAGAGCGATGTGGCTCGGCTGGCGCTCCGCCTCGGTCTCGGCCGGGGTTACTTCCCCTTCCGCGGCGGCCGGAGATGCGTCCGAAGGCGCGCCTTCCGCCGGTACGGGCGAGGAGGAGGAAGGCGCCGGAGCGGCCGTGCCCGGGGCGTTGGTTGGAGCGGTGGCCGGGTCGCGCTGCAGATAGTCGATCAGCGCGCCGCGCGCGCCGGGGTCCTGCAGCAGCCGGATCAGCGCGTCCGCATCCTGGCGGGTCTGCGCAACGGACTGCGCCGCTCCTGCCGGGCTTCCTGATGCCTGTTCGCCGGATTGCTGCGGTGCCGGTTGGCCGGACTGGGCGAGAGCCGGTCCCGGCAGGCCCGAAGGCAGCAGCAGGAGGGCGGCAAGCAGGAGGGGGAAGAGGAGACGGGCGAAGCGTCCGTTGCAGGGCATGCGGAATCCTTCTTTTTGCCGCATCGGCGATCCGCGCCGACCGCAAGCAGGAAGGCAGGATGCAAGACAGCGGTTTGGGAAACGGCCGGCATGTCGACCGTCTCCTGGAGGTTTCCCCTAACTACCTACCCTATCGGGGCGTGCCGTCAACCAGACGGGGGCCTTCGGCGTCCTCGCCAAGACCCTCCGGCAGCAGGCCCGCCGGCAGGTTCTGATAGGCGACCGGCCGCAGGAACCGCAGGATGGCACGCGACCCGACCGAGGTGGAGCGGGTGTCGGTGGAGGCAGGATACGGGCCTCCGTGCATCATCGAATGACAGACCTCGACGCCGGTGGAGAAACCGTTGACCAGCAGGCGGCCGGCCTTGCGCTCCAGGACGGGAACGAGCTTGCGGGCGGTTGCCATGTCCTCGGCATCGTCCGGCTCCATCAGCAGCGTCGCGGTCAACTGGCCTTCCAGCGCGGCGGCAACGGCGAGCCGCTCCTCTTCGCTGCGGCACCGCACCACGACGGCCGCCGGTCCGAACACCTCTTCCTGCAGGGCGTGCGAAGCGAGGAAGGCGGCCGCGGCCGTCTCGAAGACCGCCGGCGTGACGTGGCAGCTGCCCGGTTTCCCGCTTGCAGAGGGGGAAGCTGCAGATGTGCGCTTCGAAAGCGCGGCATCTTGCGTGCGCCCCTCGACGGCCCGGCGATAGGCGCCGGCAATGCCGGGGGTCAGCATGGCCTGAGCCGGCACGTCCGCGAGTACCGCGTCGGCGGCATCCAGGAACGCCTCCAGCCCTTCACCCTCCAGCGCCACCACGACGCCGGGATTGGTGCAGAACTGGCCGGTGCCCAGCGTCAGCGAGCGGGCCCAGTCGGCGCCGAGCGCCGCCGCGCGTGCGGCAAGGGCCGCCGGCAGGGCGAAGACCGGGTTGATCGAGCCGAGCTCCCCGTAGAACGGGATCGGCTGCGGCCGCGAGACGGCAATGTCGAAGAGCGCGCGGCCCCCGCGCAGCGACCCGGTGAAGCCGACAGCGGAGATCAGGGGATGGGCGACGAGCGCGGCGCCGGACGCATGGCCTGCGCCCTGCAGCAGCGAGAAGGTGCCGGCCGGCATGTTGCAGGCGCGGATCGCGGCGGCGACCGCGCGCGCCACCAGCTCCGCCGTGCCGGGATGGGCGGGGTGTCCCTTGACCACGACCGGGCAGCCGGCGGCCAGGGCCGAGGCGGTGTCGCCGCCGGTGGTGGAGAAGGCGAGGGGGAAATTCGAGGCGCCGAACACGGCGACGGGGCCGAGCGGGCGCAGGATCGAGCGGATGTCGGGGCGCGGCAGCGGCTTGCGGTCCGGCTGGGCGGTGTCGATGCGGGCATCGAAGCAGTGGCCGGCCTCGATCCAGTCGGCGAAGAACCGGAGCTGGCCGGTGGTGCGGCCGAGCTCGCCGGTCAGGCGCGCTTCCGGCAGTCCGCTTTCGCGCATGGCACGCGCGACGATGGCCTCGCCGTCGATCTCCATCTCCCGGGCGATACGGCGCAGGAAGGCGGCGCGCTCGGCGACCGGACGGGTGGAATAGTCGGCAAAGGCAGCCTCCGCCGCGCGTGCGGCCTTGTCGACCAGCGCCGCGTCGGCCTCGGCGAAGGCGGGGGCGAGCTGCTTGCCCGTTGCGGGATCGAGGGCGTGGAAGGCGCCGGTACCGGCGATCCAGTCTCCGGCGACGAGGTGATGACCGTTCGGCATGGGCGTCTCCAGCGCGTCAGGAACGAAGGATATCTGGCCGGCCAGCGTAGCCGGATGTCTACTCGACTACTGATATATCAGAATGGAATCAAGTCCGGGATCCGGTTGCATCCGATCCTCTCCGGCAAGGGATTGGTAACCGGAACGTGTCAGGTTGCAAGAGCCGCAAAAGGACACCGGATGCTCAACGAACTGTTGAAGCTCGCTCGCAACCCGACCCGCGAGGCGCGCTGCAGGTTGCTGCAGCGCGTCGCCGATCTTTTTCTGGATCGCGTGGGCGAGCACAGCGACGAGGAACTGCGGCTGTTCTGCGACATCATCATGAAACTGCTCGACGGGGCGGAGCTGAAGGTGCGCGCGCATCTGTCCCAGCGCATGGCGCCGTGGAGCCAGACGCCGCACCAGATCGCCTACCGGCTTGCCACCGACGAGATCGTCGTGGCGACGCCGATGCTGGAGCTGAGCCCGGCCTTGACCGAGGCCGATCTCGTCAAGATCGCCCGGCGCATGCCCGAGAGCCATCTTCTGGTCGTCGCCCGGCGCGAGGGCTTGCCGGGCCGGGTGTCGGATGCGCTGGTGGAACGGGGGCCGACCAAGGTCTGGCGGGCGGTTGCCGAGAACCGGCGCACCGGCCTGTCCGACTGGGCGCTGCGGACGCTGGCCAAGCGCTCCTTGTCCGATACGCGCCTGCGCTCCAGCGTGGCGGCGCGCGGCGACCTGACGCCGCTGATCTGCGAGTGGCTGATCCCGCATGTGAACGCGGCGACCCGCGTCCGCCTGGAGGCGATCCTCAGCGGAACCGATCCGGGCGACCTGACCATGCCCGAGGCGGACAGCGACGAGCTGCGGCGCCGGTACAACCTCTTCATGGAATCCTGCGATGTGGACGAGGCCTGGCGCCTGGTGCAGGAGGGCAAGTACAGCTTTGGTTCGATCCTGCTCGTCCTGCTGGCGGAAGCGCGCACGGGCGATGCGTTCGAGCTGTTGGCGCGCCAGACCGGCGAAAGCGTCGCCTCCATCCAGCGGGCGGTGTACCAGTCCGGCATCGACGAGTTGATCGGCCTGTGCCGGGTTTCCGGCACGTCCGACCAGGTGTTCCTGGCTCTGGCGCATCTGCGCTGCAAGCATCTGGGCATCCCCGAGACCCAGGCGATGCGCTGGCTCGATGCCTATCGCCGGACCCGCGCGACAAAGACCGGCAGCGGGCCGAGCCAGCTGCGCAGCCATCGTCCGAACGGCGCGCCGCTGTCCTGAGCTTGTCCGTTCAGCGGTTGCGGGAGACGATGGCGGCGGCCAGCGCGGTCATCACGGTGGCCGAAGCGTAGAACCACAGGCCCGGCAGGCTGGTCGCCGAGGCCAGCCCGCTGGTCTTGGCGGCGAAAACGACCAGCGCCACCAGCATCACATCCATCATCGACCACTTGCCGAGCGCATGCATCAACGCATGGCCGATCCCCGAGCGGCCGGCGATGGCCGCCACATGCAGGGCCAGGATCTTGGCCGCCGGAAAGGCGATGGAGAAGAGGCCGACCACGACCGCCAGCAGCGTTTCCTGTTCCTGCCACAGGCCGGCGACGAGCGCGAGCAGCGCCGGACGGTCGGTGAGGAAATAGAGCCGCTCCAGTTCGAGCAGCGGCAGCGTCAGGCCGAGAATGAAGCAGGTGGTGGCGGCCGGCAGGAGCAGGGCGAGCAGAAGGCGCATGGCTCAGCCGCCCCGCATTTCGGCGCTTGCCGCCGGACTTGCGCCTGCCTCGTGCACCAGGTGCAGCAAGGGGTAGGGGCGGCCCTGGTCGTCGCGCTCGGAGCGGCCGGTGACGGTGAAGCCGAGGCGCTCGTAGAAGGCAGCAGCGCCCGCGTTCTGCTCGTTGACGTCGGTCATGAGGCGCGGAAACTGCGCCAGCGCATGGGCAACGAGCGCACGTCCCGCACCCCGTCCATGGGCAGCCGGGTCGATGAACAGCGCATCGAGATGGCCTTCGCTCAGCACCATGAAGCCGGCCACCGTGCCGTCCCGGTCGAGGGCGAGGGTCAGCGGGACCTCGGGCAGGAAGCCGCGCACCATCTCCTCGATCTCCGCGAAGTCCTCGGGGGAGAGGAAGTCATGGGTGGCCGCGACGGCGCGCTGCCAGATCGCGATGGCCGTTGCGCTTTCGCCCGCGCCTGCGTTTCGTATCGTCCACATGGGCGCTGCTATCCCACGCAAAGAGGGCCCGCGCAAATGCAAAAGGGCCCGCGCTGCGGGCCCCTTGGAATGGGTCGAGGAGAATTGGCGCCGACCCGCCTCGTCCCGCTTGCACGGACACGAAAAGGCGACGGTCAGATCCGGGTCTTGCGGCGCGCCGCCACTTCGTCGAGGGCGTCCTGCTCGGCGGCATCGCGCTCCTGGCGCTCGCGAATCTGGTCGCGCTCTTCCAGCAGCTCGAATTTCTTCAGCTCTTCCAGCGCCTCGCGCAGGTCCTCGCGCGCGGCCTCCAGCTGACCGTTCAGCTCCTCGGCGGAGTTCAGCAGGTTGTCGCGGCGCTGGGCCGCGGCCTTGGCAAAGGTCGGGTACGCGAAATGGCCGACATCGGTGATGCCGACACGCTCCTGCTCTGCGAGGATCTGGTCGTCCAGCTCGCGGGCCATGCGCTTGAACTCGTCGACCATCGACTCGATCTGTGCCAGCTGGCGACGGCGCTCGTCGACCTGAAACTGCTTCAGGCGAATGAGACTCTCACGCGACTTCATTACTCAATACTCCCGTTGCGCAGGCCAACTTAAGCGAGAGTCATTTCCAAAAGGTTGGCAAGTTCACTATAGCCGGCTCCGATCGTGCTCGCATCGCCTTTCGACTGGCCGAGGAAGGTCTCCAGCCGGTCGTGGCGGGCGATCGCCTCGTCCACCACCGGGTCCGACCCGCGGCGATAGGCGCCGAGGCGGATCAGTTCTTCCATGTCGGAGTAGGTCGCCATCAGCGCCCGTGCCTTGCGCAGGATCGGCTGCACCTCTTCCGGCACGCAGCGCGGCATGGTGCGCGAAACCGACTTCAGCACGTTGATCGCCGGATAGCGGCCGCGCTCGGCGATGGCCCGTTCCATGACGATATGGCCGTCGAGAATGCCGCGTACCGCGTCGGCGACCGGCTCGTTGTGGTTGTCGCCTTCCACCAGCACTGTGAAGAGACCGGTGATCGAGCCCGATCCGGGTCGGCCCGGTCCGGCACGTTCCAGCAGCTTGGGCAGCTCGGTGAAGACGGTCGGCGTATAGCCCTTGGAGGTCGGCGGCTCGCCGATGGACAGGCCGATCTCGCGCTGGGCCATGGCAAAGCGGGTGACGGAATCCATCATGCACATGACGTTGCGCCCGGCATCGCGGAAATGCTCGGCGACCGTCATGGTCAGATAGGCGGCCTGGCGCCGCATCAGCACGCTTTCGTCGGAGGTGGCGACGACGACGACCGAGCGGGCGAGGCCCTCCGGTCCCAGGTCGTCCTCGATGAATTCCTGCACCTCGCGGCCGCGCTCGCCGATCAGGCCGATCACCGCGACATCGGCCGCCATGTTGCGGGCGATCATCGACATCAGCACCGATTTGCCGACGCCCGAGCCGGCGAAGATGCCCATGCGCTGGCCCTCGCAGCAGGTGACGAAGGTGTTGAGCGCACGCACGCCGAGATCGAGCGGCGGGCCGACGCGGCCCCGCTCCCCGGCTGCCGGCGGGTTGGTGCGCAGCCGCCGCGGTTCGCCGCCGGCGGGCAGGGGGCCGAGGCCGTCGATCGGCTCGCCCATGGCATTGACGACGCGCCCGAGCCAGCCGTCGCAGGGATGGGCCAGGCTCTCGCGCGCGGTCAGCACGGCGCGGCATCCGAGGCGCACGCCCTCCAGCCCGGCAAAAGGCATGCACAGCGCGCGTTCGTCGCGGAAGCCGACCACCTCGGCCGGCACGGCCGGACCGTTTTCCCCGCTCTCCACGGCGAGGACGGCACCGACGCTCATTTCGTGTACGGGGCCGGCAACTTCCACCAGGAGACCCTGCACGGCGACCACGCGGCCGTAGATCTCGGCGGGCATCAGGGCTTCGAGTTCGGCGAAGAGTGGGTCCATCTGATCCTCAAGGGTCGGTAAAGAAGGTCCCAGAAAGCGAAGATATGGTAACCTATCGTTTACAAGTTTGGTTAATCTTAATGTCGAGGGTTCTGGATGGCGAGCCATCCTGGGTCCCGCGTCCGGCGTAGAGGTTGAGTCACCTGAGTCGTTTGCCGCGGCTTGTTAATGTGACACTTGAAGATTTTATGGAAAGGATTTCCATTGAATTTTCAAGGATTTGGAAAAGTTTTCCAAACTGGCCTCATCGGCGCTTGCAGGTGTGAATCAGAATTTGTTAACCATTGTCTCACACACTGAGTCGAGGTTAACCGCAGTCCTTAGCACCGGGAGCGTACTGGCCGGCGCGGCTTGCCCAGGATAGGCAGACATAGGGGATTGGCATGCGTGTCCTGTTGATCGAGGATGACAGCGCAACGGCGCAAAGCATCGAACTGATGCTCAAGTCCGAGAATTTCAACGTCTACACGACGGATCTTGGCGAGGAAGGTATCGACCTCGGCAAGCTATACGATTACGACATCATCATGCTGGATCTCAATCTGCCCGACATGTCGGGTTACGAGGTCCTGCGGACGCTGCGCGTGTCCAAGGTGAAAACTCCGATCCTGATCCTGTCCGGTCTCGCCGGCATCGAGGACAAGGTTCGCGGGCTCGGCTTCGGCGCCGACGACTACATGACCAAGCCGTTCCACAAGGACGAGCTCGTGGCGCGTATCCATGCGATCGTGCGCCGCTCGAAGGGTCATGCCCAGTCGGTCATCACCACGGGCGACCTGGTGGTCAATCTCGACACCAAGACGGTCGAGGTTTCCGGCCAGCGCGTGCATCTGACCGGCAAGGAATACCAGATGCTGGAGCTGCTTTCCCTGCGCAAGGGAACGACGCTCACCAAGGAGATGTTCCTGAACCATCTCTACGGCGGCATGGACGAGCCGGAACTGAAGATCATCGACGTGTTCATCTGCAAGCTGCGCAAGAAGCTGGCAGCCGCCACGTCGGGCAAGAACTACATCGAGACCGTCTGGGGTCGCGGCTACGTGCTGCGCGAGCCGGAAGAGAAGGCGGCCTGAGCCGGCCTTCCCTGCGATTGATGTCTTGAGTTTTGATCGAAGGCCCTGCCATGCGGCGGGGCCTTTGTCGTTTTGGGGCGGGCCATGGGCGACCGCGACGAAATTCCGGACCAGGCGCGGGCGGTTCTCGCTCTCCTGCAGGGGGAGGCGGACATGCCGCTTGCCGGGCTCTACTTGCACGGTTCGGCCGTTGCCGGCGGGCTGCGTCCGCATAGCGATCTCGATCTCCTCGCCGTTGTCGACCGCCCGCCGGGTGCATCTGCGCGCCACCGGCTGCTCGATGCCCTGCTGCGGATCTCGGCGCCGTATCCGGCTCCCGTCGGCGGGCCGCGCTGCCTCGAGCTGATGGTGTTCGAGCGCTCCGCCCTTGCCCGCCCCTCCGCGGCGATGGAAAGCACCTTCGTCTATGGCGAATGGCTGCGCGAGCGCTTCGAGGCGGGCGAGCTGCCGCAGCCGCTTGCCGATCCCGAGCACACGCTGGTTCTGGCGCAGGCGCGCCGGCAGGCCGTGCCGCTCGCCGGCCCCGCTGCCGCCGACCTGCTGCCCGCTATCGGCATTGCGCAGGTTCGCGAGGCGATGCGCCAACTGCTTCCGGGGCTGCTCGAAGGGCTGGAAGGGGATGCGCGCAACGTCCTTCTGACGCTGGCGCGCATGTGGTGGACCGCCGGTACCGGCACCTTCCTGTCCAAGGACGAGGCGGCGGAAAAGGCCGCCAATGCCTTTGGTGCGAGCACGGGCGAGTTGCTGCACGCCGCGCGCCGGGCCTATCTCGGCTTTGCCGGCGATGCCGAGCTCGGCCCGCCCGCGCTCCTGCGCGAGGTTGCCGGACATCTTTCCCGCGAGATCGAGGCCCGGCTTTAGCGCTGCCGCCTCACATCCCCCAAGCGGCGCGGAAGCGCTCGCGGATGCCGGCAAGGCGGGCGCGCGGCTCGTTGGCGAAGACGAGGCGCAGGTAGCGTCCGGCCTGGTCCGGCGCGCCCCAGCCGGTCATTGCCGTGGCGGCGATCCGCCCCTTGTCCAGCAGCAGCGCCGAGGCCCGCTCCGGCGGCAGGTCGAGGGCGGCCGTGTCGATCAGCAACGACCAGCCGCCGTCGGGGCGCACGCAAGGAAGGTCGGCGAGCTCGGCGAGGATCAGGTCGCGCCGCGCGCGCCAGCGTCCGGTCGCCTGCGCCACGCCGTCGTCATTGGTCGTCAGGGCGGCGGCCGCGCCCGGCATGCCGATGCCGACCTGGCAGACGACGTTTGACAGGCTGACGAGGCCGACATCGTTCATCAAGGCGCGCGGGCCGACGATCCAGCCGACGCGCCAGCCGATCATCCGGTATTCCTTGGAGACGCTGCCGACGGTGATGGTGCGCTCGCGCATGTCCGGAAACTGCAGCGGGTGCAGCATAGGCGCATCGGTATAGAGGATCCGCTCCATCGCCGCGTCATGCACCAGCCAGGCGCCCGTCTGCCGCACCAGATCGCAGATCGCCTGCCATTCCTGGTGGTTATGGACGATGCCCGAGGGCATCGACGGGCTCATGGTCAGCACCGCGCGCGTCTTGTCGGAGCGGGCGGCTGCAAGCGCCTCAAGGTCCAGCCGCCAGCCGCCCTCCGTCACCTTCAAGGGCACAAGGCGCGGCACGCCGCCGGCCAGGCGGATGCGGTTGAGCAGGCCGGCATAGGCCGGATCGGTGATGATCACCTCGTCGCCCGGCTCCAGGATCGCCAGCAGCACGTTGAGAATGCCGGAAAGGCCGCCGGCCGAGACGATGCATTCCGCCTCCGGGTCATATGCGACGCCGGTGTCGGTCTTGATCCGGGCGACGGCCGCCTCGCGCAAGGCGTGGATGCCGAGGAACGGCAGGTAGCTGTTGGCCTCGTCCGCATCGACAGAGGCGCGGGTCGCCTCCAGCGCGGCGCGCGGCGGTGCGATATCCGTGTCGAGGTTCTCCAGCCGCAGCATGTCCGGATCACCGAGCGCGTCGGCGGCATTGCCCATCTTGTCGACATTGATGCCGGGGATGTGGCGCAGGCGAGAAACTGTCATACGATTCTCCTTATTGGATCCAATTTAAGATATTGAATGCAACAGGCGCTGGCTTATGTCAATTCTCGAGAGCGTCGGAGGAGGGACCTGAGTCGCGGCAAGACCCGCGCTCCGCACCTCGCGGCGGGCAAAAGGACAGGCAAGGGGATCATGACCGTGAGCGGATCGGGCGACAGCGGGCAGGGGATGCAGACGGCGGGCGCCAGGGGCCGCGACCAGACGCAGTCCGTCGCCGACCGGCTGCGCGCGCGGATCATTTCCGGGGAACTCGCCGCCGGCCAGCCGCTGCGCCAGGAGACGATTGCCGAGGCCTACGGCGTCAGCCGCATGCCGGTGCGCGAGGCGCTGCGCCTGTTGCAGGCGGAAGGCTTCGTGGAGATGGTCCGCAATCGCGGCGCCAGCGTCGCCGCCATCGACGCGCGCGATCTCGCCGAGATCCACGAGATGCGGGTGCTGGCCGAGTGCCTTGCCCTGCGCCACGCGATCCCCGAACTGACCGAGAGCCGGATCGACCGGGCGGAAAGCATCCAGGGCGAACTGGAAACCGCGCCGATCGAGGCGTTCGGCGCGCTCAACAAGCGCTTCCACATGACGCTGTACGAGGCCTGCGCCCGCCCGCGCCTGCTTGCGCATATCTCATTGCTGCACGATGCGGCGGACCGCTACCTGCGCATCGCCATCCGCCAGCTCGACTACGCGGTGCGCTCCGACCGCGAGCACCGCGAGCTGCTCGCCGCCTGCCGCCGCCGTGATGCGGAGGCCGCGCAGGAGATCCTGCGCACCCACATCGAGGAAGCCGGCAAGGCGTTGCTGGGGGCGTTGCCGGGGTAGGGGGGGCTACCGCTCCAACCCGCCGGTCAACGTCATCGCCTGGCGAGGGCAGAATGACCAAGTTTGAGGCTAGCGACGAGACACACAAGGCCTTCAAGGTTGGTTGGTCACATGGGCACACCAACCTCCGCGACACTAACGGGCGAGCACCGCTTCGGGCCTTCATCGATGGTCTGTCCGTCAGGGTGTTGCAGCCGCTGCAGAAACCGAAGAAGACCTGCTGACAACTGACCAAAAACAGGATCTAATCGATCCTGTAAATAGCCTCGGTTGTCCTTGGCTTCAAACGCGGGAATGTTACGATAATATCATCCCTGTAGGGGGGCGCGAGTTATGTTTTGGTATAATTCAAATTAGAATAAATATTCTTCTCTACTGCGATTGGATCGTCGATGTTGTTCGAGAAGTTTTGTAGAAAAACCACCAAAATTTGGAATAATTATCTATCAATGATTCGGAGTGCTGAGTTAAGGCATGATGGAACTCCTTTATTTGCAAATACGGCCGTATTTACGAATTTCAATGATTATTTCAGTTTTGAGCTCTATGGTTTATCAAGATCAATTCCAGATCGAATTGAAACGATAAAGCAGAAAGGCGATAATGTTTATGACTTAGTTGACCTTTTTAAGTTGAGAGAGTCTGTCTCGCATTTTAAATTTGGCAAAGGGCTTGTTACGCTGTCTAATTTATGTATAGCGCATGAAGGAGACTCGGAGCTTATCGCGAAAAGATTTCCTGTAGAAAAAATATATAAAACAAAAATTATTCGGCAAGGTGGAAAGGGGTCTTTTCTTAGGTTTTCTGATGACTTCAAATTTTGTGCCTTGGATCATGTCCTTATATCAAATTCTTATGATGGTATCTATAGAAGTAGAAATATAATATTACTTTGTATATTTAAGAGAAATATAACAAATAGAGATCTAGAAAAATTTTTCGAAGACATTCTTTTTAGATCTAACGGGTATAACAAAGTTCTTGGTGCGCTTGTCTGTAGCTCAAATTCTGATGAATATATTTTCACGGTGTCTGAATTGCAGAACGTCATCATTACTCCTGCGGCGCGGGAGACAACTATAGGTCATATATTAAGTAAGCATTCAACTATATTGAAGTGCGCACTGAGTTCCGATCATATCATCTATGAGCCATATTTGAGGTGGATTGAATGGGATGCGGATCCCGGGCAGGAGGCTATAAACCCAGATTTTCTGGTGCAAAATATGAGTGGCGGGTATGATATACTTGATTTAAAACTGGCGAGATTTGATAAGAGCAAAATGTACAAGGGGAGTATCCCTAGGAGAAGATTTGTTGATTATGTGAATGAGGGGATAAGTCAGCTTTATAATTATAAGAAATATTTTGATTTCCAGAAAAATAGAGAATATACTCTCCATAAATATGGAGTTTTTGTTGAAAATCCAAAGCTCATACTTGTTGTTGGTAATTTGGAGAACTTGCCTCCAGAGGAAGTGTCTCGAGCAATGGCGCCTTATAAGGGCTTGGAAATAATCGACTATGACACGCTTGTTTCTCTTTTTATAAATAACACCGGCTCTCTTTCTCCTGCCGGCCAACCCATTTTGTGATGTTTAATTTGTTCTGGCTCAAGAACTTCGTTCAATTTCCTCAAGCACGTCTGCAGTATTCGCCAGGGAGTGCGTTGCGCTCCATATTTTCAAGTGCAACCGCGCGCCCCCTCTACCTCTCGAACCCGCCCGTGAGCGTCATCGCCTGACGGCGGAGGTAGTGCATGAGGTCGTCGGCGCGGGAGCGGGCGAGGGCGACATCGCCTGAGGCGATGGCCTGCATCAGTTCCATGTGGTGCCAGGCGGCGGAGTTGAGGTCGCTCTCGCCGAAATAGCGGAACCAGAACCGCCGCGAATGGGTCTGCAGCGGCGCCACCACGCGGGCGGCGAAGGGATTGCACGCGGCCACCGCGACGATCTCGTCAAAGGTCTTGTCCTCGCGCAGGAAGGCATCGACATCGCCGGCGGCGGCAGCGTCCCGCATGGCGCGGGCGCACGCGCCCAGCCGGTCGCGCTCGTCGCGGCTCGCCAGATGCGCGGCCGAGCCGGTCAGCAGGATCTCCAGCGCGTGGCGGGTTTCCAGCACCCGGGCGAAGTCGGCCGGGTTGATGTCGGCAACCAGAATGCCGAGGCGCGGACGGATCGTCACCAGCCCTTCCCAGGCCAGCCGCTGGATCGCCTCGCGGATCGGCGTGCGGCCCATGTCCAGCAGCGCCGCGATGCGGCTTTCCGTCATCGCCGTGCCCGGCGCCAGCCGCAGGGTGACGATCTGCTCCTCCAGCGCGCGATAGGCGCGGGCCGCCCGGCTTTCCTCGCCCTCCTGGCTGGCGGGTCCGAGCTCGGCAGGTCCGGCGCGTTCGCCTCCGGCGGGGCTGGCGGTCATGGCGGTCTCCTCTCGCTTCCTCTCCTTGATATATCAGTCGTTGACAGAAGGGAAGGTGCGTGGGAATGTGCGCTCGACAACTGATATATCAGATGGCGGCAAGGGAGTTTCGATCATGTGGCGCGGTGTGTTTCCGGCGGTAACGACCAAGTTCACCAGCGACGACCGGCTGGACATGGCCGAGATGGAGCGCTGCTTCGCGCTGCAGGTCGAGGCGGGTGTCGACGGGCTGATCGTCTGCGGCTCGCTTGGCGAGGCGATGGCGCTCGAGGGCGAAGAAAAGCTCGAGATCCTCAAGCTGGCCAAGTCCGTCGCGGGCAGCCGCCCCGTCCTGATGACCGTGTGCGAAAGCTCGACGCGCCGCGCGGTCGCCGCCGCACAGGCTGCGGCCAAGGCCGGCGCCGACGGCCTGATGGTCCTGCCGGGCGTGCCCTATCGCTCGGCCCCGCACGAGACGCTGGCGCATCTTTTCGCGGTCGCCCGCGGGTCCGGCCTGCCGATCATGGTCTACAACAACCCGGTCGCCTACGGCGTCGACGTGACGTTGGACATGTTCGATGAGCTGGCCGGCGAGCCGCTGGTCGTGGCGATGAAGGAATCCACCGACGACATCCGCCGCGTCAGCGAGGTGATCTCGCGCTTCGGCGATCGGTTCGACGTCTTCACCGGCGTCGACAACCTGGCGCTGGAAAGCCTCGTCATGGGCGCCACCGGCTGGGTCGCCGGTCTCGTCGTCGCCTTCCCGAAGGAGACGGTGGCGATCTGGAAGCTGGCGCAGGCCGGCCGCATCGAGGAGGCGCGGGAGATCTACCGCTGGTTCCGCCCCTTGCTGGATCTCGATGTCTCGACCAATCTGGTGCAGAACATCAAGCGCGCCGAAGTGCATGCCATCGGCTCCAACGACCGCTGCCGTGCACCGCGCATGGCCTTGAGCGGCGCAGAAGCCGAGCGGGTCGACGGCATCATCCGCGCCGCGCTGGACACGCGGCCGCAGCTGCCGGCGCTCTGAGGCGAGAGCGGCGCCGGTCGGGTTCGGCCAGTGTCCGGCAAGAGACTTTATTGGGGCGTGAAGGACGCATGGGCGACAGGTCCGAAGTGACCATCATCGGGGCCGGCATTATCGGCCTCGCCACGGCGGCGGCGCTGCTGGAACGCGGCCATGCGGTGACCGTGATCGACCGGGACGAGCCGGGCAGCGGCACCTCGCGGGGCAATGCCGCCGGCATCGCCTGGACGGATGTCGCCCCGCTCGCCTCGCCCGGTATCTGGCGCAAGGCGCCGGGCTGGCTGCTCGACCCGCTCGGGCCGCTCGCCATCCGCCCCTCCTATGCCCTGTCCATCCTGCCGTGGATGCTGCGCTTCGTGCAGGCCTCGCGGCCGGCCGCCTGGCGCCGCTCCATCGGTGCCATCGCCGCGCTCAATGCCGCCGCGCTGCCCGCCTGGGAGCGGCTTTGGCTCCGGAGCGGCACGCTTCACAGGGTGAAGCGCGAGGGCTGTCTCGACGTTTTCGACAAGCCGGCCGAGATCGCGCGGGCCCAGGCCGGCTGGCAGCTGCAGCGCGACCACGGCATCGAGGTGCGCGAGCTGAGCGGTCCCGAGCTGCGCGACATGGAGCCGGATCTCGGGCCGACGGTGGCCGGCGGCGCCTTCCTTCCCGGCTGGGTGCAGGTCGACGACCCGCACGGGATGTGCCTCGACCTTGCCGCCCATGTGCGCGCCCGCGGCGGCACCATCGAGCGTGGCGAGGTGGCGGCGATCACCCGTTGCAGCCAGGGTGTCGTGCTGCGCATGCGCGAGGGGCCGGTGCGCCGCGCGCCGTATGTGGTGCTCGCCTGCGGGGCCTGGTCGCGCCGGCTTGCCGCCGGCGTCGGCGAGGACGTGCCGCTCGACACCGAGCGCGGCTACAACATCACGGTTCCCGACCCGGGCGTCTCCTTCCGCCGCTTCATCATGCTGGCCGGCTACGGCTTCGTGCTGTCGCCGCTGGCCAGGGGCCTGCGCATCGGCGGGGCGGTGGAGTTCGGCGGGCTTGAGGCCGCGCCCGACTGGCGGCGGGTCGATGCGCTGGTGGCGCGTGCCGGCAAGGTGGTGCCGAAGCTGGATGCGACGACCGGCGAGCGCTGGATGGGCTTTCGTCCCTCGCTGCCCGACAGCCTGCCGGTGATCTCGCAAAGCCGCCGCGTGCCGGGCCTGATCCACGCCTTCGGCCATGCCCATCACGGATTGACGCAGGCGGCGGTGACGGGCGAACTCGTCTCGGCGCTCGTCGCCGGCGAGCAGCCGGCCATCGACCTTGCCCCTTATGCGGTCGACAGGTTCTGACAGACGGTTCTTTTCTCGAGGAGGCAGCCGTGGCGCGGCATACGTTCTTCTGCATCGACGGACATACCTGCGGCAATCCGGTGCGGCTCGTCGCCGGCGGGGGACCCAACCTTGCCGGCGACAGCATGCTGGCGCGGCGGGCGGACTTCCTTGAGCGCTACGACTGGATCCGCACCGGCCTGATGTTCGAGCCGCGCGGCCACGACATGATGTCCGGCTCGATCCTCTACCCGCCGACGCGCGAGGATTGCGATATCGGCGTGCTCTATATCGAGACCTCCGGCTGCCTGCCCATGTGCGGCCATGGCACCATCGGCACCGTCACCATGGCGATCGAGGAGGGGCTTCTCGTGCCCCGCACGCCCGGCCAGGCGCGGCTCGAAACGCCCGCCGGCCTGGTGCTTGCCGACTACGAGATGGAGGGCGAGCATGTCGCCTCCGTGCGGCTGACCAACGTGCCCTCCTTCCTTGCCGCGCAGGATCTTCAGATCGACTGCCCGGAGCTCGGCCGGCTGACCTTCGACGTTGCCTATGGCGGCAACTTCTACGCCATCATCGAGCCCCAGGAGAATTTCCCCGGCGTCGGCTCCATCGATGTCGACCGGCTGGTGGCGATCAGCCCGGCCCTTCGGGTTGCGCTCAACGAGGCGTACGAGATGGTGCATCCGGAAGACGGGCGCATCCGCGGCATCACCCACATCCAGTGGACGGGCCCGGCGACCCAGCCAGGGGCGGATGCGCGCAACGCGGTCTTCTACGGCGACAAGGCCATCGACCGCAGCCCCTGCGGCACCGGCACCTCCGCCCGCCTTGCCCAGCTGCATGCGCGCGGCCGGCTGAAGGTCGGCGACCGTTTCGTGCACGAGAGCGTCATCGGCTCGCTGTTCACCGGCGGGGTGAAAGCCGAGACCACCGTCGGCGGCCGGCCGGCCATCGTGCCCACCATCGAGGGCTGGGCGGTGAAGACCGGCACCTCCACCATCACGCTGGACGAGCGCGACCCCTACATGACGGGCTTTTCGGTCACCGGCACGGGGGTGAAGCTCTACCCGCGCCCGTGAGCCCGGCTTAAGCGGGTGCACAGGCGGGCGCGAAGACTGTAGGAAGGAAGCGAACCAACTCGGGATCCGATTCGCTTCATGGACTGGTCGCCCCAGCAGCAGCACGCGCTCGACGAGACGGCGCGCTGGCTGAAATCGAAAGACAAGCAGGTCTTCCGCCTGTTCGGCTTCGCCGGCACGGGCAAGACGACGCTCGCCCGCCATCTGGCGGAGGGCATCAACGGCGATGTCGCCTTCGGCGCCTTCACCGGCAAGGCAGCCCATGTGCTGCGCCAGAAGGGCTGCGACGACGCCACCACCATCCACGCGATGATCTACCGGCCGCGCGGGCGCAAGGACGAGACCGAGGACGACGAGGAAAGCCTCAGCTTCTCGATCAACCGCGACAGCATCGCCTCCAAGGCCAAGCTGATCGTCATCGACGAATGCTCGATGGTCGACGAGGATCTCGGCCGCGATCTCCTGTCCTTCGGCACGCCGGTGCTGGTGCTCGGCGATCCGGCGCAGCTGCCCCCGGTCAAGGGCGGCGGTTTCTTCACCGAGGCCGAGCCCGACGTGATGCTGTCGGAGGTGCACCGGCAGGCGCGCGACAACCCGATCGTCCACATGTCGATGCTGATCCGCGAGGGCGGCGAGCTTGAGGCAGGCCGTTATGGCGACAGCCGCATCATCTCGCGCCGTGAGATCGACGCCGCCTCGATCCTCGCCAGCGACCAGGTGCTGGTCGGCACCAACCGCACACGGCGGCTCTACAATGGCCGCATCCGCGAGCTGAAGGGCTACACGACACCGATGCCGGCGGTTGGCGACAAGCTGGTGTGCCTGCGCAACGACAAGGCCAAGGGCCTGCTCAACGGCGGGCTGTGGACCGTCGAGCGGCTGCGGCCGTCCAAGGGCAACACGCTGCGCTTCGACGTGCGCCCTGAGGACGAGGCCGCCGGCAAGGGCCGGGTGCAGGTCAAGGTGCTGCCGGGCCTGTTCGAGGAGGGCGCGGACCAGATTCCTTACGCCCTCAAGCGCCGCTCCGACGAGTTCGACTACGGCTACGCGCTCACCGTCCACAAGGCGCAGGGCTCGCAGTGGGACGATATCGTCCTCTTCGACGAGAGCTGGGCCTTCCGCGAGTATCGCGACCGCTGGCTCTATACGGCCGTGACCCGCGCCGCGCAGCGCATCACCGTGGTGCGCTGAGCGCGAGCCTCAGCCTGGGCCCCAGTCCCGCCTCACTCGCGTGGTTTTCCACTTCCGGCCGTGTGTTGTCGCGCCTCACACTGGCGCGAGGCGCACGGCGCGCGTAAGGTTCGCGCCCCGCCGGCCGGCCCCGTGCCGGCGGCCCGATTTCGTCGACAGGCACGCAAAATGACCGATCTTTCCTCCTTCGCGCCGGACGTTCCGGCCTCCCGTCCCGCGTCCGCGAAGACGGCGCTGCCGCCGGAGATTTCCGCCCGCATCGCCCGCACCATCGCGGCGGAGCTGGTTTGCCGGCCGGAGCAGGTCTCTGCCACGGTGGAGCTGCTCGACGGCGGGGCGACGGTTCCCTTCGTCGCCCGCTACCGCAAGGAGGCGACCGGCGGTCTCGACGACACGCAGCTGCGCCGGCTCGAGGAGCGGCTGACCTACCTGCGCGAGATGGAGGAGCGGCGCGGCGCGATCCTGCGCTCCATCGATGAGCAGGGGAAGCTGGACGATGCGCTTGCCGGGCGTATCCACGCGGCGGAGACCAAGGCGCAGCTGGAAGATCTCTACCTGCCGTTCAAGAAGAAGCGGCGGACCAAGGCGCAGATCGCCCGCGAGGCGGGGCTGGAGCCGCTGGCCGACCTCTTGATCGGCGATCCCTCGCACGACCCGCAGGAGACGGCGGCGCGCTTCATCGACGCGGAAAAGGGCGTCGAGGACACCAAAGCGGCGCTGGACGGCGCGCGGCAGATCCTGATGGAGCGCTTTGCGGAAGACGCGGCGCTGGTCGGGCGGCTGCGCTCGCACATGACCTCGGGCGCGGTGCTGCGTTCGCGGGTGGTCGAGGGCCAGGAGCAGGCGGGCGCCAAGTTCTCCGACTATTTCGACTATCGCGAGAAATGGGCCGACGTGCCGAGCCACCGGGCGCTTGCGCTGCTGCGCGGGCGCAACGAAGGCGTGCTGGCGCTGGAACTCGCCGTCGACGAGGACGATCAGGGCACCTTCAAGCCGGTCGAACTGATGGTGATGAGGGCCGCCGGTATCGAGGACCGGGGCCGGCCGGCCGACCGCTGGCTGGCGGAGACGGCGCGCTGGGCCTGGCGGGTCAAGCTGGCGCTGCATCTGGAACTCGACCTGATGAACGCGCTGCGCGAAAAGTCCGAGGAAGAGGCGATCCACGTCTTCGCCCGCAATCTCAAGGACCTGCTGCTGGCCGCGCCCGCCGGTCACAAGACGGTGCTGGGCCTCGATCCCGGCATCCGCACCGGCGTCAAGGTGGCGGTGGTCGATGCGACCGGCAAGCTGGTCGAGACGACGACGATCTACCCCTTCCAGCCGCGCAACGACATCGTGGGATCAACGGCGGCGCTCAAGGCGCTGATCGCCCGGCACGGCATCTCGCTCATCGCCATCGGCAACGGCACGGCGAGCCGCGAGACCGACCGGCTGGTCGCCGATCTGCTCGGCGAGATCCCGCCGGCGAACCGCCCGATCAAGGTGATCGTCAACGAGGCCGGCGCGTCGATCTATTCGGCGAGCGAGTTGGCCGCGCGCGAGCTGCCCGGCGTCGACGTCTCGCTGCGCGGCGCGGCCTCCATCGCCCGCCGCCTGCAGGATCCGCTGGCCGAGCTCGTCAAGATCGAGCCGAAGTCCATCGGCGTTGGCCAGTACCAGCACGACGTCAACCAGACGAAGCTGGCGAAGGCGCTGGACGCGGTGGTCGAGGACGCGGTGAACGCGGTCGGCGTCGACCTCAACACCGCCTCCGTGGCGCTGCTTGCCCGCGTGTCCGGCCTCACCCCCGGCCTTGCCGAGTCCATCGTGGCGCACCGCGAGGCGGAAGGTGCGTTCCGCGACCGCAAGGCGCTGCTCAAGGTTGCGCGGCTCGGGCCCAAGGCCTTCGAGCAGTGCGCTGGCTTCCTGCGCATTCCCGGGGGCGACAATCCGCTCGATGCCTCGTCGGTGCACCCGGAAGCCTATCCGGTGGCCACCCGCATCGTGCAGGCCTGCGGCCGGCCGCTGTCCGAGGTGATGGGCAATGCAGCGCTGCTGAAGGGACTCGATGCCTCGCGCTTTGCCGACGACACGTTCGGCCTGCCGACCGTGCGCGACATCCTCGCCGAGCTGGAGAAGCCCGGCCGCGATCCGCGTCCGGAGTTCAAGACCGCAAAGCTTGCCGACGGCGTCGAGACGATGAGCGACCTGCGCCCCGGCATGATGCTGGAAGGCACGGTCACCAACGTCACCAATTTCGGCGCCTTCGTCGATATCGGCGTCCACCAGGACGGCCTGGTGCATGTCTCGCAGATCGCCGACCGCTTCGTGCGCGATCCGGCGGAAGTGGTGAAGGCCGGCGACATCGTCCGCGTGAAGGTCGTGGAGGTCGACATGGCGCGCAAGCGCATCGGTCTCACCATGCGCAAGGACGGCGGCGCGGATGCTTCTGACCGGCCGCGCGGTGGTCCCGGTGGCGGTGGCGGCGACCGGCCGAAGGGCGGGCCCGGCGGCCCGCGTCGCGGCGGGCCCGGCGGCGGTGGCTCCGGTGGTTCTGGCGGTTCGCGTCCCTCGCAGGGCGGTGGCGGCGACGGGGCCATGGCCGCAGCCCTTGCTGCCGCCTTCAACAAGAAGAAGCGCTGACAGGGGAGGCGGTGCATTCTCTCGGGATGTCGCCTCGCCTTCCTATGCGCCACTCTCTCCCCGCGTCTTCCCGGACGAGGCCGAAGGCCGAAGATCCGGGACCGGGGAGCCATAAAGGTAGCCTTCCGTGCCTGAGCGCTTCTGCAATCGCCCCCGGCTCTCCGGCCCGGCTCGGCGCTTGCGCGCCGTCCGGGGTGACGAAGGGAAAGGGCGGTGCGCTGGAGGACGCAAGAAGGGGCTGGCGTGACGAAGGAAGGGGCTCCCTCCTCCCGCGTTGCCCTTACTCGAACCGGGCGCCGATCTTCGGCGTGCCGGGCAGTCCCTCATAGGTGAGCGTCACGCTCAGGCCCGGCTTCATCGGATGCAGCGGGCCGATGGAGCCGACGGAGACGAGATCGCCGGGCTTCAGGGCTTTACCTTGCGCCTTCAGCACGCCGGCGATCCAGCTGACCGCGTTCAGCGGGTGGCCGAGCACGGCCTTGCCGGGCGCCGCCGACAGGGTCTCGCCGTTTGCGTCATTCGTCAGTTTCGCGGTGAAGTCGGCGAGCATGGCAACGCCCTCGGCCCCTTGCGGGATCTCGATCAGCTCGCCCATCGCGCCTTTCCACGCGCCGACATTGATCGAGGTGATGGCCGGGCCGTCGAGCTTGTCGTCCTTGCCGACGACGAGCGCGGGCAGCTCCAGGAACGGGCGTACGCCGGCGATATGGGCCAGCACCTCTTCCGGCGTCGTCGCGTCGTTGACGGCGGCATCGGCGATCTCGACCACCAGGTCCGCCTCGAACAGCGCGCGCACCGCCTCCGCCGGGCGGGCGGTGGCGTTCCCCTTGATGATCATGCCCTCAAGCAGCGTGCCGAAGACCGGCTCCGTCACGCCGAAGGCTTCCTGCGACTTGGGTGAGGTGAGACCGGCCTTGTAGCCGACCACCGGGCCGAGATCGGTTCCCAGGCGGGCGAGGATCTTGTCTTGCGCGCACAGGGCATCCGCCATCGATCCCCCGGCAGCGACCGGCGGCGGGGTCGGGGCAGCGCTGGCGCGTGCGGCCAGGAAGGCGTCGATGGCGGCATCGTCGGGACAGGCGGCCTGCGCCGTGCCGGCGAGGAGAACAGTGGAGACGAGAAGCGAGGCACCGAGTGCCAGAGCCGAACGATGGGCGTGCATGTGTGATGATCCTCCCGAAGGCGCGACTGCGCCGGGCGCAAGAGTGCCGGTGCATGGCCCGCCTTGCAAGCGCCGGGGAAGGGGGCAGCGCGGTTCACACGTCGCCGTATTGCTCCTGCAGGTAGATCCAGTAGTTGCCGAGATGGTGCTGCCAGAAGAAGTCCTTCGGGTCGGCGGGGTTGCCGCCGGGCCGGGCGAACAGCGGCACCAGCGATCCGGCCGCGGCATAGTCGAGGGAGCGCTGCACCCGCGACAGCACCGTGTCGAGCGTCGGTGCCAGAACGGTCCCGGAAACCGGGGGCAGCACCGTACCCCCGGTCATGAACGGCTCGGGCGCAAGGCGGATGGTCCCAAGCCCGACCTTCAGCACCGCGACCGTCTCCTTCGCATGGGCGAGCGCCGGTTCCAGCGCAGCGTCGGAAGCCATCGCCGCGGTGAGCGCCATCGCCGCGACCCGCGGATCGCTGTCCGGCATCGGTTCGCCGGCATAGGCGCGCAAGGGATTGGGCGTGTTGAGGTCGCCCGGTCCCTGCAGCGTGAAGGGCACCTGCGGCACCCATCCCTGCGTGCTGGCGATGGTCCAGCCGAGGCCCGCCATGCCGGCGATCCCGGCATAGTCGGCGGCATAGTGGTCGTTGCCGGGCTTGGCCGGGGCCAGCACGTAGGACTTGGTAGAAAGGGTTGCAAAGCCGGCAAAGGGACCGCCGGCGTGGCGCAGGAACGAGGTCAGCAGCGTTGCGATTGAGGCGCCCTGGCTGTGCCCGGTGACGAGCAGTTCGGTCCCCGGCAGCAGCGACAGGCGTGCAAGGCTCGCCAGCAGCGGCCGGTCGGTGGTCAGCAGCATCAGGAGCAGGCTGAGCGTGAAGCCGAGATGGGTGCCGGCGACGACCGCGCTGCCCGTCTCGTCGCGGGCGAGATGGAAGGGAATGTCGAGCCGCGATCCGCCGATATCGAGCTTCAGGTCGAGCCGCGCATCGACCAGCGGAAACAGCAGGTCGGCGAGGATGCTCGCCTTCGTGTCGACCGTGCCGCGCACCACCACGGCGTAGCGGTTCGGATGCGCGCTGCTTCGCCAGACCTGCCACAGGTCGTCGAGCAGCGTCGGGCTTGAGGGCGACAGCTCGTCGACCCTGGACCAGCCGAATGCGGCTGGGTCCGGCGTCTGCACCGGGATCGCCGGCTCGCCGTAGATCGCCTGCGACAGCGCCAGCGCGTCGCGTGCCTCGGAAAAATCGAAACCGGAAGCGAATGCCATGCCGTCCTCCCTTGGGGTGACCAAAGGCAGGATAGGGCAGAACCTCTATCTTCGGTTGCATTATTTTGTGCGAACACGCATCCGGGCATGGGCAACAAAAAAGCCGCCGCGCCGGCGGGGCGAGGCGGCTTTCGTGCCGTGAGGGAAAAGGCCCGCAGGCCCGCCCCTTGCGCTTATTCGGCGTCGTCGGCCGAACCGGAATTGAGCAGCGAGTAGCGCTCGACGCCGATCTTCTCCAGCAGCTCCAGCTGGGTCTCGAGGAAGTCGATGTGACCCTCTTCGTCGGCCAGGAGCTCCTCGAAGAGCTTCATGGAAACGTAGTCGCCCTCGTCGTGGCAGATGTCGCGCGACTTGGCGTAGGAGGCGCGGGCGTCATGCTCGCCGGCAAGGTCGGCTTCCAGCACTTCCTTGACGTCCTGGCCGATGCGCAGCGGTGCGACCTTCTGCAGGTTCGGGTGGCCTTCGAGGAACAGGATGCGCGCGATGAGCTTGTCGGCGTGCTGCATCTCCTCGATGGACTCCGCGCGCTCCTTCTTGGCGAGCTTGGTCAGACCCCAGTCGTCAAGCATGCGGTAGTGCAGCCAGTACTGGTTCACCGCGCCGAGCTCGAGGAACAGCGCCTCGTTGAGCCGTTCGATAACCTTTGCGCTGCCTTTCATTCGATGCTCTCCTTGTCTTCCGCGTGCGCCACTGCGGCCGCACCGTCACGGTCGCTTCGGCCTTCGCGAAGCGATCAATTGCACGCAGTTTAGAATAATTCCAATCCTGTGTGAAGAGGGCTGCGGGCAGTTTGCGCGAGGAACTTGCGATTGAGCCCCCGCATTGTGGCCGCAAGGTGAACCGGTCGCACCAATCCTGCGTTTAACGCCATGTGGAAAACAGGAAGGCCCGGACATGTCGTACGCGATCGCCTATGGCGCCACGGCGCTGATCTTCTTGACGCTGGACTACATCTGGCTGGGGCATGTGGCCGGCTCCTTCTACCGCGAGCGCCTTGCCGGGCTGATGGCGGAGCAGGTGAATTTCGCGGTCGCAGGCGCCTTCTACCTCGTCTATGTCGTCGGCATCGTCATCTTCGCGGTGGCCCCGGCGCTGCGTTCGGGCAATTGGCAGGACGCAGCGCTCTACGGCTGCCTGTTCGGCTTCTTCGCCTATGCGACCTACGACTTCACCAACCTTGCCACCTTGCGCGACTGGCCGGTCGTGGTGACGGTCGTCGACATCGCCTGGGGGACGGCCGTAACCGGCGTTTCCGCGACGGCGGGTTATCTCATCGCCCGCAATTTCGCGTAAGGCACCGCCACCCGCCCGCGCCAAACCGTCTCGCCAAGTGCCCTTGCTGCTTGCCTTTTCCGTCTCTCCCCGGCCATTGTTCCTGCAATGACGCAATGGCTTGCAGCGGAGGAACGACATGGCCATGACGGGAGATCGGGCGGGAAACGTGGCGCTGGTGACGGGCGCGAGCGCGGGTGTGGGCCGCGCCTGCGCCATTGCCTTTCTCAAGGCGGGCTATCGCACGGTGCTGACCGGGCGCCGGGGCGACAAGCTGGAAGAGACCGTGGCCATGTCCGGCGTCGATCCGGCCGGTGCCCTCTGCGTTCCCTGTGATGTCAGCGAGCCGGCGGCGGTGGACGACCTGTTCGGCGCCCTGCACGATGCGTTCGGGCGGCTCGACGTTGTCTTCAACAATGCCGGCACCACCGTGCTGGGCAAGCCGATCGGCGATCTTTCCTTCGAGGAATGGCGCAAGCTGATGTCCGTCAATCTGGACGGCGCCTTCCTGATCGCGCGCGGCGCCTTCAACATGATGCGCGCGCAGGACCCGCAGGGCGGTCGGATCATCAACAACGGCTCGATTTCCGCCCATGTGCCGCGTCCCGGCTCGGCCGCCTATACGGCGTCCAAGCACGCGATGACCGGCCTCACCCGCTCCATCTCGCTGGACGGGCGCCCGTTCAACATCGCCTGCGGCCAGATCGATATCGGCAATGCGGCGACCGACATGACGGTGCGCATGCAGGAGGGCGTTGCCCAGCCGGACGGCAGCGTGCGGGCCGAGCCGGTGATGGCGGCCGAGAATGTCGCGAGCTCCGTCCTGCACATGGCGAGCCTTCCGCTCGATGCCAATGTCCAGTTCATGACGGTGATGGCAACGACCATGCCCTATATCGGCCGCGGCTGAGCGGAGCTCCCGTCAGACGGTGAGGTGGGCGCGGACCGCGCTCTCCTCCAGTTCGTCCCGGGTGCCGGCGAGTACCACTTCGCCGCGGTCCATCACGGCGAAGCGGTCGGCCAGGTCCCGGGCGAACTCGAAATACTGTTCCACCAGCACGATGGCCATTTCGCCGGTGTCGCGCAGGAACGAGATCGCGCGGCCGATATCCTTGATGATCGAGGGCTGGATGCCCTCGGTCGGCTCGTCGAGGATCAGAAGGCGCGGGCGCATGACGATGGCCCGGCCGATGGCGAGCTGCTGCTGCTGGCCGCCCGACAGGTCGCCGCCGCGCCGCGACAGCATGTCCTTGAGCACGGGAAACAGCTCGAACACCGTGTCGGGCACCCGCCGCTGGCCGCGCGGCAGCACGGCAAAGCCGGTCTCCAGGTTCTCGCGCACGCTGAGCAGCGGAAACACGTCGCGCCCCTGCGGCACCAGGGCGATGCCCTTGCGGGCGCGCTGGTAGGGCGTCGTGCGGGAAATGTCCTCGCCCTCCCAGCGCACGCTGCCTGCCGAGATCGGCTGCTGGCCGGCGATCGCCCGCAGGGTCGAGGTCTTGCCGACGCCGTTGCGGCCCATCACGCAGGTGACCTTGCCGACCTCCGCGCTCAGGCTGACATCTTTGAGCGCCTGTGCGGCGCCGTAATGGAGGTCGATGGACTCAACGTTCAGCATGCAACCTCCACTACGGTCTTGTGCGTCAGTTCAGCAGCTTGCGGTTCAACAGCTGCAGCACCCGCGCCTGTTCCTCGTCCGGTCCCTCGCCCACGTCGCAGACCGCCCGGGCGATGGTGATCAACTGGTGCAGCTCGCCCTGGTCGAGACGGTTTCTCCAGAGCTTGTGGAATCGCTGGACCGGGTCGTCGGCATTGATGACGTTCTGGGCGATCCAGTCGCAGAAGATCAGCAGCTCGTCCATGTCGCCGGGCGGGACGATCTCCTGCATCCCCTCGCGGATGACGGCTTTCGCCTCGTCCTTGTGGGCGGGCTTTTCCTTGGCCAGGCAGAAGTAGAAGGTCACCGCGGCGATCACCGGGTCCTCGATGGAGGCCAGCGGCGCGTCCTCGACCTTCTTGCGGAACTGCTTGCGCTTGTAGGCGCCGCGCATCCGCTCGACGGAATCGATCACTTCGCTCCCCGCCTCGCGGAGCATTTTCAGTCGCCAGTACCAGACCGCCACACCCACGGCGATCGTTGCGAGAAGGCCCAATAGAGGCATCATCCGTCTCCTGTCCGGTTCCCTCGACCGAGGGATACATAAACGGCAAGACGGTTGCAGTGCCACAGTTCATTGCGCGTTCCACGATCAACGGCCCAGATAGACGTCGATGACCTTCTGGTCGGACGAGACGTGGTCGAGCGAGCCTTCCGCCAGCACCGAGCCTTCGTGCAGCACGGTGACCTTGACGTCGAGCGCCCGCACGAAGGTCATGTCGTGCTCGACGACGACGACCGAATGGCTCCTGGCGATGTCGCGCAGGAGGTCGGCGGTCGCCGCCGTTTCCGCATCGGTCATGCCGGCGGCGGGCTCGTCGATCAGCAGCAGCTGCGGGTCCTGCGCCAGCAGCATGCCGATCTCCAGCCACTGCTTCTGGCCGTGGCTGAGGTCGCCGGCAAGGTCGTCGCGGCGGCTGTCGAGGCGCACCAGCTCCAGCAGCGCGTCGATGCGTGCGCTCTCCTCGCGCTCGCGGCGGTGGAACAGCGTGGCGAAGGGCCCGCGCGGGGCTTTCAGCGCCAGCGCGATATTGTCCTCCACCGTGTGGCTTTCGAACACGGTCGGCTTCTGGAACTTGCGGCCGATGCCGAAGCCGGCGATCTCCGCCTCGTCGTGGCGGGTGAGGTCCAGCTTCTCGCCGAACAGCAGCGTGCCGGTGTCCGGCCGGGTCTTGCCGGTGATCACGTCCATCATCGTCGTCTTGCCGGCGCCGTTCGGGCCGATGATCGCGCGCATCTCGTTGCGCCCGATCAGGAAAGACAGGTTGTTCAGCGCCTTGAAGCCGTCGAAGGAGACGCTGACGCCGTCGAGATAGAGCAGGGAGCCCGTGGCGGTCATCGTGTCACTCCGCGGCCTGGTTGCGAGCAAGAGCGGGGGCGGGGGCGATGGGCGCACCCGCCGACATGTCCGCCGGTGAGGTCTTGTCCTTGTGCTTCGGCAGGCGGGCGCGCAGCGATGCGGCAAGGCCCAGAATGCCCTTGGGCAGGAACAGCGTCACCGCGACGAACAGCGCGCCGAGCGCGAACAGCCAGATCTCGGGCAGGGCGGCGGTGAACCAGCTCTTGGCGAAGTTGACCAGCACCGCGCCGATGATCGGGCCGACAAGGGTGCCGCGGCCGCCGACCGCCACCCAGATCACCGCCTCGATGGAGTTTGCCGGGGCGAACTCGCCCGGATTGATGATGCCGACCTGCGGCACATAGAGCGCGCCGGCAAGCCCGGCCATCATCGCCGAGACGGTCCACACGAACAGCTTGTAGTGCTCCACCCGATAGCCGAGGAAGCGGGTGCGGCTTTCCGCGTCGCGCACCGCGATCAGCACCTTGCCAAGCTTCGAGCCGGTGATGGCGATGGCGAGCACCAGGCTTGCCGCCAGCGCCAGCGCGGAGGCGGCGAAGAGCCCGGCGCGGGTGGCGTCGGACTGGACCGAGTAGCCGAGGATGTCCTTGAAGTCGGTCAGGCCGTTGTTGCCGCCAAAGCCCATGTCGTTGCGGAAGAAGGCGAGCAGCAGCGCATAGGTCATCGCCTGGGTGATGATCGACAGATAAACGCCGGTGACGCGCGAGCGGAAGGCGAACCAGCCGAAGACGAAGGCCAGCAGCCCCGGCACGGCCAGCGCCATTGCAATCGCAAAGGGAAAGGCGTCGAAGCCGCTCCAGTACCAGGGCAGTTCCTTCCAGTTGAGGAACACCATGAAGTCGGGCAGCAGCGGGTCGCCATAGACGCCGCGCGTGCCGATCTGCCGCATCAGGTACATGCCCATGGCATAGCCGCCGAGGGCGAAGAACGCCGCGTGGCCGAGCGAGAGGATGCCGCAATAGCCCCACACCAGGTCGAGCGCCAGCGCCAGCAGTGCGTAGGTCAGGTACTTGCCCATCAGCGTCACCGCATAGGTGGGCACGTGCAGCGGGTGATCGGCCGGCAGGGACAGGTTGAGGACGGGCACCAGCACCGCAGCGGCGACAAGCAGCGCCAGCATGGCGAGGCGGGTGCCGGTCAACCCGCCGGCGAGGAAACGAACCATCATGACGGGCGGCTCCGCGGGATGCGGGCGGGACGGGGGCTCATGCCTCCACCGCCCGGCCCTTCAGCGCGAACAGGCCGCGCGGACGCTTCTGGATGAACAGGATGATGAAGACGAGCACCAGGATCTTGGCCAGCACGGCGCCGGCGAAGGGCTCCAGGAACTTGTTGGCAACGCCGAGGCTCATGGCCGCGACCAGCGTGCCCCACAGGTTGCCGACGCCGCCGAACACCACGACCATGAAGCTGTCGATGATGTAGGACTGGCCGAGATTGGGCGAGACGTTGTCGATCTGCGACAGCGCCACCCCGGCGATGCCGGCGATCCCCGAGCCGAGGCCGAAGGTCAGCGCGTCGACCAGCGGCGTGCGGATGCCCATGGAGGCGGCCATGCGCCGGTTCTGGGTGACGGCGCGCACGTTCAGCCCGAAGCGGGTGAATTTCATCGCGATCAGCAGCGCGGCGAAGACCGTCAGCGCGAAGACGAGGATCCACAGCCGGTTGTAGGTGATGGTCAGCTGGCCGATCTCGAAGGCGCCCGACATGAAGGCCGGGTTGCCGACCTCCTGGTTGGTGGGGCCGAAGATCGAGCGCACCGCCTGCTGCAGGATCAGCGAGACGCCCCAGGTGGCGAGCAGCGTCTCCAGCGGCCGGTTGTGCAGGAAGCGGATGATGCCGCGCTCGATGCCGACGCCGACGAGGCCGGCGACGAGGAAGGCGGCCGGCAGCGCCACCAGCAGCGAATAGTCGAAGAAGTCGGGCGCGTGGGTGCGGAACAGGTTCTGCACCATGAAGGTGGTGTAGGCGCCCAGCATCACCATCTCGCCATGGGCCATGTTGATGACCCCCATCACGCCGAAGGTGATGGCAAGGCCGATGGCGGCGAGCAGCAGCACCGAGCCGAGCGACAGGCCGAACCAGACATTGCGGGCCGTGTCCCAGGCCGCCTGCAGCTTCTGGATCCGGGCAAGGGCGGCGCCTGCCGCCTCGTGCAGCTCGCTTGCGTCGCTGTTCTGCACCGCCGTGATCATCGACAGGGCGTCGCGGTCGCCGCGCTCGGCCAGCGTGTCGATGGCGGCGATCTTGTCCTCGGTCGGGCGGTCGGAGGCGAGCACGGCGGCGGCGCGCGCCTCGCGCATCAGCTTGGCGACGCCGGTATCCGTCTCGGCGGCGATCGCCGCGTCCAGTGCCTCGATGCCCTCGGCGTCCTGCGCCTTGAAGATCGCCTCGGCCGCCTGCCGGCGGGTGTTTGCATCCGCGGCGCGCAGGGTCAGCCCGCCGAGCGCTGCGCGGATCGTCCGGCGCAGGCGGTTGTTGACGCGGATCTTGTCGAGCGCGCTGGAAGGGGCGCTTTCCAGCGCCTCGCCGGTCAGCGGATCGGTGAGCGCAAGGCTGCCGCCGGCCCGCTTGCCGATGACCACGGATTTGTCGGCCTTGCGGACATAGAGATCGCCGTTGGTGAGCGCCTCCAGCGCGGGTACCACGGCCGGATCGCCGGTGGCGGCCAGCGCCGCGATCTGCTCTTCCGTGTCGCCGAACGAGCCTTTCCCGAGCGCGTCGACAAGCGGGCGAAGCGCGGCATGGTCCTGCGCGCCCGCTGCCGAGGAGAGCAGCGCCAGCGGCAGTAGCGCCAGCAGAAGCGCCAGCCACAGGGCCAGTCGCGGGGCCGGGAGAGGGCGCGGAGCGTATGCGTTCGCCGATGCTTTCGCCGATGCTTTCACTGGGGACCGTCCGGGCTGGGGTGCGGAATGCGGTAGGAGAGGAGGGGTAAGGAGGAGGCGGATCTGCGCCCGCCTCCCTCCCCCTCTGGTTGCGACGGGTGGGAGCTTAGCTTCCCGACCCGCCGCACTTGCCCGTGGCAGTGTTGAAGTTTCCGCAGTTCAAGGGCTTGCGCCAGTCGGCGATCAGATCCTTGGAGCCTTCGAGGAAGTCGGACCAGGCGTCGCCGACGACGAGGCCGGAGGTCTCCCACACGGTCTCGAACTGGCCGTCTTCCTGGATCTCGCCGATCAGCACCGGCTTGGTGATGTGGTGGTTCGGCATCATCGCCGAATAGCCGCCGGTCAGGTTCGGCACGGACACGCCGACAATGGCGTCGATCACCGCATCCGGATCGGTGGTGCCGGCCTTCTCGACCGCCTTCACCCACATGTTGAAGCCGATGTAATGGGCCTCCATGGGATCGTTGGTGACGCGCTTGTCGTCGCCGATATAGGCCTTCCACGCCTCGATGAACTCGCCGTTGACCGGCGTGTCGACGGACTGGAAGTAGTTCCAGGCGGCCAGGTGCCCGACCAGCGGTCCGGTGTCGAGGCCGGCCAGTTCTTCCTCGCCGACCGAGAAGGCGACGACCGGGATGTCCTCGGCCTTGATGCCGGCATTGCCCAGTTCCTTGTAGAAGGGAACGTTGGCATCGCCGTTGATGGTGGAGACCACGGCGGTCTTCTTGCCGGCCGAGCCGAAGGCCTTGATGTCGGACACGATCGTCTGCCAGTCGGAATGGCCGAACGGCGTGTAGTTGATCATGATGTCTTCCTCGGCGACGCCCTTCGCCTTGAGGTAGGCCTCGAGGATCTTGTTGGTCGTGCGCGGGTAGACGTAGTCGGTGCCGGCCAGCACCCAGCGCTCGACCCCTTCCTCGTTCATCAGGTAGTCGACGGCGGGAATGGCCTGCTGGTTCGGGGCGGCGCCCGTGTAGAAGACGTTGCGCTGGCTTTCCTCGCCCTCGTACTGGACGGGGTAGAACAGCAGCGAGTTCAGCTCCTCGAAGACCGGCAGCACGGACTTGCGCGACACCGAGGTCCAGCAGCCGAACACGGCGGACACGCCGTTCACCTGGATCAGCTCGCGGGCCTTTTCGGCGAACAGCGGCCAGTCGGAGGCCGGGTCGACGACGACCGCCTCGAGCTTCTTGCCGAGCAGGCCGCCCTTCTTGTTCTGCTCCTCGATGAGCATCAGCATGACGTCCTTGAGGGTCGTCTCGGAGATCGCCATGGTGCCGGACAGCGAGTGGAGGATGCCGACCTTGATGGTCTCCTCCTGGGCGAAGGCGCCGGTGACGGCAGTGGTGGCCATCAGGCCCGAAAGCGCCATGCCGGCGAAGAATTTCTTGCTGAACATCGTCATTTGTTTCCCCTCTGTCGCGTCTCCCCCGGAGGAAGAGCCACGGCACTGAGGATCAAGATGCGTGCCAGTTTTGCGCGAAGGCCGTTTGCAGCGGAAAAACGCCGGATTCGTCGCAGCTTGCGGGGGACGCAGCGTCAGTCACGCTGCGCGCTGCCCGATTTCGCGGCGCACAATGAAATTGCACAATTGTGCATCGCGGCAAAAATGTGCTCAAAATTTGTTCAAGACGTGGACGGGCCTCAGCCCTTGCGCGACTGCACGGCCCCGCTCGCCTCCAGCGCGTCGAGCTCGGCCTCATCGAGGCCGAGGACGCGGGCCAGCACCTCGCGGGTGTGCTCGCCCAGCATCGGCGGGGCGACCTTGTCGTTCACCGGCGTCTTGGAGAAGCGCAAGGGGCTGGCGACGCCCGGCACGGTGCCGCCGCTGCCATGCGGCAGGGCCGGGTTCATCAGTCCGCGCGCCTTGGCCTGCGGTTCCTCGAACACTTCGGCGATGGTGTTGATCGGGCCGCAGGGCACGGCGGCGGCCTCCAGGTCGGCGATCCACTCGCGGGTCGTGCGCGTCTTGATGATCTCGGCGACCATCGGCGCCAGGATCTCCCGGTGGGCGACCCGGTCGCGGTTGACGGCAAAGCGCGGATCGGCGGCCAGCTCCGGCCGGCCGGCGACCTCGCAGAAGCGGACGAACTGGCCGTCATTGCCGACGGCGAGGATCAGGTGGCCGTCGGAGCTGGCGAAGACCTCGTAAGGCACGATGGCGGTGTGGGCGTTGCCCATGCGCACGGGCGAGGTGCCGGAAACGAGATAGCTCAGCGCCTGGTTGGCGAGCGAGGCGACCTGCACGTCGAACAGGGCGATGTCGAGATGCTGGCCTTCGCCGGTGCGCTCGCGGTGGGCGAGGGCACCGAGAATGGCGATGGTGGCGTTCAGCCCGGTCAGGATGTCGGCGAGCGCGACGCCCGCCTTTTGCGGTCCGCCGCCCGGCAGCGCGTCGCGCTCGCCGGTCACCGACATCAGCCCGCCCATGCCCTGGATCATGAAGTCGTAGCCGGCGCGCTGGGCGTAAGGCCCGGTCTGGCCGAAGCCGGTGATCGAACAGTAGATCAGGCCGGGATTGATCTGAGACAGGCTCTCGTAGTCGAGGCCGTATTTCTTCAGCCCGCCGACCTTGTAGTTCTCCACCAGAATGTCGGACTTCTTCGCTAGCTCGATGATGAGCGCGCGGCCCCTCTCGCTGGCGATGTCGACGGCGACGGACTTCTTGCCCCGGTTGGCGGCCATGAAATAGGCGCTCTCGCCGGCCGCCGGCCCGTCCGCGACGAAAGGCGGGCCCCAGCCGCGGGTGTCGTCGCCGCTGCCGGGCCGCTCGATCTTGATGACGTCGGCGCCCATGTCGGCCAGCGCCTGCGTCGACCAGGGGCCGGCCAGGACGCGGGAGAGATCGAGCACGCGCAGATGCGACAGCGGGGCGGTCATGATCGGGAAACGCCTTCTTTCCTGAACGTCTGTCCTGCCTCCCTTCATCACGAAGAGCAGCAAGCTTCCCCCGGTCATAGCCCCGGCATCGCCATGCGTCCAATGACTTGGCGTGAGAACATCATTCCGGGGCGGCAGGACCGGTCAGGCGGAGAAATGGCGCGCCGTTTATCAAGTGCTGCTGCTGCCGCATTTTTCCCGAACATGATGAAAAAACGAAGGAAATCCCGCGCTGGATCTCCTTAAGGACTTTTTAAAGGTGGCAGGAATCCGCCAATCTCGGCCAATTTTCTGCCTTTCGCACTTAATGCCTTTCAGATGGGGGTAATTTCATCCGCGTAGCTGCGCGGATGATTTGAGGAATCACCATCTGCTATCGATTCTCTTGACGCGGAAGTTTGGAGGCAAGGCGATGTGGGCATCGATTGTAGAGCAGGGCAGGGCATTCCTCGCAGCTTGCCGGTTGACGCCCACAGCTTCATTCAAAACGAAACACCTTGAAATCAAGGGGGCGACAGCCGCGGAGGTGAACAAGATGATGCAGGAATATTATCGGCTTTCGATGCGGCAAAAGCATTAAGGTGCTGTCATTGTGCGTCGTCTTTGACTGCGGAGTACAGCCGCCACATGAAAAAATTAGTTTTTCCGCATTCTGAACAGATGAACTCGCCCGCTTGGCCCCTCTTGAGCTCTGAGAGGGGCTTTTCTGGAAGCGGGTTTTTCACTGAGCAGGAACGACAGGCGATGTTGATTTCCTTCCGGACAAAACCGATTTCGCTGCCGTTGATCTCAACCTTCCAACGCTCATAACAATTCTGATTGACGCAGTTTATTGTCTGGTTGTCTTTTAATAATGATGCGCGCCGGACATTCGTAGTGCCGCACCAGCATGTGAAGCTCACTGTTTCACCTAGCCCACTCGCAATTAGCGTGCCTTCAGAAAGGCGCTCTAGCTCGACTAGAACTTCGTCAATCTTCTTCACCAGCGCGTCCGGGTTGCCGTACTCGGTAACTGAATCGTCTTTTTTCTTGGGGACTTTCACGTGCAGAAAAGAGGAAACGGCATGCCAGAGCTCGCCCATTTTCTTGGGGTCGAAGCCGACTTGAGATCCGACTTGCACATACTCAATCGCTTCGCACTCTTCTTGCGTACGATCACCCTCCTTGCTGATTGGCTCCTTACCAATTGAGAACGTATAGGAACTGGCGATTGTGCTATCCACTTCTTGTATCAGTATGTTTACAATGTCTTTCGGCTGCCACCTCCGTATATCGTCGTGGGATATATAGTCGTGCGCGAGGCTGAGGCGTTCATAACAGACGCGCTCAATCGCTAACCGGCACTCCAATGCGGCGTAGGTGAGACTTTCCTTAGAGCCTTCCGCTCTCAATTTGGATATTCTTTCAATATTTGTTTTTAGCCACCACATAATATTATCGTCCTGATTATAATTGGCTTCCTAATTTGTTATATTAGCTCTTCTGGTGTGCCCGTGGTCACGGTTGAATCCGAAGTTTTTCCATTGATTTGTCTAGATGAATATTTACCCGGCCCGCCCCGTCGCGCAAGCCGGCAGGTAGAGGCTTGCCCGCGTCGCCGCGCCGCTTTTCATCCTTGCTGTGGGCCGGTACCAATGGGCGGAGAGATGAAAGACAGGTTCAAGGGGAGGAAAGCCATGAGCTTCAACGCGCTGGTCGTCGACAAGGACGAGGCGGGGGCCGTATCGGCCAGGGTCCAGGCGATCACGGAAGACCGTCTGCCGGAGGGCGACGTCACCGTGGCGGTCGAGTATTCGACGCTGAATTACAAGGACGGGCTGTGCCTCGGCTCCGGCGGCGGGCTGGTGCGCGCCTGGCCGCATGTGCCGGGGATCGATTTTGCCGGTACGGTCGAGACCTCCTCCGATCCGCGCTATGCGCCCGGCGACAAGGTGGTGCTGACCGGCTGGCGCGTCGGCGAGGTGCGCTGGGGCGGCTATGCGCAGAAGGCGCGGGTAATGGCCGACTGGCTGGTGCCCTTGCCGCAGGGCCTCACCACCCGCGATGCCATGGCGGTCGGTACCGCCGGCTTCACCGCCATGCTCGCCGTGATGGCGCTGGAGGATCACGGGCTTAAGGTCGGCAATGGCCCGGTGCTGGTCACGGGCGCCGCCGGCGGCGTCGGTTCGGTCGCGACCGCGATCCTTGCGAAACTCGGCCACGAGGTCGCGGCGGTGACCGGCCGGCCGGAGACGGAAGCCTATCTCAAGGGGCTGGGCGCCTCGCGCATCGTCGCGCGCGAGGACATCGCGGAAACGGTCAAGCGGCCGCTGGAGAGCGAGACGTGGGCGGGCTGCGTCGATGCGGTCGGCGGGGCGATGCTGGCGCGCGTTCTGGGGCAGATGAAATACGGTGCCTCGGTCGCGGCCGTCGGGCTGGCGGGCGGGGCTGCCTTGCCTGCAACCGTCGTTCCCTTCCTGCTGCGGGCGGTCAACCTGCTCGGCATCGATTCCGTCATGCGCCCCTATGACGACCGGGTGCGGGCCTGGTCGCGGATCGCGGCGGACCTGCCGATGGACAAGCTCACCGGGATGGTGGTGCCGGCGCGCCTTGCCGACCTGCCGGAGCTCGGCAAGGCGATCCTTGCCGGCGAGGTGCGCGGGCGCGTCGTCGTCGACGTCAACGCCTGAGGCGTCTTTCCCGACAGACGGTCCGGTGCAGAAACGGACGGGGCCTCTCGCCCCGTCTTTTCTTTTGGCGGGCGCTTCGCTACCAATGAGCCGCCTTACGAACGGGCGCCGGCAGGCCGGCCGAAAGGAGTTGTTTTGCAAAAGCACGTCGCACTCGACCGCGCATCGGCGCCGGTCTCCAGGTTCACCCGGTTGCGCGAGCTGTTGCAGCGTCCGGATCTCGCCTTCCTGATGGAGGCGCATAGCGGCCTGTCCGCCAAGATCGTCGAGGAAGCCGGCTTCGAGGGCATCTGGGCCTCGGGCCTGTCCATGTCGGCGGCGCTCGGCGTGCGCGACAACAACGAGCTGTCCTGGACCCAGGTGCTCGACATGCTGGAATACATGTCGGACGCCTCCAGCCTGCCGATCCTCGTCGACGGCGACACCGGCTACGGCAATTTCAACAATTTCCGCCGCTTCGTTGCCAAGCTGTGCGATCGCGGCATCGCCGGCGTGTGCATCGAGGACAAGATCTTCCCCAAGACCAACTCGTTCCTGGGCGAGAACCAGCCGCTCGCCGACATCGACGAGTTCTGCGGCAAGATCAAGGCCGGCAAGGACACCCAGAGCCATCCGGACTTCCAGATCGTCGCCCGGGTCGAGGCGCTGATCGCCGGCCGGGGCCTCGAGGAAGCGCTCAAGCGCGCCCATGCCTATGCGGATGCGGGGGCGGATGCCATCGTCATCCACTCCAAGAAGAGCACCGCCGACGAGATCATCGAGTTCTGCCGCGAGTTCGGCGACCGGGCGCCGGTGATCCTGATCCCGACCAAGTATTACCGCACGCCGACCGAGAAGCTGCGCGAGGCCGGCGCCTCGATGATCATCTGGGCCAACCACAACCTGCGCGCCTCGATCCGCGCCATGCGCGACACCTGCGCGGTCCTGCAAGAGCACCAGACCCTGCTGGAGGTCGAAAGCGACGTGGCACCGCTCGGCGACGTGTTCTCGCTCGCCGGTTCGCAGGAGCTTGAAGAGGCGGAGAAGCGCTATCTTGCCGCCACCGCGCCGCGCCGCGCCATCGTTCTGGCCGCAACCCGCGGCGAGGAGCTCGGCGACCTGACGCTGGACCGGCCGAAATGCATGCTGCCCGTGCGCGGCACCTCGCTGCTCGGCCGCCAGGTCGAGGCGCTTTCGCGCCACGGCGTCGCCGATATCCGCGTCGTCGTCGGCTACAAGGCCGATGCGGTCGAGGCGCCGGGCATCTCGCTGGTCGAGAACACGGAGTACCAGACCAGCGGCGAGGCGCAGTCCCTGTCGCTGGCGCTGGGCGAGGGCGATACCATCGTCTCCTATGGCGACATTCTCTACCGCCCGTTCTTCCTGGCGATGCTGGAGGACCGGGAGGAGGACATCGTGCTTGCGGTCGACCCGCGCCTTTCGGGCCGTGCGGGCCGCGACGCCGTCGCCTGCACGCTTCCCTTCTCCGACGATCTCGACCCGGAGGCCGAAACGCCGCTGCTCAAGGGCTTCGTTGGCGAGGGCGGCGACGGCGAATGGGTCGGCCTGATGCGTGCGAGCGCTGCGGGTGCTGCCCGCCTGCGCCGCATGCTGGACGAGATGGCGGCCGAGGGCAGCCTTGCCAGCGCCGATCTCGGCGCGGTGCTGACCCGCATGGCGGCGGCCGGCGAGCGCATCGGCGTCGTCTATGTCACCGGCTTCTGGCGCAACGTGAACGACCTTATGGACCTGGCGCAGGCGCGCGATGCGGTCTGACCGGAGAGCCTGGAGGCACGGGCGATGATCGAGGCGGGCGACTTTCTCTCCGCGGCCAAGCGCCAGGGCATCGACTTCTTCACCGGCGTGCCCTGCAGCTTCCTGACGCCGCTGATGAACGCGGTGATCTCCGACCGGACGGCCCGCTATGTCGGGGCGACCAGCGAGGGCGAGGCGGTGGCGATTGCCGCCGGCGCCTGGTGCGCGGGCCGCGAGACCGCGGTGATGTTCCAGAACTCCGGGCTCGGCAACGCGGTCAATCCGCTGACCTCGCTCAACCATCCCTTCGCCATTCCGACGCTGGTGATCGCCACCTGGCGCGGCGAGCCGGGGGTGAAGGACGAGCCGCAGCACGAGCTGATGGGCCAGATCACTCCGCAGCTGCTGGCGCTCGCCGGCGTACACGGCGAGCCGTTCCCGCTTGCAGTCGCCGACATCGAGCCGGTGCTGGCGCGGGCCGTTGCCCATATGCGGTCGACCGGCCAGCCGGTCGGCTTGGTGCAGCCCAAGGGCGCGATCGCGCCGCGCCCGCTGGATGAGGCGCGGGCCGAGCCGGCACCGCGCGTTGCGCCGGTCGACTTCGGCGGCGGGGCGAGCCTGCCGCGCCGCATGGACGTGCTGGCGCTGTTGCGGGAGAAGCTGCCCGAGAGCGCCGGCCTTGTCGCCACCACCGGCCATACCGGGCGCGAGCTCTTCACCCTTCAGGACCATGCCGGTCATCTTTACTGCGTCGGCTCCATGGGCGGGGCCAGTGCCATCGGCCTTGGCGCCGCGCTCAACTGCGAGCGCGAGATCGCCGTGCTGGACGGCGACGGCGCGGCATTGATGAAGCTCGGCAACATGGCGACCATCGGCGCCGAGGCGCCGGCCCGCTACACCCATGTGCTGCTCGACAACGGCCGGCACCTGTCGACCGGCGGCCAGGCGACCGTCTCCGCGCATGTGGACTTTGCTTCGGTCGCCGCCGCTTGCGGCTACCGCTTCGCCGCCCGCGCCAGCGGCCTTGCCGAGGCGGGAGCGGCGCTCGATGCGGCGCTCGCCGTGCCGGGACCACGCTTCGTGCATGTGAAGGTCGCCGCCGAGGAGGTCGCCGGTCTCGGCCGTCCGACCGTGGCCCCGCGCGAGGTCGCCCGGCGCTTCCGCGCCCATCTCACCGGTGCCGCATGAGCGCATCCAAAGGTCCCGTCCTGCTGACGCCCGGCCCGCTGACCACCAGCGGCCGGGTCAAGGCGGCGATGCTGCGCGATTGGGGCTCGCGCGATCCCGCCTTCACCCGACTTGCCGGCGAGGTCTTGACGCGCGTCCGCGATCTGGCCGGCGGCACGGCCGAAGAGCATGTCTGCGTGCCCGTGCAGGGCAGCGGGACTTTCGCGGTCGAGGCGATGCTCGGCAGCATGCTGCGTCCCGACGAGCGGCTGCTGCTCCTGGTCAACGGCGCCTATGGCCGCCGCATGGCGGAGATCTGCCGCCGCCTCGGTCGCCCGTTCGACGTGGTCGAGGTCGCGGAGACTGAGGCGCATGACCCTGCGGCGCTTGCCGAAAGGCTTGCCGCCGATCCCGGCATTGCGGCTGTGGCCATCGTCCATTGCGAGACGACCTCGGGCCTGCTCAATCCGCTTGAGGAGATCGCCGCCGTGGTCCGGGCCGCCGGCCGGCGGCTGCTGGTCGACGCCATGAGCAGCTTCGGCGCGATTGCCGTCGACATCAGCGGCTGGGGCATCTCGGCGCTCGCGGCCAGCTCCAACAAGTGCCTGCAGGGCGTTCCCGGCCTTGCCTTCGTGGTCTGCCGGTCGGACGAGCTCGCCGCCCGCCGCGGTGTCTCGGTCTCGCTGGCGCTCGATCTGGAGGATCAGGCGCGGGCGCTTGCCGGCGACGGGCAGTGGCGCTTCACGCCGCCTACCCATGTGGTCGCGGCCCTTCACGAGGCCTTGCAGGAGCTTGCCGAGGAGGGCGGTCCGGCCGCCCGGCTCGCCCGCTACACGGCGAACCGCGACACGCTGATCGCAGGCATGGCCCGCCTCGGCTTCGTCCCGGCGCTCGACCCTGCGCTGCAGGCGCCGGTGATCGTCTCCTTCCTGGAGCCGCAGGAGGATTGGTACGACTTTTCCGCCTTCTACGATGCGTTGGAATCGCGCGGCTTTGCCATCTACGCGGGCAAGATGAAGGCGCTCGGAACCTTCCGCGTCGGCACGATCGGGGCCATCGATTCTCTCGTGATCGAGCGCTTCCTCGCGGCGGCGGAAGCAGTTGTGACAGACCTGAAACAGAAATTGATCCGCTGATCGGTCGGGCGGAGTGAACCGGTTGCGCTGCCGTGCGTTATCGACCTCCGGCAGCGCTCGCCCGGCGGCGGCCGGGACCCCGGTGCCGGACCGTCCCGCCGGGCACCGTCCGCACATTTGCTACGGAAACCGGTGGGGACGCAAGGTCCGCTGCTCGTTCGGGGCCGATCCGGCCCGCCGATATTCCGTAAGGTGATGCCGCTGCCGGCGAAGGCGCGCCGAGGCAAGCCCTCAGGCCCCCTTCGACAGGGGCGCGGGGCGCGGAGCACGGGCGCTGCGTCCGTATCACCCCTCTCCCTTCGTCGGCTTACTCGACAGTTTCCCACCTTTCGGCTATTTAGCGATTTCCGTCTGAGTGGGGGCTTGGCGGCAGACTGCTCCTTGCAAGGGGGCTTGCAGGGCAAACAGGCAGTTGCCGCCTTTGTACCACCCGTGCCGGAATGCCGATGACCTCGACGATTGCCCGGATGGTTTTGGGAGCCGGGCTGCCATGTCCTGCAGGTCGCCTTCCCGGGCGCGCCGACTGTGCTGCAGGTGTCGGCTCCTAGTAAATTGAGACAGCTCGAACGGTCTTCGATCCTGGTTCGGGTTTGGGGGTAAGCAAGAATGAAGCCTGATCGGCCGAGCTTTTCCGTTGTCGCTGAGCGCCGCTTTCGTCTGGCCGGCAAGGCGATCATCGAGCAGCACAATCCGTATTTTCTTCCCGTCGACCAGCAGCGCGAGCTCTGCGAGCGCAACGGCATTCCCTTCGTCAGTTTCGCTCATTACGACTATCTCGGGCTGAGCAATCATCCGGACGTGATCGAGGCGGCGAGCACCGAGCTGCACCGGCTCGGCACCGGCGTCGGCGCCTCGCGCCTTGTCGGCGGCGAGCGGGCCGGCCACCGCGCCTTCGAGCGCGAGCTGGCGGATTTCCTCGGGGTCGGCGACGTGATGTCGCTGGTCAGCGGTTATCTGGTCAACGTCTCCTTGATCAACTTCCTGATGGGTCCGCGCGATCTCGTTCTGATCGACGAGCTGGCCCACAACTCGATCTTCGTCGGCGCCAAGAACGGCCGCTACGACCATCGGGTCTTCAACCACAATGATCTCGACGATCTGGAGCGCCAGCTCGAAGAAGTGCGCGGCCAGTATCGCAACGTGCTCATCGTCGTCGAAGGCCTCTACTCCATGGACGGCGACATTCCCGACCTGCCGCGGCTGGTCGAGATGAAGGAAGCCCATGACGCCTGGCTCCTCGTCGACGAGGCGCATTCCTACGGCGTGCTCGGCGCTACCGGTCGCGGCCTGTGCGAGCATTTCGACATCGACCCGCGGCGCATCGAGCTGACGGTCGGCACCCTGTCCAAGTCCTTCGTCTCCTCCGGCGGGTTCATCTGCGCCGAGCAGGGGGTCATCGACTGGCTGCGCTTCACCCTGCCGGGCTTCGTCTACAGCGTCGGCCTGTCGCCGGCGACGCTCGGCAGCGCCCATGGCGCGCTGACGCAGCTGAAGGCCGAACCGCAGCGCGTTACCCGGCTGCACGAGAACTCGCTCTACTTCCGCGATCGCGCCCGTTCGATGGGGCTGAACACCGGCCCGGCCATCGGCTGCGGCGTGGTGCCGATCCTGTTCTCCAGCCCGATGCAGACGATGATCGCCTCGCAGGCGCTGCTGGAGCAGGGCGTCTACGCCCCGCCGATCGTCCAGATCGGCGTGCCGAAGGACCAGCCGCGCATCCGCTTCTTCCTGTCGGCCGCCCATACGCACGAGCAGATGGACAAGGCCATCGCCATTGCCGCCGCGGTGGCGCATGGCGAGGGCTCGGCGCAGGCGGAGCTGCTGCAACAGGCCGTCGCCGGCGCCTGACGCCGGCCCGGCCGGAACAATCGGGGCACGGGGCGCGCACCGAGCGGAGTTGGCATCGCCATGACAGCTGACGAACGGGCCGGCATCCAGCCGGATCAACCGCGGACGACCCTTGCCGGGCGTTCGCTTCGCCTCCCGGGTCTCATTCTTGCCGCGCTTGTCGCCCTGTCGCCGGCGGCTCAGGCCATCGAGGGGACCCGCATCACACCGGGCAACGCGCAGAAGGCGCTCGGCTCCGTCGTCACGGAGGTCGCCAGCCTGCCGGTGGTGCGGCCGGAGTTTCCGGTGCCCAGCGACCCGGGCCAGGTCTTTTATCTTCAGCGCTCCAGCAACTCCAACACGGTGGTCTACGCCGCCCGCTTCACGCAGGACGGCAAGCTCGACCCGCGCGAGCCGCTCGTCGCCTATTGGCGCCGGTTCAACACGACCGGCGAGCAGCTGCCGCTGAAGATGATCGAGGACAGTTTCGCCTTCGGCGTGCGCTCGCGTGCCACCAGCGATCCGGACGTCTTCCGCATCCATATCGTGTCCTATTCCGAGCGGCCGGCGACCTTGCGGCTGGTCGAGCCCGGCCGGGCCGAGCTTCTGCTTCCCGTCGGCGGGCGCACCATGCGCATGGCCTATGCCTATGCCGATGTCGACGAGAGCGGGCTGATGCCGAGCGTGCGCGAGGTGCTGGTGATGGGGCACGACGCGGACACCGGCAAGCCGCTGGTCGAACGCATCGAGATCGAGTAACGCTTGCCGCGCCGGCCTTGCCGGCGGCAGGCATCAGGCGCGCGGACTTCCGCGCGCGACAGCATCCAGACGAGCGGACGGTCGGTACCGTCCGGGCAGGGTTCGGGGGTAACCAGACAGTATGAGCGCTTCTTCCGCGAAAACGATCCGCACCGCGATTGTCGGTGCCGGCAATTGCGCAAGCTCGCTGGTCCAGGGCGTGGCCTATTGCCGGGCGCTGGGCGAGGAGGCGGTGGGCGTGCCGTTCCCGGTGCTTGGCGGCTACCGGCCGGAAGACGTCGACATCGTGCTTGCCTTCGAGGTCGATGCGCGCAAGGTCGGACGCACCGTCGGCGAGGCGGCCGTTGCCCTGCCCAACTGCACCGAGATTTTCCACAAGGACCTGGGCGGCATGACCGCTCCGGTGCTGCGCGGCCCCGATCTCGACGGCGTCTCCGCCTTCATGCGCAACCAGGCGCCCGACCGCAGCTTCGTCGTCTCCAGCGCGCCGGCGCTCGACAAGGCCGGCATCGTCGCGGCCCTGCGCGAGGCGAAGGCCGACGTGATGATCAATTTCCTGCCCGTGGGCTCTGTCGAGGCGACGCAGTTCTACGCCGAATGCGCGCTGGAAGCCGGCTGCGCCTTCGTCAACGGCATTCCGGTCTTCATCGCCTCCGATCCGGTCTGGGCCGCCCGCTTCCGCGACGCCGGCGTGCCGATCGTCGGCGACGACTTCAAGGCGCAGTTCGGCGCGACGATCACTCACCGCGCGCTCGCCCGGCTGGCCGACATGCGCGGCGTCAAGGTCGACCGCACCTATCAGCTCAATGTCGGCGGCAACACCGACTTCCTCAACATGATGGACATGGACCGCCTCGCGATGAAGCGGGAGTCCAAGACCGAGGCCGTGCAGACCGCGATGAACGCGCGGCTCTCCGACAGCGAGATCCGCATCGGCCCGTCGGACTACGTGCCGTGGCTCAACGACCGCAAGGTCGCCTATGTCCGTCTCGAGGGTCGGCTGTTCGGCGGCGTGCGCACCCATGTCGAGATGCGGCTGGAAGTCGAGGATTCCCCCAACGCCGCGGCCATGGCGCTGATCGCCATCCGCTGCGCCAAGATCGCCGCCGACCGCGGCCTTGCCGGCCCGGTCGAGGATGCGAGCGCGTTCCTGTTCAAGCATCCGCCGCTGCAGATCGAGGATGCCGAGGGCTACGACCGTCTGCTCGCCTTCGCCAACGGCGAGGCGGCCTGACCATGGCGGCCGCCGCGACGGGGGCAGGACTGCTCGGCGCCGCCGGGCGTCCCGTCGCCCTGATCACCGGCGGCAGCAGCGGCATCGGCCGGGCCATGGCCCTGTCGCTGGCGCGCAAGGGCTTCGACCTTGCCCTCGTCTCGCGCGGGGCCGAGCGGCTCGAAGCCGCCCGCACCGAAATCGCCGCCACTGTTCCGCAGGCGCGCATCGCGGTGCGCACTGCGGATGTCGGCGATGCCGACCAGGCAAGCGAGGCCATCGCCGGCATCACCGCCGAGCTCGGCGTGCCGCGCTGGGCGGTGATGAATGCCGGCGTTGCCCGTCCGGGCCGCTTTCTCGAACAGCCGCTCGACGATCACCTCATGCAGATGCGCACCAATTATCTCGGCGCGCTGCATGTCGCCCATGCGCTCGCTCCGGCAATGGCCGATGCGGGCGGCGGGCGGATGGTCTTCGTCTCCTCGGGCGCAGCCTTTTTCGGCATCTACGGCTACGGCGCCTATGCGCCCTCGAAATTCGCCATGCGCGGCCTTGCCGAGGTCCTGCGGGTGGAGCTTGCCGACCGCAACATCTCGGTGACGCTCGCCTACCCGCCGGACACCGACACCCCGCAGCTCGTCGCCGAGAACGAGACCAAGCCGGCGGCCACCAAGGCGATCACCGCCGGCGGCGGCCTCTGGCAAGCCGAGCGGGTGGCGGAAAAGATCATTCTCGCCACCGAGAAGGGCCGCTTCACCGTGGCGCCCGGCCTGCAGATGCAGCTGCTCGCCCGCGGCCACAGCCTGCTGTCGCCCGCCCTGCGCCTGTGGCAGGCGCGCGTTGCCCGCTCGCACCGGGACTGAGCGCAGCTCTCATGATGGTCTCGTCCATGCCGGCCCTCGTTCCCCTCGACATCGCGGCGCTTGCCGTTCTTGTCTGCCTTGCCATCGGCGGCGTGCTGCTGGCGCTCGGCAGCCTCGTGCCGGCAACGGCGCCGCAGGCCCGCCCGCTCTGGCCCGTCTTCGGCACGGAGCTGGTGATCGTCGGCGGCGGGCTCGGGCCCTTCGTTGCCGGCGGGATCGTGCTCTCGCTGGCGCTCGCCGCACTGGCGACGCGCGTTGCCTACGAGGCGGTCAGCGTTGCCTGGCGGCGGCATGCAGACGCTGGAGGCCCGCACGGAACACTGCGCCTTGCCGGCGAGGTGCTGCTCTTTCCCGGCCTGCCGCTCGCCCTGTTCGTTGCCGCCGGGGTCGATCCGGCCAATGCCGGTGTGCTGGTGCTCGCCTTCCTGCTGGTCGAGACCTACGACAGCTACGCCCTGTTCGGCGGCAAGCTGTTCGGCCGGCATCCGGCCTTCCCCCGTCTCAGCCCGCGCAAGACCGTCGAGGGCCTTGCCATCGGCGCGGCGATGCTGGCGCTGACGGCAGCGATCGCCGGCCCCCTGCTGCTCGGCTGGTCGCTCGGCCTGTCGCTGGCGGCGGCGGCGGTCATTGCGGTTGCGGCCGTGGTCGGGGATCTCGCCGGCTCGCGGCTGAAGCGGGCGTCCGGCGTCAAGGATTACCCGCAGGTGCTGCCGCGCCAGGGCGGGCTGCTCGATATCGTCGATGCCTGGCTGATCGCGGGTCCCGCGCTGGTCGCCCTGCTACGCCTTGCGCCGTAACGCCCTGTCAGCCGGCGAGAAGCCAGGCGAGCGGGCACAGGACCAGGATCGCGTAGAGCGCGGCGGCTGCGTCGTCCAGCATGATGCCGGCGCCTCCCTTCACGTGGTCCTGGACCCAGTTGACCGGGAACGGCTTGAGGATGTCGAAGGCGCGAAAGGCGACGAAGCCGGCGATCCACCACAGCGGCTCGGCCGGCAGCGCCAGCACCACGGCGGCGGCGCCGAAGCTTTCGTCGATCACCACGATCTGCGGATCGTCGGTTCCGGTTGCGTCGGCAACGACCCCGGAGGCCCAGATGCCGACGAGCAGAAGCAGGGCAAGGCCGGCAAGCTGGATCGCGGCGGAGAAGGGGGCAAGGCCCGCCGCCATGACGAGGCCAACAGCCGCGCCCACCGTTCCCGGCCAGACCGGCGACAGGCCGGCGCCGAAGGACAGGGCAAGCACATGGCCGAGCCGCTGGCTCGGCTTATGGACAAGACGGGACATTGCGGCCGGCCTATGATGAGGATCGGAATCGGAACCGCCGGGCCAAGCGGCCACGGTCGCCGGGCCATAGCATGAATTGCGACGAGGAGCGATGCAGGGCGACATGCGGAACGGGGCGATCTGCCGGACGGAGTGCGGGGTAAGGTGAGACCGCTTGCCTCTCTCGCCGCGCGGTCCCTGTTCGCGCGCGTGCTCGGCCGGGTGGTGCTCGTCGTCGCCATCATCGAGGTCGTGTTCCTCGCCGAGAAGCTGACCGGCATCCTGGAGGAGGTTCTGGGCAACGGCGGCAACCTGCTCTACGCGCTCGCGGTTCTCGGCCTCACCTCGCCGGAGATCTTCGACTTCGCGCTGGCGCTGGCCTGCGTCATCGGCGGCTATTTCGCCTTCGTCGCCGCGCGCGAGGAGCGCGAACTCGTCGCCCTGTCGGCGGCCGGCGTCTCCTGGGGCCTGCCGGTGCGCGTCGCGCTGTCCCTCGGCGCGCTCGCCTTTCTCGCCAGCCTCGCGGTTTCCGGCGTCATCGACCCGCTGGCGCGCAACGCCACCCGCACCGTGATCTTCCAGCTGAAGAGCGAGCTGCTGTTTTCCCGCATCACCGGGCCGAGCGAGGGCACCCTGGTCGAGACCATTCGCGGGCGGACCTTCGCGGCCCTGTCCGACACCTCCGTCGCCCCGCCGCACGAAAGCCTCTTCGTGCATCAGCCCGGCGAGGCGGGCCGCTGGCGCGTCACCCAGGCCGCCGACTGGAAGCTGGCCGGGCCGGACGAGGAGGGCAATTACAGCCTCGGGCTCGGCCGGGTGATCGCCTACGATTTCGTCCGGGTGGAGACGCGCGAGGGCGCCGGCATGCTGCGCCAGGGGCGCGGGCCGAACCTCTTTGCCGTCGGCCGGCCGGACGTCGCCAACATTCCCGCGCTCCCCCAGGTCAAGGTCGAGAACGTGTCGCTGCCGGTCAGCCTCGACAACATCCTCAATCATGCCCTGCGCAGCGATGTCGCCGAAGAATGGACCGTGTTCGAGGCGTTGAGCGAGGGCCAGGCCGCCGGCGAGACCGGCCGCGAGGCGCTGAAGATCGCCGGCGAGCGCCTGTCGCGGGCGATTGCCGTCTTCGTCGCGCCGCTGCTGGCGCTGCTCGCCTGCGTCTTCGCCGGGCGCGGCGTCTTCGGCTTCCTGTCGCTGCCCGTTGCCTGCGGCGCGTTGCTCGCCTTCGACATCGTCTTGCGCGGTGCTCTCGGCCGGCTGGCGGCGGACCAGCCGCAGGCGCTGGCGATGGTCGGCCTTGCCGCTGCCCTGCTGGTGCTGCTGGTCGCACTCGCCGGCATTCGCGCCCGCGCCGCCGTGCTGCTGCGTCCCGTCAGTTCGCGGGCCTGATCGATGCGCGCGCCGGGCTCCACCCTTTCGCTTTTCGCTGCCGGCGGTCTGCCGCTTGCCCGGCGGCGCACGCCCGTCTTCGGGCTGATCGGCCGGCGGATCCTGGCGACGCACCTCAAGGCGGCGGCGCTGGTCATGACCATGTTCCTGATCGTCGCCTTCGCCATCGACCTGGCGCAGACGCTCGACGGGGTGCTGGCGCGGGCCGACGAGCTGGGGCGCTCCCGCGCCCTTCTGGTCGCGACCTATCTCGGCTACCGCGCCGTCGACATCGCCACGCGGCTGTTTCCGGTCGCCTGCTTCATCGGCGTCTTCGCGGCCGAGCTGATGCGGCTGTTCAACCGGGAGACGACGGTGATCGCCGCGGCCGGCTGGTCGCCGCGCCAGACGCTCTTGGTGGTCTGTCTCTTCGCAGCGGTCACCGGCGCGCTGCAGTTTTCGCTGGAGCGCTGGTGGCGGCCGGCGGCGGTCTTTGCCCAGGCCGAGCTGCAGCTCGGCGGCTACGGCCGGCGCTTCGCCGACGGCGATCTCGGCGAGCCGAGCTGGTTCGTCGTCAACGGCGCGGTGCTGAAGGCGCGGGTGATCCGCAGCGCCGCGCCGGAGCTCGCCGATGTCGAGCTCTATCGCGGGGTGGTCGCCGGCGACCTTCGCGACGTGATCGTCGCGCGCCACGGCGTGCCGGCCGACCGGCCCGGCTTCTGGCGCTTCACCGATGTCGACCTGTGGGCGCGGCTGCCCGGCGAGGACCAGTCGCGCAGCGACGGCGCGCCGCCCGCCTACGCCCAGACCTCGCTCTATCTCATCAGCCAGTATCCGAGCCTGGAGCTGCAGCTCGATATCGTGCCCGAGGCGCTCTCCTATTACGACATCGCCGCCTTCTACCTGCCGCAGGCCCCGCTCGAGGTGCTGGCCCGCGACAGCAACCCGCTGAAGGGGCCGGATGTCGACGCGGCGCTGTGGCGGCGCTGGGCGGCGTTCTTCCTTCCCGGCGCCTACGCGCTGCTCGGCGCGAGCCTTGCTCCGGTGGCGGGGGCAGGGCGCGTCGTCGCACCGCTGCGTATCCTCGTTCTGGCGCTTGCGGGATATCTCGCCCTGGTCGCGACCAAGGTCTCCTGGGCGATGGGCGAGATCGGCGTCCTGTCCGGCTTCACCAGCAGCTGGCTGTCGATTGTCCTGGCGCTCGTCGGGGTGCTCGTGGCGCAGCGGATGCTGTCGCGGCCGCATTGAGCGGTTTGCGCAGGCCGTCTCGAAATTTCGCGATTTCGAGACGGAATTTTGCAAAATCCGTCTCAAAATTTCGGGCGGGGATCAGCCCTTCCGGCGCGCCGCCTCGATGCGGGGATAGACCTGTTCGGCGGCCCGGGCGAGCATCGCCTCGTTGTCGACCTCGGCCCAGGCGAGATCGTCGATCCGCGGCACGATGACCGGCTGGCTCTGCGCCAGTTCGACGACGCCGCTCTCGTAGTCGGCCATCGGGTCGAGCGCGATCATCTGCGGCCCGATTTCCTGCATCCGCGCCACCGCCTCGCCCGTCAGGTAGGTCAGGCCGACCAGTTCGCCATAGGGTGCGTCATGCCAGCGGTCGACCAGCTTGGACATGTCGCGCAGGCAGGGCCGTCCCTCCCGGTCGTCGATCCACACATGCACCTCGTCGCCCGCCCCGGTCTTGCCGGAGGTGAGCAGCGCCGGCGTCTGCGGCTCGGCGATGGCGGCTGCAACCGCGCGCGGTTCGAACACCAGATCGGACTCAAGGACAAGGCACGGGCCGTCCAGCCCGTCCAGCCCCACCATCAGGCTCTGCAGCGAGCCCTTGGTGGTGAAGTTGTCGTTGTGCCGCAGGTCGAGCGAGGGCCGGCGACCTGCCGCCAGCTCGCGGTAATGCTCGGCAAGATGGCCCGTGACGACGCGGATATCCGTGATGCCGTGCATCGCCAGCGTGTCGATCGCATCTTCCAGGAAACTCTGGGGCCCAAGCGAGATCAGGCCCTTGGGGGTCATGCGGCCGCGCTCGCCCATTCGCACGCCGCGTCCGGCAGCCAGGAAAACAGCTTTGATAGTGGGCATGGATCAACCGGAATGTGATAAAGGCGATCCACTAATAGGGGAGCGCCGGGCCGCGGGCAATAGCCGGCTGGGGGAGGGCCGATGGCGCAGGCAGGCAGGGACTATCTGGACATCATGCAGCCGGATCTGACGTTTCGTACCCTCTGGCGCAGCTATCGGCGCGAGAGGTTCCGCAGCGAGCTCGTCAGCGACTGGGCGGTGGCGGTGCTGTACCGCCTGCCCAGCCTGTGGCTGGTCGCGCGTCTGGCGCCGACGGGGATTTCGCCGACGGCGGTGACGCTCGCCGCCTTTCCGCTGGCGCTGGCGATGCCGCTCGCGGCCTTGCTGCTGCCGCTCGGGTTTGCCGCCCTCGCCACCGTGCTACTTGCGGTCGCCTTCCAGATCCTCGATTGCGTCGACGGCGGGCTGGCACGGGCCACGGGCCGCAGCTCCTCGAAGGGCGCGGCGCTCGATTTCGTCATCGACATGGCGCAGTGGGGCCTCTTCTACACCAGCATCGGCATCGTCGCCGACCGGATGGCCGGGACAGGCGAGGGCACGGGCCTGTTCTGGACCGTCGTGGCGGTCGCGGCGGCATGGCTGCGCCTCTATGCAAGGGTGGTGCGGGACGCGCGTCCTGCCTCTGCCGCCCCGGATACGCCAGCTGCGACAGCTCCTGTCGAGCCGGCGGGCCAAGGGGGATTGGTCGTCCTTGCCGAGCGCGCAGTAGCGGGGATGAGCGGTGCCCTGCCGATCTTTTTTGGAATCGCGGCTCTCGCAGGCGCCGTGCCGGCGATGGTGATCTTCGTTCTGCTCTATGCCCTGCTCGATGTCGGAGATGCGGTGTGGACAAGTTTCCGCAACTGGCCGGGCGAAGCTGCATGAGGATCGTCCAGATCCTCCCTTACGCGATGGCCCGGCCCGGCGGCGTCCAGTCGCATGTGCGCGACCTTTCGCAGTGGCTGCGGGGCGAGGGGCACGAGGTGCGCATCGTCGCGCCGCCGACGTCGGACGGAATTTGCGCAGTCGGAACAGAGTGTTGCGGAAAGTCGCGGATGGTGTCGATGTTCGGCACCCGCTTCGAGGTGAGCTATGCCTTGCGGGCCGAGCGGCGCCGGCTCATCGCCGACCTGCGCGAGTGGGGCGCCGATCTCGTCCATCTGCACACGCCCTGGACGCCTTTCGTCGCCTGGCAGGTCTGGCGGGAGCTGGGCCTGCCGACGGTGACGACCTTCCATGCAACGCTTCCGGCGGCGGATGCCTCCGGCCTCGCCGCGCGGGTGCTGCGTCTCACCGCCCGCCACTTCCTCTCGCACTCGCGGATCGTCGTCGTTCCCTCGCCGACACCGCTGCCGCATCTGGGCGCGGCCGCACGCGATGCGCGGGTGGAGGTTGTGCCGCCCTCGGTCGACCTTGCACCCTGGCGTCAGGCACGAAAGATAAAGCAAAATCAATGCTTTGAAATCGTCTTTCTGGGCCGGTTCGAGGCGCGCAAGGGTCTCGATGTGCTGCTGGCCGCGTGGCCGCAGATCGCCTCGGCACTGCCGGAGGCCCGTCTCACCATTGCCGGTGGCGGGGAGTTGCGGCCGCTCGTCGAGCAGGCGCTTGTCCTCCCTCACGGTGAGCGTATCCGTCTTGTCGACCGGCCGGACGACATCACCGCCCGCACCCTGGTCGGGGGGGCGGATATCTTTGCCGCGCCTGCCCCTTACGGCGAGAGCTTCGGCCTTGTGCTGGTCGAGGCGATGGCGGCGGGCGCCCTGCCGGTCGCGGCGGCGAATGACGGCTATGCCAGCGTCATGAACGGGGAGGGCGCGGAGCTCCTGGTGCCACCGGGCGATGCCGGCGCGCTGGCGCAGCGCATCGTCTCCCTTGCCGGGGACAGGCCTGCCCGCGATCGCCTAACCGCCTTTGCCGATGCCCGCGCGCAAGACGCCGACATTCGCGGCACGGGTCCCGTCTTTGCAAGGCTTTACCGCGAGGCGCTGGGACTCTCGTGAGCCCCTATCCCCGCTTCTCGAAGCGGGAGGGGACGGGGAACCAGCGCTCCAACGTGCGGCGCATATGGGCGACGACGCGCGGGTTCGGCTCTGTGCCGAAGCTGTCGTTCAGCGTCACCGCCAGCGGTTTTGCCCATTCCAGATAGCGAAGCTGCGCGAAGGTCCAGGGCAGGAAGTTTTCCAGCGAGGCATAGCCCATCACGCGCCGGGTCTCGGCCGGGGAGAGCGCGACCGCGCGGCCGCTTTCCGCGGCGAAGTGCGGGTAGAGGTATTCCGGCGGGACGTTATGGCCGGCGCGGAAGCGGCTTGCCCGCGTCGCCTCGATCACCTCGCCAAATTCCTCGCACATTTCCTCGAAAAGCGCGGCGTCGATCAGCTGCGGTCCGTGGGCGAGATAGCGCCGCCGTCCGGGGCCGAAACGGCGTTCCAGCAAGCGGTTGGCATTGGCCATGGCCAGGTTCCAGGGGCTTGCGCGCTCCGGGTCGAGGCCTGCCAGCACCGGAGAGGCCTTCCCTGTCAGGAACGCTTTCGCCCGCCCGTCCGGTCCGCGGAAATCGGCCAGCTTCAGCGGGGAAAAGGCGAGCATATCGTCTTCGAAGTAGAGGAAAGTCCTCGACAGGCCCGGCAGCTTCGCCAGATGGCTGACGATGGCGAAGGAGTTGAAGGTCGGCAGGATCTCCGGCGCCATGATGTCATCGTGATGTACCACCACGAGGTCGGGGTGATCCGTGTCCAGCCAGGCGGGGATCTGCGGCCGGCAGCTCAGCAGGTAGATCTTGCGAGCGAAGGGGACATGTGCGTCGAGCGAGCGCAGCGAGTAGCGCAAAAGCTCGAGATTGTCGCGGGTGCGGTTGGGATTGCTGTCATGCGCGGTGCCCGCATGAGTGGCCAGCAGCTCGCGATAGCCGGGGAAACTGTCGTCCACCCAGGTGTAGACGATGTCGACCGTCTCGCCCTTGTCCTCGGCCTGTCCCCGCCCCGTTGCTGCGATCATCCGGCCCTCGAGGCACGCGGTTGCGGGAGCGCACTGCGCGCGTTTCCCGGTTCTCATTTGGTCGCGAACTCTATAAACCCGATGCCGGCGAAGGGGCAATTCCCCGCATGAGGCTTGGGGCAGACAGGTGATCGGCGACAACGCAGCAGGGGGAAAAGGTTCGGGCTCCAATGAGCGCGGCCTGATCATTTCCGCCGATTTCGGCACCTCGGGCGTCAAGATCGCGGCGCTGGACCGCAGCCTTTCCGCCATTGCGACGGCAACGCGTCGCTACCCCTTGAGCCTTCCCGGGCCTGACCGCGCCGAGCAGCAGCCCGAGGATTGGTGGTCGGCGCTGCGCGAGGGGATCGCCGATCTTGCCGCGCAGATCCCCGATCTATCCGCGCGCGCCTCGGCCCTCGTCTTCTGCGCCCAGATGTGCGGCGTCATTCCGGTCGAGCAATCGGGGCGTCCCTTGCGCCCGGCCATCGTCTGGCTGGACAAGCGGGCAGGCTCTCTGTCGCGCGCCATGAACGGGGGATTTCCCTCGCTCGCCGGCTACCGGCTCGACAAGTTGTACACATGGACGCGCATCGCCAACGGCGCTCCCTCGCACAACGGCATGGACCCTCCGGCCAAGATGCTCTGGCTGAAACAGCACGAGCCGGAGGTGTGGGATGCGGCCGCCCGGCTGCTCGACGTCAAGGACTGGCTTTTGCACCGGGCGACGGGGCGTTTCGTCACCACGGCGGACAGCGCCAATCTGACCTGGATGATGGATACGCGGCCCGGCCGGGAAGGGTGGTCGCCCTATCTCGCCGGCCGGCTCGGCATTCCTCTCGACCGGCTGCCGGAGATCGTCGACGGGACTTATACCGTCGGCGGCCTGTTGCCGCAGGCGGGGACAGAGCTCGGCCTTGCCGCCGGCCTGCCGGTGATCGCCGGGGCGGGCGACGTGGTGGCAACCGCCATCGGCTCGGGCGCGACCGGAGACGGGGAACTGCACGCCTATGCCGGCACCAGCGCCTGGCTCAGCGGCTTTTTCCCCTCCAGAAGGATCGATATTTTCCACTCTTATGCCACGATATCCTCCAGCGTGAACTATCGGCCGCTGTTGATCGCGACGCAGGAGAGCGCGGGGTCCGCCTTCGCCTGGGCCGCCCGGCTGTTCGGCGGCGGGGAGAGCGGCGCGGCGCGCGACGACGATGCCTCGCTCGAGGCGCTCTATGCCGGCATCGGCCCCTTGCGCGACAGCGATCCGCTCTTCGTGCCCTGGCTTGCCGGCGAGCGCGTGCCGGTCGATGACGACCGCTTACGCGGTGTTTTTACGGGGCTTTCCGTCAGCCACGACCGCAATGCGCTGCTGCGCTCGGTGCTGGAGGGCGTTGCGCTGAACATGCGCTGGGCGCTCAGCAAGGTGACGCGGCAGAAGGGGCTGAAGGCCGGCCTGCCGCTGCCTTTGGTCGGCGGCGGCGCGGTCAACCCGCATTTCGCGCAGATGCTGGCCGATGCCTTGAAGCTGCAGGTCGTGGTGCGCCAGCCGCGCCTTGCCGGCGTGCGCGGGGCGGGCGCCATCGCCGCGGCCGGTCTCGGCTGGTATCCGAGCGTCGAGGCGGCCGCCGCGACCCTCACCCAGGGCGAGGCGCTGACTTACGACCCGCAGGGCGAAGGCATGGCGCGGGCCGACCGGCGGGCGGCGCTGCTCGACCGGCACCGGCCGAAGCTGATCTCGCTTTATCGCTGATTTTTCTTGGAAAAAATGGAACCGCGCCAATGATCGACGGCTTGTTCAAGCGCCATATCGACCCGCTCTGGGAGAGCATGGCGACCCCGCTGGTGCGCATGGGGATGACGCCGAACCAGGTCACGGCGACGGGGCTCGTCCTGATCTGCCTGACCTCCGCGCTCTACCTGTGGCACGGCAATCCGGCGATCTTCGGACTGACGCTGGCCTTTGCCTTCGCGTTCGATGCGCTGGACGGGGCGGTGGCGCGGCGCCGGTCGATGTGCACCAAGTCCGGCGGCTATTTCGATGCGATGGTGGACCGCTACCAGGAGCTGGCGGTGCTGGCCGCCCTTGCGGCGGTCAACGACCTTTGGGCCTTGGCGCTGCTGGCCTTTTCCGGCGGTGTGCTGACCAGCTACGCCAAGGCGCGCACGGCCATCGAGATCCCGATCCGCAACGAGGCGTGGCCGGACTTCTTCGAACGGCTGGAGCGGATCATCTTCCTGAGCGCTATGCTGCTGGTTGCCGGGGGGCTGTCGCTTGCCGGGATCGCGCCGGCTTCGACGATTGCCGTCGGGCTCGGCATCTATGCGCTGCTGGCGCATCTGACGTCGGTGCAGCGAATGCGTCGGGCTGTCGCCCTGTTGCGGGCGGCGGATGGTGCGGGAAAAGACTGAATTAAAACGATAATCCGGAAATTCGGGGCGGCTCCGGCGGAGCTCAGCAGAGCCAGCAGATTTCGGGCATTTTCGCGTCGGTGACCGGATTGCCCGCGGTGATCCAGCCGACCATGCCCTGGCCGACGCTGTCGATGGCGGTATAGCCGGCCCGCTCGCTGAGGAACCGCGCCAGAACCTCCGAGCGGTTGCCGCTCCGGCAGACGAAGACGATCCGGTCCTCCTTTCCGGCGACAGCTGCCAGCTCGTCCATGAAGCCGGGGTTCACCTTGCCTTCGCGGTCGAAGAAGGTGATGAGGCGGGCGCCGTCGATGACGCCCGTCTCCTTCCATTCGTCGGGTCGGCGGATGTCGACCAGCACCGCACCGGATGCCAGCCGCTCCTTCAGCTGCGAGTTGTCGAGCGTGCCGAAATTGGCCTTGGAAACGCGCAGCAGCTCCACCTCGAAGCGCAGGGTCGAGTTGGGCGGAATGACGCCGCCGGCACCGCGCGCGCCATAGCCGAGCTCCGGCGGAATGATCAGTTCGCGCTTGCCGCCGACGCGCATGCCTTCGACGCCCTGGTCCCAGCCGCGGATGACGCGGCTTGCGCCGAGCGGAAAGGAGAAGGGTTCGCCGCGGTCGAGGCTCGAATCGAACTTGGTGCCGTCCATCAGCCAGCCGGTGTAGTGCACGGTCACGGTGGCGCCGGGCACGGCTTCCTCGCCGGTGCCGGTAACGAGATCGCGGATCTGGAGTTCTTCCGCATGCGCTGCAAGGGTCAGCGGCAGCAGCAGGATGAATGCCTGGAGAAGTCGCAGCATGAGGGGGCCTTTCGCTGGCGGTTCCGGGGTCTGGCGAAAGCTGGTTTCGCCGCCGCGAAGATAGCGCGGGGACAGCCATGCGGAAAGGCGAGCGGTTCGCGAGCCGACGAGGCCACTTGCCACAGGGGCGGAGCGCGGCCATCGTGTCGCGCGACCAACGAGGATAACCGGGAGGAACGGCCTTGCAGATTTCGGATGGCGACAGGCACCACGCGGCAGCGCTCTTGAAGATCGCCGGCGAGGCAGGCTCCTGCGCACCGATCACCGACGGGGATAACGCCTTCGGCTTAGCGCGCGCCTATCGGGTCTCGGCGGAGATCCGCGCGGCCCGCATCGCCCGCGGCGAAACCCCGCGCGGCTGGAAGATCGGCTTCACCAACCGGACCATCTGGGACGAGTACGACGTGCACGCGCCGATCTGGGGGCCGGTCTACGACACGACGCTGGCCGCGGTGCCGGCGCAAGGGGCGGCCGAAACATCCATCGGCCATCTGGTCGAGCCGAGAATCGAGCCGGAAATCGTCTTCCGGATCGCCTCGCCGCTGCAGGCGGGCCTTTCGGAGGCGCAGTTGCTGGAGCGGATCGACGGGGTGGCGCTCGGCTTCGAGATCGTCCAGTCGATCTATCCGGACTGGCGGTTCCAGGCGGCCGATACGGTCGCCGCCTTCGCCCTGCACGGCCTGCTGCGGCACCGCCCCTTTGCGCCCGTCACAGCAGTGAACCGGGCCGAGTGGTTGGAACGGCTCTCCTCCTTCACGCTGGATCTTCATCGCAACGGTGAGCTCATCGACAGCGGCCGCGCGGAGAACGTGCTCGGCGGGCCGCTGAGCGCGCTCAAGGCTATGGTCGACGGGCTGCCTGCTACCGCGCTGGCGAGCACGGTCTCCACTGGGGAAGTCGTGACGACGGGGACGCTGACGCGGGCCTTTCCGGTGGCGCCCGGCGAGACCTGGGAGACGCGCGTTGCCGGGCTGTCGCTTGCCGACATGGCGATCTCGTTCACCCGTTAGGGCGCGGGCGGAGCCGTTCGCGCGGAGATATTTTAGGATTGAAACAGTTGGGCCGCTCCCTAAACTGCGGCCCAAATGCGCCGGCTGAAAAGGGACGCCGGACCCTCGCCACATGCCAAGGAGTTGCCCTGTGACCGATCCCGTACGCTATTCCGTTCAGGACGGCATTGCCGTGATCGCGGTCGACAATCCGCCGGTCAATGCCCTGTCGCAGGCGGTGCGCGCGGGCCTTGCAAAGGCCATCGCCCGGCTCGCCGGAGACGATCAGGCGCGCGCCGGCGTGATCTACGGCACTGGCCGCACCTTCATCGCCGGCGCGGACATCCGCGAGTTCGGCAAGCCGATGGCCGAGCCCTTCCTGCCGGACGTGATCGCGGCCATCGAGGCGTGCGAGAAGCCGGTGGTGGCCGCATTGCACGGCACAGCGCTCGGAGGCGGGCTCGAGGTGGCGCTCGGCTGCCACGCCCGCGTGGCGCTGGCCTCGGCCAAGGTCGGCCTGCCGGAAGTCACGCTCGGCATTCTGCCCGGCGCGGGCGGGACGCAGCGCCTGCCGCGAATTGCGGGCGCGGCCGCCGCACTCGACCTGATCACCAGCGGGCGCCATGTGGCCGCGGTGGAGGCCCTGAAGCTCGGCATCGTCGATGCGGTCGTCGACGGGGACGACCCGCTGGCCGCCGGCCTTGCCCATGCTCGTCGTCTTGCCGATGGCGAGGCGACCGGCCGGCGCTCGGGCGAGATCGATCCGGGAGCCAAGGACGAGGCGCTGTTCGCGGATTGGCGGGCTAAGACGAAAAAGTCGGCGCGCGGGCAGATCTCGCCGCTGGTGGCCATCGATGCCATCGAGGCGGCCTACGACCTGCCGTTCAATGAGGGAATGGCGCGCGAGCGGGAGCTCTTCAAGGAGCTGATGGCCTCCGACCAGCGGGCCGGCCTGATCCATGCCTTCTTCGCCGAGCGGGCGGTTGCCAAGATCCCGGAAGCGGAGGCGGCGAGCCCGCGCGAGGTCGCTTCGATCGGTGTGATCGGCGGCGGCACGATGGGGTCCGGCATTGCGGTTGCTGCGCTGAATGCCGGCCTGCCCGTGACGCTGGTGGAGCGCGACGAGGCGAGCGCGGAGCGCGCCCGCGGCATCGTTTCCAAGCTGCTCGACGACGGCGTGCGGCGCGGCAAGCTGAGCGAGGCACGGCGGGACCAGATCCTGTCGCGCGACTTTTCCACCGCGACGGACTACTCGGCGCTCGCCGAGACCGATCTCGTGATCGAGGCGGTGTTCGAGGACATGGACGTCAAGAAGGACGTGTTCAGGCGGCTCGACGGGATCGCCAAGGCAGGGGCGATCCTTGCCACCAACACGTCCTATCTCGACGTCAACGAGATCGCAGCGGCGACCTCGCGGCCGCAGGACGTGATCGGCTTCCACTTCTTCTCGCCCGCCCATGTCATGCGCCTGCTCGAAGTGGTGGTCGCGGACAAGACCGCGGCGGATGTGGTCGCCACCGGCTTTGCGCTGGCCAAGAAGCTGCGCAAGGTGGCTGTGCGCGCCGGCGTGTGCGACGGCTTCATCGGCAACCGGCTGCTAAACACCTATCGCAAGGCCGCCGACTACATGGTCGAGGACGGGGCGAGCCCCTACCAGATCGACGCGGCGCTGGTCGCTTTCGGCTTCCCGATGGGCCCCTTCGCCGTCAGCGATCTTGCCGGCCTCGACATCGCCTGGGCCGGGCGCAAGCGGCGGGCGGCGACGCGCGATCCGCGCGAGCGCACGGTGGGGATCGCCGACCGCATCTGCGAGCGCGGCTGGTTCGGCCAGAAGACCGGCCGGGGATACTATCTCTACGAGCCCGGCGCCCGGCGCGGCAGCCCGGATCCGGAGGTCGAGGCGATCATCGCGGCCGAGCGCGAGGCCAAGGGCATCGTGCCGCGCAGCTTTACCGACGAGGAGATCGTCTCGCGCTACATGGCGGCGATGATCAACGAGGCGGCGAAGATCGTCGAGGAAGGCATTGCGCTGCGCCCGCTCGATGTCGATGTGACGATGCTGGCCGGCTACGGCTTCCCGCGCTGGCGCGGCGGGCCGATGCAATATGCCGACAGGCTCGGTCTCGACACGGTGCTCGCCGAACTGCGCCGCCTCGGGGCGGAAGACGCGTTCTTCTGGGAACCGGCGCCGCTGCTGGTCCGCCTTGCGGAAGAGGGAAAGACCTTTGCCTCGCTGAACGAGCGCGATTGAACGACACCGTACGGCCCTCGTCGGTGCTTGCGTGCGGTCTTTGAAAGGCGTTCGCACTGGCGGCAGATGTCCTCGGACCCTATGTGAGGGCGCAACGCGATTACGCCCGAATGTCACGAGGCGGGCGCGGCGGAGATAAGCTCCGCCGCGCCGCTTTCGTACCTGCCCTGGACAAGACCCGCCGATGGATTCCCTGACCCAGTTCGTGCTCGGTGCCGCCGTCTCGACCGCCTTCCTCGGCAAGACCCTCGGCCCGCGCCGGGCGGCGCTGGTCGGCGGCGTGCTCGGCACGTTGCCGGATCTCGATGTCCTGCTGCCCTTCGCCGATCCGGTCGACAGTTTCGTCCTGCATCGCGGGGCGACGCATTCGCTGTTCATCCAGGCGTTGGCGGCGCCGGTCTTCGGCGAGGTTCTGGTCAGGCTGTTCCGTTCGCTGCGCGAGCGACGCCTGCTCGTCTGGCTGACGGTCTATCTCTGCTTCGCCACCCACGCGCTGATCGACGCGATGACGGTCTACGGGACGCGGCTGTTCTGGCCGATCTTTCCGGATCCGGTAGGCGTCGGCTCCGTCTTCATCATCGATCCGCTCTATACCCTGCCGCTGCTCGCGGTCGCGGTCTGGGCGCTGGCCCGGGGCGAATGGTCGCCGCGCTTTTCACGGGCGAACGCCGCCGCATTGGTGCTCAGCACGGCCTATATGGCGCTGACGGTCGGACTGCAGGCGCATATGGAAGCCCGCGCCAGCCGCATCTTCGCGGAAGCCGGGATCGCGCCGCAGCGGGTCTTCGCGATCGCTGCTCCCTTCAACACGGTGGTGTGGAAGGTGATCGGCATGGAGGATGAGCGCTATCACAATCTCTACCTGTCGCTGCTCGACGCCGACAGCCCTCCGACGATCTACACCCACGACCGGGGCGGCAGGTTCGCCGAGTGCCTTGCGGCCAATCCCGCCTATGCCAAGCTCGACTGGTTCAGCCGTGGCTATCTGCGGATCGAGGAACTGGGGAACCGCCTCGTCGTCTCGGATCTGCGGATGGGGCTTACGCCGGCCTACGTGTTCCGTTTCGCGATCGCCGAGCGGGACGAGGGCCGATACGCACCCATCGTGCCCGAGCGGGACATGTCCCACCGGCGCTCCAGCGAGGGCGATGGCGATTGGCTGCTGGCGCGGCTTTGGGGCCGGCCGTTCCTGCGCCCGGCCGAGGCGCAGGCCGCCGAAACGGCGCTCGCGGAGAACGAGGCTGCCGAACCTCGCCAGGCCCGCGCCTGCTAACGACTTCGCGCCGCTACGTCACTCTGGCGGTGCCGCCGATTGACATTGAAAGACCCCGCGGAGGGTAGTAACCGGTTGAAAAAGCCTGCATGCGGGAGACATGCGGGCAACCGGGAGGACGCTCACGCCATGCAGGGAAGCGGGACACACGACACGGGCGGTGTCGACAGCGGCTATGCCTGGGCACGGCTGGGGCTTTCCATGTTCCTCGCCACCATCGGCGGGGCGGGCATGTGGTCCGTGGTGGTGGTGTTGCCGGCGGTGGAGCGCGAGTTTGGCGTCGACCGGGCGGATGCCTCGCTGCCCTACACGGCGACAATGATCGGCTTCGCGCTCGGCAATCTGTTCATCGGCCGTTTCGTCGATCGCCTCGGCGTCATGGTGCCGCTGGCGCTGGCCTCCGTGCTGCTCGGCTCAGGCTTCCTGCTGGCCTCGCAGGCCAGTTCGATCTGGATTTTCACCGTTCTGCAGGGGGCGATGATCGGCTTCGGTTCGGCGGCGACCTTCGGTCCGCTGCTCGCCGACGTCTCGCACTGGTTCGCCAAACGGCGCGGCCTCGCCGTCTCCGCAACCGCGTCGGGCAACTATTTCGCCGGGGCGATCTGGCCGCTGGTGCTGCAGGCGGCGATGTCCGAATACGGCTGGCGTGGGGCCTATATTCTGGCAGGCTGCGTCTGTCTTGCCGTGCTGGTGCCGATGGCCTTCCTGCTGCGCCGGCCGGCGCCGCACATGGCGGCCGGGGCGAGGCACGTGGAGCCGCCGCCGCCGGTGCGCACGACACCGCTGTCGCCCGGCGCCCTGCAGTTCCTGCTGATCCTTGCCGGGCTCGGCTGCTGTGTCGCCATGTCGATGCCGCAGGTGCATATCGTCGCCTATTGCGTCGATCTCGGCTACGGGGTGGCGCGCGGGGCGGAGATGCTTTCCCTGATGCTGGCCGGAGGCATCGCCAGCCGGCTGATTTCCGGCGTGCTGGCCGACAAGATCGGCGGGCTGCCGACGCTGCTGATCGGGGCGGTGCTGCAGTGCCTCGCGCTGTTCCTCTACATCCCCTATGACGGGCTTGCCTCGCTCTACATGGTGTCGCTGATCTTCGGCCTGTCGCAGGGCGGCATCGTGTCCAGCTATGCCATCGTGGTGCGCGAATACCTGCCGGCCCGCGAGGCCGGACGCCGCGTCGGTGCGGTGATCACCGCAACCATCGTCGGCATGGCGCTGGGCGGCTGGATGTCGGGCTGGATCTATGACCTTACGGCATCCTACCAGGCGGCGTTCCTGAACGGCATCGGCTGGAACATGGTCAACATCGCGGTGATCGTGCTGATCCTGGTGAAGAGCGGACGGCCGCGCCGGTTGACCGCGGCGGCCTGAACCGGCGCTCGTCGGTTCAGTCTACGGTCTCGCCGGCATGCAGGCGCGCGATCAGGGCGAGCGCCTGCCGGCGGCAGTCCCGCTCCGCCAGCCAGGCGAGCAACTGTCCTGCGGGAGCCCCGTCAAGCGCCTGCGGCATCACCGAAAGCTCGAAATCCCTCAGCTCTCCGCCAACGGAGACGACCATGCGGCCGTCTTCCATCGCCATCCCCTCGGGAAGGGCAAGCCGGTTCTCGCCTTCCTTCCAGGTGATGCCGTCGTGTCGGCCGGCAGCGCTTCTGGCCGAGACGGTCTGGGTCTCGTCCGCCTGCTTGCGCCAGAGCGTCAATTCGCCCGTGCGTATGCATCTGGGGCCGGAACTGTCGGTGCTGAGGTCCCAAACGCCGGGAGGTGGGGGGATGTCGCCGGCGCCGGCGCGTGCGGCGCCAAGCACGGTGGAGCTGGCTTCGGCAGAGCCGACGAGCCGCTTCAGCGCGTTCCAGCCGGTGGAGGGGGCATCGCCGCCGCCCGTCCCGCCTGGCGGCGGTACGGTGCCGGAATACAGGCCTTCCAGCGCGACCATGCGGCCGCTGCGCTCAATGAGAGTCAGCTTGGCGCCTTCGGGAAGATCGATCTGCTGGTCGTCGGCGATCTCTGTCCCGGCGGCATAGTTGCCGGGCGCGCCGCTGGCGGCGATGACGACATAGTCGGCCTGTGCTGCGGCCGGGCTGAGGCCGGCGAGCAGGCCGAAGCCGAGGCAAAGAGCGGTCTGGCGCATGGCAGTCCCGGGTCTCGTGTCCATCCAGTCCTCGCGCCGGCAACCTTTGCGGTGGCGCGCGGATCTTCTCGTCTGCCTCATTTACCCTCGAGAACCAATGTGGTCCCGGTTTCGCCGGCCTGCAAGCGGCGAAGGTGCAGAAGCGCCAAGGGATCGTCGGGTCGCAGCCGCAACGAGGCCTCGAAAAGGCTCGCTGCGTCGGCATTGCCCGCGCGCATCGCGGCAAAGGCCGAGCGATAGGCGGATTGCCAGGCCGGGTCCCGTTGGCGGGCTGCAAGAGGCTCGAAACAGGGCAGGGGAGTGGTGCGGCCCTTGAGGACGAGATCGGCCGCCGGTCTGCATTGGCTCGGTGGGCAGTGGGCGGCAACCGTCTCGCTCATCAGGATGCGGGTGCCGAGAAACCGGTTGGCCCCCTCCAGCCGCGCCGCCGTGTTCACCGTGTCGCCGATGCCCGTGTAGTCGAAGAAGCGGCTACCGCCGAAATTGCCGATGACGGCTTCGCCTGCATGCAGGCCGATGCGGGTCGCGCCGAGATGGATGCCGCGTCCGGCAACCTTCATCCGGTAGCCTTGCGCGAAATCGTCGAGAGCAAGGGCAAGGGCGACGGCATGGGCTTCCTGCTCCGGATCTTCGTCGGGCGCGCCGAAAAAGCCGACGACGGCATCGCCGATGATCTTGTCGATCGTTGCCCCGTGTTCGGTCATCAGCCGGCACATCTCGTCGAGATACGGGTTGAGGATGTCGGTCAGGGCGGAGGGCTCAAGGTGCTCCGACAGGCTGGTGAAGCCCTCCAGATCGGTGAAGAGATAGGTGACCTTCCGCTTCTCGCCGCCGAGTTCCAGCGCCAGCCGCCCGCTGGCGATGCGCTCCACCACCGGGGGACTGACATAGCGCGAGAAGGCAAGGCGCAGGAACGCCCGCTCCGAGCGCTCCGTCTGCCATCGTCGCCAGGAGAGCACGCCGGCGGTCGCAAGGGCCGCAAGGGGAGGGGCGACGAGCGGCGGCAGCCAGGTGCCGCTGGCGACCAGCCAGGCGGCAAGGGCGAAATAGGCGACAAGGCCGAGGGCCAGCAGCAAGACCAGCCGGCGCGGGGGGAAGGGCAGAGACAGCGCCAGGGCGGCAAGGCCGGCAAGCGCCAGCGTCGCCGCGATCCGCAGCCAGGGCGGCGAGGCGGGGAGCGAGAGCCCGGCAAGACGCTGGGCAAGGATGTGCGCATGGATCAGCACGCCGGGAATGGTGCCGGCGGCGCTGCCCTGGCCGGCGACCATCGGTGTCGGATGCCGGTCGATGGTCGGCAGGTCCGTGCCGATGAGGACGATCTTGCCGGCGAACCACGCGTCGGGGAGCAACGGTATGAGGTGGGCAGGGTAGAGCGGGAACGGGCCGGGCGCACCGTTCTGCAGTGTCTGCGCGCCATTGCCGTAAAGGATGCGGGACCGCGTGTCTCCCGTGCTCTCATCAGCCGTTGCGCCGGCTGCCTCGATCAGGGCCTGCGTGAAGGTGCGTGTCGTCTTGCCGTCCTCGACCCGTGCCAGCGGCAGGTGGCGAACCACGCCGTCGATCTCGTCGCGCGGCAGGGCGATCAGCCCGTGCCCGCGGCTGGCGACGTTCTTTGCAGCAAAAGCGGCCTGCCGGTCGGTCAGCCCGTCAGCGGAGGTGGCATAGGCGAGCACGACCGGCAGCGAGGCCTCGTCGATAGCGGAGAACAGGGCCTTGTCCTTGTGCGGAAGGCTCGGCTGATCGAGCAGGACGTCGATGCCGACGGCGGCGGCCCCGGCCTTGTCCAGACGTTTCACCAGATTGGCCAGGAACTCGCGGTCGATGGGGGAGCGGTAGGGGAAGGTGGCAAGCGTGTCCTCGGTCACGACGGCGACCACGATTTCGGACAGGGTCTCGGGCGGCGGCGAGGGCGCGAAGGAAACCGCGATGTCGCCCGCAAGCGGGTCGAGCCGGGAGGCGGCCACAAGCGCGACCAAAGAGGCAAGCAGAACGGCCGCGATCTCCAGCTGCCATCCGCTACGACGTGTCGGCCGCGTCGTCACCAGCCTCTCCCCCGGCCGGGGCCGCAGGGCCTGAGGGTTGCCGCGCGGCTCATGGCCCGACGTCGAAGCGCTTCACGCCGGAGCGGGTGCCGTCGCGATAGAACAGCTCCACCGAGACGAAGGAGGTGGCGGCGGGAATGTCGACATGGACCGTGGAGCCGGGCCCCGAAGACGGAACGGCATGCGGGTTGTCCGGATCGCAGGGACCGGTGTCGAAGGTGCGGTCCGGCGTTTCGCTGTCGAGGGCGTAGCGGACTTCCTGGATCGCGCAGCGATAGCTGATCAGGTGGGTGAAATAGAGCAGCTTGCGGCCGTCCCAGTCGCGGAAGGCAAGCCATCCGGTGCTCAGCCGCTCGAGGATGTCCTTCTGGCCCGAGACGAGCGCATCGCCCGGCGTGAAGCTGACGGAGAAGGGGCCCTGCATCTCGCCGTGGATGTTGAGATAGCTCACCTCGATGGCCGTGTCGCCGGCATTGCCGGGAAGCTCGAAGGCCGGATAGGGGATGGGTGCGCCGGTCGATGGGTCGACCGCGCCGTTGACGAAGCCGGTGGACCGGGCTTCGCCGCCCGGCAGTTTCACGAAGATCTCGCGCGTCCGGTCGGCGATGGCGAGGGTCAGCATCCATCCCTGGTTCGAGCGCATGGCGTTGAGGCGGACCGGGTTGGCAAGCGCGGCCGGGTTGATGAAGGACAGGGCGGCAAGGCGGGTCCTGGCGTCCTCGACCTGCTCGGCGGCCATCTGCTGGTCGAGATAGTAGCCAAGGAAGCGGCCATCCTCGACGGCGGCCATGAAGCGGTCGAGCAGATCGCGCTCACGCGTCTTGTCGGAGGCCGATTGCTGGCCGAGCCGCGTCTGGCTGTAGTCCTGTGACAGGGCGTAGAGCGCCGGCGAGAAGTCGGGATAGGCATCCAGGAACGTACTGAGGCGGCGAACGCGCTCTTCGCGCTCCTCCAGCAGGATCTCGGCGAACAGGGTCGTTGGATCGTTCCGCCCCTGCGACAGGGACCGGTAGATTTCCAATGCGCCGGCCCGTCCTTCCTGCACCCTCAGCACCGACTGGAAGCGCAGGTGCGGATCGACCTGCGGCATGCCGAAGGCGAAGTATTTGAGATAATCCTGCCGGGCGCCGGGATAGTCGCCGCGGATCTCCTTGAGACGGGCGTTGGAGTAGAACTCGTGCGGCTGGGTCGGGCTGTCGACGATCAGCGAGCGGCTGGCGAGCTGGGCGAACAGCTGTCCGATCCTGTCGTCTCCGCTGCCGGATTCGACCTCGTCGAGACGCGTTTTTGCCAGCGCGGCGAAGGCCCCGTCCGGGAAGCGGTCGAGATAGCTGCGGATCTGGTCGGCCGAGCCGCTGTCCTTCACGTCGTTCCACAACTGCAGCTCGAGTTGGACGTCGGAGCCGGGCGCAGCGCGCGCGACCGCCGCCGATCCGTCGGCGGAGGCGTCGGGCACGAAGACGATTTCCGAGGTCAGCGAGGAGTGATCCCAGGGCACCTGGTCGCCGCCGGTCGCTTCCACCACCCGCAGGCGCACCGCCTTGAAGACGGCCTCGATACTGCGGCCGGGCACCAGCAGTTCCGCGGCGATTGCCGAGGTGTAGGGGCTGTTGAGGCCGGTGCCGTCGGCGGCGGTACTGCCGGGAGCGGTGGCGAAGGAAATGAAACTGCCGCGCGGCGTGCTGTTCAGCAGGGCGAGGCCGCCGGCGCCGACGGACCGGCTGAGCGCGGTGTTCCGGCATGCGTCGAGAATGACGATGTTGGCGCCCTTGTGTGCGTCTTCCACGGCGGACAGAACCCAGTCCACGGCAAGGGCCTCGAACTCCGCATCCACCTCGTCCCGCAGGTCGGCCCCGATGGGTGCGAGATAGTTGCGCCCTCCCGCCTGGAAGCCGTGCCCGGAATAGTAGACGGCCGCGACGGATCCCTCGCCGGCCTCCCCGAGGCGCTTCGTGAAGTCTCGGACCGCCCCTTTCATGGTCCGCAGATCCGCGTCGAGCACGGTTTCGACGGCAAAGCCGGCCTGGCGCAGCGTGTCGGCGATGAGTGCGGCGTCGTTGACCGGGTTCTTCAGCGGCGTCATGGCATTGCCCGAATAGTCGGAATTGCCGATAACCAGCGCCAGCCGTTCCGCGGCAAGGCCGGGCGCAGCGCCGAGCACTTGCGCGATGCCGAGACATGCGATGAGGGCGATCCCATGCAGCAGGCGCATGAACAGGTTCCTTCTGCGGTCTGACGGAGTGAAGTACCCGCAGGCGCGCTGCCAGTCCAGCTGGTCGCACCCATCGTTCACGGTCCCATGATTGCAGCTCAAACAGACATTGAGGTCAATCGGCACGGCAAAAGCCGGCCGACGGGTTGCCCTGCGCTCCGCTTTTTCCCAAGATCCCGCCCAAGACGAGAGGGGAGCGGAACGACATGGCGCTGCGGGTCGGGTTTTCAGGGTACGGCGCGGCCGGGCGCTACCTCCATGCACCGCTCGTGGCGGCCGCGGGGATGGAAGTGGCTGCGGTGGCGACCTCGCGGGGCGCGGAGGTTGCCGCTGATTTTCCGCAGGCGGCCGTCGTTTCCGACTTCGAGGCCCTGCTGGCGCGGCCCGACATCGATCTCGTCGTGATCGTGACGCCGAACGTGCTGCATGTGCCGCAAGTGCGGGCCGCGCTGACGGCCGGCCGCCATGTGGTCGTCGACAAGCCGGCAACGCCGACCCGCGCCGAGGCGGAGCAGCTGGCGGCGCTCGCGAGCGAGAAGGGCCTCAAGCTCGCCGTCTATCACAACCGCCGCTGGGACAGCGATTTCCTGACCGCACGGCGTCTGCTGGAAAGCGGCGAACTGGGCGAGATCGCCGCGTTGCGCCTGGTATGGGACAGGTTCCGGCCGCAGGTCGCCGACCGCTGGCGCGACCGGCCGGCGCCCGCCTCCGGCAATCTCTACGATCTCGGCTCCCACCTCATCGACCAGGCGCTGCAGCTCGTCGGCATGCCCGACTGGCTCCAGGCGGATGTCTTCACCCAGCGCCAGGACGGGGCGACGGATGACGGGTTCGAGCTTCTGATGGGACTGGGCCGCATGCGGCTGTCGCTCGGCGTCTCGCTGATCTCTGCCGCGCCGCGCGACCGGTTCCGTATCGAGGGAACCGCCGGCCTGTTCCGCAAGCAGGGGCTCGACGTGCAGGAGGACCAGTTGAAGGCCGGGATGGCACCGCTCGATCCGCAGTTCGGCCGCGAGCCGGAGGCGCAACAGGGCGAGATCGTCGCCCCGGATGGAAGCCGCCGCGCTGTTCCGTGCGAGCGCGGGCGCTGGCTGACCTTCTACGAGCGCATGCGGCAGGCCATCGAGACCGGAGGCGAGGTACCGGTGACCATGGCCTCGGCGGCGAAGGTGATCGGCCTTATCGAGGCGGCGCATGCCTCCGCCCGGCTGGGGCGCAGGATCGCGCTCGACCCGGACGGGCGCTGGGCATGAGCGCCGCGCGGCCGACAGGGTTCGTGCATCCCTATCTCGCGGAGCCGGGATTCCACGCGCTCGCCCATCGCGGCGGCGGGCTGGAGAACCCGGAAAACAGCCGGCAGGCATTTTCCGCTGCAGCCGGCCTCGGCTACCGTTATATCGAGATCGACGTGCAGGCCTCTCGCGACGAGCGGGTGGTGGTCTTCCACGACGATACGCTGGAACGGACGACGGATGGGCAGGGCGTGGTCTCCTCGCTCGTCATGTCGGATCTTGCCGGGGTGCGCATCCAGGGCGGCGAGCCGCTTCTGACCCTTGCCGAGGCGCTGGAGAGCTTTCCGGAGCTGCGCTTCAACATCGACATCAAGACCGACCAGGCCCTGTTGCCGACGCTCGACCTGCTGGAGCGCATGCAGTGCCTGGAGCGGGTCTGCATCGCCTCGTTTTCCGACGCGCGGCTGCGGGCGGCCCGCGCCCGCTTCGGCGACAGGGTTTGCCTCAGCAGCGGGCCGCGCGCGGTGACCGCCCTGCGCTTCGGCGCCTGGGGCATGCCGGTGGCCGCGCCCGATGTCGCCTGTGCGCAGATTCCGCTGGCGCAGTATGGCGTTCCGCTCGCAACGCCCGGTTTCGTGCGCCATTGCAACGCCAAGGGCATTGCCGTGCATGTGTGGACCATCGACGAGGAAGCGGAGATGCGCCGGCTGATCCGGATGGGCGTCAACGGCATCGTCACCGACCGGCCGTCGCTGCTGAGACGGGTGGCGCAGGAAGAGGGCGTGTGGCCCGGATCGTCGCCTCTTGGTCCCCCGGCCGGTCCCTCCAGCGGCCCGGGTGCTTGATTTCGCCGCATCGCAAGCCGATATCTCAGCCGCCTTCGCATCCGCCGGGCCGATCCGGCGCGCGGGCGTTTCACCGTCAGACATTTACGAGCGTACGGGGCAGTCAGAACCAATGAGTACCGAGCCGAACACGACAGGGGCAGGCACCAAGGCGCCGCAGAGTCACGCCTTCCAGGCGGAGGTTGCGCGGTTGCTCCATCTCATGGTGCACTCGGTCTACTCCAACAAGGACATCTTCCTCCGCGAGCTGATCTCCAACGCGGCCGATGCCTGCGAGCGTTTGCGGCACGCAGCCCTCACCGATCCTTCGCTGCTGGGCGAAGATACCGAGTTCGGCATTCGCCTGGAGGCGGACGAGGCCGGCCGCAGGCTGGTGGTGTCCGACAACGGCTCGGGCATGAGCCGGCAGGAGCTGATCGACAATCTGGGCACCATTGCCCGCTCCGGTACCAAGGCCTTCATGGACCGGCTGGGCGAGGGCAAGGACGGGACGGCGCTGATCGGCCAGTTCGGCGTCGGCTTCTATTCCGCCTTCATGGTGGCGGAGAAGGTGGACGTGATCAGCCGGGCCGCGGGCAGCAGCGAAGCCTGGCAGTGGAGCTCCGACGGGCTCGGCGCCTTCACGGTGGAGCCGGCCGGGGACGATGCGGATGTGCCCGCGCGCGGAACCCGCGTGATCCTGCATCTCAAGGACGATGCCGCCTCCTATGCGCGGCCTGCCACCATCGAGCGGATCGTGCGCGCCTACTCCGCGCATGTGCCGGTGCCGATCACGCTGGCCGTGCCGCCAGCGGAGGACGGCGAGGAGAGCGAGCCGCGCCGCCTTGCCGACGGCACGGCGCTGTGGACGCGCTCGAAGTCCGAGATCGGCGAGGAGGAGTATCGCGAGTTCTACGGCCACGTGTCCGGCCAGTTCGACGAGCCGGCGATGACAGTCCACTACCGGGCGGAAGGGCGGCACGAATATTCCGTGCTGCTGTTCGTGCCGTCGATGAAGCCGTTCGACCTGTTCGACCCCGACCGCAAGGGCCGGGTGAAGCTCTATGTGCGCCGGGTGTTCATCGCCGATGATGTGGACCTGCTGCCGGCATGGCTGCGCTTCGTGCGCGGCGTCATCGATTCCTCGGACCTGCCGCTCAACCTGTCGCGCGAGATGCTGCAGCACAATCCGGTGCTGGACGCGATCCGCAAGGGCGTGACCAACCGGCTGCTCGGGGACCTACAGAAGCTGTCGGAAAGCGATGCAGCGGCCTACGAGAAGGTCTGGGAAACCTTCGGCCCGGTGCTGAAGGAAGGCATCTACGAGGACTTCGAGCGCAAGGACAAGCTGCTCGCGCTCGCCCGGTTCCGCAGCAGCTCCGACAAGGGGCAGAGCTGGCGTTCGCTCCATGACTATGTGGCGGACATGAAGGAGAACCAGACCCAGATCTACTACGCGACCGGCGCGAGCCAGGAGGCGATTGCCGCCAGCCCGCATCTGGAGGGCTTCCGTGCCCGCGGCGTCGAGGTGCTGTACCTCTCCGATCCGGTCGATGCGTTCTGGGTGCAGATGGTGGAGGGCTTCGAGGGCAAGCCGTTCCGCTCGATCACGCAAGGGTCCGCCGAGCTGGACGCCATCCCGGTCAGCGAGACGGAGGGTGATGCGGACAAGAAGGCCGAGGCCGGGGATACCGATATCGGTCTGGTCACGGCGTTCCTGAAGGAGACGCTCGGCGAGCGGGTGTCGGATGTGCGCAGCTCGTCGCGGCTCGCTGAAAGCCCGGTCTGCCTCGTCGCCCCCGAGCATGGACCGGACCGGCAGTTCGAGAAGCTGATGTCGCGACAGGGAGACGGACGGGCGCGGCTTGCGCCGGTCCTGGAGTTCAACCCCTCGCACGAGTTGCTGTCGCGTCTTTCCTCGGCGCTGGCCGGCAGCGGCGACAAGGGCAAGCTTGCAGATACCGCCTGGCTGCTGCTCGATCAGGCGCTGATCCTCGACGGCGAGGTACCGGCGGATCCGGTCGCCTTCGCGCGCCGGCTGTCCACGGTGATGGGCCGCGGCCTTTGATCTGATCGATGCGGGGAGGCGCTCTTGCCTTCCCGCATCACCCGGCGTTGAGAATGACCGGGATCATCGAGGCGACGAGCAGAACTGCCATCGTGACATTGAAGAGCCGTGCTGCTCTGGGCTGCTTCAGAAGTTCGCCGAGGGCCGCGCCGAAGGCGAGCCAGGGCAGGCAGCCGAGGGCCGCGGCAACGATGAAGACGCCGGCGAGAATGCCGGCCTGCTGCAGCACGCCGCCGCTGCCGGGATGCATGTAGGTGCCGATGGCGCCAGCGGCGATCAGCCAGGCCTTGGGGTTGACCCATTGGAACAGAGCGGCGCCGACGAAGCTGCCACGCCGTTCTACCGGCTTGTCCTTTGTAGGTGCTGTCTCGTCCGTCCTGCCGACCGGCGCCGAGCCGATCTTCCAGGCGAGCCACAGGAGCACGACGAGGCCGACGATGCGGATCGCGTCCATCACATGGGGCAGGGTGAAGACCGTGCCGCCGAGGCCGACGGCGAGCGAGAAGATCATCGCCGCAAAGCCGAAGACGATGCCCCACAGGGTCGGCATGCCCTTGCGAAAGCCGGCGGATCCGCCAATGGCTGTCAGGAGCACGTTGTTGGGACCGGGCGTCACCGAGGCGACGAAGGCAAAGGTGGCGAAGGCGACGAGCTGGTCGGGTGTCATGAGTGCCGATCTCGCAGTGGAGCGCCCGGCGACCGGGTGCGGCAGGGAAGATCGCGGCACGATATGCAGTTCATGACGGCATTGCCAGAGGCGGGTTTGCAGTGCTTGCGCGGAGCGCTTGAATCCGCTCCTTCGTTCCACGAGGATGCGGCGTCCGCGCATCGGGCGCGGCGAGGGAGGAACTGACGTGTTCGAGCTGAAGGACGTGGAGATCCTCCAGGATATCGTCCGGGCAGGCGGGTTTCGCGCTGCCGCCGCGAAATACGGGCTCTCGCAGTCGGCGATCTCGAACCGGGTTCTGGCCCTGGAAAAGCGGCTTGGCATCCAGCTGTTCGACCGTGGTCGCCGCCAGGTCCGGCTGACGCCGGTCGGGCGTCGCTTCCTGGAGGAGGCGCAGCGGCTGAGCGCGGCGCGGGATCGATTGATCCAGGAGATCACGCGGCCCGGCGGGCTGAGCGGCACCATCCGCATCGGCGTTGCCGAGACCATCGTCCACACGATCCTAAGCGAGTTGCTGAACCAATTGAAATGTGCGCACCAGCGTGTGCGCTTCGAACTGTCGGTCGATACTTCGCGCGAGCTGGGCCTGGCGCTGGCCGACGACGGGCTGGACGTTGCCATCATGCTGCGCGAGAGCGTGCCGAGCGGCGCGGCCGTGGTGCCGTTGCAGCGCCAGCCGCTCGGCTGGTACGGGGCTGCCTCCGACAAGGAAGGCGAGGATGCGGAGGCGGGCGAGCCGCTGACGCTGACCGACCTGGCCCGGCAGACCATCGTTTCCTTTCCCAAGGGCACGCCACCGTTCCGCGAGCTTGAGGGGCTGCTGGCGGCCCCCGACCTGCCGCCGCCGGACCTGCACGGATCGGCCAGCCTGTCGACGGTCCTGCACCTGGTTGCCGACGGGTTCGGCATCGGCGTGCTTCCGGTGCGCATTGCAGAGGCCGATCTTTTCCGCTCGCGAATCCGGCCGTTGAAGGTCGTGGAGGGCGCCCGCCTCAGCGCACTGCGGTTCGTCGTCGCCTACATGCCGGACCGGAATCGGGAGGTGGGAGAAGAGGTTGCGGCCGTCGCGCGCGCATGTGATCAAAATGATCTTGAAAGAAGATCATAAAAATCTTATATCGATAACTTGACAAGATCATAACGACTGGCAATCCTCACAAGGTAACGTGAGGAGGTTGCCAGCGTGCCTGCATCTGTCGCCCTTGACCGCACCGCATCCGAACAGGATGCCTTCCGTGGTCTGTCTCCCGCCGATCTTCGCGTCAGCATCAGGACGGGCCGGTTTCGCGGTCCGACCGCCGGCTACGGCCAGGGCTGCCTCCAGGGGAACCTGGCGATCCTTCCGGCTGCACTCGCCGGCGACTTCCTGCGCTTCTGCACGCTCAATCCCAAGCCCTGTCCGCTGATCGGCATGTCCGAGCCCGGCAATCCGGCCATTCCTTCGCTGGGTGCGGATCTCGATATCCGCACCGACGTGTCCGGCTATCGCGTGTTTCGCGCAGGCGAGGAGGGATACACCTCGGTGCCGGACCTTTCGGACGTGTGGCGCGACGACCTCGTTTCCTTCGTGCTCGGCTGCTCGTTCTCCTTCGAGGCGGCCATCGTACGGGCCGGCATTCCCCTGCCGCATTTCGAGGGCGGCAAGAACGTGCCGATGTACATCACCAACCTGCAGACGGCACCGAGCGGCCCGTTCGGCGGACCGCTTGTGGTGTCGATGCGCTCCTTCCATCCTTCCGACGCGATCCAGGCGGTGCTGCTGTCCGATCGCTATCGGCTGGCGCATGGTGCGCCGGTGCATATCGGCGATCCGGCCGGCATCGGCATTGCCGACCTGATGAAACCCGATTTCGGCGAAGTCCCGGAGCTTGCTCCCGGAGCAATCCCCGTGTTCTGGGCTTGCGGCGTGACCCCGCAGATGGCGATCCGCCAGGCCCGTCCGGAGATCGCCATCACCCATGAGCCCGGCCACATGTTGGTGACCGATCTCTCTGCCGATGCTGCCGAATTCACGCTCGGCGGCGTCTGGCCCGCTTCGAAGTGAACGAAAACCAGAGGAGTCCCACATGAAGCGCATTGCCTCCAGCCTGCTCGCGGCCACGGCCCTGTCGTTTGCCGCATTCGCCCCGGCTTCCGCCGAAACCCTGTCGGTCGTCGGCAGCTGGTCCAATCTTCCCCTGCACCAGAAGTTCGAGGCTCCGTTCTGGACCGAGACCCTGCCGGCCGCATCGAACGGCGGCATCGAGGTGCAGATGACCACCCACAACCAGATGGGCATCCAGGGCGGCGACGTGTTCCGCATGCTGGGTGACGGCGTGTTCGACGTCGGCATGACGGTCGCCGACTATGCGGTGGGTGATGCCCCCGAGCTCGAAGGCCTCGATGTACCGCTGATCGCCACCACCGCCGACGAGGCTCGCGCCATGGTCGCGGCCGCCCGTCCGATGGTCGAGGACATCTACCAGCAGCGCTTCAATGCCAAGGTCCTGGCGATCGCGCCGTATCCCCCGCAGGTCGTTTTCTGCAAGGGCGACGTTTCCTCGCTTGAAGACCTGAAGGGCAAGAAGATCCGAGGCTCGGGTCGCATGACCACGAAGTTCCTCGAGGCGCTGGGCGCCGAGGGCGTCAATGTGGCCTTCTCGGAAGTGCCGGGCGCGCTCGAGCGCAGCGTCATCGACTGCGCCGTCACCGGTTCGGGTTCGGGCTACAGCGCCGGCTGGTGGGAAGTCACCGACACCTTGATGAACCTGCCGCTCGGCGGCTGGGACTCGGTCGTCACCGCCGTCAACCTCGACCGCTGGAACGCCCTGCCGGAAGAGACCCGCACCCTGATCGAGACCCAGATCAAGGAGAAGTTCGAGACCCCGGCCTGGGATTCCGTTGCGGCCTCCGTCGCCACCGACACCGCCTGCCTGACCGGTAATGGCGAGTGCCCGGCCGGCAAGCCGGCGTCCATGAAGCTGGTCGAGGCGAGCGAGGCGGATGTCGCCACCGCGCGCAAGATCCTGACCGAGACCGTTCTGCCGGAGTGGGCCGAGCGGGCCGGTGCGGACTGGGTGAAGCGCTGGAACGACAGCGTCGGCCAGACCACCGGCGTCACCGTCAAGTGACGGCCTGATCCAAGAGGGGGCCGCGACATGACGGACAATCTTGCCGCGGCCCTCCGCCGCATAAATTCCGGACTTGCCCTGCTGGTCGGCATCGTCGTGCTGGTGACCGCAGGCTTCGTGATCGTCGACATCACGCTAAGACAGTTCGGCCATTCGTTCGGCGGTTCGGACGAAATCTCCGGATATGTGATGGCCGCGGTCGCAAGCTGGGGCCTGTCCTATGCGCTGACCGAGCTTGCCCATGTGCGCATCGATCTGGTGCGCCAGAAGCTGCAGACGCGCGGGCGGGCCATGCTCGACATCTTCGCGATGAGCATTGCCGCCGGCACGGTCTGCATCATCGCCTATCAGGCCTGGCCGGTTCTGGAAAAGACGCTGGTTCGGGGTTCGCGGGCCAATACGGCCCTGGAGACACCCCTGTGGATCCCGCAGGCCGTCTGGTTCTCCGGCTGGGTGTGGTTTGCAATTTCCTCCTGCCTTCTGGTCCTGCTGGCGCTGGCCACCGTGCTGCGCGGCGACTTCCAGAACGCCGACGCGATGATCGGCGCACGCGGCGAAGCGGAGGACGGCAAATGATCGGAAGCGTCGCCATCGCCCTGCTCGGGCTCCTTTCGCTGTCCATTCCCGTCGGCATCGTCCTGTTCCTGCTCGGCTTCGGCATTTCCGAGTTCTTCTCGGTCTTTCCGTTGATCCGTGGCCTCGGGCAGGTGGTCTGGTCGGCGTCCGATTCCGCCACGCTGATCGCGATTCCCTTCTTCGTGCTGCTCGGCGAGATCCTTGTGCGCGGCGGCATTGCCGAGAAGACCTACGGCTCGCTCGACAAGTGGGTGTCCTGGCTGCCGGGCGGGCTGGTCCATGCCAATATCGGCACGGCGACGATGTTCTCCGCCACCTCCGGCTCCTCCGTCGCAACCGCCGCGACGGTCGCCACCGTGGCCATGCCCCAGGCCGAGCGGCTGGGCTACGATCCCAAGCTGTTTTCCGGAGCGATTGCCGCCGGCGGCACGCTCGGTATCCTGATCCCGCCGTCGATCAACCTGATCGTCTACGGCTTCCTGACCGAGACCTCGATCCCACGCCTGTTCCTGGCCGGTCTCCTGCCGGGGCTGCTGATGGCGGTCGCCTTCATGATCGTGACGGCGGTGCTGTGCAAGATCCGCCCCTCGCTCGGCGGTCCGAGCCGCAGCTTCACCTGGGGCGAGCGTTTCGCGGCCCTCGTCCAACTGGTACCGATCTTCATCCTGTTCACGGTGGTGATCGGATCGATCTATGCGGGCTGGGCCACGCCGACCGAGTCGGCGGCTGTGGGCGTTGCCATGGCGCTGCTGATCGCGCTGTTCAACGGCGGCGTCTCCTCGGCGATGCTGCGCGAGAGCCTGCTCGGCACCGTGCGCATCACCGCGATGATCATGCTGATCATTACCGGCGCCTATTTCCTCAACTTCACGCTGGCCTCGGCCGGGCTCGGCCGCGAGCTTCAGGACCTGTTCGACAGCCTGAACCTGTCACCCTTCGGCACGCTGCTGGTGGTCATCGTCCTCTACATCGTTCTCGGCTTCTTCATCGAGACGCTGTCGCTGATGGTCGCGACCATTCCCATCGTCGTGCCGATCATGGTCGGGCTCGGCTACGACAAGGTCTGGTTCGGGGTGATGATGATCGTGCTGGTGGAAATGGCGCTGATCACGCCGCCCGTCGGGCTCAACCTCTACGTGGTGCAGGGCGCGCGCAAGTCCGGCTCGCTGAGCGAGGTGATGCTCGGCTGCATCCCCTACGTCCTGGTGATGCTCGCCATGGTCGCCGCCCTCATCGTCTTCCCGCAAATCGCCCTGTTCCTGCCCGGATCGCTCTGATCCGGCGCAGGCGCAGGCCCTTTTCCCTTTTTCAAGGAGCTTCCCATGGAGTTCACCCTGAACGGCGCGCCGCTTGTCGCCCACGTTGCTGACCTGACCGTTGCCGGCTGGACCGGCCGGGATCCGGAGGCGATCCGTCATCACATCGACGAGCTGGCGGAAATCGGCGTGGCGCCGCCGTCCACCGTGCCGCTCTACTATCGTACCGCCGCAGATCTCCTGACGCGCGAAAGCCGCATCCAAGTCGTCGGCGGCGGCACCTCCGGCGAGGTCGAGCCCTTCCTGCTGGCGAAGGACGGCGTGCTTCATATCGGTCTTGCCTCCGACCATACGGACCGCGACCTGGAAGCTCATTCCGTGGCGCTGTCCAAGCAGGCTTGCGCGAAGCCCGTGGCCGGCGAACTCTGGCTGTTCGACGAGGTTGCCGGGCATCTCGATGCGCTTGAACTGCGCTCGTGGATCAAGGAGGATGCGGCCGGTGACTGGATCCCCTATCAGGACGGCAAGGTCGGCTCGATCCGCCCGCTCGCCGATCTGATCGAGGGGTCGGGAATGGATGCCGCCCGCGAGCGCGGTGACTGCGTCGCCATGCTGTGCGGAACGCTCGGCGCCATCGGCGGCGTGCGCCCGGCGGCGGCGTTCAGGATGGAGCTTCGCGATCCGGTGCTCGGCCGCAGCATCGGTCACAGCTACGAGATCACGGTTCTGCCGATCGTCGCCTGAGGCAACGGTCGCAGGACAGCTGCCGCCGGCGGACGGTCCGCGCGGCACAGGAGGAGACAGGTGAATGGGTGAGATTGTCGAGAAGGCCAGGGCTGCGATCGGACGCGTCGAGGCTCTGGGAGACGCGGCATCGGCGCTCTTCACCGAGTTCTCTCCCACCCGCATCCTGCAGGCGGCGGCCGAGGCGGAGGCCCTTGTCGCGTCCGCCGACAGGCCGCTGCCGCTCGCCGGGATGCTGGTCTCCGTCAAGGACCTCTACGACGAGGCGGGCCAACGCACTACGGCGGCCTCGCTGCTGCTGAAGGACCGGGAGCCGGCAACCGAGGACTGCCCGGTCGTCGCACGGATCAAGGCGGCCGGCGGCGTGCCGTTCGGCCGGACCACGATGAGCGAGTTCGCCTATTCGGGCGTCGGCATCAACCCGCATTACGGTACGCCTTCGAACGTCTTCGAGGAGGGCGGCATTCCCGGCGGCTCGACCTCGGGCGGCGGCGTGACGGTGGGCCTTCGCCTGTGCGAGATCGCGCTCGGTACCGACACCGGCGGCTCGATCCGCATTCCCTCTGCCATCAACGGCCTCTACGGCTACAAGCCGAGCCAGGACAAGGTGCCGCTCGACGGGGTGCATCCGTTGGCGGTTTCCTTCGATACCTGCGGCCCGCTGGCCACCGATTTCGCCACAATGCTGGCGGCCTATCAGGTGATGAGCGGCGGTGATGCGCCCGGTGTCGAGGCACCGGCCGGCAGCCTGCGTCTGGCGGTGCCGGAGAACGCCTTCACCAACGATCTGGACGAGTGGTCGCGCAGCCACTTCGAGGCGGCCAAGGCGCGCCTTGTCGAGGCCGGCCACGAGCTCGTGCCGCTCGATCTGGGGTTCCTGCACGAAGCGCTGCTGCTCAACAAGATCCTCGTCTCCGCCGAGGCCCATGAGCTCTACGGGGATCATCTCGACACGCTCGTCAGCGTCGGCGATCCGCGGGTGCTGACCCGTATCCGCTTCCGCGAGACGCTGAGCGACGACGAGCTGGCCGAGGCGCGGGCGGCCCGCATCGAGGTCATCGCGCGTACGGCGGAGGCGCTGTCGGGCTTTGACGCGCTGATCGCTCCGACGCTGCAGATCTTTCCGCCGAGCATTTCGGACACGCTGGCGGATTTCGACCGCATCAACGCGGCGATGTTGCGCAACACCTCCTTGCTCAATCTTGCCGATGCTTGCGCGATGTCTATGCCGACGCACACCACCGGTGCCGGTCGTCCCGGCGCGCTGATGATCGGTGGGATCAAGGGGCACGACGAGCGCGTGTTGTCCGTCGGTGCAAGGCTCGACCGGGACCTCAACGGCGGCGACTGATCACGCTTCGCCATCCCTTGGAAACCGGCGATCCCGGATGGGATCGACCGGATGCTGGGTCATGTCCAGATGCAGCGCGCGCCCCGTGTAGGGATGCGCGCGGGCAACGTCCTCGTCGAGCTCGACGCCGAGGCCCGGCGCATCGGGCACGGTGACATAGCCGTTCTCCCAGCGCAGCGGCGTCTTCAGAATGTCGGCGTGGAAGCCGTCGAACCGGCGGATCGATTCCAGGATCAGGAAGTTCGGCGAGCAGGCGGCAAGCTGGATGTTCGCGGCCGCGGCAATGGGCCCGCAATAAAGGTGAGGCGCGATCTGGGCGTGCCAGGCCTCCGCCATTCCGGCGATCTTCTTGGCCTCCAGCAAGCCGCCGACGCGGCCGAGATTCATCTGCAGGATCGAGGCGGCGCCCGTCGACAGCAGACGGGCGAACTCCCATTTGGTACAAAGCCGCTCGCCGGTCGCAACCGGGATCGCGGTTCCGCGCGCCACCTTCGCCATTTCCTCCGGCATGTCGGGCGGCACCGGCTCCTCGAACCAGAGCGGATCGTAGGGCTCGATCCGGCGGGCAAGGCGGAGCGCGCCCGATGCGGTGAACTGGCCATGGGTCCCGAACAGGAGATCCGCCCGGTCGCCGACCGCTTCGCGGAGGCGGCGGCAGAAGAGTTCGCTGCGCTCGAGATCCTCCAGATCCGGCTGGCGCCCACCATGCACGGAGTAGGGGCCGGCAGGATCGAACTTCACCGCCGTGAAGCCCTCATCGACATATTCGGCTGCGCGCTGGGCCGACAGGTCCGGATCGCCGTAGAAGGCCGCGTGGTCCTCGTCGCCCTTCGGGTAGAGATAGGTGTAGGAGCGCAGCCGTTCGTGCACGCGCCCGCCGAGCAGGGCATGAACCGGCTTGCCGAGTGCCTTGCCGATGATGTCCCACATCGCCATTTCGAGGCCGCTGACCACCCCGCACATGGTCGGGTCCGGGCGCTGGGTGAAGCCGGAGCCGTAGGCCCTGCGGAAGAAGACCTCGATGGCGAAGGGATCAGCCCCGTCCAGATAGCGGGCGAAGACATCCTCGGTAAGACGCGTCATCGCGTCGGGACCGAAGCTCGCCGCATAGATCTCACCGTAGCCGACAATACCACAGGCCGTGGTGAGCTTGACGAAGACGAAATAGCGGCCGCCGAAGCCGGGCGGCGGATTGCCGACCACGAATGTCTCGAGTCCGGCAAGCTTCATCGCGTTTCCTCCTGATCGCGCGTTGGTCGGCCCTTTCAGGCTAACGGCGACGGGGAGGATGTCCAGACGCGCGAAAGCGACACGGGCGGTCGCTTTCGCGCAAGGGATATCAGGCCCAGCGGACCTGCGCGCCCAGCTCAGTCAGCTTCTCGACGAAGCGCGGGTGGGCGCGGCGGATCGGGTCGGCCTTGCGGATGGTCGACTGTCCTTCGACCTGGATCGCGGCAAGGAACAGGCCGAGCACCACGCGGATGATGTAGGGCGCCTCGACTTCCGCCGGCCGCAGGTTGTTGCCGCCGAAGACGATCAGGCGATGCGGATCGGACAGGTGCACCCTGGCGCCGAACTTCGCCAATTCCGAGCTCCAGGCCAGCGCGCCCTCGTAGATCTTGTTCCAGAACATGATCTCGCTGTGGCAGCCGACGGCGACGCCGATAGCCTGCGGCAGCAGGTCGGCCGGGAAATACGGCCAGGGAGCCGCCTCGATCTTCGGCAGCATCTCGCGGGTATAGGGGCGCGAAATCTCGCGGGTCCAGCCGGTGACGGTGATCGAGTCGTCCGTGGTCTCGAATTGCAGGCCGAGCTTTTCGAACTGGCGCAGGATCAGCGTCATATGCGGGGTGATGTCGGTCTTGACGGTCAGGCGGCCGCCGGTGACCCCGCCGATGGCGAGGAACGTCGCAACCTCGTGGTGGTCGTCCGGCACGCGCACGCGGGTGCCCGACAGGCGCTCGACGCCGGTCACGCTGAGGCGCGAGGTGCCGAGCCCGTCGATCTTCGCGCCCATGGAACGCAGCATCTCGCACAGCGCCTGGACGTGCGGCTCGGAGGCCGCGTTCATCAGCACGGAGGAGCCCTCCGCCGTGGCGGCGATCATCGCGAAGGTCTCGGTCGCGGTCACCGACGCGTAGTCGGCCCAGATCGCCTGGCCCTTGAGCCGGTCCTCGCGGCGGATGTCGTAAGGGTGCGTCGCGACGATGCGGGCGCCGAACTGCTCCAGGATCTCCAGATGCGGATCGATCTCGCGCAGGCCGAGGGCGCAGCCCTTGGCGTCCGTGTCGAAGGTGAGGGTGCCGGTGCGCACCATGACGGGGGCGAGCAACAGCACGGCGGAGCGGATGCCGAGCGGCAGGTCTGCATCGCGGTCGCGGAAGGCTTCGAAGTCGTGACGGATTGTCAGGGTCGCGCCGTCGTCGGCACGAGCGACGGTCGAGCCCATGCTCTCGAAATAGGCGAGGATCTTGGCGACGTCGCTGATCTCTGGGACGTTCTCCAGCGTCACCGGCTCGTCGGTGAGCAGGGTGGCGCAGAGCATCGGCAAAACGGCGTTCTTGTTGCCCGACGGACTGACGGTCCCCGAGATCGGGTGTCCGCCGTCGACGATGAGGTCGGCCATGAAAAAGTGCCTCCGGATGGAAGGGGCAGGATGTTGCCCGTTTCCTAATGGAGAATCCGGTCAACGGCAAACGGCAGTTCCATGGCAATCGCGTGGCCGTGCCGGGATGCCGTCTTACGCAGCGATCTCAAGGGCGGTGCCGGCGGCCAGAAGTCGCTCGGTGATCTCCGGCGGCGGAGCCATGTCGGTGACGATCCGGTCGACGTCGAGGAAGCCCGCGACCCGCACCAGCGCGCGGCGGTTGAACTTGCTGTGGTCGGTGATGACCGTGCGCGTCTCGCCGCAGCCGAGCACGGTGCGGGCGAAATCCGCCTCGGCAAGGTGGTAGTCCATCAGCCCGCCCACCGGATCGATGGCGGCGATGGAGATCACCACATGGCGGACGCGGAAGGCGGAAACGAAGTCGATGGCCGAGCGGCCGAAGGCGGCGCCGTTGTCGCCATGCAGCTCGCCGCCGGCCATGTAGACCTTGTTGCCGTTCACGGTCGCCAGGGTCCTGGCGACGTCCGACGAATTGGTGACGATGGTCAGACCGGTCTTGCCGCGCAGTTCGCGCGCCAGCACGCTCGTCGTGGTGCCAGTGTCCATCATGACGCTGTCGCCGTCGGCGATGCCTGCCGCGACATGGCGGGCGATGCGGATCTTGGCGTCGAGGTTCTCCCGCATGCGACGCTCGAACGGGGCCTCCATGTCCTGCCGCGCCAGGCTGACCAGCCCGTGCGACTTGACGATCTCACCGGTCTCCACCAGCGAGCGGATGTCGCGGCGGATCGTCTCCAGCGAGACGTCCAACTCGGCCGCCAGGTCGGCGATGCGGGCGCTGCCCGAGCGGCGGGCGCTTTCCAGTATCAGGGTCTGACGCTTGCTGAAGGTCATGGCACCGGTCGCAGTGGATTGATTTGGCTGAGTGTGTGGCTTTTGTGGCAATATCGGTCATTAAATATCAAAAAGCCACACCAATTGACGTATTTGCCAATTTTATCCCTCAAATCCATTGACAGGTTTGGCAGTCGAGGTGACGATCCTGTGACGGCGCCGAAGAGATCCGACAAGGGCGGGCGCTGCCTCCAGAGCGCATACAGAGGGAACCAGCCATGACACATGTCCGCCCGGCGGCAGCCATCCTGTCCGCCCTGATGGCCGCAACCGTCCTTGCAGGGACGCCCGTGCGAGCCGCGGAAAGCACAGACCCCATCCGCCTGACGTTGCACGACTGGACCGGCCAGCTCATCACCACGCAGATCATGGGCGAGGTGCTGAAGAAGGCCGGCTACAACGTCGAGTACGTCCAGGCCGACTACATTGCCCAGTTCGCTGGCCTCAAGACCGGCGATCTGCATGTGGCGATGGAGATCTGGGAGACCACTGGACGCGATGCGCTGGACGAGGCGACCGCCACCGGGCAGGTCGAGAATCTCGGCGACAGCGGCATGCTGGCCATCGAGGAGTGGTGGTATCCCAGCTACATGAAGGAGCTCTGCCCGGGCCTGCCCAACTGGGAAGCGCTGAAAAGCGATGCCTGCGCCGAGGCCTTCTCCACTGCGGAGACTGCACCGAAGGGCCGGTATCTGGGAGCTCCAGTGACCTGGGGCGGCTATGACGACGAGCGCGTCGAGGCGCTCGATCTGCCGTTCGAGGTGGTTCACGCAGGGACGGATGCAGCGCTCTTCGCCGAGCTGGAATCGGCCTATCAGCGCAAGGCGCCGATCATCCTGTGGGTCTATGCCCCGCACTGGGCGCCGCAGAAATACGAGGGCGAGTGGATCGAGTTCCCGACCTACGAGAAGGCTTGCTACGAGGACCCCGCCTGGGGCTCCAATCCGGATATGGCCTATGATTGCGGCAAGCCGCGCGGGCCGATCTGGAAGGTCGCCTGGTCGGGCGTGAAGGAGAAGTGGCCCGGCGCACACAAGGCGATCTCGGCCTTCTCCGTCGACAATGACGAGATGGGCGGGATGATCACCAAGGTCGACCTTGACGGACAGAGCGTCGAGGACGTGGTTGCCGCCTGGATGGAAGCCAATACCGGCCGCTGGTCGGAGTGGATCAAGTAACACCCTTGCCCGACTGGCTGTCGCCGTCTTCCGTCCCCGGGGCGGCGGCAGCCTCTTTTCGCCCTGCCGCGGTTCCGCCAGAGCTTTCTGCGGCGGGCCGTCGAGGGCGGGACACGCAAGCCGAGGCTTTCCACCCGTGACCACTTCAATGCAGCAGGGCGCAGCGCCCGCAGCCGCGCCATCCGTGACAAAGCTCGAATGCCGCGCGGTCTGGAAGCTGTTCGGCGCTAGTGCCGAAGGCTACCCGATCGACCGCCCTGAGGCCGCGGACAGCGGCCGGTTGGCACAGGCCGGACTGGTCGGTGCGGTGCGCAACGTCAATCTCGGCGTCCGTGAGGGCGAGATCTTCGTGATCATGGGGCTGTCCGGCTCCGGCAAGTCGACGCTGGTGCGCTGCCTGTCGCGGCTGGTCGAGCCGACCCATGGCGAGATCCTGTTCAACGGCGAGAACCTGCTCGCCGCCAGTCCGAAGCGGATGATCGAGATCCGCCGCCACCACATGGGCATGGTGTTCCAGCACTTCGCGCTGCTGCCGCATCTGTCCGTGCTGGGCAATGTCGCCTTCCCGCTAGAGGTGCAGGGCGTGGGGCGTGCGGAGCGCGAGGCGCGGGCCCGGCAGATGATTTCGCTGGTCGGTCTCGAGGGGCGCGAGGGCTTCTTCCCGCGCGAGCTGTCCGGCGGCCAGCAGCAGCGGGTGGGCATTGCCCGTTCGCTCGCGGTGGAGCCGGAACTGTGGTTCCTCGACGAGCCGTTCTCCGCGCTCGATCCGCTGATCCGGCGCGAGATGCAGGACGAGTTCATCCGCCTGCAGTCGGTGCTGCGCAAGACCATCGTCTTCATTACCCACGATTTCGACGAGGCGATCCGCCTGGCCGACCGCATCGCCATCATGAAGGACGGCGCCGTGGTGCAGGTCGGCACACCGGAGGATCTGGTGCTGCGGCCGGCGGACGATTATGTCGCCGAGTTCACCCGTGGGGTGGCGCGGGCGAAGGTCGTCCGCGTCGGCAGCCTGATGGAGGTAGGCGCTGCCCCGACAGATGCGCCGACGGTCGAAGAGGGCGCGCCCATTGCCGATACCGCCTCGCTCTTTGCCGGCGGTTTGCAGGAAATAGGCGTGCGTGCGCGGGACGGACGGGTGCTCGGGCGCCTGACCCGCGATGCGGTCGTCACCGTGATGATGCAGGGTTGAGCATGAGCGAGGCCGCCAGCATCGCGCGCTCGCCAGCCGCGCCTGTCGCCCCCGCCGGTTCCGGCAGCCGGGAGAGCCGCCGCCGCTGGCAGATGGTCTGGGGCATCGGCCTGGTCGCCTTCGTCCTGCTCTGGCAGTTCGGCGAGCCCTATGCCGGCTGGGCCTTCGACATACCGCGCGGCTGGCGCATTCCGCTGCAGCGCTGGATCGGCGCGGCGATGCGCTGGCTGGTCGAGGATGCGAGCTTCGGCCTCTTCACCTTCACCGATTTTACCCGCTTCCTCGCCGCAATGGTCGAGGCGCCTTACCGTTTTGTCCTCGGTCTGCTGTCAACCGGCATTCTCGATGGGCGAGGCAGCGCCGCCGTGCAGCTTCTGCCGCCGCTGTCCTGGATCGCGGTCACCGGCATCGCGATGCTGATGGGCCACTATGCCGGCGGGCGCCGGCTCGCTCTCCTGGTTGGCGGCTGTTTCGCCTTCCTGGCGATATTCGGCCAGTGGACCAGCGCGATGGTGACGCTCGCCTCCATCCTGATCGCCGTGCCGGTCGGGGTCGTCGGCGGGCTGCTGCTGGGGCTTGCCGCCTTCCGCTGGCGGGTGTTCGACAAGGCCTTGCGGCCGGTGCTCGACCTGATGCAGACCGTGCCGGTCTTCGCCTATCTGGTGCCGATCCTGTTTCTGTTCGGCTTCGGCCCGACGGCGGCCATCGTCGCGACGATCATCTATGCCCTGCCGCCGATGACCCGCATCAGCCTGCTGGCCCTGCGCGCCGTGCCGGAAGAGGCGCATGAACTCGGGCGGATGACCGGCTGCTCGCGGCGGCAGATGACCTGGCGCATTCTGGTGCCGAGTGCGCGGCCTGGGCTGATGGTCGGCGTCAACCAGGTGATCATGCTGTCGCTCAACATGGTCATCATCGCCTCGATGATCGGCGCGGGCGGGCTCGGCTTCGACGTGCTGGCGGCCCTGAGGCGGCTCGACATCGGTGCCGGCATCGAGGCGGGCCTTGCCATCGTCGCACTCGCCATCGCCCTCGACAGGCTGAGCCAGGCCTTTGCCGGCCGCCGTCCCGAGCACGAGGCGGAAGGCGCGCAGCGAAAGGGGCTGCTTGCGCGCCACCCCTATACGGTTGCCGGTTGTCTGCTGGTGCTGATCACGGCCCTTGCCGGCCTCGTCGCGGCGCCTATCCAGGCCTATCCCAAGGCCCTGCAGCTCTCCACCGGCTCGGTCGGCAGCGACATCGTCGGCTGGATCAACGTCAACTTCTTCGACCAGATCGAGGCGGTGAAGAACGCGCTGCTGCTCAACATCCTGGTTCCGGTTAAGCGGTTCCTCGCCGGCCTGCCGTGGCTTGGCGTCACCGGGCTGCTTGGCCTGCTCGGCTGGCGGCTCGGCGGCTGGCGGCTGGCGCTTCTGGTCTGTGTGCTCGCCTCGCTGATTGCCTTCACCGGCCAGTGGGAAAAGGCGATGGTGACCGTTTATCTGTGCGGCATCTCCGTCGTCATCGCCTGCATGATCGGCATTCCCGTCGGCATTCTCGCTTCCACGCGCGAGCGGGTGTGGAAGGGCGTGGAACTGGTCATCGACACGCTGCAGACGCTGCCCTCCTTCGTCTACCTGATGCCGGCGGTGATGCTGTTCCGCGTTGGCGACTTCACCGCCATGATCGCGGTCGTTGCCTATGCGGTGGCGCCGGCCATCCGCTACACCGCGCACGGGCTGCGCCAGGTGAACCCGCAGCTGGTCGAGGCGGGGCTCGTCGCCGGGGCGACGCCGTGGCAGCTGATGACCAAGATCCGCCTGCGGCTCGCCCTGCCGGAGATCCTGCTCGGCATCAACCAGACCATCATGCTGGCGCTGTCGATGCTGGTGATCACCGCCCTGGTCGGCACGCGGGACCTTGGTCAGGAGGTCTATATCGCGCTCACCAAGGCCGATACCGGACGCGGTCTCGTCGCCGGTCTTGCCGTCGCCTTCATCGCCATCATCGCCGACCGGCTGATCGCCGCTGCCGCAGAGCGCAGCCGGCAGCGCCTCGGTCTCGACGACACCGCAGGAGGACGCTCATGAGCGATGCGCCCGGCACCGCCCCGACGCGCGACAGGATCGCCACCCTGCCGGTCTGGTCCGGCCCCATCGAGATCGAGCCGCTGCACGGCGGGCTGTCCAATGCCAGCTTTCGCGTTCGCGATCGCGAAGGGGCCTTCGTGGTGCGCCTTGGCCAGGACTTCCCGTTCCATCACGTGGAGCGGGCCCGCGAGGCGATGGTGACCCGGGCGGCTGTCGATCTCGGCCTTGCGCCGGAGCTGGTGCATGTCGAGCCCGGCATCATGGTCTCCCGCTTCATCGACGGGCACACCTTCGGGCCTGAAGACGTCCGTGCCCGGCGGGCCGATGTCGCGGCGCTCATCCGGCGCTTCCACACAGGCATGGGCGCACGGGTCAGCGGGCCCGGCTTCATCTTCTGGGTCTTCCACGTCATCCGCGACTATGCCCGCACACTGGTTGCCGGCAACTCGCGCATGGCGGGCCGCTTGCTGGAATTCCTCACTGTAGCGCAGGAGATGGAGGAGGCGCAGGTGGCGCTGCCCATCGTCTTCGGTCATCACGACCTGCTGCCCGCGAACTTCATCGACGACGGCAATCGTCTGTGGCTGATCGACTTCGAATATGCCGGCTTCGGCACGGCGATGTTCGACCTTGCCGGCATCGCCTCCAACGCGGGCTTCTCGCAGCTGGAGACCGAAGACCTGCTGGCGGCCTATCTCGACGCGCCGGCGGATGAGGCCTTCCTGCATGCCCATGTAGCGATGCAGGTCGCCTCGCTGTTGCGCGAGACCCTCTGGAGCCTCGTCTCCGAACTGCATCTCGACGCGCCGGGCGTCGACTACGTCGCCTACACCGCAGAAACGCTCGCCGCCTATGAGGCGGCGCTTGCCAGCTACCGCCTCCGTTTCGGAAAGGGTTAGTTCCATGTCGCTTCCACAGCAGGCCCAGATCGTCGTCATCGGCGGCGGCATCATCGGCTGTTCGACCGCCTATCACCTGGCGCGCGACCACAAGGCCGATGTGCTGCTGCTTGAACAGGGCAAGCTCACCAGCGGCTCGACCTGGCACGCGGCCGGGCTGGTCGGCCAGCTGCGCTCCTCCGCCTCGATCACCCAGGTGCTGAAATACTCCGTCGACCTCTACAAGCGGCTCGATGCCGAGACGGGTCTGGAGACCGGCTGGCGGATGACCGGCTGCCTGCGGCTCGCCTGCAACGAGGACCGGTGGACCGAGTATCGCCGCCTTGCCACCACCGCGCGCAGCTTCGGCATGGAGATGCATCTGCTCTCGCCCGACGAGGTGAAGGCGATGTGGCCATTGATGCGCGTCGACGATCTGGTGGGGGCGACCTTCCTGCCGACCGACGGGCAGGCCAGCCCGTCCGACATCACCCAGTCGCTGGCCAAGGGCGCGCGCATGCACGGGGTGCGGATCGTCGAGGGCATCCGGGTCACCGGCTTCGTCATGGACGGGGCGCGCATCACCCATGTGGAGACCACGCAGGGACGCGTCGCCTGCGACACGGTGGTCAACTGCGCCGGCCAGTGGGCGCGGCAGGTCGGCGCCATGGCGGGGGTCAACGTGCCGCTGCAGCCGGTCAAGCACCAGTACATCATCACCGAGCCGATCAAGGGCATCACCTCCAACACCCCGACGGTGCGCGACCCGGACCGGCGCACCTATTTCAAGGAGGAGGTCGGCGGTCTGGCCCTTGGCGGCTACGAGCCCGACCCGATCGCCTGGACCACGGGCGATGTGCCGGACGATTTCCAGTTCCAGCTGTTCGAGGACGACTGGGACCATTTCGAGCAGCATCTGGTCAACTCGATCCATCGCGTTCCCGCGCTGGAGCAGACCGGCGTCAAGCAGATGATCAACGGGCCGGAGAGCTTCACGCCGGACGGCAATTTCATCCTCGGCGCGGCTCCCGAATGCGCGAACATGTATGTCGGCGCGGGCTTCAATGCCTTCGGCATCGCCTCGGGCGGCGGCGCCGGCTGGGTTCTGGCCGAATGGGTGATGAAGGGCGAGGCGCCGCTGGACCTTTGGAGCGTCGATATCCGCCGCTTCTCCGGCCTGCACAGCGACCGTGACTGGGTCTGCGAGCGCACGCTGGAGGCCTATGGCAAGCACTACACCATCGTCTTCCCGCATGAGGAATATGCGAGCGGCCGGCCGCGCATCGTCTCGCCGCTCTATGAGCGGCTCAAGGGGCGCGGGGCGGTGTTCGGCTCCAAGCTCGGCTGGGAGCGGCCGAACTGGTTCGCGCGTGCCCAGGACGAGCCGCGCGACGTCTATTCCATGGGCCGGCAGAACTGGTTCGAGGCGGTCGGCGAGGAGCACCGGGCCGTGCGCGAGGCAGTCGGCCTGTTCGATCAGTCGTCCTTCGCCAAGTTCGAGCTGCGTGGGCCGGATGCGGCGGAGCAGCTGGAGTTCATCTGCGCCAACAAGGTCGGCAAGCCGGCCGGCCGGTTGACCTATACCCAGCTGCTCAACAGCCGCGGCGGCATCGAGTGCGACCTGACCGTCGCGCGCCTTGCCGACGATCTGTTCTATATCGTCACCGGCACCGGCTTCCGCACTCATGACGGAAGCTGGATCGCCGAGCACCTGCGTGCGGGCTCCAACGCGACCCTCGTCGATGTGACCGAGGAGTTCGGCACGCTGTCGCTGATGGGGCCGAAGGCGCGCGACGTGCTTGCCGCGGTTGCGCCGGGCGCGGACGTTTCTGGCGAGGCGTTCCCCTTCGGCCATGTGCGCGTGATCGAGATCGCCGGGCATCCGGTGCGGGCCTTGCGCGTCACCTATGTCGGAGAACTCGGCTGGGAGCTGCACGTGCCCATCGCGGCCACCGGCGCGGTGTTCGATGCCCTGATGGAGGCGGGTGCCCCGCACGGCATCCGTCCGGCCGGCTACCGCGCCATCGAATCCCTGCGCCTGGAAAAGGGCTATCGCGCCTGGGGTGCCGACATCACGCCGAACGACAGCCCGTTCGAGGCCGGTCTCGGCTGGGCGGTGAAGCTGCGCTCCGGCCTGCCGTTCCTCGGTCGGGAGGCTTCGGAGCGGATCGCGGCGGCGCCGCTGCGCAAGCAGCTCGCCTGCTTCACGGTGGAGGACCAGAGCGTGGTGCTGCTCGGCCGCGAGACGGTCCTGCGCGATGGCGAGTTTGCCGGCTACCTGTCCAGCGGCGGCTACGGCTACACGGTGGACCGGCCGATCGGCTACGGCTATGTGCGCCGTGCGGGTGGTGTGAACGAAGCTTACCTGCGCGCCGGCAATTACGAGCTCGTCGTCGCCAATGAGCGGGTTCCGGCTCGGATTGAACTCGGGTCTCTCTACGATCCGCAGAATGCCCGCGTGAAGGCCTGAGGATCAGGCGCCGGACGCGGCATCCGCCATCGCGTGTGCCGCCCCCGGTTGGCGGGTGTCGGCAAGGATCCGGCCGGCTTCCATGCGGATCAGCCGGTCGCACTTGTCGAAACAGTGCTCGTCATGGGTCACCGCGATGACCAGATGGCCGTCCCTCGCCATCTGCGGCACCAGCACGTCGTAGAAGAGCTTGCGGCGGACCGGGTCCTGGTCGGCGGCGAATTCGTCCAGCACGATGATCGGCCGTGCCTCGGCGAGGGCCACGGAGAGGGCAAGCCGCCGCTTCTGGCCTGTCGACAGCGCCAGGGTCGAAAAGGCGCCATTCTCGATGCGGACGCGGTGGGCAAGGTCGAGCTCTGCGAGATGCGGGGGAACCTTTGCCTGTTCGGCCTCGTCCAGCCCGTAGAGCCGCGAGAAGAGGTGGAACTCGCTGAAGACCGCGCTGAACAGGTCGCGATAGTCCTGAAGGTTCGCCGGGGTCACCAGCTTCCCGTCGAGCAGGATTTCGCCGCCCTCGGGTCGGCGCAGGCCGGTCAGCAGCGAGATCAACGTCGACTTTCCAGCGCCGTTGCCGCCGCTGATGAACACCACTTCGCCCGGTTCCAGCACAAGGTCGAGCGGCCCGACGGTAAAGCGTTCGTCGTCGGCCGGTGCGGCCGCGTTCACTCCTTCGGGCGGTGCCTCAGACAGGGTTGCCGTCACGCCGCGCAGCTCGATCCGTGAGAAGCGGGCAGGGGGAGCGGCAGGTTCTGTCGTCGGGGCGTCGGTCTCGGCCTCCGCGATCAGGTCCTTTTCCAGCCCGGCGATCAGCCTGCGGGCGACGGCAGCGCGCGAGAAGGAGGCGAGATTGCCCATCACCGTTTCCACGGGCCCGTAGGTCAGAAGGACGACGGTCAGCACCTGCAGCACCGTTTCCGTCGGTGTGCCGGCGAACAGCGGCAGGCCGACGACGATCAGGCACAGGAGGCCCATCATGGCGCCTTGGGCGACCGTCTGGCCGAGACTGAAGAAGCGCTCTGCCGTGACCTTCAGCTCGCGTTCGCGGCTCGCCGCGTCGACGATGTCGGCCTGCAGTCCGTCGCGCCGCGCGCGCCGTAGCCGCAGCTCCTTGTAGCCGCGCAGCACGTCGTTGACCCGGTCGAAGAAGGTCCATTCCGTCCGCGAGGCGCGCTCCGCGCTCGCCTGCGCCGGCGTTTGCGCCAGCAGGTAGCCGATGGCGCCGATCACGACGGCGCCCAGCGTCGCGACGCCGCTCGGCCATGACAGATAGAAGATGTAGGGAATGCAGAAGGCGATCACCAGCGCGGCTTCCAGCGACTGGATGAAGTTCACCGACGCATAGGAGATCTGGTTCACCTCATGGGTGACGATGGAATAGACCTTGCCGTGGTCGCGGCGGGAGAGAAAGTCGGCACGCGCATCCAGCAGCCGCCGGCTCAACTCGGTGCGCAGCCGCCGTTTTGTAGTCTCGACGAGGCGAAAGCTGGCGACGCGCGCCAGATGCGAGAAGGTCAGCGTCGAAGCGATGGCGGCCAGCAGCAGAAGCACGTCGCCGGTGGCGATGGCCGCAGCGCCCGCCAGCGTGTTGATGGCGTAGATCATGCCGGAGCGGGTGACGCTGGCCAGCACGGCATAGGCCAGCACGGGCGAGCGCATCAGGTTGCCATCGCGGATCAAAAACGCGAAGAGGGAACCGAGCCCGCTGTTGCCCTGGTCGCTGCTGCCCGCCGCGCTTTCGTTCTGCCCCGCCATCTCGTCCGTCTTGCCTGCTCGTTGCCGGTTTGGGGTCCTGCCGGCTGCAAGGCCCGCACCGTGCGCCGTCCGGCTGTGGTCGCGCACCCTGCTCTAACGCAATTCGGAGAAGAGGGAAACGCAGTTGCGCCGGGCAGGCTCCTCGCGGCAACCGCCTGTGACAGGCGGCGATCCGCTTGCGGAAAGAAGCCCCTGGCAGCCTGCGCCACGGCCCTTTGGTGCTGCGTGAAACTGCGAGTGGGGAGAAGCTTGTCTAACCTGCCGCTCCTCTCTTGACAGGCGGCCGCGGCGCCGACTATATGCGGGCTCACTCGCGCGGGCCTCAGCTGCCCGCTGCCGGTCTGGCGGAGTAGCTCAGTTGGTTAGAGCAGCGGAATCATAATCCGCGTGTCGGGGGTTCGAGTCCCTCCTCCGCTACCAAATTTCCCAAATCAATTCAGATGATTAGACAGCTTGGGCGGTGGGCATGCTCACGTGTGGGGCTGAAGCGTTACCATTTGCACACGGCCCGAGACGGGCTCTGCTCCGGTGGCCTTTTCGCCCGCCTCCTTGAATGTGGTGGACATTCTCCGGCAGGAGCGGGTGACGCAATGCTTCTTTCAGGAAGATACTTCGTGCGCCACCGAACTTGACCCGCACCTTATCCATGCGGCCGCGGCTGCCTGGCGTGCGGACGCGAGCCCTGGCGGTTCGTCACCGCTCAGGGACGCACCGCGCCGGCCCATATCCGCTGCCTTCAGCCGGCCCCGGCATCCATGGCGGCCGGTTCGCTAGAAGCGAACCTCAAGCCTCGCGTTGGCGCCTTGCTCAACGGCATTGCGCCCGAATCGACCCTGATAGCTGAGGCCGACTTTTGCGCGGTCGCTGAAGTTGAAGCGAACGCCGGCCTGCAGCAGCGCGCTGTCGCGATCGAGGGGAGCTCCGTGGATGGAGAAACCATCCAGGCCCGCAATGGCGAGGCGCCGGTGGGCCGTGGTGTTGCCGATGGCATGCTGCCAGCCGAGACGTCCGGTGAGCTCGGTGGTCATGCCGTCGCGCATCGACAAGGTCTTTGACAGGCGCATGCCGAGGTTGGTCGATCCGAAGAACTGCGCCGAGGCCTTGCCGGAAAGCGTCACATCGGCGGATCCGGTCTCCTTCACGGCCCCGGCATGGTGGTGAACCACCGCAAGGCCGGCATAGGGCTCGAGCTCCAGCCAAGGCGTCTCGAACCGATAGGAGAGGTCTGCGAAGGCCTGCGCGGTACGCGATCCGTAGTCGGCCTCGACGGTCTCATCGATGCCGCCGAAGGCCACGTGGCGACGGGTCGACACCTGATGCCAGCTGTGCGAGGCGCCCGCCTCGACCCGGAACGCGCCGGAGCGAACCGCGCCATAGGCGCCAAGCGTGAAGCTGTCCGCCGTTGCGCTTGATCCACGTTTGTCGACGCTTGCGCTCGTCCGGCCGAAGCCGGCCAGAAGGCCGAGCCTGATATCCTGCGTCGGGCTGGATTCCAGACCGAAGAGACCGCCGCCGGTGGTCCCCGAAAGCCGGGCGGCATTGCCATCGCCCTTGAACATCGCGTAGGCGCCCTGGACCTGGCTCCATATCTGTAGGTTCGTGAGAGGCCCTTGTGTGGTCGAGGGAGCCCTGGCGGCGCCCGTGTGTGCGAGGCCGGCGAAGCCACTGGCGATGCGGCTGGTCACCGCATCGCGCAGACGGGCACTTTCGCTCACGAACAAGGCCGGCAGGGAGGCATGGATTTCGCCGGACAGACTGTCATAGGCGGCCCGGGCCGAGGGGGCGTCCAGGCCGATCAGCGTGCCATAGAGGGTGGCGGAGGTCGTCGGACCGTCCAGGCTCGTGGCGACGGCCCGCTGGTTGGCGGTCCGTGCCTGCGAGGCGAAGTTCGCACTGTTGCGGATCAGTTCCAGCACCACCGCGTCCGGTTGGTAGACAAGCGTGGCATCCAGGAAGGCGAAGCTCTCCGTGACACTGTCGAAAGTTCCGAAGACCCCGCCCGCGCCAGTGAGGATCGTGTAGCTGGTCGACGGGGCAAGGGGAGGGGTGGCCCCGCTCAGCAGCGAAACGTTGACTGTCCCGCCTGACAGGTCGATCCGTCCGGTCGCCGCCGTCAGATCGCTTCCGCCGGTTTCGTCCACCTCCACGGCGTAGATGCTTCCCGGGCCGAAGGAGACGTCGCCGGCAACATTGATCGTCCCGATCGAGTTGCCGGGTGCAAGTGTGCCGCCCGAGGCAAGCGAAAGGCCGCCGATCGTGCCGGTGCCCTGGAGCAGAGCGCTGTTATGTACGATGAAGCTGCCGGAAAGCGCGGTGTCGAGCGTGTAGACAACACCCGAGTGCAGGCCGACATCGCCGGTGAAATTCGACTGAAGCCGTGCCGCACCGGTGCGGTAGATCTCGGCCGAGCCGGTGAAGCCGGTATAGTCGCCGGTGAGCAGCGTTTCGCCGTTCAGGAAGGCGAGCGTGCCGTCGCCGGTCACATCGGCTGCGAAGTCATAAGCTGCATCCGTGTGATTGAAGACGATGCTGCCTTCGCCCGCACCAAACGCGACCGTGCCGGCCAGAAGCGTCCCCGCGCCGACAGGCGTCGCTCCTTCTTCTGCGCCGAAGACAAGGGTTCCGCTCGACCCGGCCAGTTTGCCGAGTTCGAGCGTGCCGGTCCCGCCGCCGATCTCGGCGACGCCGTCGTCCGACAACACAAGCATGCCCTCTCCGCCGGAACCGCTACCGATCGTGGCACCGTTTGCGATCGACAGGCGGCTGTCGGCTCCGAAGACACTGACCCTGGCGCGGGAGGCGCTGCCGACGTCGAGAGTGTCGGCGCGGACCAAGGCCTTGTCCCAGATCCACAGGTTGGCGCTTCCGCTCCCGCCGGTTTCGCCCAGCTTGAGATCCGAGCCGATGGTCCAGAGCGTGCCCGCCCCCGAGATTTCGAAGTCGGCATCCCGGCTGCCTGCCGCGGTGATCGCTCCGCGCCCGCTCGTCATGGTCTTGCCGCCGCCGAAGTTGACAATGCCCTCATCGACGCCGATTGCGCCGGAGACGGTCGTGTTGCCGCGCAGGAACACGGTTCCGAAACCCGTTTTCGTGAGTTTGCCCAGGCCGGAGATTTCACCGGAAAACCCGGTGACGTCGTCCTGATCGAGGATCAGATCCGCTTGCGAGCCGATGCTGGTCAGCGTCCCTCCGGTTCCCCACAGCTGCGATATCGTCAGGTCATGGCCGCCGAGGTCGAGGGTCCCGCCGTTGATCTCGTAGCGGGTGTTGTCGGCGAATGCGTTTGCGCCGCCGGCGCGCAGCGTGCCGCCGTTCACCACCGTCTTGCCGGTGAATGCGGCGTTGTTGCCGGTCAGGGTCGTGGTGCCGGCGAGGGCCGCGATCGTCCCATTGCCGACTATATCACTGGCGAAGGCGTAGCCACCGTCGGTGTGGTTGAAGACCAAAGACCCGTCGCCATCTCCGAATGTGAGAGAACTCGCGGTCATGGTGCCGGCGCCCGATGCGGTTTGACCTGCGCCTGCGCCGATGTTCAGGGCGCCTGAGCCGCTGAAGCGTGCCACATAGACGGTTGATACTGCATTCAATGCCCCGCCGTCGGTCAGGGTCAAGGTCGCGCTCTGCCCGCTCTGGCCGATGGTCACGACGTTGGCGGCATTGATCGACGACCCTGTGCCCGACACAGTGACCGTGGCGTTCGAGCTGCTCCCGGATCCCAGAATCAGCAACTTCGACGTATTGAGCGCGCCGCCATTGCTGATCGCCACCGTGCCGTTGCCACTGGAACCGACGACCATATTGGCGTTCGAGGTGAAGGACGACCCGGATCCGGATATGTCGAGCGTTCCCGTCGCGCCGCTCAGGTTGCCGACGACGGTTTGTTTCCCGCTCGACACTGACCCACCGTCGGCGATGGAGAGGAAACCGGTGCCCCGATACCCAACCCGAAGGTCGTCCGCAACGCTCCAGGAGGAATTCGCGCCGGTTACATTGACGGTGCCTGTGCTGTTGGCGACGTTGCCCAGAAAGGCGTTGTAACCCGTGGTCAAGCTGGCGCCATTGGAAACGGTCAGGTTGCCGGCGTCACCGCCCGCATAACCAAGATAGACACTGTTGGTGCTGTTCATCGACGTTCCGCTTCCCGAAACAGTCAATGTGCCGGTCTTTCCCGCCTGGCCGCCCAGGTAAATGCGGTAGCTGTCGATTACGGATCCATTCGAGACTGTCGCAGCGCCATCCGCAACGTGAAAATTGCTTACGCTCGCCGTTGCCCCGTCTAGCTTGAGCAAGCCGTCGAAAACCGCCAGGTGGCCGAGTGGGGCGCCGGCCGTGCCGGTCATGGTCCAGGTGGAGGCCCCTGTCTTCGATACGGTTTCGAAGCCGGTGTATTTGGTGCCGATTTCACCGAGATCGAAGCTCGGAACCGGGCTGGTGTCTCCCCCCAGAACAAGCGTGTCGTTTCCGCCGCCCGCAACGACATTGCCGATGATCGTTGACCCGGCTCGCAACTCCAAACTGTTGGTACCGCCGGTGAATTCGATGGCATTGGCGCGATTGCCGCCGGAGAGACCGCCGGAAATCGTGCCGCTGTTGACGATCGTCAGGTCTGAGCCGGTGATACCGGTCCCGCCGACGCCTGCGCTTCCGGCAGGCCCCGTGCTGGCCATTATGGAACCACCTCCCGCGCCCCCTTGACCGCCCGCGCCACCGGTGATCGTCCCGGAGTTGTCGATGGTGAGGTTGCTGCCCGCAATGCCGGCACCGCCTGCACCGCCGTTGCCGCCCCTGCCGCCAGTGCTGGAGTGACGGACGCCGCCATTGCCTCCGTTGCCACCGCGTCCACCCGTGATTGTGCCGCGGTTCTCGATGTTGCCGTTGCTGCCGGAGACGGTGGCTGCGCCGGCTCCACCGCCGCTGGCGTTCGCATTGACGGATTCATAAGCGCCGTTGCCGCCCACACCGCCGTTGCCGCCGGTTGCGGACCCGGTCATCCGCAGCGAAAATCCGCTCCCCGAAACGGCTGTCGTTCCCGCGTCGCCCGCAGTGCTGGCGGCGGCTTCGGTTGCGTTGCCACCGTTGGCCCCGTTCCCGCCGGCCGCAGTGCCCGACAGGGCGGCGGTGAGTGCATTGGTGGAGGATACGCCCGACAGCACCAGCGATGTGCCAGATGCGGCGAAGGGAGAGCCGGTGATCTCGACCGGAGCGCTTGCCTGAACCGTGACGTCTGCCGCAAAGGCCGGCAATCCGCCCGACACGGCGATGGTCGCAATCGTTGGATCGATCTCAATCACATCCCCGCTGGCGCCTGCGCTGGCAATGGCCCAGCTCAGCGAACCGGTGACAGTGCCGCTGCCGTCGTCGGTTGCTTCCGTGACCGTAAAGGTCGCGGCGTGAGCGGGCCGGTCGTACAGAGGCAGGATCGCTGCGGCACAGAGGGCGGTCGACGCGAGAAGCCACAGCGTGCGCCTCCGCGCGGCGCGCGCGCGTCCCGCCGGTTGGCGGAGATGATCTTCTCGGGAGGCCGGCTTGCCCGAACGGTCCGGCGCCAGACCTGCCGTATCGCAAGACCCGCGGGCCGTTGTTTTCAGTGTGTCCATGGATCCCCCTCGGCGCACCGTCAGGCGACCGGGCACCGCCGCCGCATTTCGGCAGCCGGCGCAGCTCTCCCGCAGCGCAGGTTGTGTCAGCAACCGTCTTTTTGCGCGGGAGAGGCGATGGGGTGAATCCCCTGTTTAGGGGTTCTTGTTCGTTTTCAGACCCTTGCCCAGCCACAGGGCCATCAGGCTGGAGCGGCTGGAGACCCCGTACTTGCGGAAGATCCGCTTCACGTGGTCGTGCGTGGTATGCGGGCTCTGGTTGTTTTGCTCGGCGATCTGTTTTTCCGTGCGGCCGAGCAACAGGCCCTGCAGGACGAGCTGTTCCGTGGGGGTGAGCGGGGTCGAGGCGACGCCAGCTCCTTCGCCCAGCATCTGGTGCTTGTAGAACCAGCTAATCCCGCGCAGCGCATGGAAGATCGTGGCTTGATCTTCCAGGGAGAACGGCTCCTTTTCGAAGCTGCGATGGAATCCGATCTGCAGTTCCGCATCGGCGCTGACGGGAATCCCGGCCCAGATGGAATCGCGTCGGTCCAGTGCTTTGTAGTAGCGCCGATAGGACGGCCCCTCGAACCAGTCCGGCGTGGCCAGCTCGCTCAGCAGCAGGACCCTGAAAGTGCCGGCCAGTTCCACATTGCGCGTCGTGGTGATGTCCGGCTCGCCGTTCTCCATCTCCGCAAAGGCCTGGTCGATTGCCTCGCTGCTGACCTTGCAAGGGTGCAGTGTGAAGAGGGTGCGCGGCCTCCACCCTTTCATCGGATCGCCGCTCTGGCTCCAGTTCAGACGTACGCAGCCGATCCAGTCCGCGTTCTGCGCATCCACCAGGGTACAGATCTCCTGCAGCAGGAACCTGCGAGACGCGTGGATATCCACGGCGTCGAAGGCGGCAAGGTCGTCCCAGAGCTTGTAGATCGTGTCGAGGTGCAGAAAATCGAGTTGCATGAAAAGTCCGCGAAAAGCTGAAGGGTCGGCGTGGACACTACAACGAAGGCCCGCCCGGAAGTTCCGGTTCGGGGCGATCCAAAGTCCGGGGAGCACGTCAGTATGTGCCCGCCCCCCGATCGTCCCTCATTGATAACGAGAGTCTGTGGGTTGGAGATCGGTATTCTTGCCGGTCGTTCTGGGCAAGCGTGCCGGGCGCGGAGCGCTCAAATTGTTCAAGCATCCGGCTCGTTTCGAGCGGCGTCTGGTTTCCCAGGGACGAGTGCGCCCTGAACAGGTGCAGGAAGGTTTCGATGACCGGCTACTCGTTCATCGATTCAAGGGCTTTGCAGGCCAGGATCATGCGTGAAGCCTGGTCGGTTGCCGTCAACAGGTGACAGTAGCGGTCGTCGTCGGTCTTGAGCTCTCGTCTGGCGCGAGTGGTCTGTGTACGGCGCGTATGGGATCGCAATCGGGGCGCCCGCTACCGACTTCCGTCCGCCTGCGTTTCGAGACGCTACGTCGGCGACTTCCGGTCCGCCTGGCGTGTGACAAAGCGTATGAGGCTTGCCAGCCGATTGATCGTGAAAGGCTTTTCCAGCATGTGAATGGCAGGTTCGTCGTGCCAAGTCGCCGGGAGGCGGCCCGGATCCGCCGTGGTCACGATGATGCCCTGGAGGTGCTCCGCTCTCTCCAGGGTGTTCTTGACGAGTTCCTCGGTGGTGTTGCCCCGGCCGAGGTCGAAATCCGTCACGAGCAGGAAGGGCGCGTCCTGGCGTGCCACTGCCTGCCGGGCCTCGCGGACGGAACGGCAGGCCGTCACGGTGCTACCCAGGCGCCCGAGCAGGTCCCTGGTTGCGGAATGAACGTCTGCATCGTCCTCAAGCAGGATCAGGTTTCGCCTTTTCAGTTCGTTGTTCGGCATGGCGGCGAGTGAGGCGCACATGCGGGCCGGCATCTCTGCCGCAGGCAGCCGGAAGCGGAACTCGGTGCCCCCCTGTTCAAGTTGGCTATGCAGCAGTTCCGTCTTCATGGCTTTCGTCAGGGCGAAACAGATTGACAGCCCCAGCCCGTAGTGCCGCACCGACTGATCTGTCGAGGGGGCTGCGTCTGGCGAAGGAGCAACGGACAGTCCCGGGCCTTGGTCTGCGACGAAAAAGGTGAATGCGCCGTCTTCCGCCCGGCCGCAACCGACCGAAATCGTGCCCTCGCGCCCGTAGTCGAGTGCGTTGACCAGCAAGTTGCTCAGAATGCGGTAGATCGCCTCGGCATCTCCGAGCACGAACGTGTCGGGCGGCGGCCGGCGGATATGCACCCGGGTCCTGGCCGAAGCGGCGCGGGGCGCGAACTCCAACTCCATTCGCCGGAACAGGTCGTCGACATCGACAGGAGCACTGGTCGCCGCGAAGGTGCCGACCTCCAGCTTGGACAAGTCGAGGATCGAGTTGAACATCTGGCTCGTTTCCCGCGTCAGGGACGCGAGCCGATCGATGGTGTCGCGGTCGGTGCCGTCGATCCGGTCGCGGTCGATGCCACCAAGCAGCAGGCCCATCGCATGGATCGGCTGGCGCAGGTCGTGGCTTGCCGCCGCCAGAAGCTCAGACTTCGAGCGGTTGGCCTCCTCGGCCTCCGCGCGCGCCTCCGTCGCTGCGACGTTCAGAGCGACAAGCCGGGCCTCGCGCTCGTCTATCGTGTTGCGCAGCGTCTCGAATGACGTCTCGATCATGGAGATTTCGTTGAGCCGCTCTTTCGGACCGGCCTTGCTGCCTTCCCCGACATACTTGTCCACCTGGCGCGTCAGGCGCTGGATGCGGGCGACTACGTTGCGGTCGAGATAGAAGAAGATCGAGATTGCGATGGATGCGAAGACCAGGAAGCCGACAAGGATCAGGTAGGCGCTGACGCGCATCTTTTCCCGAATAAGGGCGCTGCGTGCGTTCGCGCTTTCGTTGAGTGTTGCGGAACTCAGCCGGGTCGCATCGGTGAGGAGCGAAGACAGTTGCGCATGACGGCTCAGCCGGCCCTGGATCGATTTCTCGACACGTGTTTTCTCGCGGCCCGTGACAATGAGGCGGGCGACCAGCGACCGGGGCCCTCGCGGAAGTCCCGCACGAGCCATCCGGTCGAACGCGGCGTCAAGCCGCGCGAAGTCGACAGGCAGGCTTGCTTCTTTCAAATCCCGGAGGAACAGAAGGTATTTCTTTTGCAGGCCGGAAGGGACGCTGGACCGGCTCGCTCGGCTCGCCAGGTCGGCACGCGCCCTCTCCACATCGATGCGCTGGGCGATCAGGCCGGTCAGGACGACGAGATTGTCCGTAAGGTCTGTGAGCCAGTCGTCGATCCTCGAAAAGTCCGTTTCCATCAGGCCGAGGTTGCGGACCTGCTGTCTCAGGCGGTCGATTGCCTGGATCTGGTCGTCGATCTGGATGCGAACCGTGCCGAAAGCGCTTTCCGAATCTGCCAGCGCCAGTTCGACGGCCTGGCTGCTCAACCCGGAGATGGCGCCATTCATCTTGATCGAGACATCGGCGCGCGGCAGGTCGATCGCGACGAGCCGATCGAACTCGTGGCTGTAGGAGCGAATGCCAAAAACGGCGATGAAGCCGATCGCCAACGTCCCCAGAGACATGAACAGCAAGGACAGAAAGACAATCTTGCCGATGCCGATCTGCGACTGCCGCATATGGGCGGCCTACCGGTTTTTCATCGGGAGGGCGTACATCAGTCCGCCCTCGCGCCAGAGCCTGTTCAGCCCGCGCTCCAGTCCGAAGTCGCTGCCCGAGCCCAGGTTGCGTTCGAAAATCTCCCCATAGTTCCCGACAGCAGAGATCGTCCTGTGGGCCCAGCCTTCGGTCAGGCCGAGGCGAGGGTAGGCCGGAACCTTCAGGTCGGACCCCGCGTCGAGGGCGTTTGCCCTGCCGATGCCCTCGGCTTCCGCCAGGATGAGGAGATTGACGACCCAGCGAATGACCTGTTCCCATTGCTGGTCGCCTTCCCGCACGACCGCGCTCAAGGGTTCGTTCGCGAGGATGTCCTCCAGCACGACCAGGGCGCTTTCATCCAGGCCGTGCATGGCGCGCATGATGTTGAGGTCGCTGCCGTCGCCCGTCACGGCGGCGCATTCCTGCCCGAAAAAGGCGCGCCAACGCCCGGCCTGGGACGAGATTTCCAGTATTTCGGCCTCGATCTGCCGCGAAGCGAGCGCCTCCCTGATGTTGCGGATGCTCGTCGTGCCCGCATTCGCGCAAATGACGCGCCCGGCGAGATCGTCCAGTGTCCTCGCCCTGGTGCTCGCATGGGCGAGAACACGCTGTTCATCGAAATAGGTGATTGCCGGGAACTCGAACCCGAGGGAGACGTCGCGCTCCATATTGAAGGTCGTTGTGCGGAACAGGACATCGATATCGCCGTTCTGCAGCGCGCTGAGCCGGTTCAGGCTGTCCAGCGGAACGAACTCGACGGCGTTTGCATCCGCAAGCGTCGCCGTCGCGACCGCCCGGCAGAAGTCGACATCGAATCCCGCCCAGCTTCCGTCGGTCTGCTGTGTTGCAAAGCCGATGTCGCCGACGCCAACGCCGCAGATTAGGTAGCCGCGATCCCTCACTTGCCTAAGGGTCTCGCCCGGTTGTGCCGACAGGCATTGCGGCGCCAGCGCGAGAAGAACCAATGCGGCTCCGAGACTGTGTCGAAGAGAAAAGGCCATGATCCCGGTTCTCACGCCTAGTTGGAGATTTCGCTTTCGCGATAACCTTGCGCGAAGAGCAGTGCGGTCAGGTCGCCATGGACGATGTTGAAGTCCGCCAGGTCGCGCAGCACCGGTTTACCACGGTAGCTCGCCGGGAGGCCGGCGATTTTCAGCATTTCCATGTCATTGGCGCCATCGCCGACGGCACAGGCGCTCTCGGCCGGGAGGCCGAGAGCGCTGCAGGTCCTTTCCAGAACCTCGCGCTTGGTGGCGGCTGTGCAGATCGGTGGGAGAAGCTGGCCGGTCAGCATGCCGTCCCGGACCTCCGGCCTGTTGGCGACGACCTCGTCGAAGCCACAGGCATCCCTGACCTTCTCGGCAAACATGTCATAGCCTCCGGTGACGAGAACGGTCCGTGCTCCCGCGTTCTTCATGCTTGTGACCAGACGTTGCGCGCCCGGGGTGAAACGCATCCGCTCGCAAAGCCTCTCCAGCAGGCTTTCGGGCGTTCCGGCGAACAGTGCCGTTCTGGCCGCAAGCGATCGGCCGAAGTCGATCTTGCCGTTCATGGCCAGGCTGGTGATGTTGGCGACCGCGTCGCCAAGGTCCAGTTCCTCGGCCAACAGGTCCAGCATTTCATCCAGGATGATCGTCGCCTCCATGTCGGCGACGAGCACCGCCTTCTTCTCGATCGGCTTGCGTGTGACGAAGAGATCGATTTCCGCGGACAAGGCAAGGTTCCTGGCCTTCTCGATGCAGGTCGCGTCCAGCGGTCTCCCGGTCCGGTACAGGGCGGCACGCCCGGCCGAAAGCCATTCGAACTGATGCGTTCCAGTGATGGCTCCGATGCCTTCGAACGCTGATACACCCCCTGCCGGGTTTCCGACAGCAACCAGATTTATCGACACAGTTGATCCCTCGGTTCTGGGCGGTTGCGAGTTCGCGCCGGACGGCCTCGTGTGGCAAGTCGCGTGGTTCAATGCGGGCCGTGTCGGTGGAATGCGCTGCCTCACCGGCAGCTTGTATCAATGTCGCACCGTGTTCCATTCGGCATGACGGCCGAGGGGCGGAGGCGGCAGGTGTTCGCCAACCCCCTGTCAGCTCATTGATTTCAAAACCAGAAAATCTCCCATCCCTCGAAAGGACTAGTCCCGTGGGCCGAGCCCGGCGCCGGGTCCGGGCCGGTATCTGCCGAGGCTCGGTCTGACGGCGGATATCCCGAACGGCGTCGCCATCACTAAGGTTTTCAATCAAGGCGAGAGAAAAATCGCGAAGTCTGACTGTCTATACGGGAAGGTTGCCGATTTTTTCTTTTTGAATGGAAGTCAAGTGGAGGAGAAAGAAATGAAAATCAGGATTACGACTTTGGCGGCGCTTGCCGTTGCTGCGTCTGCCGGCATGGCTCAGGCCGGTACACTTGAGAAGGTGCGCAGCGCCGGCGTGCTGGCATGCGGTGTCAGCGAGGGTGTTCCGGGCTTCTCGAACCCGAACTCCGAGGGCAGGTGGGAAGGTCTCGACGCCGACATCTGCCGTGCCGTTGCCGCCGCCGTTCTCGGCGATGCCGGCGCGGTCCGTTTCGTTCCGTTGTCCTCCAAGCAGAAGGTCCTCGCGGTTTCGAGCGGGCAGGTTGAGATGACCTCCCGTACCACCACGTGGACGATGAAGCGCGACGGTGCCGAGGGGGTCGACTTCACCCAGGTCATCTTCTTCGACGGCCAGGGTTTCATGGTTCGCGCCGAGTCGGGCATCACCTCGGCGAAGGAGCTGGATGGCGGAACGGTCTGCGTGACGACGGGGACGACGACCGAGCTGAATCTGGCCGACTTCGCGCGCGCCCAGAATATTCAGGTCGAGGCGGTCGTGTTCGACGGCAAGCGGGAAGCGGTCGAGGCCTATATGACCGACCGGTGCGACGCCCTCACCACCGATGCAAGCCAACTGGCCTCGTTCCGCATTAGCTTTTCCAATCCGAGTGCCCACACCATCCTGCCGAACCTGATCTCCAAGGAGCCGCTGGCCCCGCTCGTCGCCCATGGCGACAACAACTGGAAGGACATCGTGTCCTGGACGATCTACGGCCTGATTGCGGCGGAAGAGCTCGGGATCACCTCCGCCAACGTCGATGACATGGCGGCGAATTCCGCGAATCCAGACGTCCAGCGCCTGCTCGGCAGTTCGGTCGACTCCGGCAACTTCGTCGGTCTTGGCGCCACATGGATGAAGGACGCGATCGCGGCGGTCGGCAACTACGGCGAAATCTTTGATCGCAACCTGACCAGGCCGCTCGGCCTCGAGCGCGGCCTGAACGCCCAATGGAAGGATGGCGGGCTGATGTACGCCATGCCGATCCGCTAGGCGCAGCAGGACGTGATCACGGACAAAGCATGTCCTTGGACGTGCTTTGTCCAGCCTGGCCCACTCCGATGGAAGTTGTGATGTCCTTCAAATCCAAGACCAGATCGACCGCGTGGGGCGGGCAGAGCATGGGAGCCGTCCTGGTTCAGGCTGCCGTGCTCGGACTTGTCCTAAGCGGCGTATATGTTCTTTTCCAGAACACCCAGGCAAACCTGCAGGACCGCGGTATCGAGAGCGGATTTGCTTTCCTCGGTCATGAGGCCGGCCTGCCGATCGGCGACAGCCTGATCGAGTACGATCCGACACGGAGCTACGGTTACGCGTTTCTGGTTGGCATTCTCAATACGCTGCTCGTTTCCGCCATTGCGATCATTCTGAGTACGATACTTGGAATACTGATCGGCGTTGCGCGCGTCTCGTCGAACTGGCTGCTGGCGAAAATGGCGGCGATCTATGTCGAGGCGCTACGAAACATTCCTTTGTTGCTGACCTTGATATTCGTCTACACGGTGGTCATCGGATCCTTGCCGCATCCCCGAGACCCGATTTCGCCGATGGACGGGGTATATCTGACCAAGCGCGGCGTTTTCGTTCCGCGTCCTGTCGTCGAGGACGGCTTTCAGATCTTCCTGCTCGCAACGGTGATTGCCGCAGCGATGGCCGCAAGTTTCTGGATCTGGGCCCGCAACCACAAGAGAACGACCGGAAGGTCCGTCCCCGGCTTTCTCGGCGGTCTGGCCCTTTTCACAGCGATCACGACCCTGGCCTTCTTTGCAAGCGGCTCCCCTGTGGGGGTCGAGGTACCCGCCTATCGCGGGCTCAACTTCGCCGGAGGACTGACGCTCAAGCCCGAGTTCGTGTCGCTCGTGACCGGCCTGGTCCTCTACACCGCCGCCTATATCGGCGAGAACGTGCGCAGCGGCATCGCCTCCGTGCATCCGGGCCAGATCGAAGCAGCCAATGCCTTGGGCGTTTCGAGCGGGATCGTGACGCGCCTGATCATGCTGCCCCAGGCCCTCAGGGTGACCATTCCAGCAACCACCAACGACTATGCGAGCCTCGTCAAGAACAGCTCGCTCGCAGTGGCCATCGGCTTTCCCGACATGGTGTCGATCGGCGGAACGATCATCGGCCAGAACGGACAGGCCATCGAGATCATCGCGATGTGGATGGCAGTCTACCTGACGATCAACCTTCTGATCTCGGTTGCAATGAACTTTTTGAACTCCCGCGTCCAGATCGTCGAAAGGTGAAGTATGGCCTATGCAATGCATTCGACATCCGCTGAAACCTTTCGGCCGCTCGCCGCGCGGCCCGCGCCCGGAAACAACACGGGTGCCATCAGGTGGCTGCAGGCAAATCTGTTCGGGGGATGGTTCAACAGCACTATCTCGCTTGTCCTGATCGGGTTGGTGCTTTGGTTGCTGCCGGCCGTTTCCGGTTGGCTGCTGCTTGACGCGACCTTCGCCGGAGACGCGGAAACGTGCCGGCAGAGCGCGGGAGCCTGCTGGCCGTTCATCGTCGACAAGCTTCCCGTGCTGATGGTCGGTGTCTATCCGCAGGAGTTGATCTGGCGGCCCGGTCTGGCCGGCCTGGCGCTCGTGGTTCTGGCGTGGTTGACCTACACGAACCGCCTGAACGGCCCCATGCTGATCCTTTCCTGGCTGGTGCTGCCGCTTTTCGCCCTGGTCATGATCGGCGGCGCATTCGGTATGGTGGAAGTGGAGCAGTCGCTCTGGGGCGGGCTGATGCTGAGCATCCTGCTGGCGCTCGTGGGCGTGATCGTCTCCATTCCGCTCGGCGTTCTTCTGGCGCTCGGGCGTTACTACGGCTCTCCGCTGATCAAGGCGCTGTGCGTTGGTTTCATCGAGCTTGTCCGCGGCGTTCCTCTGATCACGATCCTCTTCATGGCCTCGGTGATGTTGCCGATGTTCATGCCGCCGGAAATGGTCATCAACAACCTGATGCGTATCCAGATCGGCATGATCCTCTTCTCGGCAGCCTATATGGCCGAGGTGGTCCGGGGCGGACTGCAGGCCATTCCGAAAGGGCAGACCGAGGCGTCCCTGGCTCTTGGCGTTTCGCCGGCCCGCACCGTCGCGTTCGTCGTCGTGCCGCAGGCCCTGCGACATGTCCTTCCTCCTTTGATCGGGCGTTGCATCGCCCTGTTCAAGGACACGTCGCTTGTGATCATCGTCGGGCTGCTCGACTTCCTCGGCATGATCAAGAACGCGGCTTTCGATCCCGAATGGCTCGGTTTCCAGACGGAAGCCTATGTCTTCGCAGCCTTTGTGTACTGGCTGATTTGCTACAACCTAAGCTTGTATGGCCGCGCGCTCGAAACCCGCGGGGCCGGCGGCGCCCGTCGCTGAGCAGCATTCCCAGGAGGTATCCATGACCATCAGGATCGACAGCCAGATCACCGAAGATGCGCCCGTCATCGAAATGCAGCGGGTGAACAAGTGGTACGGCAGTTTTCACGTTCTCAAGGACGTGTCGCTCTCGGTGAAGAAGGGCGAGCGGATCGTGATCTGCGGACCGTCCGGATCGGGCAAGTCCACGCTGATCCGTTGCATCAACCATTTGGAAGAACATCAGGAAGGAACGATCACCGTCAACGGGACGGTGCTGGACGACAAGCTGAAGAACATCACGAGCATTCGCCGCGAAGTCGGGATGGTGTTCCAGCAGTTCAACCTGTTTCCGCACATGACGATCCTGGACAATCTCTGTTTTGCGCCTGTCTGGGCTCGCAACATGCCCCGCAAGGAGGCGGAGGCAACCGCCTGCATGTATCTCGAGCGGGTGGGGATTTCGGAGCAGAGGGACAAGTATCCGGGGCAACTCTCCGGTGGCCAGCAGCAGCGTGTCGCGATTGCCCGGTCGTTGTGCATGAGCCCGTCCGTGATGCTGTTCGACGAGCCGACCTCGGCGCTTGATCCCGAGATGATCAAGGAGGTTCTGGACGTGATGATCGAGCTGGCGGAGACCGGGATGACGATGATCTGCGTCACCCACGAGATGTCCTTCGCCCGCTCGGTGGCGGATCGCGTCATTTTCATGGATGGCGGCGAGATCGTCGAGGAAAACACGCCCGATCTCTTCTTCGACGATCCGAAGATCGACAGAACCCGAAAGTTCCTGAGCCAGATCCTGTCCCACTAATCGCCCGACCGGTCCGAACGGCGCACCGCTCAGGCGGGGGCACTGTCGTGGGCGGTCCGGATGTCACTGGAGGGCACTTCGATTTCCAGCACTGCAATTCTCGTTCAGATCGTCGGTTCGGTGGCCCTCATGCTTTGGGGCATTCGCCTGATCCGAACCGGCATCCTGCGGGCTTTCGGCGCATCGCTTCGTCATGCCCTGGCGGAGGTCACCGGCAACCGGTTCATGTCCTTCGGTGTCGGTGCGCTCATAACCGTTCTGGTCCAGAGCAGCACCGCCACCGCGATGATCATCGCATCGCTTGCGGCAAAGGGGATGATCGCGGCCCCCGCCGCCCTGGCGGTCATGCTCGGCGCGGATGTCGGGACGTCGATCGCTGCACAGATCCTGTCCTTCGACCTGTCGGTTGCGTCCTATGTCCTGGTTTTCGTCGGCTTCTTCGCGCATTCCCAATGCACCGATCATGTCAGGCGCCAGATCGGCCGCTGCCTGCTAGGACTGGGGCTGGTGCTGCTGGCGCTGTCGCTGGTCCGGGTCTCGTCCGCACCCTTGCGTGACTCCGCCCTGCTGGTCCAGATGCTGACGACGCTCGGGAACGAGCCGCTGTTGACCCTGTTCATTGTCGCCGTGTTGACCTGGCTCGTGCATTCGAGCCTGGCTGTAGTCCTGCTGACGACATCGCTGTTTGTCGCCGATGTCGTCCCCGTCGAAATGGGAATGCTGATGGTGCTTGGCGCCAATATCGGCGGGACGGTTCCCCCGATCATCGCGACGTTGAACGCAAGCGTCGCGGGACGGCGCGTCGCCATCGGTAACGCCGCGTTCAAGCTGAGCGTTTGCCTGCTGGCGGTTCCGTTCCTGGATGTCCTGAAGGACGCTTTCGCGCACTACATGGACACGGCGGGCGCGCTGGTGAATTTCCACACCGGCCTCAACGTCGTCGTCGCCCTCTTGTTCCTTCCCTGGGTCGGCGTCTTTGCGCGGCTGTTCGAGAGACTGATCCCGGACACCGTTCAACCGGAAGACGGACCGGCCACGCGCTATCTCGACCGAGGCTTGCTCGATTCCCCGTCCCTGGCTCTCGCCAGTGCATCGCGCGAACTGAACCGGATTCCCGACCAGATCGACGACTCGCTGTTGGCGCTGACGGCGGCGATCAGGACCGACGATCTTGCCGGCGTTGCCGTGGCGAAGCAGAACCACGCGAAGATTTCCTCGACGCTGGACTCTCTCAAATTCTATCTGAGCGAAGTCACGCGTGGTGAGATCTCGGAAGACGACAGCAATCGCGCGATGAACATCATGCTCTTGTCGGCGAACATGAGGCACGTCTCCGAGCTCGTCTTGAATGCGATGGTCCTGTGCGAGGCACGCATCCGGGACCAGGCCCGCTTTTCCGAAGAGGGAAAGAGAGAGCTCCTGTCGTTGCTCGACATCATCCAGCAAGGTCTCCGGCTGACGCTGGTCGCGGCCCTGCAGGGGGATACGCAGATCAAGAAGAACATAAACCGGCAGAGGAAAGAGCTTGACCGGCTGGTCGAGGCGAGCTGGCAGGAGCACTTTCGCCGCCTCAGCAACAAGAACCCGTCCTCTGTCACGACGTCAGCACTGCACGGCGATCTTCTTCGGGATTTTACACGGATTTTCTATCACATTCATGCGGCATCGAAAGTGAGCCTGTGATGTACATCTCGGTTTTCGACATCTTCAAGATCGGGATCGGACCCTCGTCGTCTCACACAATGGGCCCCATGATCGCGGCCAACCGTTTTGCCGCCGAACTTGCGGAGCGGGATGTCCACGCCCCTATCATCCGGGTCACCCTTCTCGGTTCGCTCGCCTTCACCGGGCGCGGACACGCGTCCGACAAGGCGGCCGTTTGGGGGCTTTGCGGCCTGACGCCGGAAGATTTCGATCATTCGATCGCGGAAGGAATCTGGCGCGACATATCGGCCGGTGGGCGCGGCGCTCATCCCCAGGTGGGAGTTTTCGACATCGATCCCGGGGCCGGGGTCGTGTTCGACACCGTTACAAGGCCGCGCTGGCATCCCAACACGCTGACATTCGAGGCAGTGACACAGGACGGCGCCGCGGTTCTTTCCCGCTCCTATGTCTCGATCGGTGGAGGAAGCATCGTTGCCGAGGAAGACGGACCGGACTTGCGGGGCGGTTCGGTGACGGATGCGCGATGCGACGTTCCACTACCGTTCGGGAACAGTGCCCAATTGCTGAACATCTGTTCGGAGCTGGGCGTTGGGATTTCGGACGTGATGTACAGGAACGAACGGGCCCTGCATCGCGACCGGGATATCCCGGGTGGCCTGGATCGCATCCGCGACGAGATGATGGCCTGCATTTCGCGCGGTGCCGCCGGCGCGGGCATTCTGCCTGGAGGGTTGCAGGTCCGTAGCCGCGCACAGGCGCTCTTCAAGGCTCTGGAAGACGACGAGGCCGCGCCCTTCCGGGCACAGGACCGCTTGCTCGCCTACGCACTGGCGGTCAACGAAGAGAATGCCAGGGGGGGCCGGGTGGTGACCGCACCGACCAACGGTGCAGCCGGGATCGTGCCTGCCGTGCTGCGCTTCTGGCTGGACGAGACGCCTTCGGAGCGCCATTCCCTCGGGCGCGACTATCTGCTCACGGCGGCCGCGATCGGAGCGATCATCAAGCGGAACGCGTCGGTGAGCGGCGCTGACCTTGGATGCCAGGCCGAGGTTGGGAGCGCGGCGGCCATGGCTGCTGCCGGCTACGCTGCCGTTTGCGGTGGAACTCCGAGGCAGGTCGAGAATGCCGCCGAGATCGCGCTTGAGCATCATCTGGGGCTCGCCTGCGATCCGGTGATGGGGCTCGTTCAGGTTCCCTGCATCGAGCGCAACGGTCTCGGCGCGATCAAGGCGGTTGCCGCAGCGCGCCTCGCACTGAAGGGAGACGGCGACCATATCGTGCCGCTGGACGCCTGCATCGAGGCGATGCGGAACATTGGTAACGATATGCATGAGCGCTATAAGGAGACCTCGCAGGGCGGATTGGCCCTCTTCGTCACGGGATGTTGACAGCGCCCTTGGCCGGGCGGATTGGATGCTATGGTCAAGATACTCATCGTCGACGATCACTCGGTTATTCGCTCGGGCATGAAGGCCTTGCTGGAACTCGAAATCGACGGCGCTTCGGTCGTCGCAGCAGCGTCCGTTGCGGAGGCATTGCATGAACTGGAGGTTTCCAGGCCCTTCGACCTTGTGCTACTCGATCTCAAGCTGCCGGATTCGAACGGTTTTCAAGGGTTCACCCGCCTAAAGCAGGCGGATCCGGCGATGTCGATTGCGCTGATTTCGGGCGAGGAGGACCGTGAGACCGTCAACCGCGCGCGCGCCGAAGGGGTCGACGGGTTCATTCCTAAGACCGCCGATCCCCGGGTGATCGTTAACGTGGTCGAGTTGCTGCTGACCGGTGAGGTCTTTTTCCCGCGTGTCCTGTTCGATGGTGAGGCCGCGTCGTCCGAATGCAGTCCGAGGATGGTGACGCGTCCGGAACGGCTCGACCTCACGAAGCGTCAGGCCGACGTTTACAGGCTCATCGTCGCCGGACTTTCGAACAAAGAGATTGCCCGGGATCTCGATCTGACCGAAAGCACTGTCAAAACGCATGTTGCCGCCATTCTGCAAAAAGCAGGCGCCAACTCCCGCGGAAAGCTTATCGCCCATGCGAGGGACATGACGGTGAAGCAGTGAAGCGGCCGGGCTTGGCAGTTGGCACCTTGTGGCCGATCGTCCCGCAGCTTCGCCTTCACGCGCCGACGGGGCTTGCAGTGATAGCTCGACGTGTCGAACTCCAGAACCCGGCAGGCCCGCCGGACCGACGCGTTCCACCCACCTCATTGTCTGCGCCACCAGCTCGCGTTTGCGATCAGGCCCACAGTTTTCGGCAGATCACGTCCTGCAGCATCTCTTTGTCGAGGGACAGGTCGGCGACCAGCTTCCGCAGGTTGCCGTTCTCGTCCTCCAGATGCTTCAGGCGCTTCATCTCTGTCGGCAGAAGGACGTAGTATTTCTTCTTCCGTTTGAAGTAGTTATCCTGGATTTCCCCCGTAAAGCGGCAGATCTTCGCGACAGAAATCCCGTCGTCTCCCCGCTGGGAAACGGACCTCTTCTGCGCGTCAGGCAACTTTGATGCTTTCATCGTTTTCCACTCTCACCAGCCAAAGGATGTTACTGCGGAAAACTCCAGTTTCGAACGACCCATTTTTCAGGGGGCGGAGCAACAGAGGGCGGATCTGTGTCGCAAGCACGGCATCAGCAGTGCGACCTTCTACAAGTGGAAGGCAAGTGTGGCAGCCCCGGCGCGGAAGGTGTCCTGCCGCAATCGCGAGCGGCACGGTCGGACGATCGGCTTGCGTCGCGTCCTGGAGGTCAGAACCAGGCGTCCTCGGCTCCTGCTGCGACCGTGGAAAGGCGTACAGGATCGGTCTGCAAGCGATGCCAGCGTCGGTCCATGTAGACAAGGGTGTCCTGGGTCGAGGCATGGCCTTCTTCCGTGGGCGCGCTTTCCAGAAGTTCGGCGGCCAGCAGGGTCGCCCCGTCCAGGGTAAGCCGGCCCAGAACACGTGCCCGGAACCAGGTTCGAACCTCGCGGTAGCGCGGCTCCCCGGTGGCCAGCCGCTCCCAATCCATCTCCGGGCCGAAGCGGTCCGCTCCCGGAGCGGCGACCGTCTTGACCAGATCGAGGTTGGAGAACCGTAACAAGTGTACCACGACCGTATCCGCGCTCAGCAGCGCTGCGCCGGAGCCCGACCGGCCCGAGACCGAAAAGGCGACGATCGGCGGCTCTGCGTTGACCGAGATCAGGGAACTTACGGTCAGCGCAACGGGGCCAGAACCCGGATCGGCGGTCACGATGGCGACACCCGCAGGATGTCCGCGGAACGCATTGCGGAATGCCGCCGAAAGGAGAGCCGGTCCGCTTTCGGCGGGGTGTGTGAGGGAGAAGGACGGCTGGGTCACGGTGCGAGAAAATCTCCGATACGGCGCATGGTTTCCGCCTTTTCATGCGCGACGAGGTGGCCGGCATCCTCCACGAGCAGGGACTGCGCATGAGGAAGCGCATCGCACCAGAGCGGCAACTGGGAGGCGGGCAGAAGGCGGTCTTTGCTACCCCAGACGACAAGGGCGGGACATGTGATGCGTGCAAGCATCCTGCGAAGGTTGGGGTGGCCGAAGCCCAGGGGCGCAGCGACCCTGCCGACGAGATCGCCCTCGCGGGCACGTTCCGCAGCGAAGGCGGAAGCTGCGTCCGGGTCGGATCCGTCGGGGAAGTACCGCGCTGCGACCGCCGGATCATGCGAGAGGTACGCGGGAAGTTCTGCCGGCGGAATGGTGGGGATCGGGGTCATGGGATGCGCCGGGTCGTTCAATCCCGCTGGAGCTATCAGAACGATGCGGTCGAATTTCTCGCGCGCCACGGCCGCGAGCTCCGCCGCAAGCCAGCCTCCCATGGAAAAGCCCACAAGATGGGGCCGGACCTCGAGATCGAGAGTGTCGAGCAGATCGAGGTAATGGATCACCAAGTCGGTCATGCCGGCAACGTGATCCGCCGACCCGGACCGTCCCATGCCTGGATGATGCGGACAAATGACCTTGAAGCGGTCGGCAAGCCCGTCAACGAAGTCGAAGCCCTCGAGAGTGGAGGCGCCGTGCAGAAAGATCACCGGGTGCCCTTGTCCGACGTGTTGGACATGGGTTGGTACACCGCCCACCAGGAGCGTCTGTTCCTCGAATTTTACAGTCATGCGGAAGTGTCCTTTTTATCGGTTTTGGAAGGCGAGGCTGTCCGTTCACCCTGCGGGGAGCAGGGCGTGACAGCCATTCTGCAGGGATGGATCTCGCTTCGGATTTCAGGCGCGATAACCAGCGCGGGATCCATCGCGAAGTCTGGCGTCAGGCATCGGGGTGGCGCGGTGCGAAACTGCCTGCCTGTGCGATCAGGGCCCCGAGCTGCGTGCGGTTGCGCACACTGAAACGCCGGCAGAGGATCGCGACATATTCCTTTACAGTGTGCTCGGAGAGGCCCAGTTCGCGCGCGACGGCCTTGTTGGATAAGCCCTGCCGGACGAGTATGGCTACCTCGGCTTGCCTTTGCGGTAATCGCAAGTCGGGCTCCGTCTGGCCGACCGTGGGGAGAAGCCGTGGAAGGGCGACGGAGGCGGCCCGGCACAGAAGCGCCATGTCCTGCTTCATGCGTGCGGTATAGGGTCTGTCGTCACGATCCGTCGCGGTGTAGAGGACGCCAGCGACCTCCCCCTCATGCAACAGCGGGCCACACATGTTGGAACAAAGGCCCCACCCCCTTAGCAGTTCATAGGAGCGGCTCCGGCGCCAGCCGTGCGTGCCGTAGAAGCCGGGGCCGTCGAGGACATCGGGAGCTTCGCTAAGGCGCTCAAGGTAGGGATCGCTAACGCCAAGGCCGCTGCGATACTCTCCCAACAGACCCATGGGCACGTTCGTGCTGCCCAGAAGTTGGGGACGCCCGGCGACCACCAGATAAATCCCGACTACCCCGGATCCGGTGATATGGGCCAGGGCCGCGCCACAGGCTTCGCTGAGGTTCTGGGGGGTGGCTGCCTCGGCCACGGAAATCAAAAGGTCCGCGGTCGACCGCAGATTCGGGCCTGATGCATCCTCCGAAAAACTCATGGGCCTCCCTCCCATTTGTTCTGACGGCCGTCGGCGCGACTTGTCGCCGGCGCCAGTCGAAGGTTAGCCGCTACACGTTCGTGCCAACACCCCCCGGGTTAGGGGGATTGCGGGAAATCCGTTCGGCCGCCGAACCTCACAGGGAGGATCAGCCGGAACCCCGGCATGATCACGCCTGTGGAGGAGTTTGAGGAACATGAGTGCAGTGAAACCGGGCCTGTCGGAGGGCCCCGATCTGGCGACGCTTGCCGCCAATCTGGAACAGATCCTGCCCCTGGTGGAGGAGCGGGCGCCGGAGGCCGAAGCTCAGGGCAGCCTGACCGATGACGTGGTGGCGGCGCTACGCAAGTCCGGCATCTACACGATGCTGTTTCCCCGGGAGGTCGGTGGTTCAGACGTCAGCCTGGCCGACGCAATGCCGCTGATCGAGAAGCTGTCCCATGCCCATGCTTCCGCCGGCTGGTGCGCCAATGTGAACAACATGGAGGGTGCGACCATGGCCCTCTACATTCCCGACAGCGGCATCGAACGCGTTTTCGCGAACGGCGTGGACGTGACGGTCGCGGGAAACGGGGTGCCGCGCGGGTTCGCCCGGAAAGTGGCGGGGGGGTACGAGATCTGGGGCAACTGGGCCTTTGGAAGCGGTATCTGCCATGCGGAGTGGATCCATACCGGCGGCTTTCTTGTCGACGACGAGAAGCAGATGATCTTCGGTCCGACCGGCAGCCCCCGTGTCGTTCTCGTACATCATCCGCGCAGCACGATCCGGCTTAAGGGCGAGTGGGATGTTTTGGGTCTGAAGGCGACAGGCAGCTACGACTACGAGGTGGCTGAGGGTGAGACGATCTTCGTTCCGGACGAACTGGTCTACGACTTCGACAATGCAGTTCCCTTGCGCGGTGGGCCGCAGGGGCAGCTGGGCCTCGCAGGTTATAGCGCTTGGGCTCATTCAAGTTGGGCGCTGGGGGTCGGACGGCGCATGCTCGACGAACTCGTAAAGGTCGCGCGCAACCGCCGCGACGCGTTCGGCAAGACCGTGGACAGCGCGAGCTTCAAGTATCAGCTGGCTCTGGTCGAGGCACGCTATCGTGCTGCGCGCGCCTATGCACACGAGACCTGGCGCGGGATCTGCCTCGGACTGGAGCAGGGCGGAACGGTGACCCAGGATCAGATGACCGATGCCAAGCTCGTGTTGCGTCACGTTCATGACGTGGTTTCCGACGTTGCCACCTTCGCCCATCGCTCCGCGCGCAGCGCCTCGCTCTACAACACGGTCATGCAACGGTGCTACCGCGACATCCACTCCGGCACCCAGCACATCCTGATGGCCGATCAGATCATCGAGGAATGCGGCCGGCAGATCCTCGGCGCGACGGACCCTGAAGCCAAGTGGACTGTCTTCGGCGTCGCTGACGGCGGAAAAGTATGATGCGAGCACTCCCCACTTTTCAAGGAAAGTAGCCAATGATCGATGAAATTGCCGGTATCACGCGCGCCGACGAGGCGCGGGGACAAACCGTCTGGCACATACTGGGCCAGACCTACACACTGAAGCAGGTGAGCGAGAGTTCGATCGCTTGGCATGCCTTGTTTCCGGCAGGAACCTTCGTGCCTCCTCACGTGCACCACACGCAAGAAGAATACATTTACGTCCTGACAGGACGTTACAACCTGTTGCTGGACGGCCAGGAGCAGATTGCCGAACCGGGGGACCTCGTGCGCATGCCGCGGGGAATGCCGCACGGTATCTTCAACAAGACAGACGCCGACGCGACGAGCCTGTTCTGGGCCTCGCCGACCAGCAAGCTCGAGCAGCTTTTCCGGAACATCGATAGGGTTCCCGACCCGGCGGACGTGGTGCGCATTTGCGCCGACTTCGACGTGGATTTCCTCCCCCTGTAGCGCTGGTGCAGTCAAAAAAGAAAACCGTGGACGGCGGCCACATTACGCAAGGGTCGCGGCGTGGCCGCCGTCTTCATTTCAATCAGGGTTTCCAGTTAACCTCATCCGGCTGATGTCTTTACTCTATGCGCCTCGAGGTCTCTCACGTCCGGTATGTGATTATATCTCAATCTTTAAGCAGCAAGCACACCTACGCTGCCGGAAGCCGGGAGAACAGCCGGGGTCTGTCGCGTGTATCCGGTGGGTGAGGGGGACGGTAGCGGTCAGCCGCTACCGGCTTTCCCGGCAGACTTCCAGTGTGCAGCCCCGGGTCTTCTGGGTAGGTGCCAGCGGCATTTGGTGCGGCTTGGCGCCGGCGTCGCTGGGCGTGCCATCTCAGCTGCCCAGGTCGTCGCCCGCCTGGGCCGGCGCGTTCCGCTTCAGCAGCGCCCAGAGCAGGATTGCCAGCGTGAGCAGCATCAGTACGGCAGTGGCGGGACGCGAGAACATCTCGATATAGCTGCCGCGATGGATCAGCAGCGCCCGGCGCAGGTTCTCTTCCAGCATGGGGCCGAGAATAAAGCCGATGAGCAGGGGCGCCGGCGAATAGTCGAAGAGCCGCAACAGGAAGCCTACGAAGCCGAACCCTAGGACCAGCCACACGGCGAAGGCGCTGTTGGTGAGCGTGTAGACGCCGGCGCAGATGAGCGCCACGATCACCGGATACATCATCGAATAGGGGATGCGCAGGAGCCAGAGCCAGATGCCGACCAGCGGCAGGTTCAGGCCCAGCAGGATGATGTTGCCGAGCCAGAAGCTCGCGATCAGCCCCCAGAACATTTCGGGCTGTTCGAAGATGAACTTGGGGCCGGGCGAAATGCCGTGGATCATCAGCGCGCCAAGCATGATCGCCATGGTGGGGCTGCCGGGAATGCCGAGCGACAGGGTCGGAATGAAGGCGGTCTGCACGGCCGCGTTGTTGGCGGCCTCGGGCGAGGAGATGCCTTCGATCGCGCCCTTGCCGAACCGGTGGGGCGTCCGGCTTATGCGCTTCTCGATCGCATAGCCGATCAGCGAGGCGATCGTCGGTCCGGCGCCCGGCAGCGGGCCGACCACGCTGCCGACACCCGTTCCGCGCACCATCGGGAACAGCGTTTTCAGGAATTCCGGCCGGCTCGGGATCATCGAGCGGAAGGTTACCTTGGGCATCGGCCCGCGGGCCTTCTGGGCGCGGATCGCGAAGATGACCTCGCCGACGCCGAATGTGCCGAGGGCCAGTGCCACCAGGCTGACGCCGTCGAAGAGTTCCGGAACGCCGAAGGTGAAGCGATAGTCGCCGCTGTTCACGTCGATGCCGACGGTGCCGAGCAGCGCGCCGAGAAGCACCATCGCGATGCCCTTCATTGGCGGACCGTCGGAGATCGTCGCCGCCATGATGATGCTCAGCAGCAGGATCGCAGCATATTCTGAAGGGCCGACGGCCACGGCCAGTCGGCTGATGATCGGCGAGAGGAAGGTCAGCAGCAGGATACCGACGGTTCCTCCGAAGAAGGACACATAGGTGGTGACGGTAAGCGCCACGCCCGCCTTTCCGTTCTGGGCCATCGGATAGCCATCGAGGCAGGTGATGGCGTTCGACGAGGTGCCCGGCAGGTTGAGCATGATGGAGGCGGTCGAGCCGCCATATTCGGCGCCGTAATAGATCCCCGACAGGAAGACCAGTGCCGTCGTCGGGTCGAGATAGAAGGAGACCGGCATCAGCAGCGAGATTGCCGACAGCGCTCCGACGCCGGGCAGCACGCCGATCAGGGTTCCAAGGAAAACTCCCGCGAAGCAATAGACCACGGAGGTCAGCGTCAGCGAGGCGAAGCCGAGCGTGAACAACTCCATCGGATCACACCTTGATCAAAGCTGCGGGGGAATTCAGCCCGATCACGAAGACGAGCCAGACGAGAACGCAGGAGAAGAGGACGATGCCGATGGTTCGTCGCAACCCGACGTCGCGGTCGGCCAGGCACGCGAGCAGGCCCGAGATGCCAAGGGCCGGAAACAGGCCGAAGCGGCCGATGGTCAGCGCAAAGCTCGCGACGCTGAGCGCGATCAGAATCAACTCGCGCCAGGGAATGTGCACAGGCGTTGCCGATGCGCGCAGGCCGCCGATGCCGATCACCGCGCCGAGCAACACCAATGCCCCGCCGATCAGCAACGGAAAATAGCCGGACCCCATGCGCGCCGCGCTGCCGATGCCGTAGTCGAGGGCGCGGTAGGCGGCTGCGGCTCCGATCAAGGCGAGCAGGAACCCGCTCACGGCGTCACGATTGAGCTTCGGCTGCATGGCGTCGGTGTCCTTGCGGGATTAGGGGGCGGTAGGGGCCGGCATTGCAGCCCTTGCCTGGGCGCGGGCGTTGCGAATGTGCGTGATTGCGGCCTGCTGGGCGCCGGGAACGTCCCTGGCGCGGATGCATGACAGGATGTCCCGCATCTCCTTCAGGCTTTCCTTCGGTCGGCCGGGCCGGGACATGGAGCGCGAGCGCAGCAGGTTCACCCGGGCAAGAAGGCCGCGCAGGATGTCGGCGAGGATGTCGTTGGTGCAGCCCTGGAACATCACCTCGTAGAAGGTGGTGGTGGCCAGGATCAGCTGAGCCGGATTGAGTCCCTCGGATGAAGCTTGCTCGAATTCCACGAGTGCCTCGTCCATCTGCTCCAGCTGCTCGCCGGTTGCAGCAAGCGCGAAGAGGCGGACGACTTCCGGTTCGATCAGCTCGCGCACGTCGTAGATCCGCTCGGCCTCCTCTGGGCCGAGCTTCACAACGATCGGCCCCCGGTTGGGGCGCACCTCGACGAGCCGCTCCGCCTCCAGCTGGCGAAGCGCTTCGCGAACCGGCGTACGGGAGGCGTCGAGATGGGAGCACAGCTCGGCCTCTGACAGGCGCTGGCCGGGAACGAACACGCCCGTGATGATGTCGGCGCGAAGGGCATTGGTGACGCGCTCGCGCACACTGGCCCCGCGGACGCGCGCGGGATTGCTGGCCTTGGTATCCATCTTATCTCCGTCCGGCTCCTCTCGCCCCGATGACGCGGTCGAGGAACGCACCGACCACGGCGTTGAAGCTTACCGGATTGTCGTCGTGCACGTAGTGGCCGGCACCTTCAATCTCCTGGGCCGCCACGCGCGGATTCGTCTCGCACATCCGCTGCACGCGTGCTGCATCGAGATAGTCGGACTTGGCGCCGCGCAGGACCAGGACGGGGCAGGCGAGGCTGGACAGGGCAGGCCAGAGGTTCGGGTTCGGGCGGACGCTCGCCTGCTTGATCCGGCACTCCCCGATCCCGCGCTGGTCGTGGCGCCAGACGATCTTGCCGCCTACGGTCTTCATCGAGTTGGCCACACGCGATTCGATCGCCGCCTCGGTCACGTTGGGCCGGATCGACCGCCAGAAGGCGCGGGCCTCGTCCAGGCTTGTGAAGGAGAGCGGCGTCGTTTGCAGCTCCTTCAGGATCCGCTCGATGCCAGCGCTGCCATCGGCTTCCGGCCCGCTGTCCTCAAGGATCAGCGATGCAAACCGGTCGGCATGGGTGAGTGCATAGGCCAGCGCGTTGATACCGCCCATCGAGTGGCCGAGAACATGAACCGTCTCGGCGCCCAGATGATCGATGAGGGCGCCAAGGTCAGCTGCGTACTGATCGGCAAAGTAGTTTTTTGCCGGGTCCCAGTCCGTTTCCCCCCGGCCGCGCTGGTCGGGCGCCACCACGTAGAAGCTATCCGCGAGGGTTTCCGCGAGCCCGGCAAAGGTTCGGCCGTAGCTGCGCAAACCGTGCAGGCAGATCAGCATCGGACGGCCGGGATCACCCCAGGTGAGATAGTGAAATCGCAGCCCGTTGAGCTGAACGAAATTGGAGTGCTCCCGGTCCATCTTGTCGGCTCCGTAGCTTATTCGGCCGCGAGCGGTGCGGCCTCGGGTCCGCCGAGGCGGGCGTGGATGCGTCCGCGCGTCGCAACGGCGAAAACCACCACCACCTCGTCGGCATTGGGCGCATCGTCGAAATGGGCGCTCACCGTGTCGTAGTAGGCGCGCGCAAACAGTTCGCCGGCGTGGGCGAGCGGGACATCGATCAGGGCGCCCGGTCCGCTGCGCTTGCCGGTGGAGGGGATCCACTCCTTCGCACCCGGAAGCACCTGGCGGATCGGAGTGGCGAAGCGGGCGGTGATGAACGCGTTGCCGTGCTCGTATTCACCCGCGCTGCCGACGACGCAGGCCTTGCCGTAGCTTTCGGCCTGCGCGCCGCCGAGGGCGGCGAGGATGCGCCGGGCAAATTCCTCTCCCAGCTTGTCGCTGCCATCGATGATCTCGCTCAGATCTTCGCTGAACCGGCCCGCATAGGGGTTCCTGATCGCGGCTGCGATCAGGATCTTGCGCAAGGGGGAGCCGTCGTCCGACTGATAGGTCTCGTTGGCAAGAACTTCCTGTTCCTGGATGTACCAACGGCGGATCCGGTAGTCGGCGATGTTGTCTCGACGCATCGTGTCGGTGACCTTTTCGGTTTACTTGGAGATGTCGATATTGGTGGTGGCGAGGATGTGCTTCACCAGCGCCACGGAGGCGTCGCGCTTCTTCTCCAGCTCTTCCGGAGAACTGCCCTGCGCCGTGACGCCGAGCTTGGCGAATTCATCCTGCGCTTCCGGCTGGTCGAGGACCGAGCGGACAGCCTTGGACACCTGGGCGCGGATCTCCGCCGGCACTCCCGCCGGGGCGAAGATCCCGAACCAGCCGGCGTCGTCGAGGCTGTCATACCCCTCTTCGGCGAAGGTCGGGATGTCGGGGAACTGCGACAGGCGTCCGGCCGCGGCGACCGCAAGGCCGCGCATCGCCTCGTCCTGAAGCGAGGCAGTGAGCGCGGTCACCGTCAGGAAGGCGCTGTCGGTATGGCCACCGGTCACGTCGGCAACGGCCGGGGCCGACCCCTTGTAGGGCACGTGGATCATGTCAGCGCCGGCCTTGGAGGCGAAGAGCGTTCCCAGAAGGTGCGGCGTGGAGCCGACGCCGAAGGTGCCATAGGTGAGCGGGCGCTCTTTCGAGGCTTCCACATAGCCCTTGAGATCCGTGATCGGCGAGGAAGCGGGAACCACGAGAATGAGCGCACTGTTGGCGATGAGGCTCACCGGATCGAGGCCGGTCAGCATGTCGCCCATCTTGTCCTCGTGCAGGACCGGCGAGATCGCGTTGGTCGAGGATGTTCCGAACAGCAGCGTGTAGCCGTCGGCCGGCTGCGTCTTCACGTAGGCGCCGGCGACGGCACCACTGGCGCCGGGGCGGTTGTCGACAACCACCGGCGCGCCGAGCGCGGTCTCCAGCTTGCTCGAGACCAGCCGCGCCAGCAGGTCCGTTCCGCCACCGGGAGAAAAAGGCACGACGAGCGTGACCGGGCGGTCGGGATATCCCTCGGCCAGGACCGGCGTTGCCAGTCCGAGGGTTGCGGCGATGCAGCCTGCGGCCAGCACGAAATGTCGACGGTTCATGGTCCCCTCCTCTTAATACAAGATTGTATGATAATCACATCATACGTTTTGAATTTCAAGACCGATTTGCACGGCACTCCGCCTCTTCTTCGTGCGGTGCCTGCATCGAAAACGAGCACGCGTGCGGGAGGCGGGTGCGCATTGCGTTCCCGGTGATCTGAAAGCTGGGACGTTGTTTCAGGGGGATGAGGCGTTGCCAGAGGCGCCAGTTTGCTTGCGTTAAAGGATTGAAATACTTGCCATTTTCCGGGAGGTGAGGCGCGCTGCTGCAGGAGCCGGGGCACGGGCCGTCCGCCGGGCTGGATCAGCCCGGTTCGCAGGTGTCGCAACAGGTCGGCCGATTTGTCAGCCTGCGGTCACAGGGCGCCGCAGTATTTTTCCTCGTAGAAGGCGCGTGCGGGCTGCATGTGGCTGATGCACAGCCTCGCGAGTTCCTCAAGATCGCCATTGCGGACGGCGTCGACCATGGCGAAATGCTCCGCCCTGGCCTTCTCCAGCAGGGACGGCATGCCGAGGCCGTGGGAGCGGATCCCGTGCGTCTTGGCGTTGGAGGTCTCGATCGCTTCGGAGAGATAGGCATTGCCTGTTCCCTCGAAGAGCTTGCGGTGGAAGATCGTGTTGGTCTGGAACACGAGCCCGAGATCGCGTGAAGCGACAGCCTCGGCATGGGCGTCGCGCGCAGCCTCGAGCTGGGCAAACCACTCCGGGTCGGCAGCCAGCTGGATCCGGCGTGCCGCTGCCTCGTGCAGGATGACGCGCAGCTCGTAGAGCGCCGCGACCTCAGCGCGCGAGAAATAGCGCACCGCCGCGCCGCGATTGGGCTGGCGCTCGACGATGCCTTTTCTCTCCAGCTCGTGCAGGGCGGCGCGCACGATATGGCGTTTGGTGGAGAAGCGGACGATGAACTCGTCCTCGTAGAGCCGTTGTTTCGGCAGAAACCTGCCGAAAATGATGTCCTGTTCCAGGACCGAGACGATCTCTGAAACCGCCGTCTCGGTCATGGTTCCGTGTCTGACCATAATGCAGCGCCTGATTATTGATAATTTCGTCGATGTTTATATCGACAGGCGCGGCGGCGCAAATGCCGCCCCTAATTCACTTGCCGGCGGTCCGCCCGGACGTATGGTCTGCCGGCACTTTTCAACGGGACCGCACAAGACCGGCCCGCAACGATCCGGGAGGATTATCGTGCTCAGGAAACTCATGACGGCCGCTGCGGCCATTGCCATCTTCACCGGCCCGGCTCTCGCCGAATGGCCCGAGAAGTCGCTCGAGCTCATCGTCGCCTATGGTGCAGGCGGCGGCACCGACGTTACCGCACGTACGCTCCAGCCGCTGCTGGAAAAGGAACTCGGCCAGTCCGTGGTCATCGTGAACCGCCCGGGTGCGGCCGGCGAAGTGGGCCATGCGGCCCTCGCCAACGCCACGCCGGACGGCTACACGATCGGCATCGTGAACCTGCCGCCGATGCTCACCATCCCGATCACCAAGGATGCGGCGTTCAAGGCTGATCAGATCATCCCGGTGGCGGGCCTGGTGCGCGACCCGTCCGCGATCTCGGTTCCCGGCAACAGCCCGTTCAACACGCTCGACGAGCTGATCGCCTATGCCAAGGAGAACCCGGGCGCGGTGACCATCGGCACGACCGGCGTCGGCACCGACGACCACCTTGCCATGCGCTATCTCGCCAAGGCGACCGGCGCGGAGTTCACCCACGTTCCCTTCGCCTCCGCCGGTGCGGCCCGTACGGCCCTGATGGGCGGTCACGTGTCCGCGGCTGCCCTGAACCTCGGCGAGGCCATGCCCAACGCCCAGGAAGGCAAGGTGAAGATCCTCGCCCATTTCGGCTCCGAGCCGTCCGCGCTGGCGCCTGACGTTCCGACCGCCAAGTCGCTCGGTGTCGATGTCGAGATGCTGTCCGAGCGCGGCGTCGGCGTTCCGGCCGGCACGGACCCGGCCATCGTCGAGAAGCTTGCCGCCGCCATTGCGGCCGTGGCCAACGACCCGGCGTTCATCGAGCGCAACAAGGAGCTCTTCACCGAGGTGGCCTACAAGTCGTCGGCTGATTTCCAGCAGCATGTGCAGAAGCTGCGCGACGACTATCAGGCCATGTGGGACGAGTCCCCGTGGCAGTAACGCCTGATCAGGCAGAGGGAAACACCGTCCGGCCGCTCGAGCGGCTGGCGGTGGCTCTCCTCGTTGCGATTGTCGGAGCCGTCGTCACCTGGGACGGCACCCGGCAGGCCGGGGCGAGCGCCTATTTCCCCATCGCGGTCGGCAGCGCGATGATCGTGCTGTCGGTGATGTCCATCGTTCGGCTCGGCCGTGACACGCGTCTCACGGACGAGGCTCCCCTGTTCAGGGGCTTTGCCGGCCTTGCCCTGCTTGCAGTCTTCATCGCGCTCGCCGGCCAGATCGGCTTTCTCACGGCCTCCCTGGCATTCATCCCGGCGATGGCGGTGCTCGGCGGAGACCGCAATGTCGTGCGCGTTGTCGTTGGAACGGTCGTCTTTGTCGTCATGGCCTATGTCGTGTTCCATCTGGCCTTCGCTCAGCCGTTCCCGGCGGAACTGATCCTGGGAGGCTGACGTGATCGAAGTTCTCTCCGGTCTTCCCCACGCCCTGCTCGTCGACAGCATTCTGGCGATGATCGTGGGCACTGCCGCCGGCATTCTCGTCGGCGCGATCCCCGGCCTCACGGCGACCCTCGCCATGGCCCTGCTGCTGCCGTTCACCTACACGATGTCGCCGCTCGTGGCGCTTGGCATGATGGCCGGCATCTACAACGGCTCCATGTATGGCGGCGCCATTCCGGCGATCCTGATGCGGATCCCCGGCACGCCTTCCGCCGTTGCCACCACATTCGACGGCTACCCGCTGGCCCAGGCGGGCCGCGCCAAATATGCGCTGCATATTGCGCTGGTCTCCTCCACGGCAGGCTCGATCATCAGCGCGCTGGCGCTCATGGTCATCGCACCGCCGCTGGTCACGCTCGCTCTCAAGTTCGGCCCGACCGAGTATTTCTGGGTCGCGATCTTCGGCCTCACCAGCGTGTCGCTGCTGCTTGCCGGCGCCCCGGCCAAGGGTCTTGCCTCTGCGATGATCGGCGTTGCGGTCGGGCTCGTCGGCATGGACATGATGACCGGTGCGGAGCGGCTGGTGTTCGGCGTGCGCCACATCGCCGGCGGCGTCGACCTTGCGGTGATGCTGACGGGTCTTTTCGCCATTCCTCCCGCGCTGGCCATGCTCGCCTCGTCCTCGGGCGGAAGCAGCCGTGCCGACCTGACCGGCGCCGGTCTCAAGCTGCGCGAGACGGTCACCTTCGCCCGTACCTGGCTCCGGTCGGGCGTCATCGGCGTCATCATCGGCATCATGCCGGGCGCCGGCGGCAATCTCGCCGGTATCCTCAGCTATGCCGAGGAGAAGCGTGCGGCACGGGACTCCTCGCGCTTCGGCAAGGGCGACCCGCGCGGCATCGCCGCCTCGGAATGCGCCAACAACGCCGACAACGCCTCGTCGCTGATCCCCACGCTCGCCCTTGGCGTGCCGGGGAACTCGGTCGCCGCGCTGATGATGGGCGCAATGCTGATCCAGGGCCTGAACCCGGGACCGGCGCTGTTCAGCCAGCATGCCGACGTCGTCTACGGCTTCATGTGGCAGATGCTGCTCACCGCCTTCATGATGCTTGGCCTCGGTCTCGTCGGCGCGAAGCTGTTCGTCAACATGCTCCGCATTCCCGCCGCGCTGCTCGCGCCGATGATCCTGATCATCTGCTCGCTCGGCACCTACGCCTCGACGAACGCCATGGCCGACGTCTGGCTGATGCTCGGCTTCGGCGTGACCGGCTATGTGCTGTCGCGCTCGGGCTACCCCATCGCCCCGATCGTCCTGGGCGCGATCCTCGGCCCCATGGCGGAATCCTCCTTCCGCCAGGCGCTGTTGATCTCGCGCGGAGATCCGCTCTCCTTCGTCTCCTCGCCCATCTCGATCGTGCTCGTCGTCGCGATCCTGGCGATCCTCGCACTCCCGCTGCTGCGCCGCCGCAAGACCCAGACGCCTGCCGGCTGAGCGCAGACCCGACCATACAACAGGACAAGAACAGGCATGGACACTCGCACGAAAGCCCGCGAACTCGTCAGCATCAATCCTGCCGACGGCACCGAGGTCGCGCGCGTTGCGGTCACCACCCCGCAGGAGCTGGACGCCGTCGTCGCGCGCGCGCAGAAAGCGTACCGGGAGTCCGGCTGGAAAGAGCTGATGCCGCACAAGCGGGCCGAGGTTCTGCACGCCATCGCCAACGGCCTCCTGGCCGAGAAGGAGACGCTTGCGTCGCTGCAGATGCGCGACAACGGCAAGCCGATCGCGGAGTGCCGCGGCATGGTCGACTATGCGGTCGGCACGTTCCGCTACTACGCCTCCGTCTGCGAGACGCTGGAGACGGACGTCACCCCGCGTCGCGGCGACTACGTGTCCTTCACCGTGCTCGAGCCCTATGGCGTGGTGGCTGCCATCACGCCGTGGAACTCGCCGATCATGAACGATGCGGCGAAGGTCGCGCCGGCGCTTGCCGCCGGCAACGCGGTCATCCTGAAACCGTCCGAGGACGCGCCGCTGCTCGCGCCGGAACTGGAGCGCGTTGCCGCGGCCGCGGGGCTGCCGGGCGGGCTGCTGCAGGTGGTGCAGGGATATGGCGCGGATATCGGTGCGGCTCTCGTGGCGCATCGGGGCGTCGGCATGATCTCCTTCACCGGAGGAACCGCCACTGGACGGGCCATCGGCCGCGTTGCCGGCGAGCGCATCGTCCCGGTGGCGTTGGAACTCGGCGGCAAGTCTCCGCACGTGGTCTTCGCCGATGCCAACCTGGAGCATGCGGTGGCGGCGGTCGCGGCCGGCATCTTCGGCTCGTCCGGCCAGTCCTGCGTTGCCGGCTCCCGGCTGCTGGTCGAGGAGAGCGTCTACGACGAGGTCGTGACGCGGCTCGTGGAGCGCGCCAAACGGATCGTGGTGGCCGCGCCCGACGCCAAGGGCGTCGAGGTGGGACCGCTCGCCTCCTTCCATCATCGCGACCGGGTGCATGCCTTCGTCGAGCGGGCCCGTGCGGAAGGCGGACGCGTCCTGTGCGGCGGGTCGGCTCCCGAGGGCGCCGCGTACGAGGCGGGCGCCTATTACCTGCCGACCGTGATCGACGGGCTGCCGCACGACGCGCTGTCCTGCCAGGAGGAGGCTTTCGGCCCGGTCCTGGTGGTGCTGCCGTTCAAGGACGAGGCGGACCTCGTCGCCAAGGCCAACGGCACGGATTTCGGCCTGGCCTGCGGCATCTGGACCGAGAACTTCAAGAAGGCCTGGCGCACGGGCCGCGCGCTCGAGGCCGGGTCCGTGTGGATCAACACCTACAAGCAGTCCGTGACGAGCACGCCGTTCGGCGGGTTCAAGGACAGCGGCATCGGCCGGGAGAAGGGCATCGACGGCCTGCGCCTCTATGCGCAGGTGAAGAGCATGTATTTCGGCCTGCACGAAAACCCGCTGCCCATCGCCAAGTGATCCGTCCCGACAACGAATTGAGAGTTTCTGGAGTCTCCATGACCGATATTTCGAAGGTTGCCATCTACGGTCTCGGCAATATGGGCTTTCCGCTCGCCAAGCGGATCGCCGCCCGCTTTCCGGTGCAGGTGTTCGACCTGAACGAAGAGATGCTGGCCAGGGCCAAGAGCGAGCTCGGCGCCGAGACCATCGCAAGCCCCGAGGCGCTGTCGCAGACGCGGATCGTGGTCCTGTGCCTGCCGAGCCCCAAGGCCTCGCTCGCGGTGCTGCGCCAGATCGCACCGCATCTGCCCAAGGACGCGGTCGTCGTCGAGACCTCGACGGTGAACCCGGAAGACATTTTCGCCTGCCGCGATGCGCTTGCGCCGCACGGCCTGCGGGTGATCGATGCCTCGCTGATGGCCGGCGTGAGCCAGATGGAAGCGGGAACCGCCTCGCTGCTGATCGGCGGCGAGAGCGACGCCATCTCCGCCTGCCAGCCGGTGCTCGACGCGATTGCCGACAAGCAGACGGTGTTCGGCCCGCTGGGTACCGGCGCTGCGGCCAAGGTGATCAACAACGCGGTTGCCCACGCCGTCATGGTCGTGGTTGCCGAGGCCGGCTCGATGGCGACGGCGACGGGCGTGTCCATCGACAAGCTGATCGGCCTGCTGTCGGATCCGCAGATGGGCCTGCACCGGCCGCTGACCTACCGCTTCGCCAAACGGGTGGTGGAAGGCGACTATGCCGGCGGCATGCCGCTGGACGCCGCACGCAAGGATTCCCGCCTTGCCCTCGATCTTGCCCAGACGGAGGGCGTTCCGCTCTTCGCGATCCAGGCGGCGCATTCGGTCTACGAGATGGCGTCCCGCGCCGGCTACGCGCGCGAGGATTACGCCGCAATCGCCAAGCTGTGGGACGACTGGCACGTCCCGGCCGTTCCGAAGTAAGCGAAAAAGCCTGAACTGCCGGGGCTGTCGTTTCGACTTTCCCCGGCAGTCATTTTGCCGGCAAAGTGTCAGGCGGGAAAACTGCCCGACGGCTCGAACGAGTGGCTGGTGGTACGGGCTTCCTCCATCAGCCATCGGCGCCAACGAGCGATAACAGCGCTCGAACAGTTTCAGCTCCAGAAAATTTTCCAGCAGTCAGACCTAGCGGCTCGCGGCAGACTGCGCGACGCACACTTCCTCAGCAACGGCACGACTCATCATCGATAGGTGCGGCCTCCAGGGAGGCGCTGCTCGGCAAGCCGGTCAAGGGCTTGCCCTGGACGATCGACGGCGAAGCGATGAAAGTGCGGCACACCGCGCCGCGCTTGGGCGAACACAACCGGAATATTGTGGTCGACCTGCTCAAGCGTAGCGAGGACACCTATCACGAGCTTGTCGTGCAGGGCGTTTTGGCGCAAGCACCGGCTTGAGCGTGTGACCACATCTGGGGAATGGATATGAAGAAGCTGATCAACGATCCCGCGAATGCCGTTGCAGAAATGGTTGCTGGCCTGGTCGCCGTGCAGCCCGGACTGACCAGGATCGCTGGCCGGAATGTGGTCTTGCGCGACGATCTGCCGGCGCCGGAGCACCGCAAGGTCGCCATCATCTCCGGCGGTGGCAGCGGCCATGAGCCCGCCCATGCCGGCTATGTCGGTGCCGGCATGCTGACGGCGGCGGTGCTGGGCGATGTGTTCACCTCGCCGAGCGTCGATGCGGTGCTCGAAGCCATTCAGGCGACGGCGGGTCCGGCCGGAGCGCTTCTCATCGTCAAGAACTACACGGGCGACCGGCTCAATTTCGGCCTGGCGGCCGAGATCGCCCGCGCCGGCGGCATTCCGGTCGAGATCGTCGTCGTGGGCGACGATGCGGCGCTCGAGGGCATCGTCGCGCAGGAGCGGCGGCGCGGCATCGCCGGCACCATTCTCGTCCACAAGGTCGCCGGCGCTGCGGCCGAGCAGGGCAAGGATCTTGCCGTGGTTGCCCAGTTGGCTGGCCGTGCGGCCGATGCAGTCCGCTCCATGGGTGTCGCCCTTGGGTCCTGCACGCTGCCCTCGGCGAAGGCTCCGAGCTTCACGCTCGGCGACGAGGAGATCGAGTTCGGTCTCGGCATTCACGGCGAGATGGGCGCGCGCCGCTCCGCCATGCTGCCGGCGAGCCGCATCGTCTCCGATATGCTCGACCGCCTCGTCGAGGATCTGGGCGAGCGGTCCCGCGAGCCGGTGGCGCTCGTCGTCAACGGTCTCGGTGCGACCACCCAGCTCGAACTGATGATCGTGGCGAGCAATGCGCTCGACGATCTCTCCCGTCGCGGCGTGAAGGTCGCACGCGTGTGGGCCGGAAACTTCATGACAGCGCTGGAGATGCCGGGCTGCTCCCTGTCGCTGATGCCGCTGGACGCCGAACTTTCCGCGCTGATCGACGAGGCGACCGTGGCGCCGGCCTGGCCCGGGCCGGGTCTGCTTGCGGAGAAGGTTGCGGTAAAGGCGCCTGTGGCGACCGACGACATTCTCGCCGGCGAAGCCGACGGCCCCGTTTCGGATGCGGTACGCAAGGCGATGCTGGCGATTGCCGAGGCGCTCGATGCGGCGGAGCAGAAGCTGACGGAACTCGACAGCGTTGCCGGCGACGGTGATCTCGGCGCCAGCATGGTGCGCGGGGCCGTGGCGCTTCGCGGTGTCGCAGCCCAGCGGTTCTCGACGCCGTCGAAGGCTCTCGATGCACTCGCGCTGGCGCTGCGCCGCGAGATCGCCGGCAGCTCCGGCCCCTTCTACGCGATTGCCCTGATGCGGGTCGCAAGGCTGCTGGAGGGCGAGGCGTCGCCGTCCGCCGATCTGTGGGGCAAGGCTCTGGCGGAAGCCGGCGAGGCCGTGTCCGCGACGGGCGGCGCAAAGCCCGGCGACCGGACGATGCTCGATGCGCTTTCCGGTGCGATCGAGGCATGGCGCGCGGCGCGGGCCGAGGGACGTGGTGGCCTTGAGGCATTCGACGCCGCCGCTGCAGGCGCCGCGCAGGGCGCCGCGAAAACCGCCGAGATGACGCCGAAGCTCGGGCGGGCGAGCTATCTCGGCGAGCGTGTGCTCGGACATCCCGATGCCGGCGCAACGGCCGTCGCTATCTGGATGGATGCGCTTGCGAGGTCGCTGCGCGGCTGAGGCGCTTTACCGCCCTCGACGAGGATTGATTTTCAGCCTGCAGTCCTTCCTTCCCCAAGGCCCGGTCGCGGATATGCGGCCGGGCTGTTTTTGTTCCTCTCCGCTTTCCGCCGGCTTGCCGCAGGGGTGCGTTTGCCTGCGGCCGCGATGGTCTTTGCGATCCGGCCTGAGTTCCGCGCATTTCGCTCAAGGACGTTATGCTGCCTGTTATGGTTGTGCTATCTCTTGGGAGAAATAGGCACAGAACAACAGAAAACTCCGGGGGGAGGCAGATCATGTGCACGGGATCGCTGAGGCGTGTAGCGGATGCGTCCGTTGATGCGGAGTTCGGGCCATGGCTGTCGCAGGCCGCGATCCTCATCGTCGACGACGAGCCGGGCATGCGCAATTTCCTGGTGCGGACGCTGGCGCCGCACTGCAAGCACATCGCCGAAGCCGAGGATGCCGCGGCCGCATCCGTGATGCTGGATCGGCATCACTTCGATGTGGTGATCCTCGACAACATCATGCCGGGCAAGACCGGCGTCGAATGGCTCGCCGAGCAGCGGGAGATCGGCTTTTTCGCCCATGCGATCCTGATGACCGCCTATGCGGATCTGGAGACGGCGATCCAGGCGCTGCGGGCCGGCGCCGTCGACTTCGTGCTCAAGCCCTTCCGCTCCAACCAGCTGCTCAACGCGGTGGCGCGCTGCCTCGACCGGGTGACCTTGCTGCGCGAGAACCAGCTGCTGCGTCACCAGCTGCACGCGACCTCCGACCATCTGTTGTTGCGCGACAAGCTGATCGGCCATTCCGCAGAGATCGGCGAGATCCGCGACACCATCGCCCGGGTCGCGCCGCTGCCGACCTCGGTCCTGATCACGGGCGAATCCGGCACCGGCAAGGAAGTGGCCGCGCGTTCCATCCACGAGCTGTCGGATCGTGCGGCCAAGCCTTTCGTGCCGGTCAATTGCGCGGCCATTCCCGCCGACGTTATCGAGGCGGAGCTGTTCGGCCATCTGAAAGGCGCGTTCACGGGGGCGGCGTCCAACCGCGAGGGCCTGTTCATGCATGCGCAGGGCGGCACGCTGTTCCTCGACGAGATCGGCGAGCTGCCGATGCCGCTGCAAAGCAAGCTGTTGCGGGCCATCGAGGACCGGCGGGTGCGGCCCATCGGGTCCGAACGCGAGGTGCCGGTCGACCTGCGGTTCGTTTTCGCGACCAATGCGGACCTGGAGCGCGAGGTGGAGGCGGGGCGGTTCCGCGCCGACCTGTTCTACCGGATCAACGTGCTGCAGATCGAGATGCCGCCGCTGCGCGAGCGCGGGGACGACATTCTCGAACTGGCCGAACTGTTCATGAGCAAGCTTGCCGTGCAGCTCGGCATGCCGCCCGTGCCCATCGGGCCGGATGTGGTCGCCGGCCTGCGGGCTTACGAATGGCCGGGCAATGTCCGCGAGCTGCGCAACATGATCGAGCGCTCGCTGATCCTCGGCCGGTTTCCGGCGGAGCTGACCCGCAAGACGGATACTCAGCCGATTGCGCCGGCGCCGAGCCGGACGGATCTTCTGGAGGATATCGAGCGCCGGCACATCCTGGCGGTTCTGGACGAGAGCGAGGGCAACCGGGCCGAGGCCGCGCGCCGGCTCGGCATCTCGCGCAAGACCATCGACCGCAAGCTTGCCGACTGGAATGGCTGAACCTTCGGCGCGGGCTCGGGGAAGGGGACTGCACGGAAGCCGCCTGTCGGTTCGCGTCCGCCTGCTCGCCATCGCCTTGTTGCCGACGCTGGTGGTGCTGCCGCTCTTCCTCGGCTGGGCGATGGTGCGTTGGAACTCCAAGTTCGACGCCCTGCTCAAGACCAAGGTGAATGCCGATCTCACGGTCGCGCACCAGTATTTCACCCGAATCCTGGAGGATACCGGCGAGCGTCTCGATGCGCTCGGCAAGTCGGCGGAGTTCCGCGACATCGTCTCTGCACGCGATGGCACCGCTCTGGCAGCGCTGCTGGAGCGCAGCCGCGGGCAAATGGGCCTCGATTTCCTCTACCTCGTCGGCAAGGACGGCAGCGTCCGCGCGGTCTCTCCGGCCGGGGCGCGTCCGCCGACGGGCCGGGACTGGCCGGTGGTCGACCGGGCGATGGCCGGTGCCCCCGCCAGCAGCGTCGACATTTTCGAGGGCGATGAGCTCGCCGGCATCTCGCCCGACCTTGCGGAGCGTGCGAGCCTCGAGCTGATCCCGACACCCAACGCGGTGCCGACGGAGCGGACCACCGAGACGCGGGGCATGGTCGTGCACTCGGCCAGCCCGGCGCGCCTTGCCGGCGCGGTGCCGGCCGCGCTGGTCGGCGGCATCCTGCTCAACCAGAATCTCGTCTTCATCGATACGATCAACGACCTCGTCTACCGCGAGGCCAGCCTGCCGGAGGGGAGCCAGGGCACCGCCACGCTGTTCCTGGAGGACGTGCGGATCAGCACCAATGTCCGCCTGTTCGAGAACCGCCGGGCGCTCGGCACCCGGGTCTCGGCGGCGGTGCGTGAGCGCGTGCTGGGCCGGGGGCAGGTCTGGCTCGACAGCGCCTTCGTCGTGAACGACTGGTACATCTCCGCCTATGAGCCGATCACCGACAGCCGGGGAATGCGGGTCGGCATGCTCTATGTCGGCTTTCTGGAGGCGCCGTTCCAGAAGGAGAAGGTGGCGACGCTTGCCGCCGTTCTCATCGGCTTCCTTCTGGTCACGGCCGTCAGCGTGCCGCTGTTCCTGCGCTGGGCGCGCGGCGTGTTCAAGCCGCTGGAGCGGATGACGGACACGATCGCGCGGGTGGAGCATGGCGACCTCGGCGCGCGTACCCGGCCCGGCAGCGGCAACGACGAGATCGCCCGGGTCGCGCAGCATCTCGATCACCTGCTCGATCTGGTGCAGGAGCGCGACCGGCAGCTGCGGTCCTGGAACGAGGAGTTGAATGCCCGGGTCGAGGAGCGCACGCGCGATCTGATGCTGGCCAACCGGCAGCTGGAGGAGACCACGAAGCAGCTGATCATGTCGGAAAAGCTCGCCGCCATCGGCGAGATCACGGCCGGCGTCGCGCACGAGATCAACAATCCCATCGCCGTCATCCAGGGCAACCTGGAGGTCTTGCGCATGCTGCTCGGCGAGCACGCGAAGGTCGCCGGCACCGAGATCCGGCTGATCGACGAGCAGGTCCACCGGATCAACCAGATCGTCATGAAGCTGCTGCAGTTCGCCAAGCCCGACGAATATGCCGGCTATGCCGACCGGCATGCGCCCGACGAGGTGATTTCCGACTGCCTGCCGCTGGTGCGCCATCTCCTGCGCCGAACCGAGATCGAGGTGGTGCGCGAGATGCGGGCCTCCCGCGCCATCCTGATGAACCGGACCGAATTGCAGCAGGTGCTGATCAACCTGATCGTCAACGCCATCCATGCGATGCCGCAGGGCGGGCGGCTGTCTCTGGCCACCGCCGACACGCAGCGCGGCGACGTACCGGGCGTGACGGTCGAGGTCGCCGACACGGGCGTGGGCATGAGCGCGGAGGTGCTCTCCCGCGTCTTCGATCCGTTCTACACGACCAAGAGCCGGCAGGGGACGGGCCTCGGCCTGTCGATCACCCAGACGCTGGTCAGCCGCCAGGGCGGCGAGATCCGGGTGCGCAGCGCACCGGGCGCGGGCACCGTCTTCACCATCTGGCTGCCCGAGGAGCCGAGCGCCGGCGACGCCTGACGCTTCGGACAAAATGTCCAGTCCCCGGTGGCGGGACAGGCGGGCGGACCTGGACAAAATGTCCGCACTGCGCCGGCTCTTTCTATCAAGTCATTGCAAAATCTCGATCATTCAAACTGGCGCCGAACTTGCGTGGGGGAGTGTGCTGTCTCGACGCAGGCCGTCCGTGTGGGCCGGTCTGCCGCGGGGCTGCAGGGCGGGAGGCCTTGCAGGGCGCGGGGGAGCAGGCAGCAGGCATCCGGTCCCGGACAGGGGCCGGCCGGGGGCTGCCGACGATCCGGTCAACGGCGCGGCATGCGATCCGGAACTGCCTCGACAACCGTGCACGGGAGGAGAACAGGTGCATGTTTGACTGGCTGAAAAAGGAACACATCGTCGCAGAGGACGGCTTCAACCGCTGGAAGGTTCCGCCGGCGTCCATTGCCATCCACCTGTGCATCGGCTCCGTCTATGCATGGAGCATCTTCAATCCGCCGCTGATCAAGCAGTTCGGCGTCGTGGCCGCAGCGCCCGGCGACTGGAGCCTGTCGTCGGTCGTGTGGATCTTCTCCGTCGCCATCGTCTTTCTCGGCCTGTCGGCGGCCTTTGCGGGCAAGTGGCTGGAAGAGGTCGGCCCGCGCATGGTCGGCGTGGTGGCGGCGCTGTGTTGGGGCGGCGGCTTCCTGATCGGCGGCTTCGGCATCATGACGCACCAGCTGTGGCTGCTCTATCTGGGCTACGGCGTGCTCGGCGGCTGCGGCCTGGGCCTTGGCTATGTCTCGCCGGTGTCGACCTTGATCCGCTGGTTCCCGGACCGCCGCGGCATGGCGACGGGCATGGCGATCATGGGTTTCGGCGGCGGTGCGATGATCGCGACGCCGATCAAGGAGTGGCTGCTCGGCGTGTTCTACAAGGCGCCGGACTATCTCGGTCCGCTCGGCTCCATCGATCTCGTCACCGAGGGCGGTCGCCGGCTTGCCGAGGTCAACGGCCAGATGGTCGAGGTGGTGCTCGCCGGTGCCAAGCAGGTGGCGGCCGCACCCGTCGCCCTGCAGGAAGGCATCTATGTGGTGGGCACCGGCAACACGGGCGCTGCCGGCACCTTCTTCACATTGGGCATCGCCTATTTCGTCGTTATGATCATCGCGGCCTTCTCGTACCGCGTGCCGCGCGAGGGCTGGCGCCCGGCCGGCTGGACGCCGCCGACGGCGGATGCGGCCTCGCGCAAGATGATCACCCAGAACAACGTCCATATCGACCAGGCGCTGAAGACGCCGCAGTTCTACCTGTTGTGGATCGTGCTGTGCTTCAACGTGACCGCCGGCATCGGCGTGATCGGCGTCGCCAAGACGATGATGTCGGAGATCTTCGGCACCACCTTGCCGTTGATCGTGAACTCCGCCTTCGCGGCGACTTACGTGTTCATGATCTCGGTGTTCAACATGGTCGGCCGGTTCTTCTGGGCCTCCACGTCTGACTATATCGGGCGCAAGAACACCTATCACTGCTTCTTCGTGCTCGGCACCTTGCTGTACCTGTCGATCCCCTTCGCGGCGGCACAGGTGAGCGTCGATCCGGCGGTGACCTGGCTGGTGATGTTCTACGGCGCCACCATGATCATCTTCACGATGTATGGCGGTGGTTTCGCGACGATCCCGGCGTATCTCGCCGATATCTTCGGCACCAAGTATGTCGGCGGCATCCACGGACGCCTGCTGACCGCCTGGAGCACCGCCGGTGTCCTGGGGCCGCTCGCCATCACCGAGCTGCGCAACATGTCGCTCAACAGCGCCATCCGGGACCTTGCGTTCAAGGTGGACCCGCAGGCCTTCGTCCAGAAGTTCGGCGCGGGCGTCGAGCAGCTCGACCAGTTGGTGGCGGCGAAGACGGTGACGGTGGCCCAGCTGATGGAGATCGCGCCAGCCGGCACGGTCGATCCGACGTCGAGCCTCTACAACACCACCATGTATGCCATGGCGGCCCTGCTGGTGATCGCGCTGGTGGCCAATGCCCTGGTGCGGCCGGTCGATGCCAGGCATCACATGGAGAGTGCCGCGGGAGCAGGCGCGAAGGGTGCAAGCCCCGAGGGCGCGCAGCCGGCCAAGGCCTGAGGCGATCCCCCAGGGCCCGATCCCAGGGCCCGATCCCAGGGTCTGACCCCAGGGTCTGATCCCAGGGTCCGGGGCGCGAGCGCCCCGGACCTCCTTGCCGCTGTTTCGTGTTTTTGCCCCGCGCGCCGCTCATCCGGCGCGGCCGGCGCCGTGCGTCCTCGCGAGGCCGGGCCGGGGAGAAGGCGTAAAGTGGAGTCGATTGCTCATCTATAAGGATGTGCAATCGCACAACGGAACAGTGATGTTGATGTTTCTCCGTGCATTTCGGACTTTCCGGAAAGCGGGCGAGGCGAGGGAGAAAACGCATGTCATTGCAACTGTCGTCACGACAGGTCGCGGAACGGACGCAGGCCGTCGTGGAGGACCTTGCGCAGCTCGAGGGGCCGCTGCTGCCGATCCTGCACGAGGTGCAGAAGGAGTTCGGCTGCGTGCCGGAAGAGGCGCTGCGCACCATCGCCGAGGCGCTCAATCTGAGCCGGGCCGAGGTGCACGGCGTCGCGAGCTTCTATCACGACTTCCGCAAGGAGCCGGCGGGCCGCCATGTGCTGAAGATCTGCCGGGCCGAGGCCTGCCAGTCCATGGGCGGCGACGCGCTTGCCGACGGCGTGCGTTCCGCGCTCGGCATCGACTGGCACGAGACCACGCCGGACGGGCGGGTCACGCTGGAGCCGGTCTACTGCCTCGGCCTGTGTTCCTGCGCCCCGGCGGCGATGCTCGACGGCGAGCTGCACGGACGGCTGGACGAGACGGCGATACGCGAGCTGGTGAAGGAGACAGGCCGATGACCCCGGTGATCTTCGTTCCCAGGGACTCCGCGGCGCTTGCCGTCGGTGCCGACCGGGTCGCGAAGGCGATCGCGCGCGAACTCTCCGCCCGCGGCCTTGAGGCCAGGATCGTCCGCAACGGCTCGCGCGGCATGCACTGGCTGGAGCCGCTCGTCGAGGTGCGCACCGCCCATGGCCGCGTCGCCTATGGCCCGATCACGGCAAAGGACGTGCCCGGCCTGTTCGACGCCGGGTTCCTGGACGGCGGCGAGCATCCGCTGTTCCACGGCGAGACGAAGGAGATTCCCTTTCTCAAGGGCCAGACCCGGCTGACCTTCGCCCGCGTCGGCGTCACCGACCCGCTCTCGCTTGAGGACTATCGCCACTACAAGGGCCTGCGCGGGCTGCAGAACGCGGTTGCCATGGAGCCGGCGGAGATCGTGGCGCAAGTGACCGAGAGCGGTTTGCGCGGCCGCGGCGGCGCCGGCTTTCCTACCGGCATCAAGTGGAACACGGTCCTGAAGGCTGAGGCCGACCGCAAGTATATCGTCTGCAACGCGGACGAGGGCGACAGCGGCACCTTCGCCGACCGGATGATCATGGAGGGCGACCCCTTCGTGCTCATCGAGGGCATGGCGATTGCTGGCATCGCGACCGGAGCGACCAAGGGCTACATCTACACCCGCTCCGAATATCCGCATGCCATCGCCATCATGAGCGAGGCGATCGAGATCGCCCGCCGGGAGGGCATTCTCGGCGCCTCGGTGCTGGGCTCGAGCCACGCCTTCGACATGGAGGTGCGCGTCGGCGCCGGCGCCTATGTCTGCGGCGAGGAGACCTCGCTGCTCAACAGCCTGGAGGGCAAGCGCGGGGTCGTGCGGGCCAAGCCGCCGCTGCCGGCCTTGCGCGGCCTGTTCGGCCGGCCGACGGTGGTCAACAACGTGCTGTCTCTGGCCTCCGTGCCGGTGATTATGGACCGGGGCGCTGCCTTCTACCGCGATTTCGGCGTCGGCCGCTCGCGTGGTACAATGCCGATCCAGCTTGCCGGCAATATCCGCCATGGCGGGCTCTACGAGACCGCCTTCGGCGTGACGCTGGGCACCCTGGTTAACGAGATCGGCGGCGGCACGGCGAACGGCCGTCCGGTGCGCGCGGTGCAGGTCGGCGGCCCGCTCGGGGCCTATTTCCCGCCCGCGCTGTTCGACACGCCGTTCGACTACGAGGCCTTCGCGGCACAGGACGGGTTGATCGGCCATGCCGGTGTCGTCGTTTTCGACGACACGGTCGACATGCTGAAGCAGGCGCGCTTCGCCATGGAGTTCTGCGCGATCGAGAGTTGCGGCAAGTGCACGCCCTGCCGGATTGGCGCCGTGCGCGGCGTCGAGACGCTGGACAAGATCGCTGGTGGCGAGCGCTCCGGCGAGCAGGTCGACCTGCTGAAGGACCTTTGCGACACGATGAAGGCCGGCTCGCTCTGCGCGCTCGGTGGCTTCACGCCCTATCCGGTCCTCAGCGCGCTCACCCATTTCCCTCAGGATTTCACCCCCCGGCCGATGGCCGAAGCGGCGGAGTAGACCGATGACCCTGATCAAGGAAACCGACTACGGCACACCGGCCTCGACGTCGGAAAAGACGGTCACGCTGACCATCGACGGCTTCGAGGTCACCGTGCCGGAAGGCACCTCCGTGATGCGGGCCTCGATGGAGACCGGCATCCAGATCCCCAAGCTCTGCGCCACCGACATGGTCGATGCCTTCGGCTCCTGCCGGCTCTGCCTGGTGGAGATCGAGGGGCGGCGCGGCACGCCGGCCTCCTGCACGACGCCGGTGGAGCCGGGCATGGTGGTGCACACCCAGACCGGCCGGCTGAAGCAGCTGCGCCGCGGGGTGATGGAGCTCTACATCTCCGACCATCCGCTCGACTGCCTGACTTGTGCTGCCAATGGCGACTGCGAGCTGCAGGACATGGCCGGCGTGGTCGGCCTGCGCGACGTGCGCTACGGCCATGAGGGCGACAACCACGTCAAGGCGCGCGACGGGCTGGGCGAGGTCAACGCCCGCTGGATGCCGAAGGACGAGACCAACCCCTATTTCACCTACGACCCGTCCAAGTGCATCGTCTGCTCGCGCTGCGTCCGGGCCTGCGAGGAGGTGCAGGGCACCTTCGCGCTGACCATCGAGGGGCGCGGCTTCGACAGCCGCGTCTCGCCGGGCATGCACGAGGACTTCCTGTCCTCCGAATGCGTTTCGTGCGGCGCCTGCGTCCAGGCCTGCCCGACGGCGACCTTGCAGGAAAAGTCGGTGATCGAGATCGGCCAGCCGGAGCATTCGGTGGTCACGACCTGCGCCTATTGCGGCGTCGGCTGCTCGTTCAAGGCGGAGATGCGCGGCGACGAGCTGGTGCGCATGGTGCCCTACAAGGACGGCAAGGCGAACCGCGGCCACAGCTGCGTCAAGGGCCGCTTCGCCTATGGCTATGCCGCGCACAAGGACCGCATCCTCAGCCCGATGATCCGCGAGAAGATCACCGACCCCTGGCGGGAAGTGTCCTGGGATGAGGCGCTGACCTTCGCGGCGACGAAGCTGCGCGCCATCCAGTACGAGCTCGGCAAGGACGCCATCGGCGTCATCACGTCCTCGCGCTGCACCAACGAGGAAACCTATCTGGTGCAGAAGCTGACGCGCGCGGTGTTCGGCAACAACAACACCGACACCTGCGCCCGCGTCTGCCACTCGCCGACCGGCTACGGCCTCGGCCAGACCTTCGGCACCTCCGCCGGCACCCAGGACTTCGACAGCGTCCAGCATGCCGACGTGGTCGTGGTGATCGGCGCCAATCCGACCGACGGTCACCCGGTCTTCGCCTCGCGGCTGAAGAAGCGTCTGCGTCAGGGGGCGAAGCTCATCGTCGTCGATCCGCGCCGCATCGACCTGGTGAAGACGCCGCATGTGAAGGCCTCGCATCACCTGGCGCTGCGTCCGGGCACCAATGTCGCCGTGGTGACGGCGATCGCCCATGTCATCGTCACCGAAGGGCTGTTCGACGAGACCTTCATCCGCGAGCGCTGCGACTGGGACGAGTTCCAGGATTATGTGGAGTTCGTGTCCGATGCCAAGCACAGCCCGGAAGCGGTCGAGACGCTGACCGGCGTCCCGGCGCAGGAGCTGCGCGAGGCGGCTCGGCTTTATGCCCGCGGCGGTAATGGGGCGATCTATTATGGTCTTGGCGTCACCGAGCACAGCCAGGGCTCGACCACAGTCATCGGCATCGCCAACCTTGCCATGCTCACCGGCAATATCGGCCGGCCGGGCGTCGGCGTGAATCCGCTGCGCGGCCAGAACAACGTGCAGGGTTCCTGCGACATGGGCTCGTTCCCGCACGAGCTGCCCGGCTACCGGCATGTCAACGGCCAGGAGGTGCGCGACATCTTCGAAAAGCTCTGGGGCGTCGAGATCTCCGACGAGCCGGGCCTGCGCATTCCCAACATGCTGGATGCGGCGGTCGACGGCACCTTCAAGGGGCTCTACTGCCAGGGCGAGGACATCCTGCAGTCGGATCCCGACACGCGCCATGTCTCGGCCGGCCTTGCGGCGATGGACTGCGTCATCGTCCACGACCTGTTCCTCAACGAGACCGCCAACTACGCCCACGTCTTCCTGCCGGGCTCGACCTTCCTGGAGAAGGACGGGACCTTCACCAACGCCGAGCGCCGGATCAACCGGGTCCGCAAGGTGATGGCACCGCGCAACGGCTATGCGGACTGGGAGGTGACCCAGATGCTGGCCAATGCGATGGGCGCCAACTGGTCCTACACCCACCCCTCGCAGATCATGGACGAGATCGCCGCGACGACGCCGAGCTTCGCCAATGTCTCCTACGAGATGCTGGAGAAGAAGGGCTCGGTGCAGTGGCCGTGCAACGACAAGACGCCGAACGGCTCGCCGATCATGCATGTCGACGGCTTCGTGCGAGGCAGGGGACGGTTCATCCGCACCGACTACGTGGCGACGGACGAGAAGACCGGGCCGCGCTTCCCGCTCCTCCTCACCACCGGCCGCATCCTGTCGCAGTACAATGTCGGCGCGCAGACCCGGCGCACCGCCAATGTGGTGTGGCATGCGGAGGACGTGCTGGAGATCCATCCGCACGACGCGGAAACGCGCGGCGTCAAGGACGGCGACTGGGTGAAGCTGGCCAGCCGTTCCGGCGAGACGGCCTTGCGGGCGCAGATCACCGACCGTGTGTCGCCGGGGGTGGTCTACACCACCTTCCACCACCCGACGACGCAGGCCAACGTCATCACCACCGACTATTCCGACTGGGCGACCAACTGCCCGGAATACAAGGTGACGGCGGTGCAGGTGATGCCGTCCAACGGCCCGACCGACTGGCAGGAGAAATACGAGGAGTTCTCGGCCCTGTCGCGGCGGATCGAGGCTGCCGAGTAGCCGCATGGTCACGCATCGCCCTGCCTCCGGCACCGCCTATCGCAATGGTCGCTTCGCCGCTTCCACCCGGGAACTGGCGGAGGAGGCGGCGGTTGCGATCAGCTACAACGGCACGTCCCATGCCGTGCTGATGGCAACGCCCGCCGATCTGGAGGATCTGGCCTACGGCTTCTCGCTGACCGAGGGGCTTGTCGCCTCGGTGGCGGAGATCGAGGAGGTCGCCACGGTCGATTGCGGCCGCGGCCTCGACCTGCAGGTCAGCCTTGCCGGCGATGCGGGCCAGCGGCTTGCCGAGCGGCGCCGGTCGATGGCCGGGCCGGTCGGCTGCGGACTGTGCGGGATCGAGAGCCTGGAGGCGGCGATGCGCGAGACCGCGCCCGTCGCCGCCGACTTGCGTCTTGCGCCGGCCGAGGTGTCGCGGGCCGTTGCCGCGATGGCCAAGATGCAGGCGCTGAACCTGCGCACGCGTGCGGTCCACGCCGCCGGCTTTTACCAGAGCGAGCGCGGGCTGGTGCTGGTGCGCGAGGATGTCGGCCGGCACAACGCGCTCGACAAGCTGATCGGTGCGGCGGCGCGCGCCGGGATCGACATGGCCACGGGCGCCGTCGTTCTCACCAGCCGGCTGTCCATCGAGCTGGTCCAGAAGACGGCGGTTGCCGGCTGCGGCCTGCTGGTCGCGGTCTCCGCGCCCACCGCCCTTTCCGTCGACGAGGCCGAGGCCGCCGGCATCACGCTCGCGGCCGTCGCGCGCGGCGACGAATTCGAACTCTTCACGCATCCGCAGAGGATCATCGGGGGAAGCCTGCAAGATGTCGCCTGACAAACTGACCTACATGGCCAACCAGATCGCCGGCTTTTTCCGGACCCGTCCGCATGACGAGGCCGTGGCCGGGATCGCCGATCACATCAGCAAGTTCTGGGAGCCGCGCATGCGCAACCAGCTCTTCGCCATGCTGGCGGAGAACGGGTCCGGCTTCGATCCGCTGGTGGTCGAGGCCGCGCCTGCCATCCGCAAGCCGAAGCAGGCCGCCTGAGCGGCGCCCCGGTCGCATCGATTTCCGCCCTCCGGATTTCGCTCTCTCGAAAGACCCCCTATAAGGGCCGGCACCGGGGCGGCGCGGCACGCTGCGTCCGCAACGCTTTGGCGGCAAGGGGAGTAGGGGCGTGACCACGATCTATGTCGATGCCGATGCCTGTCCGGTGAAGGACGAGGTGGAGCGCGTCGCGAGCCGGCTCGATGTGCCGGTCGTGCTCGTATGCAACGGCGGTTTGCGCCCGTCCTCCAACCGCCTGATCTCCCTGAAGGTCGTCGCGGAAGGTCCGGACGAGGCCGACAAGTGGATCGCCGAGCACTGCGGTCCCGGCGACGTGGTCGTCACCGCCGACCTGCCGCTTGCTGACCGCTGCGTGAAGGCGGGGGCGCATGTGGTGCAGCACGACGGACAGGTTCTCGATGCCGCCAATATCGGCGGACGGCTGGCGACACGCGACCTGATGCAGGACATCCGCGCCGCCGATCCCTTCCACCAGGGCGGCGGGCGCTCCTTCTCCAAGGGCGACCGGTCCCGCTTCCTGCAGTCTCTCGACCGGCTGGCACGGCGCGCGCTCAAGGGGGCTTGAAGGAGCCTCAGTCCGCCTCGGTTCCCGGGGACTGCTGCCGGCAGACCTGAATCACCTGGTCGCGCAGCCAGACATGGGCCGGCGACAGGTGGGTGCTCTTGTGCCACATCATCTGGATGTCGAGCGGCGGCAGGTCCATCGGCGGCGAGAAGGTGACGAGGTCGAATTTCGCGGTGAACAGCCGGGCAAGGCGCTCGGGCATGGTCGCCACGAGATCCGAGCGCTCGAGCAGGAACGGCACGCCGACGAAGTCCGGCTTGGAGATGGCCACCCGGCGCACCAGGTTCAGCTTGGCCAGCGATTCGTCCAGCACCGCGCGGTACATGGTCGCCTCGGCCGGCTCGATGGCGACATGATCGAGATTGCAGAACCCGGCCAGTGTCAGGTCGCCGGACAGGGCCGGATTGCCGCGCCTGGCAAGGCACACCATCCTGTCGGAAAACATCCGGCGGGAGATCAGGTCGCCCGGCGCATCGGGAAAATAAGACACCGTCAGGTCGACGCTGCCCTCGCCGAAGACACGCGCGAGGCGGAACGGGTCCGGCCCGACGATGCGCAGCCGCACCTCCGGTGCGAGGTCCCTGAACCGCTGCTGCAGCGAGGGGATCAGGATCGCGTCGATATAGTCGGTCAGGATCAGCGTGAAGGTGCGGCGCGAGCGCAGCGGATCGAAGCCGCCGCTGTCGTCGACCAGCCCTTCCATCTCGCGGATCAGGATCTGCACCCGTTCGTGCAGGCCGCGCGCCACGTCGGTCAGGACGTGCTTGTTTCCCTGCCGGATCAGCAGCGGATCGTCGAAAACCGTGCGCAGGCGCTTCAACGTCATGCTCATCGCCGGCTGGCTCATGCCGAGCCGGTTCGCCGCCTGGCTGACATGCCGGTCGCGCAACAGGGCGTCCAGCGCCCGCAGGTCCTTCAGGCTGTAGTCGGGGCCAGCCATCTCTTACTCTTCAGCTATTCGGATATCGAATAAGGCATATCAAGGTCAGCCGATTGCTGCAATCGATCTGCTCGCGCCATTCTCCATCGTGATAGTTCTCCGTAGTTGCACGGAGGGCAAAACCGGCAATGCCGGTTATCACGCAACCAGGCCAGGGAGGTCGTAATGGCTTTGAAGACGATCCGCGTCACCCGTGAGGAGATGCGCAAGCGCGTTGCCCTTTTCTCCGAACTCAAGGGGTTCGACGGCGGACTGCCGGACAGCAATCATCCGGAGTGCAAGCGCACGCTGTACAACGTGGTCGGCTTCCAGCCGCCGGAGGGTGAGGATGTCGCCACCACCTCGCCGGTGGGCGCACAGGCTGCGGAAAACGCGTCGATCAAGATCTCTGAGGGCTTCAATCTCGGCTATTGCCATGCCAAGCCCGGCAAGGGGCCGATGATGCACAACCACGACACCAACGAGACCTTCATTCCGATGACCGGCCGCTGGCGCTGTTCGTGGGAAGTCGACGGCCAGGTCGAGGCCTTCGAGCTCGGCCCGCACGACGTCATCTCGTTCCCCCCGGGCGTGCAGCGCCGCTTCGAGAACATCACCTTCGACGAGCCGGACAAGGAGCATCTGCTGATGTTCGTGATCGGCGGCAACCAGCCGAAGGCCGAGTTCTCGCCGGGCTCGATGGACGAGCTGCGCGAGCGGGGCCTGCTGGAAAACTGATGGCGGCCACTGGCGCACATCTGACGGGAGAGCCGCTTGCCGCCCTGGATGCGGCTTTCCCCAAGACGCAGGGCGCGGACGGCGCCCTGTCGTTTCGTCGGTCCGCCTCCCCGTCGGGGCGGCCCGTGCTGCTGCTGCCGGGGGCGAGCGGCACTTCGGAGTTTTTCTGCCTTGCCGCGCCGCTGCTGGCGGCCGGTGGCGTGGATCCGGTGCTGGTCGACTATCCTGGCACGCTCGCCCCGAGCGAGCTTGCCCGGCGCACCGAGCGCCTGGCACTGGAGCTCGGGCTCGCGGCGCCTGTTGCCCTTGGCTGCTCCTACAGCGCCTGGTGGCTGCAGCACGCCGCCACGGACGGGCCGTTCCGCGCCTTGATCCTGTGCAACGGCTTCGTCGAGGCGGAGGACCTCAAACCGCATCCGCTGTTCGACCATGCCGCGATCGCGGCAACGCCGACGGCGAGCTTGCGCGAGGAATGGCGCGAGCGCGCGGCCTCGGCCCCGCCCGCGATGCTGTCGGAGCTGTTGCTGCAGGCCATGAGCGGATGGCTGGCGGCGGAAGACCTGAAAGGCCGCCTGCTGGAAGTGACCTCGTCGCTGCCGGTACCGCCGGGCGAGCGCTTCGCCGGTCCGGTGACGGTGGTCGACTGCCATGACGATCCGATTGTCGGCGAGCGGGCGAGGGCCCTGTTCCGCGACAGCTGGCCGGAGGCGGGCCACCGGGAAATTTCCGGTGGACACTATCCTTATGTCAACGCCCCGGAGGAGTTTGCACGCACAGTGCTTGCAGCCATCTGAGGCAGGAATACCTGGGAGGGAAAAAATGAAACTGGGCACGTGGATCAAGGGTTTTAGCGGCAGCGTCTGCGGGGCGGCCCTGCTGCTTTGCGGCACCATCGGGGCGCAGGCGGACAGCTTCCTGCTGCGCATGGGCGGCGGGCACACCACCGGCCTGACCTATATCGCCACCTATGACACGTTCTTCGCCGAGGAGGTGCAGAAGCGGGTCAAGGAGCGCACGGGTCACGACATCCGCTTCATCAAGGCCTGGGGCGGCAGCGTCGCCAAGGTCGACGGCGCCGTCGAGGCGGTGCAGCGCGGCACGCTCGACATCGGCCTGTCGCCCATCGGCTTCGAGCAGTCGCGCGCTGCCCTGCTGAACTACAGCGCCATGGTGCCTTTCACCACGTCCGACCCGGTGCTGCAGGGGCGCGTCGCCTCGCGCATGCTGGCCGAGGTGCCGAGCCTGCAGGAGAGCATGGAGCCCTACAACGCCCATATCCTGTCGATGATGGTCACCGAGGCCTACGGCCTTGCCACCAGCTTCGACTGGACGGCGATCGACGAGCTCAAGGGCCGGCGCATCGCCATGGCCGGCACCAACGCGCCGCTCTTCGTGCCCATCGGCGCCGTCCCGGTCAATCTCGGCATCGGCGAACACTACCAGGCGATGCAGACCGGCCTTGCCGAGGGCAGCCTGTTCTTCATCTCCGGCATGGAGGCCTTCCAGCTGAAGGAAGTCTCCTCGACCTTCACCCGGACCGGCTTCGGCTCGCTGGCGACCTTCGTCTCCTTCATGAACAAGGACACCCGCGAGCGGTTGCCCGAGGACGTGGTGGCGATCATCGACGAGGTGGCCGCCGAGGCGGCGGTGATCGTTGCCGAGCGGAGCGCCGAGCGCGACCGCCAGCTCGCCGAGAAGCTCGCGGCCGAGGGCATCACCGTGCGCGATCTCTCCGACGAGCAGCGCGCGCGCTGGGCGAGGGCGGTGGCCGACATTCCGGTGACCTCGATTGCCGGCCTGGAAGATCGCGGCTATCCCACCGCGGAGGTGCTGAGGACCTACATCCGGATCCTCGGCGAGGAAGGCTACACCTTCCCGACGGACTACCAGTTCTGAGTGGCGGTTACCGGCCGGGCTTTCAGTCCGGCCGGCTGCCGTCCGGTGCCGTCCGTCCAACAGGTGGAAAGACATGGAACGCTTCATCAACCGGGCGTCGAGCCTGCTGGCGGATCTCGGCAGCCTCGTCGTCTATCTCTGTGCCGGGCTCATCGTCTATGACGTGTGCGCCCGTCTTGCCTTCGGGCGCCCCTTCGCCGGCACGGCCGACCTCGTTGCTATCGCCCTGGTTCTCGTCACCTTCCTGCAGGCCATGAAGGCGCTGCTGCAGGATCGGCTGCTGCAGATGACGCTGCTTTTGGAAAAGCTGCCAGGCGCGGTGCTGAAGCTTGCCATGACGCTGGCCAATCTGGTCGGCGCGGCGCTGTTCCTGTGCCTTGCCGCGATCTCCGTCGAACCCATCGAGCAGGCCTACCGGACCCACGAGTTCTTCGGCACCGATGCGTTCCGCGTCACCGCCTGGCCGGTGCGCCTTGTGGTCGCGCTGCTGTGGTGCATGCTGGCGGTCGCCTTCCTGAGCAAGGCCCGCTCCGTCCTGCGGAGGACCGCGCGATGATCGAACAGACCGCGGTCATCGCCCTTGGCCTCATCTTCGTGCTGGCGCTGGCCGGCGTGCATATCGCACTGGCTTTCCTCATCGGCTCGACCGTCGGGCTCTACCTGCTGTTCCAGGACTGGTGGATGACGCTGGGCCTGTTGCAGCAGACGGCCTTCGACGGCATTCGCGACTACAATCTGATGGTGATCCCGCTGTTTGCGGTGATGGGCCTGCTGATCGCCCGCTCGGGCGCTGCGACAGACCTCTTTTCCGCCGCCAACCGCACCTTCTCCCGCGTGCCGGCGCGCCTTGCGGTGGCAACGGTCGCGGGCAACGCCTTCTTCGCGGCGGTGACCGGCGTCGGTGTCGCGGCGGCCGCCACCTTCAGCCACATCGCCTATCCCTCGATGCAGGCAGCCGGCTATCGCCGCAGCTTCGCCGCCGGCTGCATCGCCGGGTCGTCGGTGCTGGGCCTCCTGATCCCGCCGTCGGTCTTCATGATCGTCTGGGCGATCCTGACGGAGCAGTCCATCGGCCGGCTGTTCGCGGCCGGCGTCCTGCCGGGTATCGCGCTGGCCGTGCTCTTCGCGCTCTATTGCGTGGTGCGGGCGATCCGCAATCCGCAGATCGTGCAAGCCGAGACCGCCGTTGCGCCGGAAAGCGCACCGCGTCCCGATCCGGTCGGAATCTTCGGCATCCTGGCAATCATCGTCGTCACGCTCGGCGGCATCTGGGGCGGCTTCTTCACCCCGACGGAGGGAAGCGCCGTCGGCCTTGCCGGTGCGCTTTTGCTGTCTCTCGCCAAGGGCATGAGCCGGAGTGCCATCGTCGAGGCGACCCGCGAGGCGGGCATGGTGGTCACGCCGATCATGCTGCTTTTGCTGGGCGCGGCGATGTATTCCAAGCTGCTGGCGCTCGCCGGCATCCCGCAGGTGGTGGGTATGCTGTTCGAGACGATGGAGCTCGGCCCGACCGGCACGGTGCTGGTGATGGCGGCGATCTGGCTGGTGCTCGGCTGCTTCGTCGACAGCATCTCGATCATGCTGCTGACCGTGCCGCTGTTCTGGCCGATCGCGCAGGCGATGGGCATCGACGCGGTGGTCTTCGCCATCGTCGGCATCCTGGTGATCGAGGCCGGCGTGCTGACGCCGCCCTTCGGCATCGGCGCCTTCGTGGTGCTGGCGGCGATCCCGGACAAGGAGCTGCGACTGTCCGAGGTGTTCCGCGGCCTTGCGCCCTACTGGATCATGATCCTCGGCATTGCCGTCGCGGTCTATGTGTTCCCGCCGCTGGCGACGCTGGTGCCATCGCTGCTTTGAGGTTGCGGCGCGGCGGTTCTGGCACCGCCGCGCCGCCTGTCCTTGCTTCTCAGCTGCCGCTGGCGATGACGGTCTGGCGCTGGGCACCGAGCTTTTCCACCGACAGCTCCACCACATCGCCCTCGCGCAGGAAGCGCGGCGGGGTAAAGCCGAGGCCGACGCCCTCCGGCGTGCCGGTGGCGATGATGTCGCCGGGCATCAGCCGCATGAAGCGCGACATGTAGGAGATGATCGTGGCAACGCCGAAGATCATGTCCGAGGTCGAACTGTCCTGCATTTTCTCGCCGTTGACCGACAGGGTGAGGGCAAGGTCCTGCGGATCCCCCACCTCGTCCGGCGTCACCAGCCAGGGGCCGATGGGACCGAAATTCGGGGCGGACTTGCCCTTGATCCACTGGCCGCCGCGCTCGATCTGGAAGGCGCGCTCGCTGACGTCGTTGATCGTGCAGTAGCCGGCGACATGGGAGAGGGCATCGGCCTCCGCCACATGCTCGCAGGCGCGGCCGATGACGATGCCGAGCTCCACTTCCCAGTCGGTCTTGACGGAGCCCTTCGGCAGGATGATCGGGTCGTTCGGCCCGCAGATGCAGGACGTCGCCTTGGAAAACAGCACCGGCTCGGCCGGTTCCGGGTTGTTGGTCTCGCGGGCGTGGCGGGCATAGTTCAGCCCGACCGCGAAGAAGTTGCGCGCCGCACCGACGCACGGACCGATGCGGGTGCCGGCCGGGACTTGCGGCAGCGCGGCAAGGTCGGCGTCTTTGAGCCGCTCCAGCGTCTTGCAGGAAAGCGTTTCCGGCGTGAAATCGTCGATGAGGCCGGAGAGATCGCGGATCGTGCCGGTGGCGTCGAGGCAGCCGGGCTTTTCCGCGCCTGCCGGTCCAAAGCGGAGAAACTTCATGGGTCGTCCTTTCGGGTCTTGAAATGGGATGCGTGCGCTGCCGGCAGCACTCAGGCGGGGCGCAGGATCATGTCGGCGGCCTTTTCGGCGATCATCACCACGGGCGTTGCCGTATTGCCGGAGACGATGCGCGGCATGATCGAGGCATCGACCACGCGCAGGCCCTTCAGGCCGCGCAGGCGCAGCTGCGGATCGACCACCGCCTGCTCGTCGACGCCCATGCGGCAGGTTCCGACGGGGTGGAAGATGGTCGTGCCGATGTCGCCGGCCGCGTGGATCAGCTCGGCATCGGAGACGATCTCCGCGCCCGGCAGCGCCTCCTGCGGAGCGTATTTGCGCAAGGCCGGCATGGTCATCAGCTTGCGGGCATGCAGCAGCGAGCGGCGGGCGATCTCGCGGTCGCCGGCCGTCGTCAGGTAGCGCGGCGCGATCCGCGGCGCGGCCCCCGGCGTGCTGTCGGCCAGGTGCACGCTGCCCCGGCTTTCGGGACGCAGGTTGCACACCGACACGGTGACCGCCGGATAGGGGTGCAGCGGCTCGCCGAGCCGGTCGGTGGACAACGGCTGGATGTGATACTCCAGATCCGGCGTTGCCTGGTCCGGGCCGCTGCGGGTGAAGATGCCGAGCTGGCTCGGCGCCATCGACAGCGGGCCCGAGCGGCGCCACAGATATTCCGTCGCCATGGATATCTTGCCGGTCAGCGAGTTGGCGATCTGGTTCAGCGTCAGCGCGTTTTCGACGCGGAAGACCATGCGCAGCTGCAGGTGGTCCTGCAGGTTCTCGCCCACCTCCTCCATGTGCTGCACGACGTCGATGCCGGCCTCCTTCAGCCGCGCGCCCTGGCCGATGCCGGAGCGCTCCAGCAGCACCGGCGAGTGGATCGCGCCCGCCGCCAGCAGCACCTCGCCGCGCGTGCGCGCCTCGCTCCGCCTGTTGCCGCGGGTAAAGGCGACACCGGCCGCGCGTCCGTCTTTGACAAGGATGCGCTCCACCTGCGCATGGGTGAGAAGGCGCAGGTTGGGGCGTTTGAGGGCGGGCTTCAGGAAGGCCCGGGCGGCGCTCCAGCGCCGTCCGTTCTTCTGGTTGACCTCGAAATAGCCGGCGCCCTCGTTGTCGCCGGCATTGAAGTCGGTGCTGCGGGGAATGCCCATTTCCGCCGCCGCCGTCTGCACGTCCTCCAGCAGCTGCCATTTCAGCCGCTGGCGCGCGACCTTCCACTCGCCGCCCTCGCGGTGCAGCCGGCCGTCGCCGCCCGGCCGGTCTTCCGAGCGCAGGAAATGCGGCAGCACATCCTCCCAGCTCCAGCCTGTGTTGCCGAGCGCTGCCCAGCCGTCATAGTCGGCGGCCTGTCCGCGCATGGAGATCATGCCGTTGATCGAGCTGCAGCCGCCCAGCACCTTGCCGCGCGGATAGGCGAGCGAGCGGCCGTTCAGCCCGTCCTCGGGCTGGGTGCGCAGCATCCAGTCCGTGCGCGGATTGCCCATGCAGTAGAGATAGCCGACCGGAATGTGGATCCAGGGATAAGTGTCCCGGCCGCCGGCCTCCAGCAGCAGGACGCGGGTGCGCGGGTCTTCGCTCAGGCGGTTGGCGAGCACGCATCCGGCGGTTCCCGCGCCAATGATGATGTAGTCGTAGTCGCCGTCGAGAGTGGACGTCATGAAGGTATCCGAAGGGGCTGTGTTGCAGGCGGTGCGGGGCGGCTCAGTAGAGGGCGATGCCGGGGAAGAGGATCAGGATCGCCACCGCCAGGACCTGCAGGCAGATGAAGGGCACCAGCGAGCGGAAGATCTCGCCGAGCGATATCTCCGGCGGCGTCACGCTCTTGAGATAGAAGGCGGCCGGACCGAAGGGGGGCGTCAGGAACGACACCTGCATGTTCATGGCGAAGAGCACGCCGAACCAGACCGGGTCGTAGCCGAGGCTGATTACGATCGGCACGAAGATCGGCATGGTCAGCAGCGCGATGCCGACCCAGTCCAGGAACATGCCGAGCACGAAGAGGATGCCCATCATCAGCAGGATGATGACGGTGGGCGAGTCCGAGACGCCGGTGATCAGCGAGGAGATGAAGCGGATGCCGCCCATCAGATTGTAGACGCCGACCAGCGCGCTGGCGCCGATGCCGATCCACATGATCATGCCGACGGTCGCCAGCGTGTGCATGGCCGCGTCGAGCAGCATGGAGAAGGAGAACTCGCGCCGCAGGATCGTCGAGACGATGACGCCGGCAACGCCGATGGCCGAGGCCTCCGTCACCGAGGCGATGCCGCCATAGATCGAGCCGAGCACCACCGAGACGACGAGCACGGGCAGGACGAGGCCGCGCAGCAGCGGCAGCATTTCCGAAAGCGACGGGCGCTCGTCGGGGGGCGGGGGCGCGACCGTGGGATCGGTGTAGGAGCGGAACAGGATGTAGCCGATATAGAGGCCGGCCAGCATGAAGCCCGGCACGAAGGCGGCGGTGAACAGCTCGCCGACCGAGACGTTGGCGGTCAGGCCGTAGATGATCAGCACGATGGAGGGCGGCACCATGGTGCCGAGCGAGCCGCCGGCGCAGACGACGCCGATGGCCAGGCGCCGGTCGTAGCCCAGGCGCAGCATCTGCGGCAGCGCGACGAGGCCGAGCAGCACGATCTCCCCGCCGATGATGCCGCTCATCGCCGCCAGGATCACCGCGACGAAGACGGTCTGCACCGCCACGCCGCCGCGCAGGCGCCCGCCGACGAGCTTCATGGCGTCGAACAGGTCGCGGGCGATGCCGGAGCGGTCGAGGATCGCCGCCATCAGCACGAACATCGGCACGGAGACGAAGACGAAGGAGGAGACGAAGGAATAGACGCGGCTGGTGATCAGCGGCACGGAGTTGGGACCGAACCAGCCGATGGCGAAGACCAGCGCCACCAGCAGGGTGACCAGCGCCAGCGGCATGCCGGTCAGCAGCAGCACCACCAGCAGGGCGAACAGCACCACCGTGCCGTATTCGATGCCGAGCGCCTTCAGGTTCAGGCCGAGGTCGAGAAGGTCAAGCATCGGTCTGCCTCTCAGGCCTTGCAAGGCCGCGCAGGTAATTGAAGGTGAGGACCAGGAACTGGAGGCTCATCGTCACGAGGACGACGAACAGGAACACTTTCAGCACCGCCGGGGCGGGCGAGTTCCAGGCGCTGCCGCTGGTTTCCAGCGCGAAGCTGCCGTCGGGGCGGTAGACCGCCTTCCTCGCCATCAGCCAGGCGGCCCAGGCGAAGAACAGGCTGGCCCCGAGACAGGCGAGGGAGATCAGCACGTCGAGCAGGTTGCGCAGGCGCTTGCCGACGATGTCGTAGATCAGCACCACGCGGATATGGCTGTTGCGGGCCACGCAGTAGAGGCCGCCGAAGATGAAGGTGAGGGCGCTGAGGAAGGTCGTCGTCTCGTGCGCCCAGGTGGTCGGCGAGTTGAAGACGTAGCGCAGGAAGATCTCCAGCACGAGCACCGCCATGGCAATGATGATGCCGACGGCGAAAAGGCGCGCGATCCGGGTGATCGCCCAGCCGAGCCGTCCGGCTTCCGGCAGGTGTTCGAGCCGCCTGGCGGGAGGGCTGGCGATGCCGGCGATGTCGGGACGCGGGTCCGGGGCTTCGGACATGGGGTGCCACTCCGCTCTGGTGCACGGTGCTGTCGGGACGTTGTCTTGCGCATCGCCCGGGCGCGCGGTCGGCGCGCCCGGGTCATGCGGGCCTTGCCTCAGTTCAGCAGGCCCTGGCTCTTCAGGTAGGTCGTCAGCGTATCGTAGACCTTGCGGGCATTGTCCGAGCGGTCGGCGATCTTGGCCCACTGGTCCATGGCGATGGTGCGGAAGCGCGCGCGCTCCTCGGCCGGCCAGTTATGGACGGTGATGTTCGGATCGGCGGAGGCTTCGGCGAAGGTCTTCAGGTCGTTCATCGACAGGATGGCGACGGAGTCCTGCGCGAAGTCGCGGACCGACACGGTGAGGATCGCCTGCAGGTCGGCCGGCAGGGCGTTCCACTTGTCGAGGTTCATCGACACCTCGACCAGCGGCATGGAGTGGAAGCCGGGATAGACCGGGTGCGGCGCCACCTTGTGCAGGCCCTGCTGGTGGTTGGTCGAGAACACGGTGGAGTCCGCGGCATCGATCACGCCCTTGTCGAGCGCGGTGTAGACCTCCGAATAGGGAAGGTTCACCGGCACGGCGCCGGCCGCGGCGAAGACTTCCTGGATCAGGCCTTCGGGCGCGCGGACCTTGAGGCCCTTGAGGTCGTCGACACCGTCGAGCGGACGGGCGGAGACGAAGCCCTCAAGGCCCGTCGTGGTGGCGCCGATGAAGCGCAGGCCATAGGGGTTTTCCAGCTCGTTCATCAGCTCGTGGCCGCCGCCATAGTTGATGAAGCGGAACATCTCGTCGGGCGACGACCAGGCGCCGGTCGGGTTGGCGATCAGGCCGAAGGCCGGGTCCTTGCCGGAGAAGTAGCTGACGTCGGTGATGTGGCCGTCGAGAATGCCGGCGCCGACGGCGTCCTGCGTCTCGTTGTATTCGACGACCGCGCCGACCGGCAGCAGCTCGATCACGAGACGGCCGCCGGACATTTCCTTCACCCGCTCGGTCCAGGCCTGCTGGATGGCGAAGTTCGGGTTGCCGGCCGGGTCGACCGACTGGAACTTGAACTCGAACTCCTGTGCCAGGGCGCCGGTGCCGGCCAGAAGGCCGGTCGCCAGGATGGCGGTTGCAAGCGTCTTTCTCATGGTTTTCCTCCCAGGGCGGACATGTTTGTCATGATCCCATGTCCTTGGATCGTGTCGCGGGTGTTTCCCGCGCAGTCTGCCACGTCAGGCGACGCCGCTCAGCGGTGTCGCGACAGGCGAATTCACCAGGTTGCGCAGCCGTCCCTCGCGCAGGAACTGCATGGCCGTCTCCACCGACAGGCGGCGGGCATCGGCGACGCTTTCCGGGCTGGACCAGGCGGCATGCGGGGTGACGAACAGGCGCTCCCCGACGATGGGGTCGGCACCGTTCGCATAGGCAAGGGCGATGGCGTCCGCAGGCGAGGGCGGCTCGACCGGCAGCACGTCGATGCCGGCGCCGGCGATGGTGCCCTTGCGCAGCGCCTCGAGCAACGCGTCCATGTCGATGATGGCGCCGCGGGCGGTGTTGATCAGCACCGCGTGCGGCTGCATCTGCGCCAGGCGCTCCGCATTGATCATCTTCAGCGTCTGCGGGGTCAGCGGGCAGTGCAGGCTGACCACGTCCGCCTGCGCCAGCAGCTCCTCCAGCCGGTCGCAGCGGTCGACGCCGGCGGCGATCTCCGTGCCGCGCGAGACCAGCGGGTCATAGGCGAGCACGCGCATGCCGAAGGCCTTTGCCCTCAGCGCCGCTGCGATGCCGATGCGGCCCAGTCCGACGACGCCGAAGGTCTTGCCCCTCAGGCGGGCGAGCAGCGGGGCGCGGGCATGGTCGAAGCCCTCCTGCGGCGAGGCCATCAGGTTGCGGTGATAGGAGCCGATGCCGCGGCGCAGGGTCAGCATCAGGGCGATGGCGTGGTCGGCCACCTCGCTGGTGCCGTAGTCGGGGGTGTTGCAGACCGGGATGCCGGCAGCCGCCGCCGCGTCCAGGTCGATATGGTCGAAGCCGACGCCGGCCCGCACGATGATGCGGCAACGCTCCAGCCGGGCGATCATTTCGCGCGTCACCGGCATCTCGTGCCATACCACCATCGCATCGCAGCCGCGCAGCACCGCATCGGGCAGCCGGTCGAAGCTGCGCTCCCGGTGGATGTCCCAGTCGACCTCGTCGCCCGCCGTTGCCCTCTCGATCAGGGCGTCATCCGGGTATTGGGCGTCGGGGGTCAGCAGGCGAAGGCGGGACATGGGGAACCTCTTGGAGTTCTCGAGACGCGATTGGTTGTTGACGTTTCTATTCTAGAATTCTAGAATTTCATGGAATGTCAAACGGTTTTTATCGCGCTTGAAAAAGTCCGGAAATCAGGTGATCTCAGGCTTGTTCATCCGCGATGGGACTGCGACCGGACCGGGAAGGAGAGAGCTTTGTCACTCACTCAGGAGGCCTGCGAGCGGCTGCGCGATGCCATCGTGTCGGGCAAGTTCGAGTTCGGCGAGCGGCTGTCGGAAGAACAGATCGCCCGGGCCCTGGGCATGAGCAAGGCGCCGGTGCGAGCGGCTTTCATGGATCTGCGCGACATGGGGCTCGTCACCATCGTGCCGCAGGCCGGCACCTATGTGGTCACGCCCTCGCGGCAGGATGTTGCGGAGATGAGCCGCTTTCGCGCGATGCTGGAGCGCGAGGCGCTGCAGGATGCGCTGGCGCGCGACCCGGACGCGCTGGTGCACCGGCTGAACGGGGCTATCGCGCAGATGCAGCATGCCATCGACGTGGGTGAATGGTGGCTCTACAGCCGGGCCGACAGCGCCTATCACCGGGTCATCCTGCAGATGGCCGGCAACCGCTTCCTGGAAAAGGCCTATGACCTCACCGCCACGGCGCTGGAGGCGCTGCGCGCGCGGCTGCAATCGGGCGAGGGCAATTTCTGGAGCCGGTCCTTCTCCGAGCATGTGGAGATGCGCGATCTCATCGTGCGCCGCGAGTTCGATGCGGCCCATGCCCTGCTGCGCGAGCATATCCTGGTGATCAACCGCTCGCTCGCCCTGCCCGAGAACGGGCTGCAGGCGGGGCCGTCCGCGCGGCAGAAGGGCAAGCGGCGCTCGGACGAGGAGTGCCTGGCGGCGCTGTCCGCCCCCGTACTTCCTTAGGTCGGCGCTGCCGTAAGGCAGCCTCGCCGCCGCCCTCTAGCGCGAGGCGGACGGCTCCGCGATCGCGTATTTCTCGATCATCGCTTCCAGATAGGCGATCGCCTCGGCGCCCTTGAGGGCGTCGCCCCACAGGCGTTCGGCGATGTCCTCGTGTAGGCTCATCGCCTCGGCGGCCGAGGTGATCAAGGCCACGCCAAGGCGCACATTCGGCTGTTCGCCGAGCCGGAACGGGCTGATCGCCAGCACCGAGCGGTTGGTCTGGCGGAAGATCTGGAAGCTGGTTGCCGGCACCGGGCCGCGCACGATGCCGATCTGGATGCCGATGGGCTGGTCGCGCAGCATCGACAGCAGATACTCGGCCTCGCGCCGCGCCATCAGCCGGCGATGGTCGGTCGTCTCCGGCGACAGGTCGTGCCGGCCGATCAGCCCGTGCAGCAGGAACCGCTCCAGGTCGGCCGAGGAGATCAGGCTGACGATCAGCGGCCGGCGCAGGCGGAAGGCGTCCTTTCGCGCATGCAGGATCTCCAGCAGGCGTTCCACCGCCTCCGCCGCCTCGCCCGAAGGATCCGTGCCTTCGGGAATCGATTCGAGCAGCACCTCCTTGAGGATGTCGTCGTAGCCGTCGGAGGTCAGCAGGTAGGACATGGGGCTGAACAGGCCGATGATCTGCTGGCAGTCGTCCTCCAGCTGGCGCATGCGCTCGAAGAAGCCGATGGAGGTGCTGACATATTCCACCCCGACGCCCAGCAGGCTGGGCAGCGACACGCCGAGTTCGTCGGCGATGGAGGTGAGCATCTCGATCTTGCGGATCTCGCCCTTCTCGGCCCGGTAGAGGGCGGCGCGGGAGATGCCGAGCTTTTCCGCCAGGACCTCCGGCGTCAGGCCCTTGCCGAGGCGATGAGCCCTCAGCCTTGCGCCTATGTCGCTGAACCGGATGGGGTCTTCGTCCTGGGTCAAATCGGGGTCCCGTGGGCTTGGGCGCGGGCTGTGCCGGCGCGGTGGCCGGTCGACCGGAGCGGGCCGTTCAATTCCTGGTATGATAATCAGTTCTTGGATGAATTGTCCAATTGTCTCATTTTTGAGATGAGTCGTTGACAGCATCCGGATCGCTCAATACGCTATTCCCTTCCGCGCCTGTATCGCGCCAAGAAACAAAAGCGTATCCAGTGCCTGTTAGCCTTAGAGGTGGAGCCCTATGACACATACTGTTCGTAATCTGGCCGCGACGGCCGTGCTCGCCGTCGCTGGCGTCGCCTTCTCGGCCGGTGCCTTCGCGGCGGATTTCGTCGCCAAGATCGGCCATCTGGAGTCGACCCAGCAGTCCCGCCACGTGCACCTGGAAAAGGTCGCTGCACTGGTCGCCGAGCGCACCAACGGCGCCGTCGAGTTCCAGATCTTCCCGCAGGGCCAGCTCGGCCAGCAGCGCGAGATGACCGAGGGCGTGCAGCTCGGTTCGCTTGAGGCGACCGTCGCTCCGGCTGCCTTCCTCGGCGGCTTCAACCCGGTCGTGTCGATCCTCGACATTCCCTTCCTGCTGCCGGAAGACGATGCCAAGGCCCAGGAGCTGCGCACCGGCCCGTTCGGCAAGGCGCTCTGCGAGTCCTTCCAGAGCCGCGGCGTCGAGTGCCTGATGCTCTGGCCGAACGGCCGTAAGAACTTCTCCTCCAGCAAGCCGCTGGCGAGCATGGAAGACTTCTCCGGCCAGAAGTTCCGCGTGATGGATTCCAGCATCCTGATCGAGCAGTTCAAGGCGGTCGGCGCTTCGGCCATCGCGCTGCCCTTCGGCGAGCTCTACACCTCGCTGCAGACCGGCGTCGTCGATGCCCAGGAGAACCCGCTCGACACCATCCGCGCGATGAAGTTCTACGAGGTGCAGAAGTACCTGGTGCTCTCCAACCACGGCGCGATGGAGGACGTGATCCTCTTCAACCCGACCTTCTGGGCCGGTCTGCCGGAAGAGTACCGCACCATCATCACCGACGCTTTCGCCGAGGTCATCCCGGACCTGATCGCCCACAAGAAGGCCTCCGTCGCCTCTTCGCTGGAAGAGATCAAGGCAGCCGGCGTCGAGGTGCGCGAGCTCTCGGCTGAGGAGAAGGCCGCGTTCCGCGATGCCATGTATCCGGCAGCCCGTAACGCCTACATCCAGGGCGCCGGCGAGGAAGGCCTCGAGCTGGTGAACCTGTACGAGCAGGAATACGCTACGGTTACCAAGTAATCGTTGGCGTTGCCCGCGGGCGCGGCCCGGACCGCGCCCGCAGGCAGGCTCGTTGCCTGCCGATCTTGGGGGGACATCTTTCTGCCTGCCGCAACCGGTGCCCTGAGGCTCCATGGCGGTGCGGGCAGGACAAGGCCCTAGCTTTTTCTCTGCCGCTGTCCGCGGCGGACACGCGGCCCAGGATGCCGCCCGTTCCTGCCTTTCCGTTCTCCGCTCGCGGCGGGCGAAGGCGATCCGGGCCGTATCGGCCGGCGTCAGTACCGACCTGGTTGTCCGCGCGGTTCGGACCGCGCCCGCAGGTATCGTCCTGATCACCGTCCGGCGGAGGACGGGATGGCCCTTGCGGCGGATGTCTGGAGCAAATCTATGCGCAGTGCTCTTTCGGTCCTGCGCACCGTCGAACGGTGCGCACTCGTCTCGATTTTTCTGACGATGGCGGGGCTCTACTTCGTCAACGTCCTGGTTCGCGCCTCGGGAAGTCCCCTTGCCTCCAGCCTCGGCTGGATCGAGGAGGCGGTCCGCCTGATGAACCTCTATCTGGTCTTCCTCGCGCTCGGCTATGCGCTCGAAATCGGCCGGCACGTCGCCGTCGATACCTGGCGCACGCGCATCGCCGAGGCGACCCACCTGCCGGTCCAGCGCATCATCGATGCCGTCGGCTTCCTCTTCTCGCTCTATCTCGTCTGGCTCGCCTGGAAGATGACGCTGTTCGTCTTCGGGTCCGGCCAGAAAAGCCCGACCCTGGGCCTCAAGATGGGCTGGATCTATGTCGCGCCCCTGGTCGGCTTCGGGCTGCTTGCCCTGCGCTACCTGCTGAGCTTCCTCGGGCTGATCGATCGCACGCCGGCACGGGAGGCCGACGAGGCATGATTCTTCTCTTCCTCATCGTTGCGCTTGCCGTGGTGCTGCTGATCGCGGGCTTCGAGATGTTTCTCGTGCTCGGCGTGCCGGCGCTTCTGGTCAAGCAGTTCTTCTACGGCACCCTGCCGGATCCGGTCGTGGTGCAGAAGATCGTCGGCGGCATCAATCATTCGACGCTGCTCGCCATTCCCTTCTTCATCCTGGCGGCGGAGCTGATGGGCGAGGGCCAGATCGCCCGCCGTCTCACCAGCCTCGTCCAGTCGCTGCTCGGCCATCGCAAGGGCGGCATCGGCTACACCATCGTCGGCGGCTCGATGGCCTTCGGCTCCGTGTCCGGCTCGGCGCCGGCGACGGTGGCGGCGATGGGCCGGCTGGTCTATCCGGAAATGCGCAAGGCCGGCTTCAGCGACAAGTTCTCGCTCGGCCTCATCGCCTCCAGCGCCGAGACGGCGCTGCTGATCCCGCCGTCGATCACCTTCATCATCTACGGCTGGATGACCGGCACCTCGGTCGCGCGCCTGTTCGTCGCCGGCATGGCGGTCGGCCTGGTGCTGGGCCTCGTCTTCGCCATCATGGTCGCCATCGAGGCGCGCCGCGCCGGGGTTTCGGCCGGCGAGCGCACGTCCTGGGGCGAGCGTCTGCGCGCCGTGGCGCATTCCGGCTGGGCGCTCGGCATGCCGGCGATCATCCTCGGCGGCATCTATTCGGGCGTCTTCACCCCGACCGAGGCCGCTGCCGTCAGCGTCGTCTACGCCATCTTCGTCGAGATGGTGGTGTTCCGCGAGCTGACCTTGAAGAAGCTGTTCAAGGTGACCGAGCGGGCGGCCGTGTCCACCGCCATCATCTTCATCCTGCTGGCGCTCGGCGGCCTGCTCTCCTACTTCATCACGCTGGCGCAGATCCCCGGGCAGATCCTGGAGTTCCTGGCTGCCGTCGATGCGGGACCGATCGTCTTCCTGCTGGTGGTCAACGTCGTCTTCCTGATCGCGGGCATGTTCATCGATCCGAATTCGGCGCTGCTGATCCTCGTGCCGCCGCTCTACCCGGTGGCGATGGCGATGGGCATCGACCCGGTGCATTTCGGCATGATCGTCACGCTGAACATCTCCGCCGGCATGATCACGCCACCCTTCGGGCTCGATCTGTTCGTGGCGTCCTCGACGCTCGGCAAGCCGGTGATGACGATCATTTCCGGCATCTGGCCCTTCGTGATCGCCAATCTCGTGGCCCTCGGGATCATCACCTACATCCCGTCGATCTCCACCTTCCTGCCCAATCTGGTGTTCGGATGACCAGCGTTCTGACAAGACCCGCGTCCGCCCTCGGCGGACGGCCGCAACCCGTTGTCTTCGAGCGGGACCTCGACGTGCTCTCCAACGATCCGGTCAACGGCGAGTACATGCGCCTCGTCCTGGCCGCCCCGCGCGAGATGCTCGACTTGTGCCGTGCCGGCCAGTTCTTCAACCTGCTGTGCCCGGTGCTCGGCGGCGAGACGCCCTATCTGCGCCGGCCGATGAGCATCTACGGCTTCTATCCCGAGCGCGGCGAGCTGCATTTCCTCTACAAGGTGGCAGGCGCCGGCACCCGGGCGCTGGCCCAGCTGCGCGAGGGCGATGCGCTCAACGTCATGGGTCCGCTCGGCCAGGGCTTCCGCATCGACGACGACTGGCAGCGGCTGGTGCTCGTCGCCCGCGGCGTCGGCCTTGCAACGCTCGCGCCGCTGGCGCTGGAGGCCAACCGCCTCGGCCGCCATCTGACCGCGATCTGCAGCGCCCGCCATCCGGACCTGTTGATGTCCATCGACTATTTCCGCGAGCTGGGGGCCGAGATCGTTCCGGTCACCGACGCGGAAGGCACCTCGTCGCTCGAACATCTGGAGACGGTGATCGAGGAGCGGATCGCGGATCCCGGCATCGACGCCTTCTACACCTGCGGCTCCAACCGCCTGCTGACCCTGTTGCAGCGCATCGGCAAGCGCCACGGCATTCCGGGCGAGATCGCGCTGGAGCAGCAGATGGCCTGCGGTCTGGGCATGTGCCACTGCTGCGTCCGGCCGTTCCGCAAGGGCGACAAGACCGTGCAGCTGCGCGTGTGCCGCGAAGGTCCCGTCTTCGATATCCAGGAGGCCATGCCATGGTAGACCTGTCCGTCGACATCGCCGGCTTGACGCTGAAGAACCCGATCATGCCGGCTTCGGGCACCTTCTCGGAGGAACTGGCCGAGGTCTTCGACATCGAGTGCCTCGGCGCCCATGTCACCAAGACGATCACCCGGGGCCTGCGCGACGGCAATCCGACGCCGCGCGTGTGCGAGGTCGGTTCGTCGATGCTCAATTCCATCGGCATCCCGAGCAAGGGCGTCGGCGCGTTCCTCGACAAGGTGGTGCCGTTCTACCAGGCCTACGAGACGCCGCTGGTCGTCTCGATCTCCGGCAACACGGCGGACGAGTTCGCTCGCCTGTGCTCGGAAGTGACGGTGGAGGGCGTTGCCGCCATCGAGGTCAACATCTCCTGTCCGAACATCGAGGAAGACGGCAAGGCCTTCGCCATCCGTCCCTCCTCGACTTACGACGTGATGCAGAAGCTGCGCGCGGCGACGCATCTGCCGCTGTGGGCGAAGCTGACGCCGAACACCGGCGAGACGCCGGAAGTGGCGCGCGCGGCGCAGGAAGGCGGCGCCGACGCGCTGGTCGTCGCCAACACGCTGCTGGCCATGGCCATCGACATCCGCACCCGGCGGCCGAAGCTCGGCAACCTGATGGGCGGCCTGTCGGGCCCCTCGCTGAAGCCCATCGCCCTGCGCATGGCCTATCAGTGCGCCAAGTCGACGACCATTCCGGTGATCGGCTGCGGCGGCATCTCCACCGCCGAGGACGTGATCGAGTTCCTCATCGCCGGTGCCACCGCCGTGCAGGTGGGCACCGCCACCTTCATCAATCCGACCGCGATGGTGACCGTCATCGCCGAGCTGGAGCGCTATCTGGAGCGCGAGAAGCTCTCGTCCGTCCGCGACCTGATCGGCACGCTGATCGACGAGGAGCAGAAGGAGGGCGTCGTGTTCATGGAGGCAGCACCGTGACCGCGCTGAGGAAGTCCGGGGCCTACGACCGCGCCGAGGAGCTGCGCCTTGCCGGCTTCCTCTTCGACGAGATCGCGCGCATGTCGCCGGACGTGGAAGGCGTCAGCCGTCCGGCCTTTTCCGACATCGAGACGAAGACGCTGTCCTTCCTGGAGGACTTCGCCCGTCGCGAGGGGCTGGAGGTCTGGTACGACGCCGGGCTCAACGCCAATTTCTGCCTGCCGGGCGACCGCGATGCGGAGCGCTACACGGTCATCGGTTCGCATGTCGACAGCGTTCCCTTCGGCGGCAATTTCGACGGTCTCGCCGGTGTCGTCGCCGGTCTGCTGTGCCTTGTGCGGGCGCGGCGCGAGGGGGCCAAGTTCGCCTTCCCGGTGCATGTGCTTGCCATGCGCGGCGAGGAAAGCGCCTGGTTCGGCCCGTGCTACATCGGCTCCAAGGCGCTGACCGGCACGCTGTCCGCCTCCGACCTTGCCGCCCGCCACAAGGGCGATGGCCGCACGCTCGATGCGCATATGGAAGCCATCGGCATCGACATGGCGCCGGTGCGCGCCGGAAAGCCGCTGATCGACCTGTCGCGGATCGAGGCCTATCTCGAGGTGCATATCGAGCAGGGGCCGCTGCTGATCGGCAAGGCGGTTCCGGCCGCCGTGGTGTCGGGCATTCGCGGCAACATCCGCTATCGCTCCCTGCGCTGCATCGGCGAGGCCGGCCATTCGGGCGCCGTGCCGCGCGCCTTCCGCCGCGATCCGGTGCTGGCCATGGCCGATCTCCTGGTGCGGCTCGACGAAAGCTGGGCAACGATTCTCGCCAAGGGCGACGATCTGGTGCTGACCAGCGGCATCGTCGGCACTGACCCGGAAAAGCACGCGATGACGCGCATTCCCGACCAGGTGTCCTTCAGTCTCGACATCCGCAGCCAGAGCGCCCGGGTGCTGGACGAGATGCGCGACCTGCTGAAGACGGAGATGGCGCAGATCGAGCGGGACCGGAAAGTGCGGTTCGAGCTCGACGAGGAGTTGCGCGTTGCCCCCGCCCTGTGCGATGCCGGTCTCGTCGCGCGCCTGAGCAAGGCCATGGAGACAGTCGGCCAGGAGCCGTTCGTGATGGCGAGCGGCGGCGGACACGATGCGGCGGTCTTCTCGGCCGCCGGCGTGCCGGCCGGCATGGTCTTCGTGCGCAATCGCAACGGCTCGCACAATCCGCAGGAGGCGATGGAGCTGCCCGATCTCCTTTCCGCCACCGATATCGTCCATCAATATCTTATGGTTGCGCCATGACACAGCTGACGATCCGGACGCCCGACGACTGGCATCTCCACCTGCGCGACGGGGCGATGCTCGCCGGCGTCCTGCCGCACAGCTCCGCCGATTTCGCGCGTGCGATCATCATGCCGAACCTCGTGCCGCCGGTGGTCACCACCGCCCAGGCGGAAGCCTATCGCCAGCGCATTCTCGCCGCCCTGCCCGAGGGGCACGACTTCACGCCCCTGATGGTGCTCTATCTGACCGAAGGCACCGAGGCGGACGACGTCGAGGCGGGCTTTCGCAGCGGCCTCGTCAAGGCGGTGAAGCTCTATCCGGCCGGCGCCACCACCAATTCGCATGGCGGCGTGCGCGACTTCTCCAAGGTCACCGCGGTGCTGGAGCGCATGGCCGAGATCGGCCTGCCGCTTTGCGTGCACGGCGAGGTGACCGATCCTGACGTCGACATCTTCGACCGCGAAGCGGTGTTCCTGGAAAAGGTGCTCGATCCGCTGCGCCGGCGCATTCCGGGCCTGCGCGTCGTGCTGGAGCATGTGACGACGCGCAACGGCGTCGAGTATGTGCGTTCGCAGGAGAAGGATCTCGCCGCGACGATCACGGTTCACCACCTGATGATCAACCGCAACGCCATCTTCGCCGGCGGCATCCGCCCGCACTACTACTGCCTGCCCGTGGCCAAGCGCGAGGAGCACCGGCTGGCGCTGCGCGAGGCCGCGACCTCGGGCGACGCGCGCTTCTTCCTCGGCACCGATTCGGCACCGCATGTGGATCCGGCGAAGGAATGCGGCTGCGGCTGCGCCGGCATCTACACCGCGCCGAACGCGATGGCCTGCCTTGCCCATGTCTTCGAGGAGGAGGGCGCGCTCGACAAGCTCGAGGCCTTCGCCTCGCTCAACGGGCCGGCCTTCTACCGCCTGCCGCCGAACGAGGGCCAGCTGGTGCTGGAAAAGCGCGAGGAGCCGGTCCCGGTGCCGGACAAGGTGGTGACGGGCGACGGTACGGTCACGGTTTTCGATCCCATGGTGCCGGTCCGCTGGACGGTCGCGGCCCGCAGGTCGTAAAGGCCGGCAGGAAGCCGGCCACAGTCCTCTTCAAGGGAGAGCGTAATGTTCATTGAGGTTGCCAATGGTCTGAACGAGCACAGCGCGAGCGTGCGGAGCTTCGAGGCGTGCGCGCGCGAGGCTCGTGAGCGTATCGCCGGCGAGCCGGAGCATGCCGTTGCCTGGCTGCTGGTGTCTCGCGCGGCCCAGGCGTTTGTCGATGCCTATGACGACCAGCCGCTGACGCTCGACGTCGCCGGCCAGGCGCTGGAGCAGTTCCGCGATCTGCTGCAGACGCTCGAGACCGCCTATGCCGGCGGCTCCGCCGAGGCCAAGGTCGAGGCGCTGAACAAGATCGCGCTGCGTCTCAACGCCATGTGATCCTGACGGGCCGGCCGCTCGCGCCGGCCCGATCCCTTCCGTTTTTCGGCACTGCGGATCAGGAGCGGCCGTCGGCGGCGGTCGTCGCCCCGGCAGGGACATCCGCATCCTTTGCCGGCTTGCGCCTGCCCTGCTTGCGTTTCTCCGGTGAGCGCAGGACATACTCGCTCGCCAGCAGCGTCGGCAGGCCGAGCGCCAGCGGCACCAGAAAATACACCAGGCGAAACACCAGCAATGCCCCGACCGCTTCCGCGCCGGGCTGCAGATAGAGCACGGTTGCCTCCAGCACGCCCAGCCCGCCCGGCACGTGGCTGATCAGCGAGGCGAGAATGCCGATCACGTAGATCGCCGCCACTTCCAGATAGTTCACTTCCGACGTTGCGGCGAGCAGCTGGTGCAGGCAGGCGGCGACGCAGGCATAGTTGGCGGTGCCCGCCGCGACCTGACCGATGGCGAGCGGCAGCGGCGGCAGCGTCAGCGACCATTTGCGGACCGACAGTTCGCCGCGCACGAAGGCGGAGAGGACGATCCAGGCCAGGGGCAGCGACAGGCAGACGACCGCCATGCCCTTCAGCTCCGGCCCGTTGACGCCCATCAGCCCTTCCGCCGTCGAGGGATAGAGCAACAGGGCGAGCCCGCCCATCGTCGCAAGTCCGAGGCCGACGGTGATGCCGCAGAACAGGATCACCTTGGCCACATCCCCGACGCCGAGACCCCAGCGCGCATAGAAGCGGTAGCGGATCGCGCCGCTGGACAGGGCCGCGACCCCGACATTGTGGCCGATCGACAGGGCGGTGAAGGAGGTAAGCGCGGTGCGGTGCCAGGCGAGCGGCTTGCCGGCATAGCGCACGGCCAGCCAGTCGAAAAAGCTGAGGCAGAGATAGGAGGCGGCGGCAAAGCCGAAGGCGCGGGCAAGATGCGCGGCCGGAATGGCGCGCACCGACTCGATGATCTCGTCGAGCGAATACTGGCTGAGCGTGCGGTAGAGCAGATAGGCCGCGATGCCGATCGCCACCACGATCACCAGGCGAAGCAACAATCGGGAGATCGGCATGGGGGCCCTTTCTGACAGGTCTTCTCGGGCGGATCCCTTGCGGCATCCCCGCTTTTCTCTTCCCTGCGCCGGCAGGGCGCAAACGGGTCCGCCCCGGGCCGGTACAGGGTGTTGAGCTGCGGCCCGGGGCGGTTCGGCATGAGTTGCCGGCCATCCGTCCCGCCGGGCCTGCCGGCGGTGCGGATGGTCCTTCTGGCGCTGCGGGCGGCGCGCGCAAGGCTTGCCGCTCGCGGGCAAGGAGCCGGCAGGCCCATGCCGAAAGTCAGGCGCCGGGGCGCGTTCGCCGGCGGGGAACACCTCCTCCTGCCGTCTGTCGGGGATCAGGTTCCCGACGGGTCGTTCCCGGCTTGCCGTTGTCCTTGTCACGCCCGTCACCGCCGGGCCGTGCGAAATGCGAACGCCTCTCGGCGGCGTTTGTTCCCTCGATATGTCACCTCTCGTCCGCTTTTGCCGTGGGCAGGGGAAAAGGTCCGTCCGCTGCCGGGTGCGAGGGGCAGGCGTCATGAGGGTGGAGGTGCCTGCCGCGCGCGGGGCGCACCGGCGGTCCCGCCACCCAGCGCGGCGAGAAAAGCCTCCAGCCAGGCGCGGGAATCCTGCCGCATGACATGGTCGAGCAAGGCCGCGTGCCGACGGCGGCGTTCCGCCAGCGGCATGGTCAGCGCCTCGTAGAGCTTCCGCGCCATCTCGTCGATGTCGTAGGGGTTGACGATCAGCGCCTCGCGCATCTCCTCCGCCGCGCCGGCGAAGCGCGACAGGACGAGGACGCCGGGGTCTTCCGGGTCTTGCGCGGCCACGTATTCCTTGGCGACCAGGTTCATGCCGTCGCGCAAGGGCGTGACGAAGCCGACCTGGCTGCCGCGCATCAGGGGGGCCAGCTTGGCGCGGTCGACGCTGCGGTGGATGTAGCGGATCGGCGTCCAGTTGAAGTCGGCGAGCCGGCCGTTGATCGAGCCGACCAGCGCCTCCAGTTCGGCACGGATGTCGCCATAGGCGCCCACTTCCTCGCGGGTCGGCGGGGCGACCTGCAGATAGGTCACCGATTTTTCCAGCTCCGGATGCTGGCTCATCAACCGGTCGAAGGCCTTTAGCCGCTCCGGCAGGCCCTTGGAATAGTCGAGCCGGTCGACGCCGATGATCTGGCGCCGCCCGAGCACCTTCCGGCGCATCAGGTCGATCTGCACCTCCTCGTCCGCCTGGCGGGTCATGGCGGCGAAGCCCTTGGCATCGATGCCGATGGGGAAGCGGTCGATCACCACCGTGCGGGTGCCGACGCGAAACCGGGTGTCGTCCAGCTGCACGGAGGAGCTGTGCTCGGCGAGATAGGCCTTCAGATTGCCGGCATCCGTATGGGTCTGGAAGCCGATCACGTCGTAGTCGAGCAGCGCATCGACCAGCTCGCCATGATGGGGCGCGGCAAAGAGGATGTCGGGCGAGGGGAAGGGGATGTGCAGGAAGAAGCCGATCCGCTGGCGGCAGCCTTCCTTGCGCAGGCACCGGGCGAGCGGGATCAGGTGATAGTCGTGCACCCAGATAAGGTCGTCGTCCTTGAGCAGGGGCGCGAGCTGGCGCGCGAAGGTCTCGTTGACCCGCTGGTAGCCCTCGTAAAAGGCCGGCCGGTAGTCGACGAGGTCCAGCCGGTAGTGGAAGAGCGGCCACAGCACGCTGTTGGCATAGCCGAGATAGTAGTCGGCGACGTCTTGCGGCGACAGCGGCACGGTCACCTGTTCGGCCGGGCCTACCCGCTCCACCTGCACCTCGCCGCCGGTCACCCCGTCCGGCGCGCCGTTCCAGCCGAACCAGATGCCTTCGCGCTCCTTCAGCGTCTCGGCGAGCCCGACGGCGAGGCCGCCGGCCTGTCCGGTGTTGCGCAGGTTTGCGACCCGGTTGGAGACGATGACCAGCCGGCCGGCCGGCGCGTCCTTGCCGATGCTCTCCAGCTGCGCGGACGCATCCGGCATGGCGGCCGCGCCTGTTGGCGGCAGCGGGCTATGGCTCCGCAAAGGGGAGGCTGGAGAGTGCGTCAGTGGGGTCATGGAGCGAAGCTTCCTGCTGGAGCTGGCGGATATCCCGTCGCACGACCAACGCGGCCGGAAGCCGTTTTGTTCCGCCTCGACGGCGCAGGGCGGAGGAACCTTGTGCGCCCCCGGCGGGTTGGTAAGGCAGACGGGGCGGCGCGCGCTGCGGACCGGCCCGGTCTTTCGCAATCAGCCTTGAGGAGACGCACCATGGATCCGCTGAAGAAACCCGCCCGTCCGGCAGACGAGGCGCTGCGGGACGAAGCCCCGCAGCTGGAGCAGCAGGACTGGGAAGAGCTGGAAGGCGCAGCGCCCTTCACCGATCGGGTACCGGCGGATGCGAACGGGCGCCCGCTTCCCGAGCTGCCCCCGTCAGAGCCGGATGGCGAACTGCCCGGCGAGGGGGCCGACAACCCCTATCAGCGCAGCGACGAGGCCCTGCCGGACGACGAGGCCGAAGCGGTGATCCGCCGCAATCCCTCGCGGGAAGGCGGGCGTTTCGACGAGGTTTGAGGACGCGAAGCGCGGCCGAGATGGAACAACCCGGCCGGTCGCGGCGTTGAGTGGACAGTTCAGCAACGAGGAGACATTCCGTGCATAGCATCATCTATCTCGTCGGCCTCATCGTGGTCGTGCTTGCCATCCTGTCGTTCCTCGGCCTGGGCTGAGGCTCGCCGGCACGTTCCAACCCTTTCGGCGCCCGCTCGCGGCCTGCCGGAAGGGGCGTGGTCGCCGGCAACGGACAACCGTCAAGGAAAGGACACACGATGGAAGAGGACCAGAACAGACGAAACGAGCCGCTCGAAGTGGCACCGGGCGAGGCGCGTCAGGGAACGGGCTCGCCCCGCATCCTGATCCTGCTGGTCGTCTCGCTCGTCCTGGCGCTGATCGCCTGGTGGGGTGTCGACATCTACCGGGAAGCGGCGCTCGCGCCCGATGAGCCTGCCGTCGAAACGACCGGCAGCACGCAATCCCAGCCTTCGTCGCCGGTTCTGCCGGATGAATCGCTGAAGCGCGAGCCGGAGGGCGCGACCGAATAGGTCGGGTCCTCGCGGCTTGCGGGATCGGGCCGGTTCGCAAAAGGTCCGTCCCCGTTTCATGTTCGAAACCTAGATCTTCGATCCCCATACGCCGATGATATTGCGAACGTGGCGCACGCCGGCGATCTCCAGTGCGATCTGCGAGCACCGGGCGATCTCCTGCGTGCTGGCCACCGTTCCGGCCAGGGTGACGCCGCCGTGATCGGCGGTCACCACCACATCCGAGGCATCGACTTTGCCGTCGCTCGCCAGCGCCGAGGCGACCTGAACCTCCAGGTTCGCGGCGGCCGTGCGTTCGGAAAGAAACTCGGCAGGTTTTCCGAAGAAGCGTCTGTCCTTGTGAGCCATGTCCGTCTCCTTTGATGCGGGTCTTGCGACCGGGATTGCGTGACGTGGGTCTTGTCGCGGCCGTGGCCTATGACCTGGGGCCTATGACTTGGACACGTGTTCCGGCTTGCCCTTGCGGGGGGTGGAGGCCAGGTCTTCCAGCTCCTTTTCGCTCATGGACTCCAGCATTTCCCGGGAGGCGCCTTTCAGGTCGCTCTTGTCGGTTTCGCCGCGTTTGGCCGAAAGGGCGGCGCCGGCGGCCTTCTGCTGGGACTTGGATTTCGCGGGCATCGGTTCTCTCCCATTCGGTTCGTCACACCTTCCTCAACGGCCCGCGCGCGCGAATGTTCCCTCTTGCCGCCGGTTTCCGCCCGCCGGCAGGCAAGGTCGCGTTGCATTTTTGCGAAAAGATCCGCGCGAAACGGGAACAAGCCGGGCCTGGTCAGGTTATGCAAGAGGAGGCATTGCCATGACCGACGAACATCCCGATCCCGGCACTCCCCGGCCCGAGCCGGGTGCGCCGTCTTTCCCGCCGCCGCCTTTTCCGCCGCAGCCGGTGCGCGAGCCGGATCCCGACCGGTTGCCGGACGAGGATCCGTTGCCGAACCCGGACGAAGCCGACCAACCGCCCCAGCATGTTCGTCCGGGAAGCTTATCCGGCGCATTGCGCCGAATCGCCGGCGGCTGCATGCTCCAGGGCGCGCGTCCGCAAGTGGCGGAGGTGTGGTGTGGTACCTTGAGTGATGCCCGCAGGCAGGAGCGCAGGAGAAACATGACCCTTCCTGACGACGACGAGGACCCCGACGAGATCCCCCGCCCGAGAGCACCGAGCCTCCTTGGCGGCCGCTACTTTGCCGACCTGCTGAAGAACATCGGAAGCGAGCCGGTGCCGGACCGGCTTCTCGATCTCGCGCGTCAGCTGGACGCCGCGCTCGCCCGCCAGCGGGACGAGAAAAAGGATGAGGACACGGGCGGCACCGGCACCGATTGACGGCCGGGCAGGGGAACGATTCACCGCGGCGAGGCGTTTCGGTTTCGATCGCGAGGTGAAACCGATATGCCTGACGTCTATTGCGGACCGGCTCCAGCGCCGCAAACCCTGCTCTTTGCGTGGAATTTCGATTTCATCGCGCTTGCGCTTTGCGCCGCCCTGCTGGGGCTTCATCGCTTTTCCGGTTCGCGCGAGGGCCGCCCGGCCCTGATCGCCGGCACCTTTTTTCTGGCGCTGCTGTTCCTGTCGCCGCTCTGCGCGCTCACCGTTTCGCTGTTTTCCGCCCGCGTTGCCCATCACGCCCTGCTGATCGCCGTCGCGGCGCCGCTGCTGGCGCTCGCCTTTCGCAAGGTGCGGTTTCCCGCACCTGCCCTGCCGCTCAGCGCTCTCGTTGCCGTCAACGCGCTGCTTCTGTGGTTCTGGCATGTGCCGCAGGTCTACGAGGTCGCAATCGTCGGGACGCTGCCCTACTGGACCATGCAGCTCAGCCTGCTTGGCGCGGCCTTCGCCCTGTGGCGCGCGGTGCTCGCGCCCGCTGCCCATCCCGGCTCGGCGATCTTCGCCCTGCTCGCGACCATGGTGCAGATGGGCATGCTCGGCGCGCTGCTCACCTTCGCCCGCGCCCCGCTCTATGCGGCGCATTTCGGCACCACGCAGCCTTTCGGCCTGTCGCCGCTTGCCGACCAGCAGTTGGCCGGCCTGATCATGTGGGTGCCCGCCTCGCTCCCCTATCTCGTTGCGGCGCTGCTGCTGCTCTCAGCGCAGCTGGCGCCCGCATCGCGGCGTGTGCGCTGATGCTCTGGGTCAAGGGGCTGCACATCGCCGCCATCGCCATCTGGGTTGCCGGGCTGGTCTGCCTGCCGGGCCTTTATCTGCGGCGCGAGAGGGTCGGGCACGACGAGGCGTTCCACTCCCTGCATGCGACAGTGCGCTACCTGTATGTGGGGATCATCTCGCCGGCCGCCTTCATTGCCGTGGGCAGCGGCACGGCGCTGATCTTCCTGCAGCAGGCGTTCGACGCCTGGTTCCAGCTCAAGCTCGCCTTCGTCGGCGTCCTGGTGGTGCTGCACATTCTCACCGGGGCGGTCGTCGTCGGTCTGTTCCGCGATGGCGGCGAGTATTCGCTGCTTCGCGGGCTGGTCGCCATCGCTGCCGTCACGGCGACGGCCGCCGCCATCCTGGTGGTGGTGCTGGCAAAGCCCGACCTGGAGGGCCTGCTGCCGCAAGCCCTGTCGGAGCCCGGCGCCCTGAAGCGCCTTGTGGGCGAGCTCAATCCTTTTCGGAGATGATGAGGCCGATGCCGTGATCGAACACGAGTTTGCCGCCATGCCAGCCTGCCAGGCCGGTGAAGACGCTGGCCAGCACCGACAGCATCAGGCCGTGCGGCAGCACCGCGTCCGGATCGGTCAGCCGCAGGCCCCAGTTGGTGCCGGCGGTGGCGATCAGCATCATCGCGGCAACGGCGTGGGTCCAGCTGGCCGCGCGGATGCGGATGCCGGGAACGAGCAGCAGCTCGGCCGTGCCGACCAGCCCCGCGCCGAGGCCGGCCAGGAAGGCGAAGCCCGAGGACCACAGGCCGGCGCGCAGCCAGAACGGATCGCCCGACCACCAGTAGAAGACGTCGCAGCCGAGCGTGGCGATCACCAGCGCGATGGGAAAATGCACGCTCATGGCATGCAGCGGATGTCCGGCGACGGCAACGGCGGAGGCGACCGGCTCGCTGGCGACCTCCTCGATGACGGGGCTGTCGGTGTCGTCCATTTCGTTCATCGTGGTCCTTCCTTTGGCAGGGAAAGCGCTCGCGGGGGCGTTTTGTTCCGCATGGGCGCGCTTGTCGGCGCGGGCCTTGCCCTTGCCGCCTGCACCGGACCGCTGTCGGCGCTGCAGCCCGAAGGGCCGGCGGCGCGCGGCATCGGGACCTTGTGGTGGGTCATGCTGTTTGCCGGAACGGCGATCTTTTTTGCCGTCGCCGCGGTGTTGACGCTGGCCTTCGTCCGCCCCGCCTGGCTGCGCCGCTTCGGCGAAACGCGGCTGATCCTGTGGGGCGGGCTGGTCGTTCCCCTCGTCATCCTGGCCGGCCTGGTGACGGCGGCCTTCGCGCTGGGCGAACAGGTGCTGGTGGTTCGCCAGGGCGAGGCGCTGCGCATCGAGGCGACGGCCCGTCAGTGGAGCTGGCGCTTTCGCTATCCCGGCGGGCACGAAACCCACGATCTTCTGCACCTGCCGGCGGGGCGGGATGTCGACGTGGCCTTGACCAGCGAGGATGTCATCCACTCGTTCTGGGTGCCGCGTCTGGGCGGCAAGCTCGATGCCATTCCCGGCCATGTCAACGTCATCCGCCTGAGGGCGGACCGGCCCGGCACCTATGGCGGGGTCTGCGCCGAATATTGCGGCATCGGCCATGCGCCGATGCGCTTTTCCGTCGAGGCGCACGAGGAAGACGCCTTCGCGCGTCTCGTCGGCCTTCGGGAGGGCGCGGCGACAGGCGCCGTACCGGACGGGGAGGGCGCACGATGAGCGGGAACGCACCGCCGCAGGAGCAGGCCCCCAACCAGGCCCCCGTCAACCAGGCCCCCAACCAGGCCCCCGTCAACCAGGCCCCCGTCAACCCGATCCGCCTGCACCGGGAGCTCGCCGCCCTGTGGGACACGCCGGCCGGCTGGCAGCAGCTCGGGGCGGTCAATCATTCCATCCTCGGCAAGCGCTTCATCCTTGCCGCCTTCTTCTTCTTCGCGGTCGGCGGGCTGCTCGCCATGCTGATCCGGGTGCAGCTCGCCACCTCGAGCACGGCCTTCGTCGGGCCGGAGGTCTACGGCCAGCTCTTCACCATGCATGGCACGGTGATGATGTTCCTGTTCGCGATCCCGATGTTCGAGGGCTTTGCGATCTACCTCCTGCCCAAGCTCCTGGGCGCGCGCGATCTCGCCTTTCCGCGGCTCACCGCCTACGGCTTCTGGTGCTACATCTTCGGCGCCTCGATCCTGCTTTGCGCCATGGTCGCCGGCGTTGCACCGGACAGCGGCTGGTTCATGTACACGCCGCTGTCCTCCTCCACCTACACGCCCGGCATCAATGCCGATGTCTGGCTGCTCGGCATCACCTTCGTGGAGATCTCGGCCCTGTCGGCGGCCATCGAGATCACCGTCTCGGTGCTGAAGCTGCGCGCGCCGGGCATGAGCCTTGCGCGCATGCCGATCATGGCCTGGTACCTGCTGATCACCGCCCTGATGATGCTGTTCGGCTTCCCGCCGCTGATCCTCGGCTCGGTCCTGCTGGAGCTGGAGCGCGCCGCCGACCTGCCGTTCTTCGATCCCACCAGGGGCGGGGACTCGCTGCTGTGGCAGCACCTGTTCTGGCTGTTCGGCCATCCGGAGGTCTACATCATCTTCCTGCCGGCGGCCGGGGCGATCTCGATGATGATCCCGACCTTCGCCCGGCACGAGCTGGTCGGCTACCGGGCGGTCATCGTCGCGGTGATCGCGATGGCCTTCCTGTCCTTCGGCCTGTGGGTCCACCACATGTTCACCGTCGGCATCCCGCATCTGGCGCTGGCGTTCTTTTCCGCCGCCAGCGGGCTGGTGGCGATTCCCACGGCGGTGCAGATCTTCGCCTGGATCGCGACGCTCGCGGCCGGGCGGCCACGCTTCGACGTGCCGATGCTCTATCTTGGCGGCTTCTTCTTCGTCTTCGTCATCGGCGGGCTGACCGGCGTCATGCTGGCGATGGTGCCGTTCAACTGGCAGGCGCACGACACGCATTTCGTCGTCGCGCATCTGCACTACGTTCTGGTCGGAGGCTTCGTTTTCCCGATGATGGCCGCCGCCTATTACTGGCTGCCGCATTTCACCGGGCGCCTTGCCGAGCACCGGCTGTCGAAGCCGGCCTTCTGGGCGATCTTCATCGGCTTCAACCTCACGTTCTTCCACATGCACCTGACGGGGCTGCGCGGCATGCCGCGCCGTGTCGACACCTACCCGGTCGAGGCGCGGCTCGACTGGCTCAACCTTCTGTCCTCCGTCGGCTCCTTCGTGATGACCATCGGCTTTGCGCTCTTCGTCATCGACCTCGTCGTGCATCTGCGCTTCGGGCGCAGGTTCCGGCGCAATCCCTGGGGCGCGCGGACGCTGGAATGGGCGATCCCGACGCCGCCGACCTCCTATGGCTTCGCCTCGCTGCCGCACATCACCGAGCGCGGCGACCGCCTTGCGCCCGAACAGGAGGGGGCACGGCTCGCCGCCGGGCGCGGCTATCTCGGCTTCACCCGCAACGGCTGGATGGAGACGCTCGGCGTCGATATGGTCACCGGCCGGCCGGAGCAGCTCATCATCCTGCCGCGCCAGACCTTCCTGCCGCTGTGGAGCGGGCTCCTCACCGCCGCCGTCGTCCTGTGCCTGCTCGCCAAGGTCTACTGGCTGGCGCTCTTCGCCTTCCTTGCGGTCGTCGTCTCGCTGCTGGCCTGGACCTCCGCCACCGGCGCGCGGCAGGACACGGGGCCGCTTCCCATCGGCAACGGCGCCTCCGCCCGCCCGCATTGGGAGAGCGAGGGCGCGCCGTCCTGGTGGGCGATGGTGCTCGCCTGCGCCGCCGAGGCGACGCTGTTCTCCTCGCTGCTGTTCGGCGGGCTGTTCCTGTGGCTGGTCGCCCCGCAATGGCCGCCGGCCCGCCCGGCGCTGCCCGATCCCGCGCTTGCCGCCACCTGCCTGGCCCTTCTGGGGCTTGCCGCGCTGGCCGGCCGGGGCGCTCTTTCGCGTCTCCTGCGGCAGCGCTCGCCCGCCCCGCGGCTTGCCCTGTGCTTGGCGGCTCATGGCGGGGCGGCGCTTTTGTTCGCGCTGATGGCGGCAAGCGTGCCGACACCGACGGCCCATGCGCACAACGCCACCGCGCTGGTGCTGCTGGCCCTGTGCGGCCTTCGCGCGGGCTTCGGCGCGCTGCTCGCCGCTTATGGCCTCTGGCGTTGGCGGGCCGGCTTCCTGTCGGCGGCGCGCAGCCTCGATCTTCGCATCGGCCGGGTCTGGCACGACTATGCGGCCGCGACCGGCATCCTCGGCCTTGGCGCTGCCTTCGCCTTCGCCTGGCTGGCGGCAACCGGAGGGGCGGGCTGATGAAACGCACCTCGCCGCTTCTTCTGGGCGCCGGCTTCACGGTATGGGCGCTCGCCTTCGTGGCGCTCTATGCCATGCTGTCGGTCGGCTGCCGCTTCGGCTGGGACACGGTCGTGCTCGACATGGCCGGCGGAATGTCGCTGCAGCGCCTGCAGCTGATCGCGATCTTCCTGGTGCACCTTGCGGCGGGAGCTGCGGTGATCGCGGCGCTGCGGCGGCGGAGGGGGAGCGGGTTCCTCTACCCCATCGCCTATTTCGCGGCGATCGCCGCGCTCGGTGCCAGCGTCTTTTCCTTCGCCGGCGTCTTCTTCCTGACCACCTGCCTGTAGGGCGCCGGGCGGACCCGCGCATGGAACATGTCGGGCGCTCGGCCGTTGTGTGATGATGGGCGGTGCGCGCCTCTTGCGGGCTGCGCTGCCGTCATCGCCAAATGCAGGAGATCCAGGGATGAAAACTGCCATGATCGCCGCCGGCCTCGTCGCCATCGCCGCCTTGCCGGCGGCTGCGCAGGGCCAGGAGCGGCAGGAGGCGACCGCCACCTTCATTGGCCAGGACGGCAAGGAGGCGGGCCGCGCGACCCTCACCGGCACCTCGGCCGGCGTGCTCATCGATGTCGAGGTGAGCGGCTTGCCCGCCGGCCAGTGGGTCGCTTTCCATGTGCACGAGACCGGCACATGCGATGCCGCGGGCGGCCACAAGTCGGCCGGCGGCCATTTCAATCCGGGCGGTGCCGAGCACGGCTATCTTTCGGAAAACGGGCCCCATGCCGGCGACATGCCCAACCAGTGGGTCGACGCGGACGGCACGCTGCGGGCGCAGGTGTTCAACGCCATGGTGACGCTCGACGGCGACCAGGCCATCCGCGGCAAGGCGCTGATGATCCATGGCGGCAAGGACGACTATTCCAGCCAGCCTACCGGCGATGCCGGCGACCGCCGCGCCTGCGCGGTCATCGAGTAAGCCGCCTGAGCTTTCGCGCATGCGTTCCGGCGGCGGTTTTCCGCCGCCGGGCGCGCCCCTTCCGTCCTGCGGGCGGGGCCGGGAGGGAACGATTTTCCCTCTGACGACTTATCCAGCCAGGGACAAGGCCGAGCGGGCGATCGCGTGATCGCCGCACAGACGGCCGCAGCACGCGGGGGCGCATGCGCGCTCCTGCTCGAATTGGCGGACGGACGCGGCGCATCCTGCGCCCCCTCTTCGCCGAAGACCCACGGCAGGCAGCAGCAACTGGATGACCAGCACAGACACCTTTTCCGACGCTTCTTCCATCATCGACACCGACCGCAACGCTTGGCGGGTGGCGCGGGCGGATCGTCTCGCCTTTCTCGTCGACGCGGATGCCTACTACCGCCAGGTCGAGACGGCCTTGCGGCAGGCGCGCCGGTCCATCTGGATCGTCGGCTGGGATTTCGATCCCGACATCCTCCTGCAGCCGCAGAATGAAGACGCGATGACCCTCGGCGAGCTGCTGCGCTCGCGGGTCGAGGAAACGCCGGATCTCGACGTGCGCATCCTCGTGTGGGGCGAGGGGCCGGTCTATTCCAGCGGCCGCATTCCGGTCCTCCAGGACACGGACTGGTGCGAGCACCCGCGCATCGCGCTGCATTACGATTTCGAGCATCCCTTGCGCGCCTCCCATCACCAGAAGCTGGTGGTGATCGACGAGGAACTCGCGTTCGTCGGCGGCATCGACCTCACCTCGCAGCGCTGGGACACGCCCGACCATCTGGCGGAAAACCCGCTGCGCCGGCGTCCGAACGGCGACCCCTACGGCCCGGTGCACGACATCCAGGTGGCGCTGTCGGGCGAGGGCGCGCGCGTGATTGCGGATGTGGTGCGGCGGCGCTGGGGGCGGGTGGTCTCTGGCGAGCTTCCCGCCGCCGAGGCGCCGGGCGAGTTCTGGCCGAGCGAGCTGGAGCCGCACATCACCGGCTGCGACGTGGCCGTCGCCCTTGCCGAGGCGGGCGGCAGCGATCACAAGCGGCGCACCGACCCGATCCAGCTCACGTGCGATGCCATCGATGCGGCGCGCGACAACATCTATATAGAGACCCAGTATCTCGCCTCCACGCGGGTGGTGCGCCATCTGACGGCGCGCCTGCGCGAGGAAGGCGGGCCGGAAGTGGTGATCCTCGTCACCCGCGATACGCGCGGCCTGCTGGAGCAGTGGACGATGGGCTATGGCCGCACGCTGGCGATCCGCCGGCTGATGCGGGCCGACACCTTCAGCCGCCTGCGCATTGCCTATGCGGTCGTTCCCGACGGCAAGGGCGGCGAGCAGGAAGTGCTGATCCACGCCAAGCTGGTGATCGTCGACGACCGCTTCGTGCGGGTCGGCTCGGCCAATCTCAACAACCGCTCGGAAGGCTTCGACAGCGAGTGCGACCTTGCGATCGAGGCGCAGGGCGAGGCCTGCCGGCAGGCCATCACGCGGCTGCGCAACACGCTCATGGCCGAACATCTCGACGCGGATCCGGCTGCGGTCGCGCAGGTGGTGGAGCGCACCGGCTCGCTGGCCGCCGTGATCGACGAATTCAACGTCAATGCGCGGGGCCTGCGCTCCTACCGGGTCAATCCGCGCAAGCGCGCCGGCCTGCTGCATCTCGGTTCGGGCATCGTCGATCCAAAGCGCCGCTACTGGCCGCTGCAGCGCTTTCGCGAGGTCGGCAGCTTCGCCGCCTCGCGCCTGACCGGCATGCTGAAGGCGTGGTTCTAGGACCGGGCCCTTGAGACTGCTGTCCTACAACGTCCATGGCTGCGTCGGCGGCGACCGGCGGCTCGACCTTTCCCGCATCGTCGAGGTGATCGCCGAGGCGCGGCCGGACGTCGTCGCCCTGCAGGAGCTCGATGTCGGCCGCTCGCGCAGCGGCGGCGTCGACCAGGCCGAGCAGATCGCGGCCGCGCTGGAGATGACGTCCGTCTTCCACCCCGCCATGCATGTGGCGGAGGAGAAATACGGCGATGCCATCCTCACCGCACTGCCGATGCAGGTGGTCAAGGCCGGGCCGCTGCCGTCGCGGGGCGAGCCGCGCGGCGCGATCTGGTGCCGGATCGAGCACGCGGGCCGTCCGATCAACGTCTTCAACACGCACCTGGGCCTGTGGCGGGGCGAGCGGCTGGCACAGGCGCGCGCGCTGCTCGGACCCGGCTGGCTCGGCCATCCGGGGTGCCGGGGTGAGGACACGGTGCTGATGGGGGATTTCAACTCGCTGCCGTCCTCGCGCAGCTTTGCGCAGATCGCCGGCGCGCTTCAGCTTGCCCGGCCGAGAACCGACCGGCTTGCCGGCCCGACCTTTCCCGCGCGCTTTCCCTTGCTGCGGCTCGATCACATCTTCCTGTCGAAAGGTCTTCGGTGCCTCGACTGCACGGCCCTGCGCACGCCGCTTGCACGTCTTGCCTCCGACCACCTGCCGCTGCTTGCGACCATCGAGCGAAGCTGAGGGCGGGGCCGGCCGCCGCAAGACGGCAGACCCTCGCCGCTTACGCCAGATCGCTTTGCGGGGGCACCGGATGCGGGCGGGCGCGCAGGTTGTTGCGCACGCCGACAACGCCGCGAACGGAGCCGGCGCACTCTTCGGCCCGCTGCTTGTCATGGGGGTGGTCGACGAGGCCGCTCAGCGTGACTTCGCCGTCCTTCACGTCGATATCGATGGCGCCGTCCTCCAGATGGGGATCCTCGTCCAGCCGCTCGCGAACGTGCTCGCTGATGTGCGCATCCGGGATCGCGCCTGCCGGCGTCTCCGGTCCGCTCCCGTGCTCGGGTCCTGCCATGTCGTGCTCCTCTCGTGTTCGATCCTTCGATATCTCTCGAACGGCGGGCACGCGCTTTTGTTCCTTTCTGCACAGCTTCGCAAAAATGGCGTTATGGCCAAGTCTGTATTTTGATAGTACGTTTTGCAGCGGATCGGGGGGTAAACGTCTAGCCGGAAAGGGGTGCTGGCTGGAAGGCTGCGCATGGGGGCATGTGTGGATACGAGCGGCACCGGACACGTTTGCGCAAGCTGTCATCGAGACTGCCATTCAGGCCGCCCACGGCGTCCATCACGTCGTATTTGACGTTTCTCGCGGCTGCCATCGCCGTGCCTCTGATCGCGGTCGCGACCTTTCTCTTCGTTGAGATCGAGGCCAACGAACGCAAGGAGCTGCGCGAGCGGGCGACCACCGATGCGCGCACGCTCGGACGCATCGTCGAGCGCCATCTTACCGACATGACGTCGACGCTCCGGCTGCTTTCCGTGTTTCCGGAGCTGGAGGACGGAGACCTCCAGGGCTTCCAGAACCGGACGCAGCACATCCTGTCGTCGCACGCCATGTATCTCATCCTGATGGACGAGAACGGCCAGCAACTGCTCAACACCCGGGTTCCCTACGGCACGCCGCTCGGCATCACCTCCAATCTGGCCGCGCTGGAGGCGGCCCTTGCCAGCGACAAGATCAGCGTTTCCGACATCTTCTTCGGCAAGACGAGCGGCGAGTGGGTGTTCAACGTCACCATGCCGCTGCCCGAAACCCTGCGCGGTGTCGGTGCCGCGCTGATCCTGACCCAGGGCACCGACCAGGTGCAGGCGGTGCTGTCCCGCGAGGTGATCCCGCCGGGCTGGAGCGCGGCCGTCATCGACCAGAACGACATGGTCATCGCATCCAGCGGCGCCAACGGCCTGCCGATCGCCACTCCGTTTCCCGGCACCCCGCATCGCGGGTTCGGCAGTTTCAGCGGTTCCATGGAGTTCGAGCAGGCCGGCGAGGCGATGGTGAGCGGTTACGCCCGGCTGCCGAACTTCCCCTGGGTGGTGGTCGTGTCGGGGCCTGTCGCCTCGGTTCAGTCGCAGGTCGTGACGTGGAAGCTGCTGCTCTTCGGCAGCATCGCCTTCATCGCCATGAGCATGCTGCTCGCCTATCTCGTTGCCCGCCAGCTCAGCCGCTCCGTGCGGCAGCTTTCGCGGATGGCGGAGCGGATGGGGCGGGGCGAGATCGTCGCGCCGCTGGAAACAAGGGTGAGCGAGGTCAACCAGATCGCGGTTGCCCTGTGCAACGCGTCCTTCGACCGCAGCGAGGCCGAAAACCGCGTGCATCTGCTGCTGCGCGAACTGGTCCACCGCACCAAGAACGTCCTGACCCTGGTGCAGGCGATCCTGCGCCAGATCGCGCGCCAGTCCGCCACCAAGGAGGAGTTCCAGGAGGCGGCCGACACCAGATTGCAGGGCCTTGCCCAGTCCGTCGAACTGCTGGCCCAGGAAAACTGGTACGGCGTGTCGATACACAGCCTGATCGACCAGCACCTGTCGACCGTTGGCGTGTCGCCCGACCAGCGGGCGATCGAGGGCGAGGATTTCGTGCTCGGCGTCAGCGCGGTGCAGAATCTCGGCCTGGTGCTGCACGAGCTTGCCACCAACTCGATCAAGTACGGTGCGCTGCAAAGCCCGCTCGGCTGCATCCGCATTTCCTGGGCCAGTGCCGGCGAGCGGCGGGACGAGCCCGGCGTGCTGCTGGAATGGCGCGAGGAAGGCGGCCCGGCCGTCACACCGCCCGAGCGGAGCGGCTTCGGCTCGGTCATCATCGAGCGCCACGCGGCCGCGGCGTTTTCGGCCAGCGTGACGCTGGAGTATCGTCCGGACGGTCTCTACTGGTCGATGCACGCGCCCTGGTCGGAGCTGCGCAAGGAGGGAAGCTCGAACCCGCTCGACGCGGTTTCCGAGAACCTCACCTACAAGGCAGCGGAGTAGCGGGCAGCTGACGGCGCGCCCGGTCGACGGCACGGCTGCGGGCCGGGGCATCGGCGTTTCGGCGGTTTGTCCCCGGCCTCGTGCGCACTTGTCCCCGTGCGGGCGGCGCGCCCGTCTGCTTGTCGGCCTGCGTGCTTGTCTTGCGTTTGTTGCGGCGAACCGAGCGATCCGGCACGCGAGCGGGAATTGCGACGCGTTTCTCGAATTTCGGCGATTTCGGCGCGGAATTTTGCAAAATCCGTCTCGAAATTTCTCAAGTTTCCGCAAGGGGGACAAGTCGCGCCCCGCCTGCGGACGCAAAGGCGCAAGCCCTTGCATCCGCTTTTGTTTTTGGTCTCGATGCCTAGCGGATCAGGGTGACGTTCTTCGCGCCCGCCAGCCAGAGGATCGCCCGCACGATCAACAGGCACCCGATCACGATGGCCATGATGCAGACCGAAAAGGCGGCCGCCTGGTTGACCGCGCCCCGGTCGGACAGCTGCAGGACCGAGACGGCGGCGAGCTGCGTCGACGGCGTCACCAGGAAGATAACTGCCGACAGAGAGACCATCGTCCGCATGAAATAGAACACCCCGACGCCGAGCAGCGTCGGCCACAGAAGTGGCAGCGTCACCTTGCGCAGGGTGGTCAGCGTGCTGCCGCCGAGCGTTGTCGAGGCCTCGTCGAAGACCGGGCCTATCTGCTTGAGACTGGTCGAGGAGATCAGGAAAGCGTGGGCGTGGTTGTAGTAGACGCTGAGGATAACGATCAGCGCGAAGCTGCCATAGAGCACGTTGAGCGGGTTGGCCGGCTCGTTGAAGGTCAGCACGTAGCCGAGGCCCAGCACCATGCCGGGAACGGCCGCCGGCAGGATCGCCAGCAGCGACAGCGGCCCGGTGAGAGGGTTCCGGAACTTCTGCACCACGATGGCGGTCAGGCCGGTGATCGCGACGCCGGCGATGGCGGTGGCCAGCGACACACCGACGCTGTTCCACAGCGGCGCCGTACCGTTCTGGACGTCGAACTCGTAGTGCTTGAGCGTGAAGCTCATGTTGTAGGGCCACAGCCGCACGAAGCTCGCCACCACGACGATGACAAGCACGCTGAGGATCAGCGACACGATCACGTAGGCATAGAGCGAGAAGGCGAGGTCGCGGCCGCGAGAGGGCTTTACTTCCAGGGGCTTGGACTGGGCGGTGACCAGCGCGTGCTGGCGGCTGGAGATGCGCTTCTCGATCAGTTTGGCGAGGATAGCGGGCACCAGGAGGACGATGCCGATCACTGCACCGAGGCCGAATTGCGCCTGCCCGATGACCTGGTTGTAGACCTCGGTGGCCAGGACGCTGAAGTCGCCGCCGATCACCATCGGGTTGCCGAAATCGGTCATCACCAGGGTGAAGACGACGAAGATCGCCGCCGCGAGGCCAAAGCGCGTCGCCGGCAGCGTTACGTCACGGAAGATCCGCGCCGGCCCCGCACCGAGCGTCTCGGCACTCTCGTAGATGCGGGCGTCGGCGACGGCGAGCGCCGCGGACAGGATCAGGTAGGCATAGGGAAACGCATAGAGCGCGTTGGCGATTGCCGTTCCCCAAAAGCCATAGATATCAATGTCGAAGCCGAGGAAGCGGTTGAACACGCCGTTGCGGCCGAGCAGGAGGATAAGTCCCTGCGCCTGCACCAGCGAGGGGGCGAACAGCGGTGTCAGTACCGCGATCCGCAGGAACGGCTTGAAGGGAATGGCCGCGCGCTGCAGGGCATAAGCGTAGAAATAGGCAAGGCCGACGGCGGCCAGCGTCGCGGTCAGCGACATGGAAATGCTGTTGAGGACCAGCCGCCAGAAGCGTTCGGCCCCGAAGGTCTCGGTGAAATTGCCGATGCCGAAGCCGGTCGGCGTCTCGAAGCCGCGCAGCAGGATGCCGGTCAGAGGCAGCAGCAGGAACAGCAGGATCGGGATCGCCGCGAGGACCGACAGGCCCATGGTTATCGAGCGGTCGCTGGCCCAGCCGGCGGTTCTGCCGACCGATTGCGCGCCGCGTGCGGCCGCCGTGCTCATGACAGCACCCGCAGCGCGTCGGCGGGGAGAGACACGGCCAGCCGGGCTCCTGCTTCCGGGATGGCGGCGGTGCCGTGCAGCTCGGCGACAATGCCGGTTTCCGGCCGGTTTTCCGGCTCCAGTTCGACGCGGGTGATGTTTCCTAGGAAGGAGACCGAGCGCACGCTGGCGGGGAGGATATTTGCCCCGCTGGTGCCCACGTCGGTCAGTGCGACGGCTTCCGGACGAATGCCGAGGGCGGCCGGCGTTGCGGGACCTTTGCCGCCGTTGGCATGCGTTGCCACTTCCAGCGGGACGCCGCCGAAGCTGAATCCGCCGGCCGTTCCCGGGTCGAGCGGCAGCACGTTCATGCGGCCGATGAAGTCGGCGACGAAGGCGGTGGCCGGCTCGCGATAGAGCTGTTGCGGCGTGCCGATCTGCTCGATGTGGCCCTTGCTCATGACGACGATCAGGTCGGCCATGGCCAGCGCCTCTTCCTGGTCGTGGGTGACCATGATGGTGGTGATGCCCAGGCGCTTCTGGACCGCGCGGATCTCGATGCGCAGTTCCTCGCGAACCTTGGCGTCGAGCGCGGACAACGGTTCGTCGAGCAGCAGGGCGGACGGGTCGGGAGCCAGCGCCCGCGCCAGCGCGATGCGCTGCTGCTGGCCGCCGGACATCTGCGAGGGCAACTTCTCGGCCTGGTCGGCAAGATGGACGAGGTCGAGCATTTCCCGGATGCGGGCCTGCATCCGCGCCTTGTCCCAGCCCCGGCATTCCAGCCCGTAGCCGACATTGCGGGCGGCCGTCATGTTGGGAAACAGCGAGTAGGACTGGAAGACCACGCCGAAATTGCGGTTCCTGGCGGGGATTGCGGACAGGTCGGAACCGCCGAGACGGATGCTGCCGCCGTCGGCCTCCTCCAGCCCGGCGATGACGCGCAGCAAGGTGGTCTTGCCGCAGCCCGAGGGGCCGAGGAAACAGACGAAGGAGCCCTGGGCCACCTCCAGCGAGACATGGTCGAGCGCGGTAAGCTTGCCGAAGCGCTTGACGAGATCGTGGATAGAAAGGTCCATGAGGCTTTCCTGCGGGCGTGTGTTCGAAAGGATGACGGCCGGGCAAGGCGCGCGCGGGCCAGGGGCCCGAACCGCCCGAAGGTCGCGGCCGGCACCGTCCCGCAAGGGCCGGCGCCGGCGGCAGCGGTTTACGAGGCCGGGCTCAACCGGCGGTCCAGCGTTTGCGCAAGACCGCCGGAAAGCCGGTCGCAGAGCCGGCCGGGAGCCGGCTCAAGCCGTTCTCAACGCTCGTATTTTTCCTGCCAGGTCTGGACGATCCGGGCGCGCTCCTCGGCTGCGGCCTTGAAGTCGACCGGGAACAGCACCTTCGACACGTCGTCCGGCAGGCCGGCAGAGGTGAAGCGCTCGGGCATCTTGCCGCCCGGCACGGTGACGATGGCCTTCCAGTCGTAATAGACGTTGGCGGCCTGTTCGCTGAGGGTCCAGTCGAGGAAGCGCTTGGCAGCGTCCTTGTTCTTGGAGGCGGCGACAAGGGCGTTGGCTTCCATCTCGTTGCCGGCGCCCTCGGACGGGACGACGAGCGTGATCGGATAGCCTTCCTCGATGTTCTTGACGGCGCGCAGGCCGAACGAAGCGCCGACCGTGTACTCGCCGGCTGACGCGGCGTTGCAGGGCCGCGAGCCCGACTTGATGTACTGGGCGACGTTCTTGTCGAGCTTGTCGAGGAATTCCCAGCCCTTCTCCTCGCCCATCAGCTGCAGCAGCGAGTTGATCTGGATGTAGCCGGTGCCGGAGCTGGCCGGATTGGGCATGACCACCTCGTCCTTGAAGGACGGGTCCGTCAGATCGGCCCAGGAGGTGGGCATCTTCAGGCCCTTGTCCTTCAGCCGCTCGTTGTTGACGCAGAGCGCGGCCATGTAGCCGGTGACGGCGAACCACTTGCCGTCCGCATCGCGGAACCGCTCGGGAACCTGGTCGATGCCGGCCGGCTTGTAGGTTTCCAGACCCTCGAGGATTTCCGGATTGACCATCGAGGTGACGGCAAAGCCCCACAGCACGTCGTGCTGGGGATTGGCCTTCTCGGCGATGATGCGCGCAGCCAGGTCGCCGGTCGACAGGCGCAGCATGTTCACCTCGAGATCGGGAAGCGCCTTCTTCGCCTCCTCGAGGAAGGCCGCGGCCTCGTCCTCCTCATAGGACGTGTAGACCGTGATCGTGTCGGCCATTGCCGTGCCCGACAGCATCATCGCTGCAAGGGCGGCCAGTGCGGACCTCTTTGTCAGGTGCATCTCCGTTCTCCTCTGTTCGAAAGGCAACATTTTTCTTTTTGCGACATTTAACGCTCAAATGGCGCGGCTTCACAACAGTCTAAATACAAGTTTCGAGATTTTTTAGCCGCCGAACGGATTTTCGGCGAGCTTGCGATCACGCAATGTGCAACCTGACCTCAGATGAGGCAAGGATCTGCTGCAGTGCACCTTGCGGCGCCGCATCGGTCACGAGGTCGGAAACCTCCGTCACCGGTCCCAGATGCACCAGTGCAGTGCGGTAGAACTTGCTGGAATCGCTCGCAAGCAGTGTCGAGCGTGCCTGGCCGATGGCAGCGCGGACGATCGACACCTCGTTCTGGTCATCGTCTCCCATGCCGCCGTCTTCGGCGATGCCGCTGACGGCGATGATCGCCACGTCGAAGCGGAAGCGGCGAATGAACTCCGCGATGTCCTCGCCCATCACACTGCCGGCGACGTTCTGGACGAAGCCGCCGGGAACCGCGACCGTGAAGTCCGTCCGGTCGATCAGGGTAACGGCCGCCCGCAGGCCGTAGGTGACGACGCGCAGGCCGGTGCGCTCGCACAGGGCCTCGGCCACCGCCTCGCAGGTCGAGCCCGTGTCGAGGAAAACCGAGGCTCCGTCAGGGACCAGTTCCGCGACACGGCGGGCAATACGGCGCTTGGCGCTGGCCCGGTCGACACGGCGCTGGCGGTAGGTATGGGCGTCGATGGGGCTCGCCAGCGCGACGCCGCCATGATGGCGCCGCACGCGGCCGGTCTGCGCCAGTTCGCCGATGTCGCGGCGGATCGTCTGGGACGTCACGGCGAAGCGCTGGGTCAGTTCCTCGACCGAGGCATAGCCGGATTTCTCCAGGAAGCTCATGACTTCCTGCTGGCGCAGGGTCTTCTTCTTGGGGTTTTCGTCCGTCCGCATCCGCTGTTTCTCTTGCCGCCCCCGGGTCCCTCGACGATCTCTCGATCGCCCCTCGGTTTCGCTATTTTGTTCGAAATCGAACATTTGTCTCATTGGGAATAGGGGCACGGTCCGGCCGTCAAGGCAAGCCTGGTCAGAACTTCCCATGGTGGAAGAGCCGGGTTGTGCGCCTTGAAGAGCCGGCGTCCTTGTGGCCAAATGCCGCAATCGTGATCACCGTGACCGGTATCGCGGGCGCTGCGGAGGAGCAGCGCGCCGGACCGGGCACAGGAAAGACAATGACACTCTCACGTCTTGCAGTCCGGTCCGCCCCGGGAGGAGGGGGCGGCCGCCCGTGGAAGATCGTTGCCGGATTGGTAGCGCTCGCCCTTGCCCTGCTGCCCCGCCCTCTGGTCGCGCAGGATGCCGGCCCGCCCGCTGCACTAGCCGGCGGCCCGCCGACCATCGTGCTGACGTCCTATCCCGAGCCGTTCGCGCAGGCGGTGGCAGTCGCCTATTCGCGCGCTCATCCGGGCGAGGAACTGCGCTTCCTGCACAAGTCGACCCACGCGCTCATCGAGCATGTCACGAGCGAGCGCCTGCCGCGCGCCGACGTGGTGTGGACCAGCTCGCCGATCGCCATTGCGGAGCTTGCACGGGCGCGGCTGCTGGCGCGGCCGGAGCGGGCGGGCGAGGCGGCGGCGAGCGAGCCGGAGCCTTCTGCCCCGCGGCTTCATGCCTTCGCCTATTCGCAGCTCGGCATCATGTGGCGGCCCGACCTGATGCGCGCCAGGGGCCTGCCTGCGCCAGCCGATCTCGCATCGCTGCTCTCACCGGACTATGCGGGCATGGTCGCCATGTCCGCGCCGGCGCGTTCGGGTACGACGCTGCTCTTCGTCGAACTGGTGCTGCAATCGCTCGGCTGGGACGAAGGCTGGGCCTATCTGCAGCAGCTGGCCGGCAATCTGGCGACGGTGACGGCGCGCTCCTTCGGCGTGCCGGAGGGGCTGGCCCATGGCCGCTTCCCGGTCGGCATCGGCGTCGGGTTCCTTGCCCGCACCCAGCCGACGAACGGCGAGCAGCTCGCCTTTCTCGCCGCGCCCGAGGACGTGATGCTGCCGGCCGGCGTTGCCGCGCTCAGCACCGCCCGTCATGCGCAGGGCGCGCGCCGCTTCGTCGCATTCCTGCAAGGGCAAGCGGGTCAGGCGCTGCTGGCCGATCCGCAGGTGGCGCGCATTCCGCTGGCCGCTGCCCGGCAGGCAACGCCCTTCGAGGAGCGGTTCGACTATCTGCTCGCCTCCACCCGGCGCGACGTGGTGGTGGCGCTGTTCGACCAGCTGGTGACCTACCAGCTCGACGAGCACCGGCGGTTCTGGCGACGCTGGCGGGAGGTCGACGCGACGGTTTCGGGAGATGGAGGGGCCGCGCGCGAGGCGCGCTCCCTGCTCGACCAGGCCTATCGCCGGGCGACCGGCGTGCCGGTGCGTGCCTTCATGGCGCATGATCCGGCATTGGTGCGGGTGTTCTCGCCCGGCGGTCCCGAGCGGCTGGAAAACCGCGCCTTTCGCGAGCGGCTGATGGAAAGCTGGCACCGGGAGACGCGCGAGCGGCTTGCCGAGGCCGGGGCATTGGTCGAGCAGGCGCAGCGCCGCATGGCGGCCGCTGTCGCCGTTTCGCCGGCGTCACGGTGACCGCGCTCATGAATGGCGGTGGGCAGGACGGCGGTTCACCGCGGCCGGAGCGGCTGCATTCCTTCATCGGCTTCCGCCTGATCGCGGCGCTGGCGATCATCGCGACGGTCGGCATAGGCACGGCAGCGCTCTCCGTCTACGTCTTTTCCAGCTACGGCGAGACGGTGAGCGATCTCGTCGCCATCGAGAGCGGGCGGCAGGCGGACATCTCGCGCTTCGCCGAGGTGGCGACGGGCATTCGCGCCGACATGCCGCGCCTCGTTTTCGCCCGCAGCACGGAAACCCGGCAGGAAAGCCGGGCGCGGCTCGAGGCGGCGGTGGCGAGCCTTGCCGATCTGCTGGAGCGCATCGGCCGCACGCTCAACGACGAGCTGCCGGGCAGTGCGGACCTTGCCGCCGACCTGCCGCAGGCGCTGGCCGGCGACATCGCCCGCATCGACGGGAATGTCGCCCGGCACCTGGAGATCCGCCAGCAGGTGGATGCGCTGGTCGTGCGCCTCAACCGGTTGCACGACGAGGCTCTGCGCGAGATCGAGCCGCTGATCGTCGACACCGACTTCAACATCCGCGTTGCGCTGGACGCGATGGAGAGCGCAGCGCCCGCCGTGCAGGGGGCGGCTCCCCAGACGGAGCTGCTGGAGGGCGAGCTGAGCTTTGCCGAGACGCTGTGGAGCGCGCATGCCCATGTCAACCTGCTGATCGGCAAGCTGTTGCGCGTTGCCCAGGCGCAGGACCGCGACGTGATCGAACTGCTGCGCCAGGACGTCGGCGAGGCGGTGGCCGGCACCGGAGACATGGTCTCGCTGCTGGCGCAGGCGGCGAGCACGGTGACCCTGCGCCAGGCGCTGGCGGATATCGCAAGGCTCGGCGCGCCGGGGGGCGAGCTGTTCGATCTGAAGCTGAGCGAGGCGGCGCTGGCGGGCGAGAGCGCGGTGATCGTCGACGAGGCGGGCGACAAGCTCGACCGGCTGTCGCGCCTGGTCAGCGGGGCGGTCGCGTCCGCCGGCCGGCGTTCGGTCGAGGCGGCGGCGTCTGCGCGCGATGCGCTGGCGCGCGGCACGGTGCTGCTGCTCGGGCTCGGCGGCTCGCTCGCCGTGGTGGCGCTGGTGGTCGGCTGGCTGACGGTCGGCCGGCAGTTCATTCCGCGCCTGTCCAGCCTGCTGAAATCCATGCGGGCAATCGCGGAAGGCGAGCTCGACGCGCCGGTCAACGTCACCGGGCGGGACGAGATGGGCCAGCTCGCCGATGCGCTGCGCACGCTGCAGGGGCGCAGCCAGCTCGCCCGGCGGCGGCGGCTGGAGCTGGTGGAGATCAACGAGCGGCTCACCCACGAGATCGGCGAGCGCCGGCAGGTGGAGGCCAAGCTGCTGGAGACCCAGGAGGAGCTGGTGCAGGCGGGCAAGATGGCGGCGCTCGGCCAGCTGTCGGCGGGCATCGCGCACGAGTTCAACCAGCCGCTCGCCGCCATGCGCTCCTACCTGCACAATGCGCGGCGCTATCTCGACCAGGCCAACACGGGGAAGGTGCAGGAGAAGCTGGAGCAGGTCTCCGACCTGGTGCTGCGGCTGGCCGACACGTCCAACCACCTGAAGACGCTGGCGCGCCGGCGCACCCGCGAGGCGGCAAGCTGCGATCCGGTGCCCATCGTGTTGCGGGCAGCGGAGCTGTTCCGCATGCAGCCCGGCGCGGCGCGCATCGCCTTCGACCTGCCGCAGGAGGCAGGCGGGCCGATGGTGCGGGCCGACGCCAACCGGCTTGAGCAGGTGCTGATCAACCTCATCGGCAATGCGGTCGACGCGGTGGAGGCAAGCGAGGCGCCGCGGGTCGCCGTCGCGGTGCGGGCGGCCGAAGACCGGGTGAAGATCGAGGTCGCGGACAATGGCTGCGGCATTCCCGAAGGTGTGCTCGCCAAGGTGTTCGATCCGTTCTTCACCACCAAGGGGCCGGGCCGGGGGCTTGGTCTCGGCTTGTCGATCTCCTACAACATCGTCCGCGATTTCGACGGCAGCCTGCGCTTTGCCGATGCCGAGGGCGGCGGCACGCGTGCGATCCTGGAATTGCACCTGGCGGATGACGAGGAGGCACGAGGCGCGGCGCATGGCGGGATCTAGGGACATTGGCGGCACGGTGGTGCTGGTGGACGACGATCCTGCGGTGCTGGAGGCCATGCGCGAGACCCTGGTGCTGGAGGGGTATTCGGTGCGTGCCCATGGCGAGCCGCTGGCGGCGCTTGCCGGGCTCGACAGCCGCTTTGCTGGCGTCGTGATCTCGGATCTGCGCATGCCGGAGATGGACGGGCTGGAGCTGATGGCGCGGGTGCATGGCGCCGATCCGTCGATCCCCTTCATCCTGGTGACCGGCCATGGTGATGTGCCGCGCGCCGTCGAGGCGATGCGCTCCGGCGCCTTCGACTTCCTGGAAAAGCCGGCCGATCCTGACTACCTGATCGCGCTCACGGCCAATGCCCTGCGGCTGCGGGCGCTGGAGCTCGACAACCGGCGCCTTCGCGGCCAGCGGGAAGCGGATCGCGAGATATCCGGCGTCCTGATCGGCATCTCGCGGGCGATGGCGCTGCTGCGCGACGAGGTGCTGGCGGTGGCCGCGGCCGATGTCGACACGCTCATCCACGGCGAGACGGGCACCGGCAAGGAGCTGGTGGCGCGGTGCCTGCACCGCTTCAGCCCGCGCGGGCATGGCCAGTTCGTCGCGATCAACTGCGGCGCGCTCCCGGAGAACCTGATCGCCAGCGAGCTGTTCGGCCACGAGGCCGGCGCCTTCACCGGCGCGGTGAAGCGGCGCATCGGCCGGTTCGAGCATGCCTCGGGGGGAACGCTGTTTCTCGACGAGGTCGAGAGCATGCCGCTGCACCTCCAGACCCAGCTCCTGCGCGCGTTGCAGGAGCGGGCCATCGAGCGCGTCGGCAGCAACGAGCCGGTGCCCATCGACGTCAAGGTGGTGGCGGCGACCAAGGTCGACCTGCGCGAGGCGGCGGATGCGGGCACGTTCCGCGAGGACCTGTTCTACCGCCTCAACATGGCCGAGATCCGCATTCCGCCCTTGCGCGAGCGGGCGGAGGACATTCCCGTTCTCTTCCGCCATTTCGCGGGCGAGGCGGCGGCCTCGCGTCAGCGCGAATGCCCGGCGATCGCGCCGGCGGTGATGGCCGGGCTGATCGGCGAGCGGTGGCGGGGCAATGTGCGCGAGCTGCGCAACCGGGCCGAACGGCTGGCGCTGGGCCTCGGCTCCCGCCAGCCGGCGGGTGAGAGCGGGGCCGCGGCGAGCCTGCCGGAGCGGCTCGACAGTTTCGAGGAAGCGGCGATCCGCGAGGCCATCGAGGCCTCGTCCGGCAATCTGTCGGCGGTCGCCCGCCAGCTCGGCATCCCGCGCAAGAAGCTCTATCTCAGGATGGAGAAGCTGGGCATCGAACTGCCCGAGCGCGGCACCTGACAGTGAGTCGATTTCGACTCACCTCTTGCTGCTGAGGTGAGTCACTTCCGGAACAGCCCTGTCGGCCGTCCTCCGCGGTCGGATTTTCTATTCGATTGAAATCCTTTGATTATCGATTTTCTCGGCCGGATTTCCGGATCTGGCACGGCATTTGAGAGGGGAAAGGGCACCGGCCGTCAAAGGTCGGATCCATTGGGAGGAATACAAGTGAGCTCTTTTGCCCTGAAAGCAGCCGCGGGGGCGGCCGCTCTGTTCGCGAGTGTGTCCATGACAACGCTCGCGCTCGCCAGCGACAAGCTGACCATCGTCACGTCCTATCCGGCCGACGTCACCGACGTCTACAAGAACGCCTTCGAGCAGGCCCATCCCGGCGTCACCGTCGAGGTGGTCAACAAGAGCACCAGCTCGGGCGTGAAGTTCCTGAAGGAAACGACGTCGAACAATTCCGCCGACATCTTCTGGGCCTCGGCTCCGGACGCGTTCGAGGTGCTGAAGGCCGATGGCCTCCTGGTCAAGTACACCTCGTCGGTCGAGGGCCTGCCGGAGAAGATCGGCGCCTATCCGATCAACGATCCGGACGGCTTCTACACGGGCTTTGCCCTGTCGGGCTACGGCATCATGTGGAACACCCGCTATGCCCAGTCCTACAGCCTTGAGCCGGCGAAGCAGTGGTCGGACCTGACCAAGGCGCAGTATTTCGGCCATGTCGGCATTTCCTCGCCCTCGCGCTCCGGCACCACGCACCTGACGATCGAGACGATCCTGCAGGGCGAGGGCTGGGAGAAGGGCTGGGAGCAGATCAAGTGGATCGGCGGCAACTCCTACACCATCACCGAGCGCTCCTTCGGCGTGCCGGACGGCGTCAACACCGGCTCCTTCGGCTTCGGCGTGGTGATCGACTTCTTCGGCTTCTCCTCGCGTTCCTCGGGCTTCCCGGTCGATTTCGTCTATCCGGACGTGACCGCCCTGGTGCCGGCCAATGTCGGCGTCGTCAGCAACGCGCCGAACGAGGACAATGCCAAGAAGTTCGTCGACTTCCTGCTGTCGGCGAAGGGCCAGGAGCTGCTGCTCGACCCGAAGATCATGCGTCTGCCGGTCAATCCGGAAGCCTATGCCAACGCGCCCGAGGGCTTCCCGAACCCGTTCGTCGGCGACACGATCAAGGCCAGCGTGAGCTTCGACAGCGAAGCCTCCAAGGCGCATTACAACGCGGTCAACGCGTTGTTCGACAGCATGATCACCTATCGCCACAAGGAGCTGGCCGCGGCCGTGAAGGCCATCCACGAGGCCGAGGCGGCCGTGGGTGAGGGCGGTTCGCAGGCGGCCAAGGACCTGATCAAAGAGGCGCGCGCCCTGGTGGCCTGGACCCCGGTCGACCTGGAGACGGCGAACGATCCGGCCTTCGGCGCCATCTTCACGACCAAGCGCAAGAGCGAGGACGACAAGTCCAGCGGCCGCCAGGCCGAGGTCGAGCAGGAGTGGGACGCCCGCATCGTCGAGAACTATGCGAAGGCGGTGGACCTGGCCGAGAAGGCGAAGTCCGCGAACTGACGCAAGACCAGCGTCTGCGGGCGGTCCCGGCACGGGATCGCCCGCTCCGGTTCCTTCAGTCCCACACAATCCGCCCGTTGATGAGGAGGACCGCGCATGGCTGCGCTGTCGACCGTCCCTTCGCGTGCAAGTTTCGGGCAGCGCATATCCTGGGGGCCGCTGACGGCCGCGCTCGGTATCCTGCTCTTCCTTGTCGCTTTCCTGATCCTGCCCGTGGCGATGGTGATCTATGTCGCCTTCACCGATCCCGGCAGCGGCCAGCTGACGCTGGCCAACTTCATGGACTTCTTCCGGAGCGCGCTGTTCCGCGAGTCCTTCTACAATTCCTTCTACGTGGCCGCGATGTCGGTGGTGCTCGCCACCATCTTCGCCCTGCCGCTCGCCTACATCACCTCGCGCTTCAACTTCCGCGGCGCGGTGCTGATCCAGACGCTCGGCTTCGTTCCGCTGATCATGCCGCCCTTCATCGGCGCGGTGGCGATGCAGCTTCTGTTCGGCTCCAACGGCAGCGTCAACCTGCTGCTGCGTGACTGGTTCGGCATCACGCTGCCCTTCATGGAGGGGCTGAACGGGGTGATCCTCGTCCAGTCGATCCACTACTTCCCCTTCATCCTGATCAACCTGTCGGCGAGCCTTCGCAACATCGACCGGTCGATGGAGGAATCTGCGCAGATGCTGGGCTCGCACGGCATGCGGCTGTTCCGCCGCATCGTGCTGCCGCTGGCCATGCCCGGCTACATCGCCGGCGCCTCGCTGGTCTTCGTCAAGGTGTTCGACGACCTCGGCACGCCCTTGCTGCTGAACGTCAACAACATGCTGGCGCCGCAGGCCTACCTGCGCATCTCCTCGGTCGGCATCTCCGACCCGATGGGCTACGTGATCTCGGTCATCCTCATCGTCTGCTCGATCTTCGCCATGTGGGTGTCGATCAGCGCGATGCGCGGCAAGGACTATTCCACCACCCAGAAGGGCGGCGGGGGCCTGTCCAAGCGGGATCTCGGCGCACTGGAAACGGCCGGTTGCTATCTCGTGGTGCTGGCGCTGCTGGCCATCGTGCTGGCGCCGCATATCGGCCTGCTGCTGCTGTCGCTCGGCACGGTGTGGTCCTTCTCGGTCCTGCCGGACGGCTTCACCACCGAGCACTATGCGGTGGCGGTCAACAAGGCCTGGCCGTTCATCAAGAACACGCTGCTTTATGCCGGCATCGCCGCGCTGATCGACGTGCTGCTGGGCACGGCCATCGCTTATCTGGCGGCGCGCACGACGCTGATCGGGCGCAAGTGGCTGGACTATATCGCCATGGCCGCGCTCGCGGTTCCCGGCGTCGTGCTCGGCATCGGCTATCTGCGCCTGTTCTACAGCGTCGACATGCCGTTCACCGGTGCGCCCCTCGCCACATGGTGGGGCATCATCGTCATCGCGCTGGCGACCCGGCGACTGCCTTACGCGCTGCGCTCGTGCTCGGCGGCGCTGCAGCAGGTGAGCCCGTCGCTGGAGGAGGCCTCGGAAAACCTCGGTGCTCCGAAGGTGCGCACGGTGCGCAGGATCGTGCTGCCGCTGATGGCCGCCGGTCTCGTCGCCGGCTTTGTCACCAGCTTCGCGACGGCCGCCGTCGAACTGTCGGCGACGATCATGCTGGTGGCGCAGGAAAGCGACGCGCCGCTCGCCTACGGCCTCTACCTGTTCATGCAGTCGGCGGCGGGGCGCGGTCCCGGTGCGGCCCTCGGCGTGATCACGGTCGTGATCGTCGGCCTTGCCACCTACTTCGCCCAACATCTCGTGGAGAAGGCGCGACGGGAGCAATCCGCGTCCGCCGGCTCGCACTGACAACGGAGCACGATCATGCTTCAAGCGATTGAGACCACCGGTCAGTCCGGGACCTCCGGCGGCGCGACGCCGATCCGGATCCGCAACCTGACCCTGTCCTTCGGCACCACCAAGGTGCTCAAGGGCATCGACCTCGATATCGGGGCCGGCGAGTTCTTCGCCTTCCTCGGCCCGTCCGGCTCCGGCAAGTCGACCCTGTTGCGGGCGATCGCCGGCTTCGGACCACGGCCGAGCGGCGAGATCCTGCTCGGCGAGCGCAACGTCATCGGGCTCCAGCCCTGGAAGCGCGATGTCGGCATGGTGTTCCAGAGCTACGCGCTGTGGCCGCACATGACCGTTCGCCAGAACGTCGCCTACGGGCTGGAGGAACGGCGTCGGCCGGCGGAGGAGATCCGCCGCCGGGTGCGCGAGGCGCTGGAGCTCGTCGGGCTCGATGCCTATGCCGACCGCTATCCCTCGCAGCTGTCGGGTGGCCAGCAGCAGCGCGTGGCGCTGGCCCGCACCGTGGTGATCGAGCCCAAGGTGCTGCTGCTCGACGAGCCGCTGTCCAATCTCGACGCCAACCTGCGCGTCCAGATGCGGCAGGACCTTCTGGCCCTGCAGCGGCGGCTCGGCATCACGACGATCTTCGTGACCCACGACCAGGAAGAGGCGAACACGATCTGCGACCGAATCGCGGTGCTGTCGGACGGGGTGGTGCAGCAGGTCGGCGAGCCCGACCATGTCTACGACCAGCCGGCCAACAGCTTCGTGGCGCGGTTCCTGGGCACCGCCAACATCCTCGACGGCCGCGTGATCGTGCGCGACGGCGCCTGCCGCTTCGTGCTCGACGAGCGCTCGTCGATCCCGCTGCAGGGGACGCATGGCGAAGGCGAGGCGAGCTTCGTGCTGCGGCCGCGCGGGCTGGAATTCGCCGATGATGGCGCCGGAGAGATCGCCGGCACCATCTCGGGCAGCGAGTTCCTCGGCGACACGATTCGCTACTTCGTGGAGATCGGCGACCGCTCGGTGCTGGTGGACGAAGTGCACCGGCGCGGCGGCGACCGGCGTGCGGCCGGCACCAAGGTGATGCTGCGCGTGGTGCCGGGGCAGGGCGTGATCCTCGCCCGCTGAGGGAGAGCACTTCGCGCAAGATCATGGCGCCGTCCCCGGACGGCGCCATTTTTTGTTTCGAGATTTTTTCGCAAGGGCGCGCCCGTTCGCGCCCTGCGCCGACCCTCCAGAAATCTGCCAAGGCCTTGATACGACAGGCGAGGCCGCCGTTTCGGCAGCTTCCGTGGGCGGGGCTGCCTGCGTCTTGGGCAGGCGCTTGCTTTCATCAAACTGACATTTGCGCGCTGTATGTGTAATGGAAACGTTTCCATTTTCCGATTTCGGCGGTATTGTACCGATCCGTAGCCGGCTTGGGAGGGACTGGTGAAAATTCGACCACCTACGATCAAGGATGTGGCAGAGCGCGCCGCTTGCGGTATCGCGACGGCCAGCCGCGTCCTGAACGGACGGGGGTCGACGAGCGAGAAGACGCGCGAGAAGGTGCTCGCCGCCGCCGCCGAACTCGGCTTCGAGTTCAGCGATCTCGGACGCTCCCTGCAAAGCAGCACGACCCGCACGATCGGCTGCGTGGTGCCCTCGCTCGCCAATCCGGTGTTCGCCGACGTGGTGCAGGCCGCCCAGGCCGAGGCCAACCGCGCCGGCTATCAGCTCATCCTTGCCTGTTCCGACTACGACGCCGAGCTGGAAAGCCGGGCGATCCGCACCCTGCTCGCCAAGCAGGTCGACGGGCTGATCGTCACGGTCGGCAATGCCGACGAGAGCGAGGGGCTGCAGCAGGTGGTGGCGCGCGGGGTGCCTTGCGCGCTGGTCTACAACCGCTCTTGCGAGGGCTTTCCGGCCTGGACGGTCGACAACCGGGCGGCCGCGGCCGCCGTTGCGCGAGAGTTCTCCCGGCTCGGCCATCGGCACACCGGTTTTCTGGCGCTGGAATTCGGCCGCTCGGACCGCTCGCGCGAGCGCTTCGAGGGGTTTGCCGAGGCCTGCGCTGCGCTCGGCATGGCGCCGCCCGTGCTGCTGGAGATCGCCGAGCAGGAGGGCCAGCTGCTGGAGCTGCTGCGCGCGCTGCTGTCCGCGCACAGGGACGTCACCGGCATCTTCGCATCGAACGACTATCTGGCGCTCGCGGCCATGAAGGCGGCGCGAGGCCTTGGCATGCGCATTCCCCAGGACCTGTCGATCGTCGGTTTCGACGGCATCTCGACGGGCCTGATGGTGGAGCCGAACCTTGCCACCGTGGTGACCGATCCGCGGGCTATGGGCGAGGGGGCGGCAAGAACCGTCCTGGCACGGCTAGCCGGCAAGACGCCGCCGGCGCGGCCGAATCCGGCCAGGACTTTCAGTTTCCGGCAGGGCGGCAGTCTCGGACCGCCAGCGCCGGGAAGCACAGACGGCGGAGAAGCGGCAACTTCCCCGCCGTCGAGACAGTAACCCGAGCTACCGAACCGCAGGAGTCACCGCCGTGAAACATATGCTTCTTGCAACTGCAATGACAATGGTCGCCGTTTTGCCGGCTCAGGCCGAAGACGCTGTTTGCTACAACTGTCCGCCGCAATGGGCAGACTGGGCCTCGATGCTGAAGGCCGTCGAGGAAAAGCTCGGCGTCAAGATGCCGCATGACAACAAGAACTCGGGCCAGGCGCTCAGCCAGCTGCTGGCCGAGAAGGCGAGCCCGGTTGCGGACGTTGCCTATTACGGCGTGACCACGGGCATCAAGGCCGCCAACGAGGGCGTCGCGACCGCCTACAAGCCGGCCGGCTTCGACGAGATCCCCGCGGGCCTCAAGGATGCCGACGGCCGCTGGTTCGCCGTTCATTACGGTACGCTCGGCTTCTTCGTGAATGTCGACGCGCTGGGCGGGGCTCCGGTGCCGCAGTGCTTCGCCGACCTGAAGAAGCCCGAGTATCGCGGCATGGTCGGTTATCTCGATCCGTCCTCGGCCTTTGTCGGCTATGCCGGCGCGGTGGCCGCGAACATCGCCTTCGGCGGCGACCTGAAGAATTTCGATCCGGCCATCAAGTTCTTCAAGGAGCTGGCGCAGAACGATCCGATGGTCCCCAAGCAGACCTCGTTCGCGCGCGTCGTGTCCGGCGAGATCCCGATCCTGTTCGACTACGACTTTAACGCCTATCGCGGCAAGTACGAGGAGGACGGCAATTTCGAGTTCGTCCTGCCGTGCGAGGGCTCGATCCGCGTTCCCTACGTCATGAGCCTTGTGGCCGGCGCGCCGCATGAGGAGACGGGCAAGAAGGTGCTCGACTTCATCCTCTCCGACGAAGGCCAGGCGATCTGGACCAACGCCTACCTGCAGCCGGCCCGTCCGGTCGAGCTGCCGGCCGATGTTGCCGCCAAGTTCCTGCCGGCCTCGGACTACGAGCGGGCCGTCGCGGTCGACTATGCCGAGATGGAAAAGGCCCAGGCGACCTTCGGCGAGCGCTACCTGAACGAAGTCAAGTAACGCTGCCATCCTCCCATGGGGCCGGGCGTGCGGCAACGCGCGCCCGGCATCCGTGGTTCTCGCCCGCGTGCCGGTTTCGGCGCGGGCTTTCCGACATGAACATGACGACGGACCGCCATGGCCAATCGCACTTTCATTGCGCTCTGCCTGCTGCCGCTCGCCGTCTTCTCGCTCGCCTTTCTTGCCCTGCCCCTGGTGCGGCTGGTGATGGCGTCTGGCGAGGGGGCCGAGGGCTGGGGTATCTACCTGCAGATCCTGCAGACACCGCGCTATCTCCAGACGCTGCTGCAGACGGTGCTCGTCTCGCTGGCGGTGAGCGTCGTGGCACTCGCGATCTCCACCACCGCGGGGCTGTTCCTGGCCCGCAACCGCTTTCCCGGACGCGGCGCGCTGCTGTCGATCCTGACCCTGCCGCTTGCCTTTCCCGGCGTGGTGGTCGGCTTCCTGATCATCCTGCTGGGCGGCCGCCAGGGCCTGTTCAACATGATGCTGCCGGGCCATGTGGTCTTCGCCTATTCGCTGCTCGGCCTGTTCCTGGGCTATCTCTACTTTTCGATCCCGCGTGTGCTGCTGACGGTGATGGCAGCGACGGAGAAGCTGGATCCCTCGCTGGAGGAAGCCGCGCGCACGCTCGGTGCCTCGCCCTACCGGATCATCTTCGACGTGATCCTGCCCGGACTGGCGCCCTCGTTGGTCGCAGCCGGCGCGATCGCCTTCGCCACCGCCATGGGCGCCTTCGGGACGGCCTTCACGCTGGCGACCGACATCGACGTGCTGCCGATGGTGATCTACACCGAGTTCACCCTGTCGGCGAACATCGCCATGGCCTCGGCCCTGTCGGTGCTGCTCGGCATTGCCACCTGGGTTCTGCTGCTGGTCGCGCGCAGTTTCGCCGGTGCCACCGTCGCGGCGGGAGGCTGATGCGATGCGCCTGACCCTCCCCCGTTTCCTGCAGCTGGCCGTCACCCTTCTGACGGCCGCCTTCCTCATCGTCCCGGCGATCCAGTCGATCCTTGCCGGCCTCACCGTCAACTATTTCCGCGGCCTGTCGTCGGGCATGACCCTGCGCTGGGTCGACGAGGTCTGGCGGCTCTATGCGGACAGCATCCTGCTGTCGATGGGCCTTGCCATCGCCTGTCTTGCCGTGACCCTGGTGATCGGCGTGCCGGCGGCCTATGCGCTGGCCAAGAATCCCGGCCGCATGTCGCGGGTTCTCGAGGAGTTCATCTCGCTGCCGCTGGCGGTGCCGGGCCTTGCGCTGGCGCTCGCCCTGCTGCAGCTCTACGGCTCGATGACGGGCTTCCGCACGTCGTGGACCTTCATCCTGGTCGGCCATGTGCTCTACACGCTGCCCTTCATGGTGCGGTCGGTGCTGGCCGTGCTGATGGCGATGGACCTGAAGTCGCTGGAAGAGAGCGCGGCAACGCTCGGCGCTTCGGCTCCCACGCGCTTCCGCACCATCGTCGTGCCCAATGCCATGCCGGGCATTCTCGCCGGCGCGCTGACCGTGGTCACGCTGTCGATCGGCGAGTTCAACCTGACCTGGATGCTGCACACCCCCTATCTGAAGACGCTGCCCGTGGGCCTGGCCGATAGCTACGCCTCGATGCGCCTGGAGATCGCCTCGGCCTACACGCTCGTCTTCTTCGTGATGATCGTGCCGCTGCTGATGGCGATGCAGTGGGCCACCGACAGGGCACAGAGGATTTCCCGATGACGCTGACCATTCGCAACGCCAGCAAGACCTATCCCGACGGCACCCGTGCCCTGCTGCCGACCGACCTGACGGTCGGCGAGGGCGAGATCCTGTCGCTGCTCGGCCCCTCGGGCTGCGGCAAGACCACGCTGCTGCGCATCATCGCCGGGCTGGAGACGCCGGATGCCGGTACCGAGGTGCGTTTCGACGACGAGGACGTGACCCGTCTTGCTGTCGAGCACCGCAATGTCGGCATGGTGTTCCAGTCCTACGCCCTGTTCCCCAACATGTCGGTCAGGGCGAATATCGGCTATGGCCTCAAGGTGCGGAAGGTCCCGAAGGCCGAGCGCGAGCAGCGCGTCGACGAGGTGCTGGCCCTGTGCCGGCTCGGCGACTATGCCGAGCGTGCGGTGACCGCGCTGTCCGGCGGCCAGCGGCAGCGCGTGGCGCTGGCCCGTGCCATGGCGCCGCGCCCGCGCATCCTGCTGCTCGACGAGCCGCTGTCGGCGCTGGATGCGGCGCTGCGCGACAGCCTGCGCGACGAGCTCGCCGCCATGCTGCGCCAGTTCCGCATCACCGCCGTCTTCGTCACCCACGACCAGGCTGAGGCGCTTGCCATCGCCGACCGCATCGCGGTCATGTCGCATGGACAGATGCAGCAGGTCGGACCGCCGGAGGAGCTTTACCGCACGCCGGTTTCCGCCTTTGTCGCCCGCTTCATCGGCAATGCCATGCCGCTTCCCGGCTCCATCGTCGACGGGCGTCTGGTGCTGCCCGGCGGCCACCTGCCGCTGCCGGCCGGATCGGCCGGCGTCGAGGTGTTCGTGCGTGCCGAGGACGTGCATCTGGACGAGGCCGGCCCGCTGTCGGGCACGGTCGAGACGGTCGCCTTTTCCGGCGGGCACTACCGGATCGGCATTGCCGGCGTTACGAACGAGACGCTGTTCGCCACGCATCCCGGCCGGCAGGCGCCGCGTCCGGGCGAGGCGGTTCGCCTGCGTATCGATGCCGGCGATCTTCTCGTTCTTCCCCAGGACCGTTCGTAAATCCCAGCTCAGGGAGCTGTTCTTCGCATGACCAAGATCATCCAGATTTCAGACATTCATATCGTTCCCGAGGGCCAGCTGGCCTACGAGAAGGTCGATACCGCAGCAGCGCTTGCCGATACGGTCGCCACCATCAACCGCTGGCTGCCGGCCATCGGCCCGGTGGCGATGGTCATCGTCACCGGCGACGTGACCGAGCACGGTACCGAAGAGGAATACCGCCGTTTCCAGGACATCATGGCGCCGCTGCAGCTGCCCTGGCGCGCCGTGCCGGGCAATCACGACGCCCGCGAGCCGATGCGCGCGAGCCTTGCCTCCAGCGGCTGGATGCCGGCGAGCGGTCCCATCGACTGGGTGGCGGAGTTCGACGACCTCGCGGTGATCTGCCTCGATACCCTGGTCGAGGGTCGCCCGCATGGCGAGCTGGCGCCGCAGAGCCTGGAGAGCCTGTCGGCGCGCCTTGCCGTCCTTGGCGACAAGCCGGTGCTGCTCGGCCTGCATCATCCGCCGATCACTTCCGGCATTGCCGCGATGGACGCCAACAACCTCCACAATGCGGGCGCGCTTCGGGACGTGATCGCCGGCTACAAGGGCGAGGTGCGGATCGTCTGCGGTCACTTGCACCGCTCTATCGCCGGCCTTCTCGACGGGCGCATCTGCCAGGTCTGCCCCGGCACCTCGCATGCGGTGACGCTCGACCAGCGCGCCAATGCCGGCAACAGCCTGACGGTGGAGCCGGGCGCGATGATGCTGCACGAGCTACGCGACGGCGTGCTGCTCAGCCACTGGATCCCGGTCGGCCGCTTCGACGGGCCGCATCCGTTCCTCGGCGTCTGAGATCGCGCCGCGCCTTCCAGGGCGCACAGGACGAAAGATCGATCTGAAGACCTGCATCGGCCCGAAAACTTCTTCCGGTTTTCGGGCCGATTGCATGAGGTGGGTGGGCCGGAGCCCGGCGTCCTGGCTGAAGCCCCGTTTCAGGCGCGGGCGCTGCGCCGCGCCTCGCGCGGGGAGATGCCGAATGCACGCTTGAAGGCGGTGGCGAAGTTGGCCGGGCTGCTGTAGCCGGCGGCATGGGCGGCCTCGGCGACGGTGATGCCCTCGCGCTCCAGCAGCTGGCGGGCCCGCACCAGACGGGTGCTGCGGACATATTCCGACACCGTGCCGCCATGGGCGAGGCGAAACAGGCGCTGCATCTTGCTGAGGCTGACCCCGCATTGCCGGGCGAGCTGATCCAGCGACAGGCCCTCGGCCTCCGGGTCGGCCAGCACGTCCTTGATCGCCTGCAGGCGGCGCTGCTCGACCGGCGACAGCTCGGTGCGCAGCGCCTCGCGTCCTTCGCTTGCCAGCGCGGCGAAGGCCTCGGCGACAAGGTCGAGCGCCCGGCTTTCCAGATACAGGCTCTCGGAAAAGCTGCCGTCATGCGGGGGATGCAGCATCTGCTCGGCAATGGCGATCATCGCCGGGCTGGCCACCCAGTCGAAGCGGGCAAGATGGGTGTCGCAGAACGTGCGCACCGTCTCGCGCCCGGCAATGTCGTCGATGCCGCTTTCGGCCAGCCATTGCGGTGACATGGTGACGATCACCTTGCGCAGCCGGTCGCCCTTGCGGGCATGTCGGACGAACCGGTCGGGCCGGGTGCGCGAGATCATCACGCCGCGCACCGGCTCGTTCTCGTGCCGGCCGACATTGAGCGGCACCCCGCCGATGGTCGCGTCGACGCCGCCGTCCAGGAACAGCATCAGCGTCAGGCCGGGCGGTTGCTCGATGGTGGTGGCGATGTCCTGCAGCGTCACCGTGTCGGAGGTGTGCACGTTCAGCCCCGTGCGCAGGCGCGTCATGCGGTGGTCGCCGTGCAGCACCGCCGAGCGCGAGGAGGTCAGCGGCCGCAGCAGCTGGAACCCGGGGCCCGTGACGGCCGCGCAGTCCTGCAGGTCGTTCGCCAGAACGTCGTTGTCCCTGATATTGCAGCCGGTCGCCATCTTCGGTCGTGGACTCACAATTGTGCCGGTAACGGCCTCCGGTCCTGCTTCGATCTGCGGCGGCGGACCGCTCGGCCGCCTGTCCTGCGGGCACCGCGCGCCGCGCAAACATCTTTGACGCCTGCGCAAAGGTCCGGCGGTGGCATTGGTCAGGTGCTTCCTCTAACAAACATGAGTGTTTTTATCAAGTTTCTGCTCGGCACCGGCTGCCGGGCAGTGTATGGGGGTGTACATGGTTACGAAGATTGGCCACCAGGCGGTACCGGGCGAGGCTTCGCCCCGGATTGGCCGGCTTCTGCTCGCGACGACCGCTCTCGGTCTCGTCCTTCCCGCTACGGCGCTCGCGCAGGACGTGGCACCGACGGTGCTCGATCGCATCGTCGTGCAGGGCGCCAGCTACGAGACGGACGAGAGCGACAGCTACACCACCAATCTCGTCAGCGTCGGCGAGAAGGACGTCGTGCCCGTCCGCCAGATCCCGCAGTCGACCACCGTCCTGACCCGGGAGCGGCTGGAGGACGGCGGCTACACCTCGCTCGACACGGCCCTGCGGGAGACCCCGGGCATCGTCGTGCTCAACAACGACAACGGCCGGTCCAGCCTGTTCTCGCGCGGCTTCGAGTTCGACAATCTCTACTTCAACGGCCTGCCTGCGCCGCTGTCGAGCGTCTACGGCACCCAGCCCGACATGGCAATCATCGACCATGTGGAAATCCTGCGCGGTCCGGCCGGCCTGTTCGGCGGGGCGGGCGAGCCGGCGGGCGCCATCAACATGCGCCTGAAGCAGGCCAAGAGCGATTTCGAGGCCCGCTTCGAGGGCGCTTTCGGCTCCTGGGAGCACAAGCGCGGCGAGGTCGACGTGACCGGCCGTCTCAACGAATCGGGCTCGGTGCGCGGCCGCTTCGTCGGCGTGCTGCAGCACGACAAGGGCTTCGTCGACACGACCGAGAACGGCGTCGGCGTCGCCTACGGCACGATCCAGGCCGATATCGGCGAGAGCACCACGGCCACCTTCTCGGTCAGCCACCAGGTCCGCGACATCACCCCGTTCAACGGCCTGCCGACGACGCAGACGGGCGGCCTGCTCGACCTCGACCGCTCCACCTTCACCGGCGCCGACTGGAACCAGTTCGACAATTCCGTCACCGACTACATCGCCGAGCTGGAGCACAAGTTCGACGACGGCGGCCATGCCAAGGTCTCGGCCCGCTACCAGGATACGGATGTCGACTTCCTCTACGCCTGGGCCAACGGCTATGTGGGCGCGGGCGGCAACATCATCTCCGGCGGCGGCGACACGGCCGACACCCGCTGGCTGGCGCGCGACTACAAGGCTGGCTCGCTCGCTCTCGATGCGCATGTCAGCAAGCCGTTCGAGCTGTTCGGCCAGGAACACAACATCATCGTCGGCGTCGACTACCAGAACACCGACGCCACGCTGCTGCAGGGCGCCGGCACCATCGCCGGCAACCAGAACATCTACAACTGGAACTCCGCGCTGCCCGAGCCGGTGGTCAATTACAACGTCCAGACGGGCACCGATTCCGACCGCTTCGGCGTCTACGGCCAGCTGCGGGTGAAGCCGATCGAGCGGCTGACCCTGATCGGCGGCGGCCGGTTGAGCTGGTACAGCGCCTCGACGACCAACCTCGTCACAGGCGCGGTCACGAGCAAGCAGGACGTCGATGCCAAGTTCACGCCCTATGCCGGCGTCGTCTTCGACCTGACCGACTGGCTCTCCGCCTATTCCAGCTACACGGAGATCTTCCAGCCGCAGACCGCGACCGACGTGGCCGGCAACATGATCGACCCGCGCGAGGGCCGGCAGTACGAGGCGGGCCTGAAGGCGGAGCTGTTCGACAGCGGCGTCAACGCCTCGCTCGCCTATTTCAACCTGCGCGACACGAACCGCGCGGTCGCCGACCCGACCACGCCGGGCGCCTCCATCGCCCAGGGCGAGGTCGAGGTGCAGGGCATCGAGTTCGAGGCGTCGGGCTCGCCGCTGCCGGGCTGGGAGATCGCCGGCGGTTACACCTATACCGACAGCACCTATCTCAACACGGCCCAGGCCGGCCAGACCTTCAGCACCTACACCCCGCAGCACATGTTCCAGCTGTGGACCAAGTACTCGTTCGACGAGCGCTTCGGGGCCTTCGAGGGCGTGTTCGTGGGCGGCGGCGTCACCGCGTTCAGCTCGTTCTCGAGCGTGTCGGGCGGCGTCACCATCAAGGCGCCGGGCTATGTCACCGCCGACCTGATGGCCGGTTACCGGATCAACGACAACTTCACCGCGACGCTGAACGTGAACAACATCTTCGACGAGAAGTACTATTCGCGCGTCGGCGGGAACTCGGTGTTCAACTTCTACGGCGAGCCGCGCAGCGCGACCTTCCGGCTCTCGGCGAAGTTCTGATCGCTTCCCCGGGGAAGCACCAAACGACACGGACGGGACGGAGACTTCTCTTCGCCCCGTCCCGCGCAACCTGATAGCGGACAGCCATTCATGCCGGGCATTCAGACAACGGTGACCACCGCCAACGCATCGCGCTACCTGCAGCAGCTGTGCAAGCACTTCGCCCACAAGGTGGAGGCCCGTTTCGATGCGACCCGCGGCGAGGTCGACTTTCCCTTCGGCGACTGCCGCCTGTGGGCGGATGCGGAGCAGCTGAAGATCGAATGCGTCTCGGAGACCGAGGAGACGCTGGCGCGCACCAAGTTCGTCGTCCACGACCATCTCGAGCGCTTCTCCTGGCGGGAAAAGCCGGAGATCGTCTGGCAACCCAAGGACTGAGCCTCGATGTCGCTGCCTGCCCTGCGATCCCTGATCGTGCCTTGCCTCGCCGCGCTGATCGCGGCTGGCACTCTTGCCGCGCTGATCGCGGCCGGCACCCCTGCGCGCGCCTCCGAGCCCGTGCGGATCGAGGGGGCGGAGGAGATCGCCTTCACGGCGAAGGCGAGCGGCGAGCCGTTCCGCCTGTTGCTGTTGCGCCCGGACGGAGAGGCGCCGGCCGGCGGCTGGCCGGTGCTCTACAGTTTCGACGGCGAGGACAGTTTCGCGCTTCTCGCCGACATTGCCCGCACGCTCAACGGGCTCGCGGCCCGCACGGGCCGTTCGCCGGTCGCGGTCGCCGCCATCGCCTGGCCGAGGGGCCGCGCCAGCGTCGACCGGCGCGTTTACGACATGACCCCGCCGACCGCGCGAGCGGACGGCGTCCATGTCATGCCGGAGCGACCCAATGGCCGGCCCTGGCCGAAACTCGGCGGCGGCGATGCCTTCCTTGCCCTCATCGAGGACGAGATGAAGCCGCTGGTGCGCGAGGCGCTGGGCGGTCGGACCGGGCCGCAGACCCTGTTCGGCCATTCGCTCGGCGGGCTGATGGTGCTGCACCGCCTCGTCACGGATCCGGACAGCTTTGCCTGCTATGCGGCCAGCAGCCCGTCGATCTGGGTCGACGACCGTCAGATCCTGGCCGACCTTGACCGTCTTCTCGCCCGCCCGCCGGCAGCTTCCGCCGATGCGCCCGTGCCGGGCCTGCGCGTCACCGTCGGAGGCGCGGAGGAAGAGTTCGGCCCACAGGACGCGCGCGCCGGCGAGGAGGTGGAGGCCCGTCGCCGCTGGGTCGCCAACAACGCGATGGTGACCAATGCCCGCGCGCTTGCAGGCCTTGTCGAAGAAAAGGGCGAGGGTCACCTGCGCTTTTCCTACGAGGAATACGAGGGCCGCACCCACCAGACGTCCCGCATCCTTGCCGCGCTCGATGCGGTGCAACTCGCCATCGATTGCACCGAGTGAGCCTGCTTCGCCCGCCGACCGTTTCCCACATCCAACGGATGGATGACATGTCAGTTGCTCCCCGCTTCCGCTTCTCCCTGCTGTCCGCCCTTGCGGCCTGCGCGTTGCTGCTCGGCGTTGCCGCGCCCCTGCGCGCCGAGACGATCACGGTCGAACATGCGCAGGGCACCAGCGAGGTGCCGCTCGGCCCCAAGACGATCCTCGTCTTCGATCTTGCCGCGCTCGACACGCTGGATACGCTGGGCGTTCCCGTTGCCGGCGTGCCGGAAGGGGTGAAGCCGGCCTATCTCCGCAAATACGATGAGGCCGCCTATCCCAAGATCGGTTCGCTGTTCGAGCCGGATTTCGAGGCGGTGGCGGCCGCCGCGCCCGATCTCATCGTCACCGGCGGACGCTCGGCCGCCAAATATGCCGAGCTTGCCGGCATCGCCCCGACCGTCGACGTCACGGTCGATGCCTCCCGCTATATCGAGGACGCCAAGGACAAGGTGCGGCTCCTGGCGCGCATCACCCAGCGCGAGGAGGAGGCCGAGCGCCGCATCGCCGCGCTCGATGCCTCCATCGCTGCGCTCAAGGGCAAGGCGAAGGGCGCCGGCACCGGCCTCATCCTCATGACCACGGGCGGGCGCATGAGCGCCTATGGTCCCGGTTCGCGCTTCGGCATCATCCACACGGTGTTCGGCGTTGCGCCGGCTGCTGCCGACCTTGCGGTCGCGACCCACGGCCAGGCGGTCTCCTACGAATTCCTCCTCAAGACCGACCCGGACACGCTCTTCGTCATCGACCGCGATGCGGCCATCGGCCGGCGCGGGCAGGCGGCCAGCGTCCTGCTCGACAACGAGATCGTCCGCAGGACCAAGGCCTGGACCAACGGCCGGGTGGTGTATCTCGATCCCGACAGCTGGTATTTGAGCGGCACCGGCCTCACCGCCATGCAGGCGATGGTGGACGAGATCGCCGCAGCGCTCGACTGAGCGTCCCGTCGTGCGGCCCCTTCGATGAACAGCGATACCTGACATGGCGACGAGACGTTTCGGCTCCCCGGACGGCTGGGCTGCGGGAGGCCTTGCCGCAGGGCTGCTTGCCTTGCTGGCGCTGGCGAGCGTCAGCCTCTTCGTCGGCGTCGCCGACCTCACCCCCGGCCGGCTACTCGACCCGGCAACGCGCGAGGCGGCCCTGGTCGCGCTTCTCGAGAGCCGGCTGCCGCGCACCGCCGCCCTGATGCTTGCCGGCTCGTGCCTGGCGATTGCCGGCGTCATCATGCAGATGCTGACGCGCAACCGCTTCGTCGAGCCGACCACCGCCGGCACCACGGAGGCCGCCGGCCTCGGCATGCTGGTGATGCTGCTGTTCTTTCCAGGTAGCCCGGTGGTGGTGAAGTCGCTGGTCGCCGCCGGCTTTGCCTGCGCCGGCACGGCGCTGTTCCTGCGCCTGCTGCGTGCGATACCGCCCGGCTCGCCGCTTCTCGTGCCGCTTACCGGCATCATGTTCGGCGGCATCATCGGCTCGCTCACCGCCTACATCGCCCATCACTACGGGCTGATCCAGTCGCTCGGCGCCTGGCGCAACGGCGACTTCTCGGTGGTGATTGCCGGCCGCTACGAGCTCTTGTGGCTGACGCTCGCCTTGAGCGTCCCTGCCTATCTCGCCGCCGACCGCTTCACCATTGCCGGCCTCGGGCGCGACATGAGCCGCAATCTCGGCCTCGACCACGGGCGCACGCTCATTGTCGGCCTCGTCATCGTCTCGTTGATCTCGGCGCTGGTGGTGACGACCGTCGGCTCGATTCCCTTCCTCGGGCTGGTGGTGCCCAATCTCGTCAGCCTTGCCATGGGCGACAACCTGCGTCGCTCGCTGCCGTGGATGGCGCTTTGCGGTGCCGGTCTGGTGCTCGCCTGCGACATTGCCGGCCGCCTCATCGTCGCGCCCTACGAGATCCCGGCCGGCACCGTCTTCGGCGTGCTCGGCAGTCTCGTCTTCCTCTACCTCCTACTGGGACGTCCCTCCCGTGCCGCATGATCGCGCTCTCCCGGCCGCGCCCTCCGGCCGTGGCCTCAAGGACAGCTTGCGCCGGCCCGCCGTGGTCCTGTCCCTGCTGGCGCTGGCGGTTCTCGTCGTCGCGGTTGCCTTCATGACCGTCGGGGTCAAGGGCAACTGGGAGTTCGCGCTCGCCTTTCGCGGGCGCAAGCTGCTGGCGATCTGCGTGGTGGCGAGCGCCATCGCCATCTCGACGGTGATCTTCCAGACGATTGCCGGCAACCGCATCCTCACCCCGTCGATCATGGGGTTCGACGCGCTCTATGCGCTGCTGCAGACGTGCTTCGTCTTCTTCCTCGGCTCCGCGCGGCTCGCCAGCGTCGACACCCGGCTGCTCTTCGTGGTGGAAACGGCGGCGATGCTCGCGTTCTCGCTGGTGCTCTATCGCTGGCTGTTCCTCGGCGCGCGGCGGGGCCTGCAGGTGCTGCTGCTGGTCGGCGTCGTCTTCGGCCTGCTGTTCCGCGGCACCATGGTGCTGTTGCAGCGGATCATCGATCCGAACGAATTCGTCGTGCTGCAGGACCGCCTCTTCGCCAGCTTCAACGGCGTCGCGCCGGACCTTCTGGGTATCGCCACGCTGGTGATTGTCGCCGTGTCGGTGGTGCTGTGGCGCCTGCGCGGCCGGCTCGACGTGCTGCTGCTCGGCCGCGACCAGGCGATCAATCTGGGCATCGACTACCGGCGCACCGTCTCGCTGATCCTGATCCTCGTCTCGCTGCAGGTCTGCGTCGCCACCGCCCTTGTCGGCCCGCTCAACGGCTTCGAGCCGGTCAGCTTCTTCGGCCTGCTGGTCGCCAATGTTGCCTATCTCCTGGTGCCGGGCTTCCGCCATGCGCATGTGCTGGCCGGGGCGGCGCTCATCGGCATCCTGCTGCTGGCCGGCGGCCAGCTGGTGCTGGAACAGCTGCTGGGCTTCGGCTCGGCGGTCGGCATCGTCACCGAGTTCATCGGCGGCATCCTGTTCATCGTCATGCTGCTGAGGGGAATGGCGCGTTGATCGAGATCGAGGGACTGACCAAGGCCTATGACGGGCATGTCGTCGTCGACGGCGTCAGCCTGACCATCCCGCGCGGCGGGCTCACCGGCATCATCGGGCCGAACGGGGCGGGCAAGTCGACGCTGCTCGGCCTGATCGCGCGGCTGCTTGCTGCCGATCGCGGCACGGTCACCGTCGACGGGCTGGATGTCGCCGCCACGCCTGGGGAGGAGCTGTCGCGCCGCCTGTCGGTCCTGAAGCAGGACAACAGCATCGCCGCCCGGCTCACCGTGCGCGATCTGGTCGCCTTCGGCCGCTATCCGCATTCGCGCGGGAGGCTGGGGGAGGCGGACCATGCGATGATCGGCCGGGCGCTCTCCTATCTCGGGCTGGAGCCGATTGCGGGCCGCTTCCTGGACGAGCTGTCCGGCGGCCAGCGCCAGCGCGCCTATGTCGCCATGGTGCTGGCGCAGGACACGGACTACATGCTGTTCGACGAGCCGCTCGCCAGCCTCGACATCCGCCATGCGGTGTCGATGATGCACCTGTTGCGCGATGCCTCGCGGCGCTTCGGCAAGGCGGTGGTGGTCGTGCTGCACGACATCAACATCGCGGGCAATTTCTCCGACCGCGTCATCGGCATGAAACAGGGGCGGGTCCTGTGCCACGGCAGCGCCGAGGAGGTCATGACCGGCGCCAACCTGACGGCGATCTACGACATTCCCATCGCGGCGCACCGGCTGGAGGGCCAGTTCGTGACCACCTATGCGCTGCCGGAGGGGGCGGCCGGCGCCTGAGACGGGCCGGCGCTCGGCGGCGGTACGGCCACGCCGATGGGCGAGGCTTCGCTTTGCGCTGCGTCGGTCACCTCGTTCAGCGGCAGCATGTTGGTCAGCACCGTGTCGAGGATCAGCAGGCAGGGGACGGCGATGAAGCCGCCCACCGGTCCCCACAGCCAGATCCACAGGGCGATGGCCAGCAGCACCACGAAGGGGTTGAGCGTCATCGTGCGGCCCAGCACTGCCGGGGTCAGGAACTGCGCCTCCAGCAGGTTGAGGGACAGATAGACCAGCGGCGGGGCGAGGATGCCGAAGGTCGTGTCCGACGTGGCCAGGCCGACGCCGGTCAGCAGCAGGGCCATGACCGCCGGGCCGATATAGATCACGTAGTTGAGCACGCCGGCGAGCAGGCCCCACAGCATCGGCGAGGGCACGCCCAGCACCCACAGGGCCAGCGACACGGCGAGGCCGAGGATGATGTTGACCGCGGTGATCGACAGCAGATAGCGCGACACCCGGGTCTCGATGTCCTCGAAGATGCGCCTTGCGCTGGCGCGCAGGGCCGAGGTCGGGCAGAAGGCGAGCACCGCTTCGCGGAACTGCTTCCGCGTGGCGATGAAGAAATACATGCTGGCCAGGAAGAGCACGATCTGCGCCATCAGCGCCGGGGCGAAATAGGCGACGCTCTCCACCGCCGATGTGTCGTCCACCTCCACCTTCATGCCGGTCGTCTGGCCGAGCGCGGACCGCAGCTCCTCCTGTATGCCGCCGAAGGAGGCGATGACGCCCTGCCAGCTGGTCAGCTGCGACTGCAGCTTCTCCCAGATGTCCGGAAGCTTGTCCATCCAGTCCGACAGCGGCACCGCGAAGGCCGTCCCGGTGATGGCGATGAGGGTGAGAAAGGCTGCGACGACGCCGAGCGCCGAGATCCAGGTGGGAATGCCGAACTGCTCGATCGTGTCGGAGAGCGGGCCGAACATCAGCCCGATGACCACGGCAAGGAAGATCGGGGCGAGGATCATCTGGGCGTAGTCGATGGCGGTAATAGCCACGAGCAGACCGATCACGATTACCGACAGGCGCGCCGCGTTGGCCAGCACCGTTTCCCAATCCGTCGCGGACAAGAGCGTCTCCATCCCCCGGGGTTTCCGGACCGCCCCGCCGGGCTTGCCCGCGATGCGTCGGTCCGGCCGTTCGCGCTGTCCCGATAACGGCGGCAAACGGCTTGCCTGTATCAACGCGGCAGCCGGCAAAAGGTTCCCGGAAAGGCGGGGTGTGGAGGGCCCTGTTCAGGCGTCGTGCAGCGGGATCACCATGCGCACGCTCATCCCTTCGGGCCGCAGCTCGCGCTCCAGCTGGCCGCCCAGTTCGCCGCGGATATTGGCGTCGATCAGGCGTGTGCCGAAGCCGGAGCCGGTGCTGAACCCACCGGCGGTTTCGATCGGGACCGACGAGGTTTCCACCCAGTCAAGCCGCAGCTCCCGGTGCTTGCGCCGGCCGGTCACCGTCCAGGAGATGCGCAGGTCGCCTTCGCCGGAGGAGATGCCGCCGTATTTCAGGGCGTTGGTGGCCAGTTCGTGGAAGGTCAGGCCAAGCGCCTGGGTGGTGCGTTCGTCGAGCAGCACCTTCGGCCCGTCGATCCGCTCGTCGAAGTCGGATCCCAGGACCTGCTTCAGCTCGGTGGCCAGCAGCTCGCGCAGGTCCGCCTGGCGCCAGTGCGAGCGGGTCAGCATGTCCTGGGCGTTCGCCATCGCGGACAGGCGGGCGGAGAAGGACTGGGAGAAATCGTCGATGGTCTCGGAGACCGCGGCGGTCTGGCGGGCGATGGCCAGCACCCTTGCGATGGAGTTCTTGATCCGGTGCTTCATCTCCTGAAGCATCAGGTCCTTTTCCTGGACCGCTTTGTGCGAGGCGGCCTGCAGCGCGCGCGCCGCCTGCACGGACTTGATCTGGAAGCGCGTCGACATGGCCAGCGCGAGCGCCAGCAGTAGCGAGATTGCGCCCGTCACCATGGAATAGAGATGCTGGACCCGGCTCCGGAACTCCGGCGTTGCATGGACATTGAAGGTCCACTGGCGCCCGGCCACGTCCACCACGCTCTGGGTCTTCAGGTTCTTGTAGGCCTCGCTCTCGCCATAGCCTTGCGAGCGGTACAGTGGCACTGCCTCCTCGCCCGTCGTGTCCAGGGTCTGGAAGGTCAGCGGCAGGCGGTCCGGGCCGCCGAGGGCGGCGGCATGAAGGTCTCCGGCACGGAAGGGGGCATAGACGAAGCCGGCGGCCGGCCCGTCCGCGCGCGGGCGGAAGGGGATGTAGACGAGGAAGCCGGCCTGCTTGTCCTCGGTGATCTCCTGGGCCAGCTCGACAGGCGCGCTGGCGCGCGGGGCACCGCTTTCCAGCGCCGCCAGCATCGCCTCGCGCCGGTGCTGCTCGGCGAACATGTCCAGGCCGAGAGCGGCCCGGTTCATCTCGTCCGGCGGCTCCAGCATCACGATGGGGGTGCGACGGTCCAGCGTCGTCTCCGGCCAGATCCTGCGCTCGATGCCATAGGCGGCGGCGATGTCGCGCTCGGCCTCGGCCTCTTCGCCGGTGCGGATCAGCCGGGCATAGCCGATGCCGCGGATGCCCTCGTAATCCTTCTCCAGGCTCAGCGAGGCGGTGAAGCGCGCGAAGGCATCGCGCGAGACTTCGCTCTCGTGGGCGACGAAGAAGGCGTGGGTGGAAACGAGCAGGGCGATGTGCTGGCGGGTGCGGTTGACGACGCGGTCTGCGGCGGCATGCGCGATGGTTTCGAAACGGATCCGGTCGGCGGCGTTTTCGGCCCGGTAGACGACCATTGTCATCCCTGCGCCGGCCAGGGCGACGATTATCAGAATGCTCGCAGGCAGAAGCCGGATCACGTCATTTTTCCATAGTGCCGAAATCCCTCGCTTGCGCAGCCTCGCCTGCGCTCCGCCCCACTACGGCCCCTGCGGGAACGGCACGTCTTCAGGCCCGGTCGGGAACCTTTCGCCCGACCAAGGGTTGATTTGATGCGAGGTTGGCTCGCATCGAACTACAAGGAGAGTTTCATGAACTGGAACCAGATCGAAGGCAACTGGGAACAATTCAAGGGCAAGGTCCAGGAGCGCTGGGGACACCTCACCGGCGACGACGTGGACGTGATTGCCGGCAATCGCAAGCAGCTGGTCGGCAAGATCCAGGAGCGATACGGCATGGCCGAGGAGAAGGCCCAGCGCGAGGTCGACGACTGGCTGAGCCGTTCGTAAGCTTCCGGCGCTTTGCATGAAATGCCCCGCGCCACCGATGAGGTGGCGCGGGGCCGGATTTGGACGGGTAACACCAATCAGGCTGCGGCTTCGACCGTCTGGTCGAAGAACAGCGCCTGGCTGATCAGGGCCCGCACCATGTCGGGATTGAACGGCTTGGTGATCAGGAAGGCCGGCTCGGGGCGCTCGCCCGTCAGCAGACGCTCGGGGAAGGCGGTGATGAAGATGGCCGGCATCGGCTCGCTCTTCAGGATGTCGTTCACCGCGTCGATGCCCGAGCTGCCGTCGGCCAGCTGGATGTCGGCGAGAATCATCCGCGGCTTCTTGCGCGTGAACAGCTCGACCGCTTCCTTGTGGGTGCGGGCAACGCCGCAGACCCGGTGACCCAGCTCCGTCACGATATGCTCGATATCCATGGCGATCAGCGGCTCGTCCTCGATGATGAGGATGTCCGTCGCGATCTGCTGGGAGATGTTGCGGGCCGCATCCGACAGAAGCGCCTCGACCTCTTCGACCGTCGCGTCGAGGATCTTGCCCGTTTCCTCGGGCGTGAAGCCTTCCACGGAGGTCAGCAGAAACGCCTGCCGCTCGGGGGAGGGAAGCATGGCGAGATTCGCCGTGGCCCGGCGTTCCCAGGCGAAGGGCGAATCGAGGGCCGGAATGTCCATCTGGACGGATCCGAAGACGGCCGCGAAAACCTTGTACAGGGATACGCGATCACTGCCGGTCTCGGGGAACGAGGAGACATCCGCGATCAGCGTCTCCAGCGTGGTGGCGACATAGGCGTCGCCTGACTGCTGCGACCCGGTCACCGCTCTTGCGTATCGACGCAAGTAGGGGAGATGGGGCGCGATGCGGTTCGAAAGTGGCATGTGGAACTCCCTGTCTGCCCGTCCGGGCGCTCAACACTCACTCTAACGTGGGCCGGGGAGAAAAGTTCCCTCCCTCGCACCATTTTTTTTCATTGCCAGCTATAGTGGGCGAAACGGACAAACCGGGTGCTGTGGAATGAACGGAACAAAAAAGACGGGAGCGGGGGGCGCTGCTGCTGCAAGTCAGGAATATATCACGCAGCGGCTGCGTGAGCTTTACGACACCGTGCAGGACGAGGGCACGCCGGGGCGGTTCCTCGATCTTCTGGCGCAGCTCGACGAGGCAGAAAAGGCGGCCTCGGAGAAAAACGACAAATGACGACTGGGCCGGCGCTCTCCTCGGCGGATTTCAAGCGCGAGATGTTGGCACAGCTTCCGGCCCTGCGAGCCTTTGCCGTCTCGCTCTGCGGGCGCGCCGATCTTGCCGACGATCTTGTCCAGGACGCGATCCTCAATGCCTGGAAGGCGAGGCAGAGTTTCATTGCCGGCACCAACATGCGGGCCTGGCTGTTTCGCATCCTGCGCAACTGCTTCTACAGCCTGCTGCGCAAGTCCTCCCGAGAGGTCGAGGATGAGGATGAAAAGCTCGCCGGGCAGCTCGCGGTGGCGCCCAGCCAGCACGCCTCCCTTGCCATGAACGAATTCCGGGCTGCGCTCGACGCCCTGCCGAGCGACCAGCGCGAGGCGATCGTCCTCGTCGGCGCTTCCGGCTTTTCCTATGAGGAGGCGGCCGAGATCTGCGGCTGCGCCACCGGCACGCTGAAAAGCCGCGTGCACCGGGCGCGGGCGCGGCTGCGCGAGCTCATGGTCCTTCCCGAGGGAGAGGGGAACGAGCCGGTCGGCTCCACGACCTGAGGCCGCGCGTCACTCCGCGTCGCTGTCGCCGCCGCCGCGGGTCGCCAGGATCACCGCCAGTCCGGCCAGGGCGGCGAAGGCCAGCCCCTTGCGCGACTGCAGCATCGGCAGCGCGGCGGCGATCACCGCCGTCGTTGCCAGGGTGCGCTGGCTGTCGTTCTTTCTCCGGCGGCGTCGCTCCACCGCATTGCTGATCGCAAGGCCCAGAAGGGCGAGTGCGGCCAGGCCCAGCTGCGACAGGCAGACCATCAGCGCCGCGGTCGCGGGCGGATAGTGCGCTGCGAGCGCCAGGCCGGCGGAGACGAGCGCCGCTGCGTAGGCGGCCAGGGCGAACAGCCCGGCCAAGGCCCAGAACAGGGCGGAGCGGCGGGCTCGGCGCAGGGCTGCGCCGAGGTCCACCGACAGCATCGATGCCAGGATCGGGGCAAGACGCAACATTGCGGTCAACGCCGCGACAGCAGGGCGATCAGGAAGCCGATGCCGGCAGCGATGCCGAGCGACTGCAGCGGCTTGCGGCGAACATGCGAGGTCAGCGACCGCTCCAGGCGGTTGAGCTCCTCGGTCAGGCTGTCGAGCGTCTGCTGCGAGACATCGGCAATGTCCTTGCCTGCCTTGCTGGCGCGCTCGGTATATTCGCCGGTCTTCTCGGTGCCGTAGCGCGAGATCGACTTGGCGAGGGAGGAGATGTCGCCGCGCAGGCGCTCGATATTCTCCTGGATGGTCGCGGCTTCGTCCTCGGCGCGGGCGGCCTTGGCAGCGGTCTTGGTGTCGGCGGTGGTCGGCATGGAAGTCTCCTTGATGGAAGAAGCGCGCCCGCCGTCATGCGGCGGGGGCACGGACAAAGGAGGCGCCGACTGCGCCGGCGCCTCCCTTGACTGCCTGTGTCGCTCGATTACTCGACCGGCGCGGCGTCGCGGACACCGTCAACGGCGTCAGCAGAGTATTCCGGCATCGCCTCCAGGGTCTCCTGGGTCTGCGTGGTGTAGATGCGCGGGTCACCGTTCTCGTCGCGGCGAACCTCCAGCGAGGAGAGCTCCACGGCAACCGGCTTGGCACCGATGCCCAGGAAGCCGCCGACGTCGATCACCATCGCCTCGATCTTGCCGGCGCTCGACACGACCACGTCGGAAACCTCGCCGATGTCGCTGTCGTCAGCGCTGTAGACGGTGCTGCCGATCAGCTCCTCGGCGGTGGTCACGCCGACCTCGGCGAGAATGTCGCGCTCTTCGACGGCCGGAGCGGTGGCGGTGTCGCCGGTGGTCGCCGGAGCGTCCATGCTCGGGGTCGCGGCGTCACCTGCCGGAGCCGGCTGGGTCGCGTTCATCTCGGGAGCCGCCGGGGTCATGCCGGCATCGTCGTTCAGTTTCTGGTCCTGAGCGAGGGCGCCGGTGGTCAGAGCGGCGGCAAGGGCGGTTGTCGTCAGAAGCGTGCGGATCATGTCTTTAGTCTCCTGATTTGTTGGCTTGTGACCCAACCTGCGTGCCGATCTTGGGTTCGGCTCAGGTTTCGTTCCGGTCACGGTAGAAGAACCCTCTCGCGGGAGAAAGGTTCCGGCCGCGTTCCCGATTTTTCGATTTTTACGTGTGCTTTTCTTTTTCGCCTGATGTCCTGGCGATGCCTTGCCGTCATCGTGGTTGCGCCGGCCTGTAAGAGGAACGCGCGCACGCGCGCGCGATACACGCGCGTATAGGGGGACCCGTCTCGCCCCCGTTCCGGCGGGATGTTTTTTGCCGCGATATTTTTTTGAGATCGCCGTTTTGGGAAAAACGCCGGCGGCAAAAAATCCGATCAAGGAACCGGCGGGCCGGTATGCGAGGGTCGAGGGGGCGAAAACGGGCGCCAGGAAAAATCCGCAAGGCCGAAAGCGCATGAAAGACGCCCGCGCCGTGCCTCGAAGGCCGGCTGTCCTGGGCGCGGAAAAACGGTGCTCTGCAAGACGGGAGCGGCGGCCCTTCAAAAAAGTTCAGATCAGATTGAACAAATTCGCCGCTGGTGGGTTGACTTCATGACCATGCACGATGGTGCAAGCGTAAGGCAAGTGGGGTTGCTTCAGTAATCGGCCCGTTCTTGCCACCGCATGGGACATGAGTACCGGTTCCGCCAAGAAAGTTCGCGGCAATCGGGAAGCTGTTCAAAGGAGAAATAACATGTTTGGTTGGGCTCTGACCTTCCTGGTTGTCGCGCTTATCGCGGCGGTGTTGGGCTTTGGCGGCATTGCCGGTACGGCCATGGGCATCGCCAAGCTGATTTTCGTCGTGGCGATCATCCTCTTCGTGATTTCGCTGGTCTATGGCCTGATCAGCGGCCGTCGTCCTCCGACGGTCTGATTGCGGCCGATCGACCTGTCGACGCAGGCGGCCTGCTCACTCCTCCCTCGTTTGTCCGTCTGCTTTCTGCGCCGCGGGGCCTCCCTCCCGCGGCGCCTTTTTTGTGGCTGGTACCGGGGGCTCTGGCCCGTGCGATTCCTGCCGGCCGAAACGCTCGCAGCCGACGGGCTGTCCCATCGGCTGCAAGCAAAGGCGCGCTCGAGGGCACGCCATATGGTTGTGGGGCATGGCTGAGAGGCTGGGGTGTGGGAAGCAGCGCGCGCGGCGTTCCCGGGTTGCCGCGCCGCGCAGCCGTAAGCGCCCTGCGGTCAGTGCATGGAGGCAGACGCCTGCGGCCCGGGAACCGGGTGCAGCGGGATCTCCAGCCGCGCCATGGCGTCTTCCATGCCGCAGGTCGCGTCGAGCTGATGCAGATAGGCATGGACCAGGCGCGAGCGCAGCGAGGCGGGTGTGCCCGTCTCGTTGCCGTCCAGCGTGTCGTTGATCTGGCTGGCGCCGGAAATCACCATGGCGATCCTGTCGGCCCCGGTCAGCTCTATGGTGAGGACCTCTCCCGGCAGCAGGCAGTCGAACCGTGGCGGCAGCAGCTCGGCCAGGATGAAGGCGAGCGGAATCGCGCGGTCGAGATCGATCTCCGCCGCGTTGGCGCCCGCATTGGTCTGGATCCGGACCCGGCCCTGCGGCAGCAATGCCGGTCCGCGCAAGGCCTCCACCACTTCATGCACCAGGGCGGTCAGTGCCACGTTGGTGCCCTCGGTCGAGGCGTAGGAGACGCGATAGGCGGCGGAGATCGCCAGGATCCGTTCCAGCGTCACCCGCAGGGCCGCTTTTTCGCGCGGGCCCGTCGCATCGCGCCGCTGCATGCTCACCAGGCTGATGATCATCTGAAGGGTGTTCTTGATGCGGTGATGCAATTCGCGGCTGAGGCGGCGCTGTTCGGCCAGCGCGGCCTCGGTGTCGTGGGTGCGCCGTTCGATGCGGTCGGCCATCATGTCGAAGGTCACGCCCAGGAGGTCGATCTCGGGCGGTGCGGCCGCCAGCTGGCCGACGCGCGCGCGCGTGTTGCCGGTGCCGTATTGGCGGAAGGTCGAATAGATGTGGCTGAGATAGCGCAGCAGGAACCGCTGGATGCCGTAGCGCAGAACCACGAAAACCACCGCCAGCAGGATGAGCGGCGGCAGCAGGGCGCGCAGCACCGTGAGCCACAGTTCCAGCCGGTGCTCCGATGGCCGGCTGGCGGTGACCACCCGGTACTCGGTGCCCGGCAGCACGCTGGAGCCGATGAACCAGCCGCTGTCGCTTTCGGAAAAATCCGCCCCGTCCGCACGCGTCTCGCCGACCACCTGCAGGAAGCTGCCGATGTCGTTCTCCTCATAGACATGGGAGGCGAGCACCGCGCTGTTCTTGTCGACCAGGGCAAAGCCGATATTCGTCGCCGCGGTCGCGGTGATCGGGGCGATCAGCAGCGTCTGCGGCCGCAGGCCGATGTCGATGCGGGTTCCGTTGGCCTCGTTGGTGCGGGAGATGGTGATCGTCTTGGCGGCGGGGCCGGTGACGGCCTCGCTCGGCGCGTCGAGCTGGCGCTGGATCATCTTGCCGTCTTCGCCCAGGCCGATGGCGCAGATCGTCGCCTCGCCGCGGAAGATGGTGAGCTCCGTCGCCTCGATCAGGTCCTCGCGCATGGCGGAGAATACGCGCCGGCACTCTCCCAGGGCCTGCGGGTCCAGGGAGGTCAGGGCGCTTGCATAGCCTTCAGCACGCGCAATTGCCTTCGCGCTGGACTGTCCGATGAGGCGGGCATAGTCCAGGAAGCGTCGGTGTTCATCCTGGGAGCGTCGCTCGAGATCGGAGTAGGACAGCAGGAAGGCAAGAGCGGCAAGGGGGATCAGGGCTGCCGCGATATGGGCGAACAGCCGTCGATCGAGCCGGGTGCTGTTGGGCGGCAATTTACTCCATGGCACTGATCTTCACCGTCGAGGCGGGAGAGAGGGCGAGAACAGCTTCCACGGCTCGATCCGGTCCGAACTCGCTCGTCGACTCTGTCCCCATGATGTCGGCCAGCCGGGCACGGGCGCGGTTGACGCGACTTTTTACCGTGCCGATGGCACAACCGCAAATTTCAGCAGCTTCCTCATAAGAAAAGCCGGAAGCACCAATGAGGATCAGCGCTTCACGCTGGTCGTCGGGGAGCTGGTCGAGCGCCCGGCAGAAGTCGTCGAGGTCGAGATGACCCGTCTGATTCGGATGGGAGGCGAGCGTTGCCGAGTAGCGTCCGTCCACGTCCTGCACCTCGCGCTTGCGCTTGCGATGCGTCGAGTAGAGCGTGTTGCGCAGGATCGTGAACAGCCAGGCCTTCATGTTGGTGCCCGGCTCGAAGCGGCCGAGGTTGGACCAGGCCTTCATCAGGGCTTCCTGGACCAGATCGTCGGCGCGGTCGCCCATCCCCACCAGCGACGCCGCGAAGGCGCGCAGGCTGGGAATGCAGGACACCATCTCGTCTTTCAGCTCGAGACTGTGCTCGTTCATGACCGGGCCTCCCCCTCGGAACCGCTCTGTTCGTCCAAACGTTTCAGCAGATCCTCGAACCTTTGGGGCAGAGGCTGGGTCAGCACCTCGTTGTAGTAGGTTTGCAGCTGATTGCTGATGCGAGAGTGGACGTCGGTGTCCGAGGCTTTGGGCGGCTCTCCGTTCCGGGGTTTCTCGCTGTAATTTAGCATAGGCAGCAAATCCTTCTTCAGCTCCGCACCGACAACGCACCAGTGAGGATTTGGTTCCACCTGGCCTTGAACTTTTTGCCGATACGAATTGCGTGGGGCGGTGACAGGCCTGAATCAGGCCGTTGCCGGGCGCGACGGACCCGCCACGAGCCACACGAGGAAGCCAAGAACGGGCAGGGCCAGGATGAGCACGATCCAGATGACCTTAGCGAGCGTGGAGGCGCCCGAGCCGATGATCTTGACGATGGCGTAAACGTCCAGAACCAGAATGACGAGGCCGAGCAGGCCCCCCACCTCGATACCCATGTTCGCACTCCTTTCATGGCCGCCGGAGCGGCATGTACTCTTGTCCGCCGGGCGCCTGGCGGGCCGGAGGTTCGGCCCTGCGCTGCGGCGGCGTACTCGGTAGTCGGGAGGTGAACGTCCGTCGGGGTGATTTGGTTCCCCGGACGTAGGGGAAAGTTTGCAAGCCGTGTCAGCGGCTTCAGGGTGGGTCTGGATTTGCCGGTTAAAGATATTGCGAGGGGATGTTCTCGCGGAAGATCAGGTCCATCTTCAGCGGCGGGCGCAGCCCCGCGGCCTCGGCCGGACGGGCGAAGCGGGCCAGCGTCTCGCCGATCACCTGGTCCGGGTCGGAGTTGATCACCGCGTCCATCGTGCCCTCGATCAGCAGGCGGCGGGTGTCCTGGGTCAGGCCGTGGCCGATGAACACCACCCGCTCGCCCATGCCTTTTTCGGCGAGTGCCCTTGCGATGCCGTCGGACGAGCCGCCGACATTGTAGATGCCGACGAGATCCGGGTTCTGCTCCAGCAGCGAGCGGGTGTGGTTGTAGTTCTCGTTGCGGTCGTCGTGGCCCTCGCGCATGCCGACGATCCTCAGGTCCGGATAGGCTTCTTCCAGCAGGCCGAGAAAGCCCATCTCGCGTTCCGCATGGGCGCGGTAGGTGCGGCTGCCGGCGACCAGCGCGACGCTGCCCTCGCGTGCGCCGCAGAACCGGCCGAGCAGCAGGGCGGCGGTGCGCCCGGCCGCCTGGTTGTCGAGCCCGACATAGGTCTCGCGCGCCGGATGCGGCAGGTCGGAGACGATGGTGACGAGCCGGGTGCCGGCCGCGCTCACCTCTTCCGCCGCCTCGCGCACCAAGGGGTGGTCGATGGCCATGAAGGCTATGCCGTCGGCCCAGCGGGCGTGGTGGCGCAGCGCGGCGGCCAGCGCGCCGGCATCGAAACTGTCGATGAAGAAGCAGCGCAAGGGGCAGGCATCGCGGGTCTGGGTGTCGGCGACAGCGCGCACCTTCTCGCCGAGCAGGCGCAGATAGGGGTTGGTGCCCATCGGCAGCAGGAAGGCGACATTGGGCGGGCGCTGCCCGTCCAGCTTCGCGCGCTCCTCCGCGCTCATGTAGCCGAGCTCCACGGCGGCGGCCAGCACCCGGGCGACCGTGCGCTCCTTCACCCCCTTGCGGCGGTTCAGCACCCGGTCGACGGTTGCCAGCGACACGCCTGCCGCTTCGGCCAGGTCCGCCATGGAAGGGATCTGGGAGGGGAGCTGGATCTCTCCTGAGGGCACCTCAAAATACCTCAATATTTGATGTTTGACGTGATGCTCACGGCTTCGTAGCCTTTTGTCAAGAGATACGGATTTCGGCGATCTTCATGGAGTGAAGGCCGTCAAAATACCTCATGGCTCACCGAAATAACGAGCCTTGAAACCATCTTGGGAGGATGCAATGACCAGACAGCTGTTTTCCGTCACGCGGCGCGGCGCCCTTGCGCTCGGTCTCGGCGCGGGTGCCTTCGCCATGGTGCCCGGCCTTGCCCGCGCCCAGTCCGTGACCCTGCGCTACGGCCACAACAACGAGCCGGCCAGCGTCGCCGGCGCCCAGGCCGACTGGTTCGCCGAGGCGGTGGGCAAGCATTCGGGCGGCGACATCGCCGTGCAGGTCTATCCCTCCTCCCAGCTCGGCAAGCTGCAGGAGCTGGCCGAGGCGGTCTCGCTCGGCACCATCGCCTTCTCGCACAACACCGCCGGCGGCATCGGTTCGCTCTATGAGCCCTTCGCCGCGCTCGACACGCCCTATCTCTACCGCGACGTCGACCACCTGATGAAGGTGATGGACATCAATTCGCCGGTGATGCAGGAGCTCAACCAGGGCCTGATCCAGGCGGCGAATGTCCGTGTGATCTACGCCCACTATTTCGGCCGCCGCAATCTCACCGCCAACAAGGCCGTGTACAAGCCGGCCGACCTTGCCGGCGAGAAGATCCGCGCCGTGCCTTTCCCGATCTACCAGGCCGCCATCGAGGGCATGGGCGCCGCGCCCGTCCCGGTCGACTGGTCGGAAGTGCCGACGGCGCTCGCCACCGGCGTCGTCGCTGGCCAGGAGAACCCGGTCAACGTCATCCTCAACGTCAAGCTCTACGAGGTGCAGTCGCATCTCATGCTGACCGGCCACATGTCCAATGCCGAGGTCGTCGTGATGAACGAGGACGCCTGGCAGGCCCTGTCGCCGGCGCAGAAGGAGGCGGTTGCCGCCGCCGCGCTGGAGATCCGCGAGCGCGCCACCAGGGCGATCCAGGACAACGAGGCCAAGGACACCCAGGCGCTGCGCGATGCCGGCATGACGGTGATCGGCCCCGAGGACGGTCTCGACGTGGAGGCCTTCCGCGCCTCGGTCAGCAAGGTCGTCGACGCCCGCTTCGGCGAAAAATACGGTGCCCTCTACGAGAAGATCCGGGCGATCTCCTGATCGCCCGAACAGTGAGCGAGAGGTGCGGCCATGACCGGCACGACTGAACCCGTCCCGCCGGGCGGCAGGCTCCTTGCGGGTGCGGCGGCATGCTGCCGCACTCTCGCCGTCCTGTTGCTGGCGGCGATGAGCGTGCTGGTGGTCGGCCAGGTGCTCGGCCGCAACCTTCTCGATCTCGGCATGCCCTGGGCGGACGAGCTCGCCCGCTTCTGCGGTGTCGCGCTGGTCTTTCTCTGCGTGCCGCTGCTGGCGCTGCAGGGACGGCACGTGGCGGTGGAGCTGGTGCCGATGACGCTGCCGGCGCCCGCCCGTCGCTGGACCGGCGTGCTGGTCGAGCTCTGCGTGCTCGCCTTCTCGCTCTTCTTTCTCTATGGGCTCTACCGTTTTCTCGGCCGGGCGTGGAAATTCGCCACCCCGACCCTCGGCATTCCCAACTGGGTGTTCTACGCGCCCGCCATCGTCGCCATGGTGCTGCTGGCGCTTGTCACCCTTGCCCGTCTTCTCGCCCTCCTGCGCGGCGACACGCTCCCCGGTTCCGATCAGGCCCTGCCATGAGCCTCGTGCTTCTCCTCGTCTTCGCCGCCGCGCTGCTGCTCGGCGCGCCGATCGCCGTTGCCCTCGGCCTTGCCTCGGCGGTGGCCATCGTCGGCTTCGACCTGCCGGTGCATGTCCTGGCGCAGCGCGGCATCAACGCGCTCGATTCCACACCGCTGCTGGCCGTGCCGCTGTTCATCCTGGCCGCCAGCCTCCTCAACGCGATGGGCGTCACCACCCATATCTTCGACCTGGTGCGCCTCGTCGTCGGGCGCATCCGCGGCGCGGTCGCGCAGGTGTCGATCCTCGTCAGCCTGATCTTCTCTGGCGTCTCGGGCGCCGCGCTCGCCGATATCGGCGCGCTCGGCAAGATCCAGATCGACCAGATGTCGGGGCAGGGCTACCGGCGCGACTTTGCCGCCGGCATCACCATCGCCGCGGCCACCATCGGGCCGATCTTCCCGCCCTCGATCCCGCTGATCATCTATGCCAGCGTCACCAATGTCTCGGCGGTGCAGCTGCTGGTCGCCGGCATCGTGCCGGCGCTGCTGATCACGCTCTTCCTGATGGTTCAGGTCGCCGTCATGGCGCGCATCTACAACCTGCCGCGCGACACGGTCAGCCCGTCGCTTTCCGCCGTCGCCCGCAAGGCGGTGATCTCGCTGCCGGCGCTGGTCGCCCCGGTGATCCTGATCGGCGGCCTGCTCAGCGGCTATTTCGGTCCGACGGAGGTCGCCGGCGTCACGGTCGCCTATGCGCTGGCCATCGGCTTCCTCGTCTACCGCACGCTGACCTTCAGCGCCGTGTGGGAGAGCCTGCGCGAGACGGTGGAGGCGACCGCCGGCATCCTCTTCATCGTGTCGACGGCGGCCGTCTTCGCCTGGGTGCTCACGCTCGACCAGGTGCCGGCGATGGCCGGCCAGGTGCTGCTGGGCCTCTCCGACAATCCGCTGGTGCTGCTGCTTCTGGTCAACCTGCTGCTGCTCGTCGTCGGCATGTTCCTGGAATCCATCGCGGCGATCCTGATCATCGCGCCCATCGTCGCCCCGGCGCTGCACCAGGCCGGCGTCGATCCGCTGCAGCTCGGCATCGTCTTCGTGCTCAATCTGATGATCGGGCTGCTGACGCCGCCCATCGGCATGAGCCTCTACATGGTCTCCATCGTCGCCAAGATGCCGGTCCACTCGGTCATTCGCGGCGTGCTGCCCTTCTTCCTGCCCCTCGCGCTGTCGCTGCTGGTCGTCTCGGCCGTGCCGGCGGTGTCGACGTGGCTTCCCCGACTTCTCTCGCAATAGGGTTCTTCATGAGCAGGTTTCTCGGCGCAATCCGCCAGCTCGGCTACGTGGTCGACGACATCGAAGCGGCGATGGAGCATTGGTGCAAGGTCATGGGCGTCGGCCCGTGGTACTACAATCCCAAGGTGCCCATCGAGGACTACCGCTATGACGGCCAGTCCTTCGAGGTCCACAATTCCGTCGCGCTGGCCAACAGCGGCCCGGTTCAGGTCGAGCTGATCCAGACCCGCAACGACGCCCCGTCGATGTATCGCGACTTCCGCCTTGCCGGTCATCGCGGGCTGCAGCACGTCGCCTACTGGACGCAAGCCTACGATGCGGATCTCGCCCGCATGGAGGCCGAAGGCTTCCGCGTGAAGATGAGCGGCAAGGTCGGGGCCAACGGACGCTTTGCCTATTTCGACCGCGAGGCCCATCCCGGCACGGTGATCGAGCTGTCGGAGGTGATGGGGCCGAAGGGCCGCATGTTCGACCTGATCCGCGCCGCCTCCGAAGGGTGGGACGGCAGCGATCCGGTCCGTCCCTTCCCCGACCTCACCTCGATCTGAGGCGCGCGATGCGGACGATCCCCCTAAAGCCCGACAGCGTCGAGGCGACCTATCTGGTCGAGACGCCGCTCGCGCCGGAAAAGGTCGCGGCGATCATGGCCGGCGAGCAGAGCTGCGGCACCTTCGTGCGCGTTGCCGGCGAGAGCGACGAGCTGCGCGCCCGTGCCGGCGCCGAGGTTCTCGTCGTGGAAGAGCTGGAGCCGGCCAGCGCCCCGAGCCTTGCCAGCGCCTGGCTCGAGCGGCAGGGCACGTCCGGTCCCTGGCGGCGCGCGCGGGTGCGCATCGCCTATCCGCTCGCCAATGTCGGCGCCAACCTGCCGACCCTTGCCGCAACGGTTGCCGGCAATCTCTACGATCTCGGCGAGGTCACGGGCCTTCGCCTCGTCGATGTCGCCCTGCCGCAGGCTTATCGCACCCGCTTCGACATGCCCCGGCATGGCGTCGCCGGCACCCGTTCCGCGCTCGGCGTCTCCGGCCGGCCGCTCTTCGGCACCATCATCAAGCCGAATGTTGGCCTGAGCGCCGACGAGATCGCCGCGCTGGTCGCGGATCTGTGCGAGGCCGGCGTCGACTTCATCAAGGATGACGAGATCTGCGCCGATCCGGTCCATGCGCCGCTGGAGGAGCGCGTTCGCGCGGTGATGGCGCAGGTGCGCGCCTATCGCGAGCGCACCGGTCGCACTGTCATGGTCGCCTTCAACATCACCGACGAGCTCGACGCCATGCGCCGCCATGCGGACCTGGTGGAGCGCGAGGGCGGGTCCTGCGTCATGGCCAGCCTCAACTGGTGCGGACTGTCGGCGATGCAGTCGCTGCGCCGCTCCACGCCGCTCGTCGTGCATGGCCATCGCAACGGTTACGGCGCCTTCGCCCGCCATCCGCTGCTCGGCATCGGCTTCGACGCCTATCAGGCGCTCTATCGCCTTGCCGGCGTCGACCACATGCATGTGCACGGCATCGGCGGCAAGTTCTCCGACGCACCTCGGGAAGTCGAGGAGGCAGCGCGCCGCTGCCTGCAGCCGCTCGCCCTTGATGCGCCGGATGCCTCGGATGCGGTGATGCCCGCGTTCTCCTCCGGCCAGTGGGCCGGCACCCTGCCGGTGACCGCGTGTGCGGCCGGGTCCAGCGACTTCCTGTTCATGGCGGGCGGGGGCATCCTCGCCCATCCTTCGGGCCCGGCGGCTGGTGTCGCCAGCCTGCGCCAGGCGTGGGAGGCGGTGGCCGCGAACGAGGATCTGGAACAGGCAGCAAGCTCGCGGCCGGAGCTCGCCGGGGCGCTCTCCTTCTTCGGGAAAAAGGCCGGGTAACGGGCATGAGCGGCTACGTCTTCATCGCAGACGATTTTACCGGCGCGTCCGACACGCTGGCGACGCTGGCCGAGGCGGGCATCGCCGCCCGCCTGTGCGTGGAAGGGCCCTCGCTGTCCCGTCTGCCCGAGACGCCGCGCGGGCAGGGGGCGTTTCCGGCCGTCGGCATCGCCACGGACTTTCGCGCCTGCGCGCCGCAGGCGGTCGAGCCGCGCCTGCGCGCCCTGATGCCGATGGTGCGCGCGCGCCAGCCCCGTTTCGTGCACTACAAGATCTGCTCCACCTTCGATTCCGCCCCGCATGTGGGCAATGTCGGCGCGGCTGTCGCCGTGCTGGAGGAGGAGCTGTCGCCGGCACTCACCGTCATCCTCGGCGGCCAGCCCAGCCTGCAGCGCTTCTGCCTGTTCGGCACGCTGTTCGCGCGTGCGCCCGACGGGGCGGTGCATCGCATCGACCGCCATCCGGTGATGAGCCGGCATCCTGTCACGCCGATGGGCGAGGCGGACCTGCGCCGGCATCTGGCGGCACAGGGGCTCGGCGATCTGGCGCTGCTGGCGCGGCCCGAGCTTGCCGGTGCCGCCGCCGTTCTTGCGGCCATGGCCGAGGGCGGCGGGCGCCGCGTGCTGGTCGATGCGGTCGACGATACGGATATCGAGATGCTGGGCCTTGCCCTGTCGCTGCTGGAAACCCACGGCCGGCCGCTGCTGCTGGTCGGGGCCAGCGGCGTTGCTGAGGCGGTTGCGGGCAAGGCAGCGGCAGCGGGGTCCGGTGCCTCGGCGCTCGGACCGGTTGCCGGGCCGCGCCTTGCGCTTGCCGGCAGCCGTTCTGCGGCGACGGCGGCCCAGGTCGCTGCCGCATCGCGCTACACGCGCCTTCCGCTCGGTGCGAAAGATATTGCGGGCGAGGGGCGGGAGGCCTGTGCCGCGCGCTGCGCGCAGATGCTGGCCGCCGGCACCAACGTGCTCGCCCATCTCGATCCGGAGGCGGATTACGGTCTTGCGCCCGATGCGCTGTCCGAAAGCCTTGCCGAGCTTGCCGCGCGCATCCTGGCGCTGCATCCCGTTGCCGCGTTGGCGGTCGCCGGCGGCGATACCTCGGGGGCGGTGGTGCGCCGGCTCGGCTTCGACAGCCTCTCCTTCGAGGCGCGCGCCGGCTCCGGCGTTGCCGTATGCCGCGGCCACGCGCCGGGCACGCTGCTGGAGGGCATGCGCTTGCTGCTCAAGGGCGGGCAGGTCGGCCCTCTCGACCTCTTCGACCGGTTCGCCGCCTGACGTGACGCGCAAGCGCGCGTCACCGTGCAGGACATGAGGCGCGGCCCTATGCGCCGCGCGGCAGGTGGATCGAGTTGGCGACTTCGATCAGGTGCGGGGCCAGTTCCCCGCGCACCCTCTCCACACTCCATTTCATGCTCGAAACCGAGCATTGCACCGTGGCGACGGGCCGGCCGTCGCCGGACATGATCGGTGCGGCGATGCCGATCTCGTTCATGATGTTTTCGCTGTGGGTCAGCCCGTAGCCATAGGCGACCGCCTCCTCGATGGCCTCGGCGATCTTGCTCCGGTCCGTCGTCGTCTTCGGCGTCAGCGGCTTGATCGGCCAGGTCTCGACCGCCTCCTTGCGCTCGGCCTCGCTCAGCCTTGCGATCATGGCCCGCCCGCTCGAGGTGGTCAGCGCCGACAGCCGGCGCCCGGCCACCATCGCGCCGAAGGCGGTGAGCTGGGTCGGGATGCGGATGACGTAGACGATCTCCTGGCCGGCGAGCCGCGCCACGTTGACCCGTTCGCCGAGCGTGCGGCCGAGCTCGATCGCCTTGGGCATGGCGAGCTGCACCAGCGGGTCGGCCCATTGATAGGCGTTGCCCAGCTCCAGGAACTTGATGGAGGGGCTGTAGCGCCGCGATTCCGGGTCCTTGTTGAGGTAGCCCGTCTTGTGCAGCGTGTTGGTCAGCCGCTGCGCCGCGCTCTTGTCGAGGCCCGTCAGCTCGGCGATCTCGGTCAGGCCCAGCACCGTGTTGTGCTCGTTGAACAGGCTAAGCACCCGCAAGCCCTTGTCGAGCGAGCCGACGAACAAAGTGTCCTGCTTTCCCTTCGGCATAGACCTCCCCTGTTCCTTCGTTCCGTCTTTCGCGCAAGAATCTTGCGGATAGCGTGAGGTTTGGATTCTTGACACGTTCCAAACTGGACAATACGCTCAACCATAATACGGTCAAACGTATTATTATATAATAATCGAAAACCAGAGGGACCGGTGCCGCGCCGGTTGAATGAGCAGATGAAGACACGCCTCCTGATGAGCACCGTTGCCCTGGCCGTCGTCATGACTGCCGGCAGCGCCATGGCCGACAAGGCCAATGACACGCTGAACGCCGCCTTCACCAAGGAACTGGAATCGGTCGACAGCTACTTCAATTCCGCCCGCGAGGGCGTGATCCTGCAGCGGTCCATCTGGGACGGCCTGCTCTATCTCAACCAGGAGACCGGCGAGTACGAGGGCAACCTCGCGACCTCCTGGACCTGGGTCGACGACACCACGCTGGAGCTGAAGCTGCGCGAGGGCGTCAAGTTCCACAACGGTGAGGAGTTCGACGCCGACGACGTGGTCTACACGGTCGAGTTCGTCGCCAAGCCGGAGAACGGCGTCGTCGTCCAGCGCAACGTCAACTGGATGAAGGGCGCGGAAAAGGTCGACAAGTACACCGTCCGCATCTTCACCAATGGCCCGTTCCCGGCCGCGCTCGAGTATCTCGCCGGTCCGGTCTCGATCTATCCGAACGAGTATTACGCCGAGGCCGGTCCCGCCGGCATGGCGCTGAAGCCGGTCGGCACCGGTCCCTACCAGGTCGAGAGCGTCGAGCCCGGAAAGCATTTCGTGCTGAAGAAGTACGAGGGCTATCACGGCGGCCCGAAGGGCATGGCGAGCATCGGCACCATCGACATCCGCACCATTCCCGACGTCAACACCCAGCTCGCCGAGCTGTTCAGTGGTGGCCTCGACTTCATCTGGGGCGTCCCGGCCGATCAGGCCGAGAAGCTGGCGATGATGGACCGCGTCAACGTGGTCAACGAGAGCACCATGCGCGTCGGCTATCTGGAGCTCGACGCTGCGGGCCGCAGCGGCGCCGACAACCCGATGACCAAGACCAAGGTGCGTCAGGCCATCGCCCATGCGATCGACCGCCAGGCCATCGTCGACAACCTGCTCAAGGGCGCCTCGAAGGTCGTGCACTCGGCCTGCTTCCCGAGCCAGTTCGGCTGCGATGTGGACGTGACCAAGTACGAGTTCGACCCGGAGAAGGCCAAGGCCCTGCTCGCGGAAGCCGGCTATCCGGAAGGCTTCTCGGTCGACTTCTACGCCTATCGCGACCGTCCCTATGCCGAGGCGATGCTGTCCTACCTCGCCAATGTCGGCATCCAGGCCAACCTGAAGTTCCTGCAGTACTCGGCCCTGCGCGACATGCGCCACAAGGGCGAGACCAGCATGAGCTTCCAGACCTGGGGCTCCTACTCGGTCAACGACGCCTCGGCGATCACCAGCCAGTTCTTCAAGCACGGCAAGGAAGACTTCGCCCGTGACGACGAGGTCCTGGAGTGGCTCAACGTCGCCGACACCTCGGTCGATCCGGCAGTGCGCAAGGAGAACTACTCCAAGGCGCTGAACAAGATCGCCGACGAGGCCTACTGGGTGCCGCTGTTCTCCTACAACGCGAACTACGTGTTCACGAAGGAGGCCACCTTCACCCCGACCCCGGACGAGGTCGTGCGCTTCTTCCACGTTCGCTGGAACTAAGCGCCAAGCCGCGACCCGCGCCCGGCCTTCCTCTCGCCGGGCGCGGATCGTGCCTTTCGCAGCTTGCCGTGACCGGCCGTCCGCACCCCGCAAGGGAGCGCGGTCTTCCGGGTATTGGCGAGCCCGTTTCGCTCCGCCCCCGCGTGCCGCGGCCGCCTGACGATCGGAACCCGAGATGCTTATGTTCACCCTGAAACGGCTGGGGCTCGCCATTCTGGTGACCTTCACCGTGTCGCTGCTGAGCTTCAGCCTGCTGTTCATGTCCGGCGATCCGGCCTCGGCCATTGCCGGCGAGAACGCGTCCGCCACCGACATCGAGGCGATCCGCGTCCTCTACGGCTTCGACCGGCCCTTCCTCGTGCAATATGCCGACTGGCTGTTCGGGGCGCTGTCGGGCGATTTCGGGCAGAGCTACTATTTCCGCGTCCCGGTCGCCCAGCTGATCGGCGAGCGCCTGTCGACGACGATGCTGCTCGGCGTGTGCGGCATCTCCTTCGCGCTGGTCACCGCCATTCCGCTCGGCGTTGCCGCGGCGATGCGCCCGAACTCGCTGATCGACCGCACCGCGCTGTTCCTGTCGGTGATGGGCCAGGCGATGCCGAGCTTCTGGTTCGGCCTGGTGCTGATCGTCGTCTTCTCGATCCAGCTCGGCTGGCTGCCGCCGTCCGGCTCGGCGACCTGGAAGCACTTCATCATGCCGACCGTCGTGCTCGGCTATTACGCCATGCCGGCGATCATGCGCCTGACGCGCGCCGGCATGCTGGAGGTGCTCAACGCCGACTACATCCGCACCGCGCGCGCCAAGGGCGCCAGCGAGACGCGGGTGATGTTCAAGCATGCGCTGCGCAACGCGGTGGTGCCGGTGGTCAGCCTCGCCGCCGTGCAGATGGGCTTCATGCTGGGCGGCTCGATCGTCGTGGAGTCCATCTTCGCCCTGCATGGCGCCGGCTATCTCGCCTGGGAGTCGATCGCCCGCAACGACCTGCCGACCGTGCAGGCGCTGATCCTGATCTTCTCGCTGTTCTACATCGTCTTCACGTTCCTGTCGGATCTGGTCAATGCCTGGCTCGATCCGCGCATCCGGGTGGGCTGATCCGACATGGCACGCACCATCGAAACCGTCGCGGAAGACCTCCGCACCCCGAGCCCGGCCGCGATCCTGCGCAAGCGCATCTTCGGTCACTACGGTCTCGTCTTCGGCGTCGTCGTCCTTGCGATCATCGTCGCGCTGGCGCTGTTCGCCCCGCTGCTGACGCCGCACGATCCGTATGCCCAGGACCTCCTGGCGCGCATGAAGCCGCCGTTCTGGATGCCGGGCGCCGACCCCAACCATCTGCTGGGCACCGACTTCCTCGGCCGCGACTATCTCGCGCGGCTGCTCTACGGCGCCCGCATCTCGCTCGCCATCGGCCTGTTCGCGGCGCTGATCTCCGGCCTCATCGGTACGGCGATGGGCGTTGCCGCCGGCTATTTCGGCGGCCGGGTGGATCTCGTCGTCACCTTCCTGATCAACGTGCGCCTCGCCATGCCGGTGGTGCTGGTGGCGCTGGCCGTCGTCGCCATCCTCGGCGGCTCGCTGCAGGTGGTGGTCTGCGTGCTCGGCCTGCTGCTGTGGGACCGGTTCGCGGTGGTCATGCGCTCCTCCGTGCTGCAGGTGCGCGACCTCGAATACGTCAACGCCGCCAAGGCCATCGGCTGCTCGACCCGGCGCATCATCCTGCGCGAGATCATGCCGAACGTGGTCAACAACCTGATCGTCGTCGCGACGCTGGAAATGGCCCACGCCATCCTGCTGGAGGCCGCGCTCTCGTTCCTCGGCCTCGGCGTGCAGCCGCCCACCCCGTCCTGGGGCCTGATGATCTCGGAAGGCAAGCAGATGATGCTGTTCGAGCCCTGGCTGATCGCCATTCCGGGCGTCGCGCTGTTCATCCTGGTTCTGGCCATCAACCTTCTCGGCGACGGGCTTCGCGACGTCACCGCACCGGAAAACAGGGGCTGAGATCCATGAGCGAACCTGTCCTCAAGGTAGACAACCTCACCATCGACATCCCGATGGCGCAGGGCACCCTGCACGCGGTGCGCGGCATCGACTTCGAGCTGAAGCGCGGCGAGACCCTGTGCATCGTCGGCGAGAGCGGCAGCGGCAAGTCGCTGACCTCGCTCGCCATCATGGGCCTTCTGTCGAAGAAGATGCGCTGCAACGCGGCCGGGCTGAACTTTTCCGGCATCGACCTGCGCAAGCAGTCGCCGCGGGCCATGCGCGCCCTGCGCGGCGACCGCATGGCGATGATCTTCCAGGAGCCGATGACCTCGCTCAACCCGGCCTACACCATCGGCGACCAGCTGATGGAGGCGCTCCAGCTGCACCGTCCGGTCAGCCGCGCCGAGGCGCGGGCCCGGGCCATCGAGCTGCTCGGCAAGGTCGGCATCACGGCGGCGGAAAGCCGGCTCTCCCAGTATCCGCACCAGCTCTCCGGCGGCCTGCGCCAGCGCGTCATGATCGCCATGGCCCTCATGTGCGAGCCGGAGCTGATCATCGCCGACGAGCCGACCACCGCGCTCGACGTCACCATCCAGGCGCAGATCCTGCGCCTGCTCGCCGATCTCCAGCGCGAGATGAACATGGCGATGATCCTGGTCACCCACGATCTCGGCGTCGTCGCCCGCATCGCCGACAAGGTGGTGGTGATGTATGCCGGCGAGGTGGTGGAAAAGGGCAGCGCCCGCGAGATCTTCGAGAACCCGCGCCATCCCTACACCCGCGGCCTGCTGCGCTGCATCCCGGTCCCGGGCAAGACCAAGCCCGGCGAGCATCTCGGCTCGATCCCGGGCATCGTGCCCTCGCTGATCGGCAAGGTGGAAGGCTGCGCCTTCCGTTCGCGCTGCGACGTGGCCGAGGCCGTGTGTGCCTCGGAGGTGCCGGTGCGCCGGACCGGCGAGGATCACATGTATCGCTGCATCCACGAGGTCCAGGCAGGAGCGCCGTCATGAGCCCCACCACGACGACCGAAGCTGCCGCGGCCCCGGCCGCCGCGTCCGACGCCAGCGCCGTTCCGGTCCTGGAACTCGCCGGCGTCACCAAGACCTACCGGGTCAAGCAGGGCATGTTCTCCGCCCCCAAGCCGCTGCATGCGCTCGGCGGCGTCAACCTGAAGATCCACCGCAAGGACGTGCTCGGCCTCGTCGGCGAGAGCGGTTGCGGCAAGTCCACGCTCGCCAAGATCCTGCTGGGTCTGGAGGCGCCGACCTCCGGCAAGGTGCTGATCGACGGGCGCGAGGTCACCGCGCGCGAGCGCACCGTGCTCGCCCGGCGGATCCAGCCGATCTTCCAGGACCCGTACTCCTCGCTCAACCCGCGCAAGAGCATCGAGGACATCATCGCCCTGCCGCTGGTGGTCCACAAGATCGGCGACAGCGCCTCGCGGGCCAAGTCCGTTGCACGCATGCTCGATCTCGTCGGCCTGCCGCAGCGCGTGCTGCGCGGCTATCCCAACCAGCTGTCGGGCGGCCAGCGCCAGCGCGTCGCCATTGCCCGCGCGCTGGTGATGAACCCGGAAATCGTCATCTGCGACGAGCCGACCTCGGCGCTCGACGTGTCGGTGCAGTCGCAGATCCTCAACCTGCTCGGCGACCTGCGCGAGGAACTGGGCCTCACCTATCTGTTCATCAGCCACAATCTGGCGGTGGTCGAGCATCTGGCGACGCGCGTTGCCGTCATGTATCTCGGCAAGATCGTCGAGGAGGCCCCGGCGTCCGAACTCTTCGCCGGCCCGCGCCACCCTTATACGCAGGCGCTGCTGGAATCCGTGCTGACGCCGGACCCGAACCTTTCGGTGCCCGACACCCATCTCGGCGCGACCTATCCCAACCCCATCGACCCGCCGTCCGGCTGCCATTTCCATCCGCGCTGCGCGAAGGTCATGGACATCTGCAAGACCACCCCGCCCCCTCATGTCGCCGGGCCGCAGGGCCATGTCGACTGCCATCTGCACGCGGCGCCCGCCAGCTGATCATCGCCGCACCGTCGTCCCGTCTGTGGTGAGGAGCCGCCCATGAGCAATCTTTCGCGCACCCAGTCCATGCGCAAGCATGTGATCGAGACCAGGGGCGGCGTCGTCGCCTCCCAGCACCGGGTGGCCGCCGAGACCGGCGCCGCCGTCCTGGCCGCCGGGGGCGATGCGGTGGATGCGGCGGTTGCCGTCTCCTTCGCCGTCGGCGTGCTGGAGCCGTGGATGAGCGGCCCTGCGGGGGGCGGGGCCATGGTCCTGTGGCGCGAGGACGAGCAGAAGGCGCACAGCATCAATTTCGGCATGCGCTCGCCCGCCGCCCTCGATCCGGCCGACTACCCGCTGTCGGGTGCGGGCAAGTCGAACGACCTCTTCCCCTGGCCGTCCGTGGTCGAGGACCGCAACGTCCAGGGCGCCACGGCGATCGCGGTTCCCGGCACCGTTGCCGGCATGGAACTGGCGCATGCCACCTGGGGCCGGATGGGGTGGAAGGACCTTGTCATGCCGGCCGCCGACCTTGCCGCCGAGGGCATGCTGGTCGACTGGTACGCTTCGCTGATCATCTCCTCCGTGGCGCGCGAGCTTGCCAAGGATCCCGATGCCGCGGCCATGTTCCTCGACGACGGGATCTGGCCGAAATCCTCCGGCTGGACCGCGGTTCCCAACCTGCGGCTCGACCAGACCCGGCTGGCCGGCACGCTGCGGCGCATTGCCGAGGCCGGCGCGCGCGACTTCTACGAGGGCGACATCGCCGCGGCGATGGCCGCCGACGTCCAGGCCAAGGGCGGTTCGCTGTCGCAGGCCGACCTTGCCGCCTACCGGGCGGTTCTCGCTCCCGCGCTGGAGACCTCCTATCGCGGCGGCACGGTCCATGCCGCGCGCGGCCTGACGGCGGGCGCCAATCTCGTCGAATGCCTGGCGATGATGGAGGCCGCCTTCACGCCGTCCTCCGCGCCGGACGGCACCAGCTATTCCGAGATGGCCCGCGCCCTGTCGGCCAGTTACGAGCGGCGCCTGCGCGAAATGGGCGACACGGGCGAGGCGGAGGGCTCCGGCACCCCGTCCTGCACCACCCATTTCAGCGTCGTCGACCGGCACGGCAACATGTGCGCGGTCACCCAGACGCTGCTGGCGGTGTTCGGTTCGCGCGTCGTCTCGCCGTCGACCGGCCTCCTGATGAACAACGGCATCATGTGGTTCGATCCGGAGCCCGGCAAGCCGAACTCGCTGGCGCCCAACAAGGCCTGCCTGATGAACGTCTGCCCGGCCATCGGCGAGAAGGATGGCCGGCGTTTCGCCATCGGCGCGTCCGGCGGCCGCAAGATCCTGCCGGCCGTGCTCAACCTCACCTCCTTCCTGATGGACTTCGACATGTCCCTGGAAGGGGCCTTCCACCAGCCGCGCATCGACAACAGCGGCGGCGAGGCGATCCTCGCCGACGAGACGCTGCCGCAGTCGGTCGTGTCCGCGCTGTCCGCCGTCCATCCGGTGACGGCCACCCGCCGCACCGTCTTCCCGTATGCCTTCGCCTGCCCGGCGGGCGTGCTGCGGCAGGACGGCATCAACATGGGGTGCACGGAGATCATGTCGCCATGGGGCGACGCCGTGCCCGAAACCGAGGGAGCCTGACGTGGCAAACCGTGACAGCGTCATCGCGCGCATCGACAATTTCCTTTCGAGCGGCGGCTACGAGACCGAGCTTGCCCGCATGCTCGCCTTCGAGACCGAGAGCCAGGATCCGTCCCGCCGCTCGGAGCTGATGCGCTACCTCGTCGAGGAGATGGAGCCCAAGCTCACCGGCCTCGGCTTCACCTGCCGCATCATGACCAACCCGGTTGACCCGTCCGTGCCCTTCCTCTTCGCCGAGCGCATCGAGGACCCGGCCTTCGAGACCGTGCTCACCTACGGCCATGGCGACGTCATCCGCGCCCAGACCGACCAGTGGCGCGAGGGGCTGCATCCCTTCCGCCTGGTGCGCGAGGGCGACAAGCTCTACGGGCGCGGCACCGCCGACAACAAGGGTCAGCACTGCATCAATATCGCGGCGCTGCGGACGATCCTTGAGGAGCGCGGCTCGCTCGGCTTCAACTGCAAGATCATCATCGAGATGGGCGAGGAATGCGGCTCGCCCGGCCTTGCCGAGCTGTTCTCGCAGAACCGCGAGACCTTCGCCGCCGACGTGCTGATCGCCTCCGACGGCCCGCGCCTGCATCCCGACCGTCCGACCCTGTTCATGGGCTCGCGCGGCGCGGTCAATTTCGACCTGCGCGTCGAGCTGCGCGAGGGCGCCCACCATTCGGGCAACTGGGGCGGGCTGCTGCGCGACCCGGCCATGGTGCTGGCCCATGCACTCGCCTCCATCACCGACCGCCGCGGCCAGATCCAGGTGCCGGAATGGCGCCCGACCAGCCTGACGCCGGCCGTGCGCGAGGCGCTGAAGGATTGCCCGGTCGGCGGTTTCGACGGCCCCTCCGTCGACACCGACTGGGGCGAGGAGAGCCTCACCCCGTCCGAGCGCGTCTTCGGCTGGAACAGCTTCGCCATTCTGGCCCAGACGAGCGGCGTGCCGTCCGCTCCGGTCAACGCCATCTCGGGCCGAGCCCATGCCCATTGCCAGCTGCGCTATGTGGTCGGCACGGATCCCGACGACATCCTGCCGGCGCTGCGTCGCCATCTCGATGCCAACGGCTTCCAGATGGTCGAGATCGTCCCGGCCGACCGCGGCTTCTTCCATGCAACGCGCCTCGACCCCGACCATCCCTGGGTCACGCGCGTCAAGACCTCTATCGAGGCGACTACGGGCAAGAAGCCGGCGATCCTGCCGAATCTCGCCGGCTCGCTGCCGAACGAGACCTTCGCCGACATTCTCGGCCTGCCGACCGTCTGGGTGCCGCATTCCTACCCCGGCTGCTCCCAGCACGCGCCGAACGAGCACGCGCTCCATTCCATGACCCGCGAAGCGCTGGCGATGATGGCCGGCCTGTTCTGGGACATCGGCGAGGCGAACGCGGCCCGCGCCGGCAAGACGGCCGAAGCGACCGCCTGAGACGCCGCCGCTTCAATCGGCAAACCTGCTCGTCCGATCCGTCGCCATCATGCCACGGGTCGGACCGGCGGGGATTACTGGAAAACTGCTGGCGGGGATAAGCGTACAGCCGGTCGTCGCCCGCTTCCGGGGATAGGTTCGAGATATCCTCGCATACGACAACGCCCGGACGGAACACCGTCCGGGCGTCGTTTTTTGAGACGATTGAGAGCGCTTGCGTCAAGATTTCTCGAAATTTTGCAAAATCCGTCTCGAAAATTCTCGAAATTCTCTCAAGCGTTGTTTTCGCTCATCTTTTTGGTGCGGCGGCGCTTCAGTGCCTTCATCACGGGCCACAGGATCATCGCCAGCGTCGCCGCGGCCAGCACCGCCGAGATCGGCCGCGTCAGCAGCTCCACCGGATCGCCCCGGCTGATCAAGAGCGCGCGGCGCACGCTCTGCTCGGCCATCGGTCCCAGGATCATGCCCAGGATGATCGGCGCCAGCGGCACGTTCAGCTTTTCGAGCAGGTAGCCGGCAGCACCCGCCGCCAGCATCACCCACAGGTCGACCGGCCGTCCGTTGATCACATAGACGCCGACGCACATCAGCACCAGGATCGAGGGCACCAGAAGGACGCCCGGAAGCCTTTGAATCTGCGCGAAAATTCGTGTCGCGGCAGCGCCGCCGACCAGCAGGATCAGCACCGAGGTCAGCAGCATCTCGATCATGAAGCCGCCGACCAGCACCGGGTTCTGGTGGAACAGCTGCGGCCCCGGCTGCAGCCCGTGGATCATCAGCGCGCTCAGCACCAGCGCGGCGACCACATTGCCAGGAATGCCAAGGGTCAGAGCCGGAATCATCGAGGCGGCGTTGTCGGCATTGTTGCCGCATTCCGCCGCCGCCACGCCTTGCGGGTTGCCCTTTCCGAAGCTGTCGGGCTCGGAACTGGCGTTCTTGGCGGCGTTGTAGCTCAGGAACGCGGCGATGTTGCCGCCCGCGCCCGGCAGGATGCCGACGAAGATGCCGATCAGCGACGAGCGGCCCCAGGTCGGCAGCAGGCCTTTGACCTCGCCCTTGCGGAACGGCACGCTGGAAAGCCGCAGCTGGGCGGCCGAAAGGCCTTTCAAATCGCACTTTTCGGCCAGTTGCAGGACCGGCGGCAAGGCGTAGAGGCCGACCAGCACGACCACCAGGTCGAGCCCGCCGAGCAGCCATGGCTGGTCGAACGTGTAGCGCGCCTGGCCCGACAGCTGGTCGATGCCGACCGTTCCGAGCAGCAGACCGAGCACCGCCGCCATGATGCCCTTGACCGGGTCGCTGCCGACCATGACGCCGACCGAGGCCATGCCGAAAATGGCGATCCAGAAATATTCGGCCGGGCCGAAATAGAGCGTCGCGCGGGCCAGCAGCGGCCCGACGGTCATCAGGGCCAGCGCGCTGGCGATGCCGCCGATGGCCGACGACCAGCAGGCGATCTTCAGCGCCTTGGCCGCTTCGCCCTTCTCGGCCATCGGGAAGCCGTCGAAGGTGGTGGCGATGGAAGCCGGGGTGCCCGGAATGCGCAGCAGGATCGCCGGGATCGCGCCGCCATACATCGAGCCGTTGTAGATGCCGGCGACCATGGCAAGGGCCACCAGCGGGTCCATCGAGTAGGTCAGCGGCAGCAAGAGGGCGATGGCCATGACCGGGTTGAGGCCAGGCAGGGCGCCGATCAGCACGCCGAGCAGCGTCGCGCCCAGCATGGCGACCAGTGGCCCGGTCGCCATCACGGCGGAGGCGGCGTTCAGGAAAAAGTCCATCTCAGCCTCCAAGGCGCGAGGCGGCCCACAGCTCGGGCGGCAGCGGCTTGTTGAGCACCAGCGAGAAGACGATCCAGACCAGCGCGACGAAGCTTGCCGCCACGATCGCCGTGTAGAGCGGGCGGCGGAAGCCCAGCACCGGCGGCAGCGCCAGCATCAGCAGCGCGGAGGCGGTGTAGAAGCCGAGCGGCAGGATCAGCGCCACGTAGATCACGCCGGCGGCCAGCGCCTTCACGAGGTTGGCCGGCACGTCGACGAGCCGCCGCGGCGCATCGGTTTTCGAACGGGCGGCGCGCAGCATCACCAGAGCGCCGCACAGCGCCAGGACCAGACCCAGCACCATCGGGTAGGTGCCGCCGGCTCCCTGATAGGAGCCGGCCTGCCACGCGGCCGCCAGGCCGAGGCCCGCGAAGAGCAGGCCAAGGGCCAGGTCCTGGCTGCGCTCCATCTTACTTCGCCAGGCCCAGGTTCTTGGAGACGACGGCCAGCGCGTCGAACTCGGCCTTCAGCCGCTCGCCGAGCGCCTCGCCCTTGACCACGTTCGGGACCTCGCCCTTGGAGGCCAGGAACTCGACATAGGACGGGTCGTTGACCGCCTCGTCGATGACGGCGGCGAGCTTGTCGACGATGGCCTGGTCGAGACCCTTCGGACCCAGGATCGCCCGCCACAGCAGGGTTTCCTTGTCGCCGAGGCCGAGGCTTTCGAGGCCGGCCGCCTGCGGCAGCGCCGGCACGTCCGCGGCCGAGGTCACCACGAGGCACTTGGCCTCCTTGGACTCCACGTAAGGCAGGACCGGCGAGATCGAGCCGCCATAGATGTCGACATGCTTGCCGAGGAAGTTCTGCAGCGTCTCGCCGGCGCCGCCGAACGGGATGGCGACCGCCTTGATGCCGCGGGCCTGGAAGATGCGTTCAGCCGCCAGCTGCATCGTGCCGCCGATGCCGTCGTTGCCGTAGGTGTACTTGTCCGGATTGGCGGCGAGCTCGGCCAGGAACTCTTCGCCCGTCTCGGCCGGAAACTCAGGATGGACGCACAGCGTGTAGGCCGTCTCGGAGGTCGAGGCGATGGGCGTGAAGCTGTCGAGCGTGTAGGCGACGTTCTGGACCTGCGGCACGGTGGTCAGCGGGCTGTTCCAGGTGGCGAAGAGCGCGTAGCCGTCGGGCTTGGCCTGCATGAACTGCGAGGCGCCGACCGAGCCGCCGCCGCCGCCGACATTGAGCACGGCGATGGAGGTGCCGAGCTTCTCTTCCAGCAGCAGGGCCAGCTTGCGGGCGCTGGTGTCGGTGCCGCCGCCGGCACCGGCCGGGATGGTGAGTTCGATGGGGCGCTCGGGATAGTCGGCAAGAGCGGGCATGGAGGTGCAGCCGAGCAGGGCTGCTGCGACAATGATCTTGTTGATTTTCATGTTGTTTCTCTCCCGTGAGGCGGCTTTTGTCAGCCGATTTCGCTGCGGTAGTGGAATTGCGCGGCACTGCCGCGGGCGATGCGCCACTCGACGGGCGTTCCGTCGATATCGAAGGCGGTTCGCCGGATGATCGCCAGCGGGTCGCCGGCTTTGAGCTTCAGCCGGGCGGCGACCTGCTCGTCGGCGCGGCCGAAGGACAGGTCGTCCGTCGCGCGCTTCACCAGCACGCCGAAGCGCTCGAAGTAGAGCGGATACAGCAGCGGCCCGAAGGCGCTGTCGGGCAGGCTTTCGAAGCCGGCAAAGCGATCCGCGCGGATGTAGAGCTCTTCGAAGAGGACCGGCTCGTCCGACAGGGAGCGCAGACGGATGATGCCGATGACGTCACCGGTGCCGAGTGCCGTCTCGGCTTCCTTCGGCGCCTTGGTGCGGGCGCGCAGGATCAGCTCGCTGGTCGGGATGGAGGAGGGGGCGCCGTCGGGGCCACGCACCTGGAAGAAGCGGAAGAGCGTCGCGTCGAAGGACGGGCGGCGCAGATAGGTGCCCGAGCCCTGGCGCCGTTCCAGCAGGCCTTCCGCCACCAGCCCGTCGACCGCCTTGCGGACCGTGCCGATGGAGATGCCGTACTCGCGCGCCAGACGCGCCTCGGAAGGGATCGGGTGGTTCGGACCCCATTCGCCGCTGGCAATGCGGGAGGCAAGGGCGTCGCGCAGCCTCGCATAGGCCGGCAGCCGCTCGTCCGCGCTGGGTATCCTGTGGGCCATTCCGTCTCCTCCTGCGCATCTTCCTTAGCGGATGTTGACCCATTCAGTCAACTAGTCATATATATGAATTCTTCTCGGGAGTTGCGGATGATCCGGTTCGATTGCCACGTTCATGTCTATGAGGAAGTGACGGCGACGCGCGGTGCGCGCTACGTGCCGGCGGTGCCGGCGCCGTTGGCCGGTTGGCAGGCCGGGATGGCGCGGCACGGCCTGTCCGGCGGCGTCATCGTCCAGGTCAGTTTTCTCGGCTTCGACAATTCCCAGCTGCTGGATGCCCTGTCGCGGCTCGATCCGCAGCGCTTTGCCGGCGTCGCGGTCGTGCCGGACGATGTCGAGGCGGCCGCGCTCGATACACTGGTCGCCGCCGGCATTCGCGGCATCCGCTGGAACCTGGTGCGCGGGGCGCCGCTCCCCGACCTTGAGAGCCCAGCCGTCGCCGGGCTGCTTCAGCACCTGCGCGAGCGCGGCCTGCATGTGGAGATCCAGCTGGAGGGGCCGCGCCTGCCGACCATCGTCGGCCCGCTGCTGTCGCGCGGCGTCACGGTCGTGGTCGATCATTTCGGCCTGCCGGACGAGGCGGATCCGGCCCGCGATCCCTGGCTTTGCGCGCTGGCGCAGGCCGGCGACGTTTCTCGGCTTTTCGTGAAATTCTCCGCTCCCTACCGCTCGCCGGTCGATGTCGCCCCGCATGCCCGCGCGCTGCTTGACCTGCTGCCGCCGGACCATGTGGTCTGGGGCACGGACTGGCCGCACACCCAGCACGAAGCCATCATCGACTACGACCGGGCGGCCGTCGGCCGCGAGGCCTTCGGCATCGGCGACGATGCTGCGGCGGTGAAGGCGCTCTACGGCCTTTCCCTCGCCTGAGGGGCCTTTGGCGAGCTGCCGCTTTCCAAGCGGCGGGCGCGGCTGTAGCCTTGCCCGCGCATGGCCAACGAGACCCCGCTGACGCTCCGCCAGATCGAAGTGCTACGCGCCGTCATGGTAGCGGGCTCGATTGCCGGTGCCGCGCGCATTCTCAACGTCGCCCAGCCCGGCATCAGCCGGACGATGAAGCATCTGGAAGCTTCGCTCGGCATCAAGCTTTTCACCCGCAGCGGCGGCCGCTACGTGCCGACGCCGGAATCGCAGCAGGTGTTCCTGCAGCTGCAGGAGGTCCACAAGAAGCTCGTCCACCTGCAGGTCTCCATCGGCCAGCTGGAACGCGGCCACGATGTCGAGATCTCGCTCGCCTCCGTGCCCAGCATCGCCAATGTGATGGTGCCGCTGGCGGCGGCCGGGCTGAAGGCCCGCTATCCCGACATCCGCATGAACATCGAGATCCTGAAGATCGAGGAGGCCATCGACTTCCTGCTGCTCGGCAAGGGCCAGTTCGTGTGCATGAGCCACCGCTTCGAGCATTCCTCGATCGTCTTCGAGCCGCTGGCGCAGGGGCACCTGTTCTGTGTCGCCCATCGCGACCACCCGCTTGCCGCACGCAGCAGCGTCGGCGCGGCGGAGATCGCCGCCTTTCCGCTGATCGGCATCGACCCGGCGGACCCTTACGGCGCGATCCTCGCCGAGATCTTCGCCCGCCAGGGTCTCGACTTCCATATCGAGATCCGCGCCCGCTTCGGCACGATGGTCCTGGGGCTGGTCCGGCAGAACCTCGGCGTTGCCGTTCTCGACAATTTCACGGTCGCCGATCTGCCGCGCGTCGAGCCGGACATCCGTCTGATCCCGATCTGTGAGCCAACGCCGTTCCGAACCTATGTGGCCCGGCGTTCGGACCTGGAGATCTCCGGCTTCGCCGAGGCTTTCATCGAGCTGCTGCGGGGCGAAATGGACGCGGCGACCCGGCGCACGGCGACATAACCACAGGTTATTGATCTCTGCATTATTGGTATTTGCGTTAAGTTTTTCGGCATGCGATTTTTGACATGCAATAGCGGCTGCCATCTCACGGTCTGGGAGGACCGGGCGGACCGCAACAACGATCCTGGGAGGAAATGATGATCCGCAGTCTTGCCGGAGCAGTCGCTGCTCTTGCCCTGTCCGCCGGCGTTGCTAGCGCCGACTTCCCCGAGCGCGAGATGCTGGGCGTGGTGATGTGGGGCGCGGGCGGCGCCACCGACGTCGTCGCCCGTGCGGTCAACCCGGCCGCGGAGGCCGCACTCGGCAAGCCCATCGTGGTGCTGAACAAGTCCGGCGGCGCCGGCGCCATCTCCACCGCCTATGTGAACGCCGCGCCTGCCGACGGCTACACGTTCCTTTATGGCGCCGAGAACCCGCAGCTGCACCCGATCATGGGCGTCAGCAAGCTCGACTACTCGAACTTCTACCCGGTCAACATTCTGGGTCGCGGCGTTGCCGTGATCGTCGTGCCGCAGGCCTCCAAGTACCAGACGCTGGCTGAGCTGCTGGACGACATCAAGGCCAATCCGGGCCAGGTCAAGATGGGCTCCACCGGCCCCGGCGGCCTGCCCTCGACGGTCAGCGCGCTGCTTTCCAACTCCGCGCCCTTCGACGTCACCGCCATTCCCTTCGACGGCGAGGGCCCCGGCCTGACCGCGATGCTGGGCGGCGAGGTCGACTTCATGCCGTCGGGCCTGTCGGCGGCGGCCGAGCAGATCAAGGCCGGCACGATGCGCGCGCTGGCGGTCGTCAATGCCGAGCCGGTCGACACGCTGCCGGGCGTTCCGGCGGTCACCGACACGATCCCCGGCATGTCCGCCTACCTGCCTTGGGGCCCGTTCTACGGCGTCTTCGTGCGCAAGGACACGCCGGACGACGTCAAGGCCAAGCTGGTCGACGCCTTCGCAACGGCGGCCGGCAGCGACGAGTTCAAGACGCTGATGGCCAATCGCGGCAACGTCATGATGAACATCTCCGGCGAGGAGGCCGAGACCTTCCTTGCCAAGTGGCAGCAGGTCACGGCCTGGGCGCTGCAGGACACGGGCGCCGCCAAGGTCAGCCCGGAGAGCCTGGGCATCCCGCGCCCGTAACGCCTCAGCGCTGCGGCCGGGACGACGGGGTTCCGGCCGCAGCCCTCATGCTGCCAGGAGGGTCATGATGTCCTCGCGAGCCCAGCGGCGGCCGGGCGAGCTCGCCTTCGCCGTCGCCCTTCTCGCGCTCAGCCTGTGGCTGTTCAGCGAGGCCTACAAGATTTCCGGCTTTTCCGGCCTGTCGACCCCGGGCATCTTTCCGATGCTGGCGACCGGGCTGATGGTTGTCTGCTCGCTGGTGATCCTGTTGAAGGCGCTGGCGATGACGCCAGCCGGCGGCGGCCTGCGCCGGTTCCTCGCCGATATCACGCCGCTGCGCCAGACCGTGATGGTGGTGCTGGTCGGCCTCTACATCCTGGCGATGCCTTACCTCGGCTTCCTCGCCGCCTCGGGCGTCTTCCTGTTCGTGTCGATCCAGTTCCTGTGGCGGCGCAGCCCCTGGCTGACGGCTCTGGTCAGCCTTGCCGGACTGGCGGCGATCCACGTGGTGTTCAGCCTCGTCTTCCAGGTGGTGCTGCCCAAGGGAACCCTGCTGCAGGGGCTGTTCTGACATGCTCGAGTCCTTCGGATACCTGGCAATCTCCTGGTTCGACCCCTGGCTGCTGATGCTGACGGCGGCGGGCACGCTCGCCGGCATCTATGTCGGGGCGATTCCCGGCCTGTCGGTGACGATGGCCGTGTCGATCCTGATCTCCTTCACCTTCAAGTGGAGCGTCAACGACGCGCTGGCGCTGATCGCCGGCGTCTATGTCGGCGGCGTCTATGGCGGGTCGCGCACCGCGATCCTGCTCAACATTCCCGGCGCGCCGAGCGCCATCGCCACTGCGCTCGACGGCTACCCGATGGCCAAGCGCGGCGAGGCCGGCGAGGCGGTCGGCCTGACCACCGTGATGTCGGTGTTCGGCGGCTTCGTCGGCATTGCGGCGCTCGCCCTGTTCGCGCCGATGCTCGCCGACTTCGCGCTGATGTTCACCTCGCGCGACTACCTGCTGCTGGCGATGATCGGCATCCTGCTGGTCGGCACCCTGTCCGGCGAAAGCTTCGCCAAAGGCGTCTTCGCCGGTGCGCTCGGGGTGCTGATCGGCATGGTCGGCCTCGACCCGATGACGGCGGAAGGGCGCTTCACCTTCGACACGATCACCCTGATGGGCGGCATCCCTTACGTGGTCGCGATGATCGGCTTCTTCGGCGTCGCCGAGGCCTTCGTGCAGCTGCACCAGCTCGACCTGCCGGCGGTGAAACAGAAGATCGACCGGGTAATCCCGCGCCTTGCCGACGTGCGCCGCTATTTCCGCGTCGCCATGCGCGCCTCGGGCATCGGCACGGTGATCGGCGCGCTGCCGGGCACCGGCGGCGACATTGCCGCCCTGCTGGCCTATGACGATGCCAAGCGGGCGACGAAGAACCCGGAAGTGCCTTTCGGCGAGGGCGCCAAGGAAGGGCTGGTGGCGCCGGAAGCGGCCAACAACGCGGCCGTGGGCGGCGCCTTCGTGCCGATGCTGACGCTCGGCATTCCGGGCGATGCGGTCACCGCCGTCATCATCGGCGCGCTGTTCATCCACGGGCTGAAGCCCGGCCCCCTGCTCCTGGTCGAGACCCCGCACCTGTTCTGGTTCACGGTCGGCAACCTGGCGCTCGCCAACATCTTCCTGCTGATCTTCGGCCTGACCGGCATCCGCATCTTCACCAAGATCGTCGAGTGCCCGAAGGCGATCCTGCTGCCGCTGATCATCATCCTGTCGGCGGTCGGCTCCTACGCCATCCAGAACAATCCGGTCGATATCTACTGGATGCTGCTGTTCGGCGTGTTCGGCTATTTCCTGAAGGTCTACGGCTTCCAGGTCGGGCCGGTGATCCTCGGCGTCATCCTGGGTCCGATGATGGATTCCAACTATCGGCGGGCGATGATCGGGGCGCGCAACGATCCGGCGACCTTCATCTGGGATTTCCTGTCGCATCCGATTTCCTGCGTGCTGCTGATCGCCTTCCTGGCGCTGCTGATCTCGCAGACGCCGCTCGGCCGCATGGCGCGCGAGGCGTGGCGGGGAAGGCGGGCGCAGGGGCGCGGGGCGGGATGACCGCCGGCAGGGCCGATCTGCCGGAGACCTGAGGCCGCGCCCGGAAAGGGGCGGGCCTCATGGCGCGAAAGAGCGAAGAGATGAAGACGAAAGCCCGCATCGCCATTGTCGGGGCCGGCAAGATCGGCCGCGTGCACATGGCCCACGCCGCCCGCGAGGGCGAACTTGCCGGCGTCGCCGACCCGTCCGCGGACGGGCGCCAGGCGGCGGAGGCCTTTGGCGTGCCGTGGTTCGACAGCTGTGACGAGATGCTGGCCCGGCTGCGGCCAGACGGGGTGGTGCTGGCGACGCCGAACCGGCTGCATGCACCGCAGGCGCTCGCCTGTATCGCGGCCCGGGTGCCGGTGCTGGTGGAAAAGCCGCTGGCCGACACGGCGGAGGCGGCGCGCGAGGTGGTGGTGGCCGCGCGTGCGGCCGGCGTTGCGCTGCTTGTCGGCCATCACCGGCGGCACAATCCGCTGATCGCGGCGGCGCGGGCGGAGATCGCCAGCGGTGCCATCGGCCGGCTGGTCGCGGTCAACGCGCTGTGCTGGTTCCGCAAGCCGGACAGCTATTTCGAGGTACCCTGGCGCACCCAACCGGGCGGGGGGCCGATCCTCACCAACCTGATCCACGACATCGACCTGCTCCGCCACCTGTGCGGCGATGTCGCCAGCGTGCAGGCGCGCTCCTCGTCTCTGGCGCGCGGTCATGCGGTGGAGGACACTGCCGCGGTGCTCCTGCGCTTTGCCAATGGCGCGCTGGGCACCATGACCGTTTCCGATGCCGTCGCCGCGCCCTGGAGCTGGGAGCTGACGGCCGGCGAGAACCCCGATTACCCGGAAACCTCGGCCAGCTGCTACACGATCGGCGGCACGTCAGGGTCGCTGTCGCTGCCCGATCTCGGGCTCTGGCACTACGAGGGGGCTGCTGACTGGGCGCAGCCGATCTCGCGCAAGGTGCTGACCCGGCAGGGCGGCGACCCCTTCGCGCTGCAGATGCGCCATTTCTGCGAGGTCGCGCTCGACCGGGCCGTGCCGCTGGTCCCCGGCGAGGAAGGCCTTGCGACGCTCGACGTGCTCGCCGCCATCCGCCGGGCGGCCGAGACCGGCGGCGAGGTCAAGGTTCCCCCGCCGCTGGGCCTCGCCGTTCCGCCTGCCGCAGGCGTTTCCCTTTCCTCTCACAGCAAGGCCGGTGCCCCATGAAGACGTCCATCGCCACCGTCTCGATCAGCGGAGACCTTCGGGAAAAGCTGGCGGCGATCTCGGCCGCCGGGTTCGACGGGATCGAGATCTTCGAGAACGACTTCCTCGCCTTCGACGGCAGTCCGCGCGATGTCGGCGCGATGATCCGCGATGCCGGGCTGGAGATCACGCTGTTCCAGCCGTTCCGCGATTTCGAGGGCATGCCGGAGCCGCACCGGGCGCGCGCCTTCGACCGGGCGGAGCGCAAGTTCGACCTGATGCAGGAGCTGGGCACCGACCTGATGCTGGTCTGCTCCAACGTCTCGCCGGTCTCGCTCGGGGGCATCAACCGCGCGGCCGACGATTTCGCCGAGCTCGGCGCGCGCGCGGCGGCACGCGGCCTTCGCGTCGGCTACGAGGCGCTGGCCTGGGGCCGGCACGTCAACGACCATCGCGATGCCTGGGAGGTGGTGCGCCGCGCCGATCATCCCAATGTCGGCATCATCCTCGACAGCTTCCACACGCTGGCGCGCAAGACCGATGTCGACACGATCCGCGCGATACCCGGCGACCGGATCTTCATCGTCCAGCTGGCCGACGCGCCCTTGATCGACATGGACCTGCTCTACTGGAGCCGGCATTTCCGCAACATGCCGGGCGAGGGCGACCTTGCGGTCACCGACTTCATGCGGGCGGTCGCGGCGACCGGCTATGACGGGGTGCTGTCGCTAGAGATCTTCAACGACCAGTTCCGCGGCGGCTCGCCGAAATCCATCGCGGTCGACGGCCACCGCTCGCTCGTCTACCTGATGGACCAGGTGCGCCGCCGCGAGCCGGACGTGCGCATCCCGCTGCCGGAAATGCCCGACCGGATCGAGGCGCAGGGCATCGAGTTCGTCGAGTTCGCCGCCGATGAGGCGGAGGCGGAGGAACTGGCGCGCATGTTCGCCAGCCTCGGCTTCGTCGAGGCCGGCCGCCATGTCTCCAAGGACGTCACCTTGTGGCAGCAGGGCGGGATCAACCTGCTCATCAACACCGAGCGGGAGGGCTTTGCCCATTCCTCCTACCTGGTGCACGGCACGTCGGTCTGCGCCATCGGCCTCAAGGTCGCCGATGCCGCTGCGACGGTGGCGCGCGCGCGGGCGCTGGGCGCCGACACGTTCGACCAGCCGGTCGGGCCGGGCGAGCTTGCCATTCCCGCGATCCGGGGCGTCGGCGGCGGCGTGATGCACTTCATCGACGAGAAGCTCGCAGGGCTCTGGGAGACCGATTTCCGCCTAGTCGAGGGCGGCAAGGCGTCCGCTGCCGCCGGGCTCGTCTCCATCGACCATCTGGCACAGACGATGAACTACGAGGAGATGCTGACCTGGACGCTGTTCTACACCTCGATCTTCGCGACGGCGAAGACGCCGATGGTGGATGTGGTCGACCCGGCCGGGCTGGTGCGCAGCCAGGCCATCGAGACGGCGGACGGGGCCTTGCGGATCACGCTGAACGGGGCGGAGAACCGGCGCACGCTCGCCGGCCGCTTCATCGCCGAAAGCTTCGGCTCGGCGGTCCAGCATGTCGCCTTCGAAAGCCGCGACATCTTCGCGACCGCCGCCGCGCTGAAGGCCTGCGGCTTCAAGGCGCTGGAGATCTCGCGCAACTATTATGACGACCTGGAGGCGCGCTTCGGCCTCGATCCCGACTTCGCCGACAGGCTGAGGGCCGAGAACATCCTCTACGACCGGGACGGGGAGGGCGAATATTTCCAGCTCTACGGCCCGAACTACGGCGAAGGCTTCTTCTTCGAGATCGTCGAGCGGCGCGGCGGCTATCGCGGCTATGGCGCGGCCAATGCGCAGTTCCGCATCGCCGCGCAGAAGCGTCACCTGCGACCCGAGACCGTGCCGCGCCGCTGAGCGCGCGTCACGCCGGCCCGGCGATCTCCATGTCGAGCAGTGCCGAGCTCAGGCACTTGCCATGCGCGTCGAGCGCGAGCGAGCGGGTGACGCCGCCCTTCAGCGCGCCGTGCAGCACGAAGTTGAGCGCGCCGAGCCGCGGCAGGGCGAAGCGCTCGATCTCGCCGATCTCCAGCCAGGCAAGATGGGCGCGCAGCCGCTCGGGCGTCACTTCCGCCTCGATCAGCGGCCAGTTCGCCATCTCGTAGGCGATGACCGAGACGTTGGAGATGTTGCCCTTGTCGCCGGTCCGCGAATGGGCGATGTCGCGCAGCAGCATGGTCAGCTTTCCATCAGGGTCAGGGCGGGGGAGACCTCGGTCTCCGGGATCAGGGTGGAGAGAATGCCGACGATCTCGCGCACCTGGCGCGTCACGCCGCCGCCGGCCGCCGGGCCGTTGAGATAAAGGCTCTCCACCTCGTCGGCGACCAGCCGGGCGTCCTCCGCCGTGCTTGCACGCGCGGCAAAGCGCACCCGCACCTCGCGCGCCTCATGGGCGGCGGAGGTCGATCCGCCGAGGATCGCGTCGACACCGATCAGCTCGCCGCGCGTCTCCAGATAGGGCACGGGGCCTTTCGCGATCCGCTCGCGCAGGATCTCCAGCGCCAGCCGCCCGCGCGCTTCCGCCCCCGGCCCGGCATAGGAGATCTGCCCCTCGCCGACATGGCTGTCGACATAGCCGAGCGAGACCTTCAGCGTGCCGGTGCGGGCGCGGCCCGACCCGCCGGAGATGCGCACCCGGTCGGGACCTTCCGCCGCGATCTTGACGCCGGAAAAGTCGGCGATGACGTCGGGCTGCAGATAGGCGGCCGGATCGTGCACCTCGTAGAGCAGCTGCTCCTTGCAGGTCGCCTCGGTGACCGCGCCGCCGGTGCCGGCAAGCTTGGTGATGATCGCGGTGCCGTCCGCCTCGACCTCGGCAATGGGAAAGCCGAGGCGGGCGAGATCGGCAACGTCCTTGAAGCCGGGGTCGGCGAAATAGCCGCCGGTGATCTGGCCGCCGCATTCCATCAGGTGGCCGACCAGGGTGCCGCGCCCGAGCAGCGGCCAGTCGTCCATCGCCCAGCCGAAGGCATGAACCAGCGGCGCGAGATAAAGCGCCGGGTCGGCAGCGCGGCCGGTGAGCACGATGTCGGCGCCCGCTTCCAGCGCGGCGACGATGGGCGCGGCGCCGATATAGGCATTGGCGGAGAGCAGCGGCCGGCCGAGGTCGCGCACCGTGCCGCCGGTCTCCAGCAGCTCCAGCTGCGATCCCTCGACGGCGGCCAGCACGTCGTCGCCGGTGACGGCGGCGATCTTCAGCCCCCGAAGTCCCAGCTCGCGGGCGATGTCCAGCGTCTTGCGGGCGGCGGCCAGCGGATTGGCGGCGCCCATGTTGGAGACGATGCGCGGGCCGTTTGCCCCGCGTTTGGGCAGCACCGCGCGCATGCGCCGCTCCAGCAGCGGGTCGTAGCCGGCCTCCGGGTCGGCGCGCCGTGCCTGCTGGGCCAGCGCGATGGTGCGTTCGGCCAGGCACTCGAAGACGAGATAGTCGAGCTCTCCCCGCGCGGCGAGATCCACCGCCGGCTCGATGCGGTCGCCGGAAAAGCCGGCGCCGGTTCCGATCCTCAGGCTTTTCATCCTGCGGCTCCCCTCAGGGGCCGGCGCGCCTTGCCGAAATGCCAGGACAGGGCGAGCAGCAGGCCGGCGATCAGCGGTGCGGCCGGGTGCGGCCAGATGGCGAGGGCGATGGAGGTGGCGAACACGGCGATGTCCAGGGCGCGAATGGCGAAGAGTTTCTGCCCGCTCAGCACGGCGGGAATGGCGATCACCAGCACCAGCCCCGACAGGAGCGCGTTGCCGATGGCCATCCAGTCGCCCTGTGCCGTCATGCCGGGATAGAGTAGCAGCATGAAGGGCACCACATAGGTGACCGCGCCTAGGCGCACGGCCTCCATCGCCGCCGGCAGCCAGTTGGTCTGGGCGATGCCGGCACCGACGAAGACGGCGACGCAGACGGGCGGGGTAATCACCGAGATGGTGGCGAAGTAGAAGACGAAGAGATGGGCCGCCAGCGGGTCGATGCCGACGGCGGTCATGGCCGGCGCCAGCACCGCGGCGACCAGCACATAGGCCGCCGTGGTCGGCAGGCCCATGCCCATGATCAGGCAGACGCCGCCGACGATCAGCGCCACCAGCAGGGCGGAGTCGCCGGCCAGCGAGACGATCATCGAGCTCAAGGTGACGCCGATGCCGGTGAGGTTGATCATCGAGACGAGGATCTGGGCTCCCGCCAGCAGCACGCCGATGATCACCATGCCCTTGCCGGCGTCCTTGATGCCGGCGACGACGAGGCTCGCCATCTTCGAAGCAGGCATCTGGCCGATCGAGGTGGCGACGAAGGCGATCATCAGCCCGGTGATGCCGTAGAAGGCGGTGGTGGCGACCGAGCGGCCGAGATAGACGCCGACGGCCAGCCCGCCGATGGCGGCCAGGATCGGCAGCACCCGGCGCGGGGCGAGGATCGTCGACCAGGCCGGCAACTCGTCCTCGGGCACCAGCGTCAGGTTCTTGCGCACCGAGACGATGTGCACCGTGACGAAGACGGAGAGATAGAACAGCAGCGCCGGGATGATCGCGGCGGTGATGATCTGGATGTAGGAGACGCCGAGGATCTCGGCCATGACGAAGGCGGCCGCGCCCATGATCGGCGGGGCCAGCTGGCCGCCGGTGGAGGCGACGGCCTCGACGGCGGCGGCGAAGGCCGGCGGATAGCCGAGGCGCTTCATCATCGGGATGGTGAAGTTGCCGGTGGTCGCCACATTGGCCACGGCCGAGCCGGAGATCATGCCGAACAGGCCGCTGGCGATGGTGGCGATCTTGGCCGCGCCGCCTGCCTGGCGGCCGCCGATGCGCATGGCAAGATCCATGAAGCTCTGGCCGCCGCCGGTATGCAGCAGCAGCGAGCCGAACAGAACGAAGGCGGCGATGACGGTGGCGGCGACGCCCGTCAGCATGCCCCAGATGCCGAGGTCGCCGAGGAAGATGGTCTCGGTGACGAAGGCGCTGTCGAAGCCGCGATGGGCCAGCGTTCCCGGAAGCATGTCGCCGAACAGCGCATAGGCGAGGCCGACGAGAACGAGGGCGGGGAAGATGATGCCGACGGCCCGGCGGCCGATCTCCAGAACCGAGGCGACGAGGCCGAGGGTCAGCGCCATGTCCAGCGTCGTCGCCCAGGGCAGGGTCGTCATGATCCGGTCGTAGTTGACGACGATGTAGCCGCAGGCGGCAATGGAGATGCCGGCGGCCGCAAGGTCGACGGCAAGGCCGAGCGGGCGCCAGCGCCGGCCATGGCCCAGCGGATAGACCGCAAGGCCGAGGCAGACGACGAGCGCCAGGAAGATCGCGCGCTGGATCAGGCTCTCGAACGGGCCTGTCGCTGCCGTGTAGAAGACGAAGATGCCCGTCAGCAGCGCCAGGGCGTCGCGGGTCCGGTTCAGCACGGCGATCCTCCCGAGGCTCGAACGTCAGTTGGCGGTGGGCTGCAGGCGGGCCGGGATCTCGATGCCCTGCTCGCGGTACCAGCGGGCGGCGCCCGGATGCAGCGGGATCGTGGCGTATTGCAGGGTCAGCTGGGCCAGATCCGCGCCCTTGACCGAAGCCAGCGCCGCGCCCTGGGCCTCCTTGTCCTCCATCACCGCCTTGACGATCTTGTAGGCCGCCTCTTCCGACAGGGCGGGGCCGGCGGCCGCGCCGACGCCGAAGCTCCAGGTCGAATAGGCCGGAATGCCGTCGGCAGCGCCGGCGGGCACGTCGACGATGGACACGTCCGGCATCTTCTCGGCGAGCACTGCCTTCTGCTCGTCGGTGAGGCCGAGCACCTTGATCGGGGTGAAGGTGGCGATGTCGAGGGTCGAGCCGTCGAGCTTGGTGCCGGCGCCCGACTTCACGTAGCCGGCGACGCGGTTGTCCTTGATCATGTCGACGACGTCGGTGGTCGAGCCGCGCACGTAGTCGGCCGACAGGCCGAGCGCCTCGAACACCGCCTCGGTGGTGCTCTCGGTCGCCGAGCCCTTGATGCCCGGGTTGAAGCGCACGTCCTTCAGCTCGGCGAGGCTGCCGACCTCGGCGTCCTGGCGCACGATGACGTTCTGCGGTGCGCCGGTATAGACCCACAGCAGCCCGAGCTTCATCGGCCGGCCGTCGAACTCGTTGGTGCCGGCATGGGCGTGCTGGGCGACATTGGTGGTGACGAGGCCGAGGTCGACCTGGCCGCGCTCGATGCGGCGCAGGTTGTCGAGCGTCGCTCCGGTCTCCACGACGGAAGCCTCCAGGCCCTCCGCCTTCTCGTTCACCAGCTTGGCGACGGCGACGAAATAGCCGTAATGGCTGGACGAGGCCGAGGTGGAGCCGATCAGCAGCTTCTCCTGGGCGCTGGCGGGCTGGGCGAGCGCAAGCGCAAGCGCGCCCGCCATGGCGAGATGTGAAAGTCGCATCGTGATTTCCTCCCATGTGCCCTTGGCGGGCAGCGATCTCGGGTCGGCCGTTTCGGCAGGACGCCGCTCCTCCGGCGCCCGCACTGCCGCGGACCTGTACCCGCCTGCAAGAGTGTCCCAGGTTCTTTGTTGTCAGAAGTGCTTATTTTGCGATAATTGATGCATGGATCGCAACAAATTCGATCTGGAGGATCTGCGGGTCTTTTCCAGCCTCGCCACCGGCGGGCGGTTTCGCGCCGTCGCCGACGAGATCGGCATGTCCGCCTCGGCGCTCAGCCGGCAGATTGCCCGGCTGGAGGAGCGGCTCGGCACCCGCCTGTTCAACCGCGATACCCGCAACGTCTCGCTGACCCCGCAGGGGCACACCTTGTTGCGCCTGGCGCAGCAGGTGCTCAACACCGCCGCCAATGCGGGGGCGGAGTTCGACGCCTATCTCGCCGCGCGGCGCGGCCGGCTGACGATTGCCGGCCTGCCCTCGGTGACCGCCGGCCTGCTGCCCTCGCTGGTCGCGCGGTTTCTCGCCCGCCATCCCGATATCGACGTGCAGATCAACGACGCCCTCTCCGACAGCGTCATCCGCTCGGTCGAGCAGGGCGAGTCCGATCTCGGCTTCACGGCCGGCGCGGTGGAAAGCTCGGACCGGATCTCGTTCCGCACCCTCTTGTCGGACCCGTTCGTGGCGGTGGGGGCCGCCGGCGGCATTCTGGAGGATCGCGACAGCTGCACCTGGCGGGAGCTGGCCGAGATGCCGCTGGTCGCCATGGCGAAGGGCACCAGCGTGCGGCTTTTGATCGATGCGGCCTGCTCGCAGCAGAACCTGCCGTTCCGCCCGCGTTTCGAGGTGGCGCATCTCGCCACCGCCGGGGCCTTCGTGTCGCAGGGGCTGGGCGTCACCGCCCTGCCGGTGCTGACGCTGCCGGTGCTGAGTTCGGGCAATCTGATCTATCGCCGGCTGGTGGAGCCGGAGGTGCTGCGCCATGTCGGCATCATCTGGCGGGCCGGCCATGTGCTCTCGCCGGCCGCCACCGCCTTTCTGGATCTGGTGCGAAATTCCGACCTCTCCAGCGAGGTTCCGGACCCGTTCGGCACCGGCTGAGCTTCAGCGTGCCGGCCGGGCATCTCGGGCGCGGCCGCACACGAGAACCGCCTCGCGGGCAACGTTCAGCACGCCGCCGGCCTCGTCCAGCCGCGCGGCGACGAGCCGGCGTAGTGCCGCGATTTCCACTTCGCCGGCCCGGTTTCCGGGCGGGTAGGACGTCAGATACTGGACGATGTCGTCGGCGTCGGCGATGACATAGACGTCCTGGAAGCGGTGAAGGGCGACATCATCGAACCGCTCGCCGAACAATTCGAGCGCCCGACCGGGGCCGAAGATGCGGGCGGCGGGATCGCGCGGGGCACCGCCGAAGGCGCGGCTGCCGAGATCGAACAGCGCGCCGAGATTGTCCTCGCCATTGGTGGTGACGGCGGCAAGGCCCCCCGGGCGCAACACGCGGGCCATCTCGTCGAGCGCCCGTCCGGCGTCCTCCACGTGATAGAGCATGTGCATTGCGATGGCCGCATCGAAGCTGGCGTCTGCGAAGGGCAGGTCGGCCGCGTCGCAGGTCTTGCCTGCGAGCGACGGGATGCGGCCGTCTCGCTCCAGATTGGCGATCGCTTCCGACACCATCCCGGCGGAATTGTCGGTGAGCGTAAGTCGCAGGCCGGAGGGGCAGGAGTTGCCGGCGGAGAGCCAGAACCAGCCGGCGCCGCATCCGATATCGAGCACGTCGCTGTCCGGCGTCAGCTCCAGCTGCGCGCCCACCCAGTCGAACCAGTTTCGGTTGGCGTAGCGCGCGTGCAACCCGCCGCGCGCCCTGAGATTGCCGCTCGTGCGGTACTGGTCGGCAACCGGGGTCTCCGGCATGGCGCGCTCCTGCATGGCTTGGGAGTGGCCGGCCGATACGGACCGGCCCCTGGGTGGGCCTTGCGAGTTAAGCACCGCACCGCAAAGCGGGCAAGCTGGCGAGACTTGCAAGGGGCGGACGTCAGCCGGCGGCCGGGTGCAGCTCGTAGAGCGTGAGCGGCTGGATCAGGCGAAAGCCCTTCTCGCTCGCCGTTGCATTGGCCTTGAACAGCGCGTCCAGCTCGCCGCGGCGCTCTTGCGCCACCGTCTTGCGCGCCGGGTCGACGGCCACGAGATAGTCGATGAACTCCTCCAGCGCGGCGAAGTCCGACAGGCGGTCGTAGGTGTCGTGCCGGGCGACGTGCCAGTTTCCGCTGGCGATGTCGGCATCGAGCGCGCGCAGTGCTGCGGCCCGGATCTCCGTCTCGTCCTCGACCGGGCGCATCACCTCGAAGAAGGTGCCGCGGGCGAGCGGCTCCACGACGATCAGTGCGCCGCCGTCCTTCAGCACGCGCCGGGTCTCGGCAAGCGCCTGGCGCATCACCGTTTCGGGCACGTGGTGCAGGGCGTTGAGGAAGATCGCGGCATCGAAGCTCCCGTCCGCGAAAGGCAAGGCCTCGGCGGTCGCTCGCTCGAACCGCGCATTCGGTACCGCCTTGCGGGCGGCTGCAACGGCGTCCTCGTCCGGGTCGATGCCGGTCATCTCAAAGCCCTTGGCGGCCAGCGAGCGCGACAGCGCGCCGTGGCCGCAGCCGATGTCCAGTACGTTGCGGGCCTTGCGGTCCTTCAGGATCTCCAGCAGCCGCTCGCCGGTCTGCGGGACGGGAAGCGCCTTAGGCGTCGACACGGGAGAACTCCGCGCGGACCCTGTCGGTATCGGCGCCGAGCGCCGGCACCGGGCCGAACTCCGGCGACTTGCCGTTGACCAGCGCGCCGGGGGCGAGCAGGCGCACCGGGCCGGTCGGCGTGTCGGTCTCCACATGGCGGTTTTGCGGGTGGCGGACCAGGTCGTCCATCGTGCTCACCCGGCCGAAGGCAATGCGGGCATCGCGCAGCCGGTCGGCCAGTGCATCGCGCGGATGGCCGGAGAACACCTCGTTGATGATCGCGTCCAGCTCGGCGCGGTGGGCGACGCGGCGCGAGTTGCTGGTGAAGCGGCTGTCGGTCGCAACCTCGGGGCGCTCCAGCACGTCGCGGCAGAAGTTGACCCACTCGCGCTCGTTCTGGATCGAGAACAGCACGTCCTTGCCGTCGCTTCCCGAATAGGCGCCATACGGGGCGATGGTCGGGTGGTTGAGGCCGTTGCGCTCCGGCTCCTTGCCGCCATAGGCGAACTGCAGGTAGGGCACGTTCATCCAGTCGGAGAGCGCATGGAACAGCGACACGGCGATATGCCGGCCCTCGCCGGTGCGCTCGCGGGCGAACAACGCCTGCAGCACGGCCTGATGCGCGGTCATGCCGGCGGCGATGTCGCAGACGGAGACGCCGACGCGCGCCGGGCCTTCCGCATTGCCGGTGATCGCCGACAGCCCGCTTTCCGCCTGGACCAGGAGGTCGTAGGCCTTCAGGTCGCGGAACGGGCCTTCGTCGCCATAACCGGAGATCGACACGGTGATCAGCCGCGGGTTCTCCTGGCGAAGCCGGTCGGGCGCGAAGCCGAGGCGGTCGATGGCGCCGGGTGCAAGGTTCTGGATGAAGACGTCGGCCTTGGCGATCATCGCCGCCAAGAGGGCGCGGTCGTCATCGTCGCGAAGGTCGAGGCAGACGGATTCCTTGCCGCGGTTGAGCCAGACGAAATAGGCGCTCTCGCCATGCACCAGATGATCGTAGGCGCGGGCGAAATCGCCCTCGGGCCGCTCCACCTTGATGACGCGCGCGCCGGCTTCCGCCAGCCGCCCGGACAGATAGGGCGCGGCCACCGCCTGCTCGACGGACACCACGAAGAGACCGGAAAGATCACCCTGCATTTTCAAAGCTTCTCCCTGTAAGTGGCGCCAGTATGCCCGAAGCGGGGCATCGGGAGTAATAGAGGGGAGCGCCCGCAGCTATTGCCGCAATCTATGCCCCGGCACTCATTCTGGCTCTGCCGCCCGCCTCCGCCATAGCCGCAATCAATGAGGGCGGGCGCAATTCGCTATTGGCACGCGGGCGCCGCTCGGGTTCTTTTGGGCGCCTGCACTTCTGACCAACCCATCTGGCGGACCCCATCATGACACATCCCAACGAGACGACCGAGAAGGTCGACCGCATCACCCTGCCGCTCTTCGTGCCCGGCGACCGGCCGGAGCGTTTCGCCAAGGCGGTCGCCGCTGGCGCCGATGCGGTTTTCGTCGATCTGGAGGACGCGGTGGCGCCGGACGCCAAGGAGGCCGCGCGCGCCGGTCTCGCCGAGGCGCTGGCCCCGCTGGTCGGCGCGGCGAGCATCCTGGTGCGCGTCAATGCCAGCGGCACGCCCTGGCACGCGGCGGACCTTGCCGCCTGCGCCGGCATTGCCGGCCTTGCCGGCGTCGTCCTGCCCAAGGCGGAGACGGCGGCCGATTGCGCCGGCGTTGCGGAGGCCACCGGCCTGCCGGTGATCGCCCTGGTGGAAAGCGCCCGCGGCCTTGCCAATGCGGGTGAGGTCGCCGGCGCCAGCGCCCGGATGGCCTTCGGCTCCATCGATCTTGCCGCCGATCTCGGCATGGCGCATGAGCGCGAGGTGCTGCGCCCGGCCCGCTTCGCGCTGGCGATGGCCGCGCGCCTTGCCGGCCAGTCCGGCCCCATCGACGGGGTGACGACCGCGCTCAAGGACGAGGACCTGATCACCTCCGACTGCCGCCATGCGGTGGAAATGGGATTTGCCGGCAAGCTGATCATCCATCCGGCGCAGATCGCCCCGGCGCGGCGGGGTTTCGCGCCGTCTGAGGCCGAGTGCGAGTGGGCGCAGCGGGTGCTTGCGGCCGTGGAAGGGGGCGCTGCGGCAGTCGCCGTCGACGGCGCGATGGTCGATGCGCCGGTGATCATCAAGGCCCGGCAGATCCTGGCGCGGGCGAGTTCCGCCGCCGGCTGATCCGGCCGGCTGTCCCTCGGGACTTGCGCAAAAAAAGACGCCCGTGCCATCGGCACGGGCGTTTTCAGTGGTTGGGGCAGGGGACCCCGGGCTGCCTTTTGTTCAGATGGTGCGGCCGCCATCGACCTCGAGGATGACGCCGGTGATGAAGTCGGCTTCGTCCGAGGCGAGGTAGAGCGCGGCATTGGCGATGTCGCGCGGCTGCGACAGGCGGCCGAGCGGGATGGTCGCCAGGAACTTCGCCCGGTTCTCCGGCGTGTCCGGCATGCCCATGAACTGCTCCAGCAGGCCGGTGACGCCCATCACCGGGGCGATGCCGTTGACGCGGATCTTGTCGGGCGCCAGCTCGACGGCAAGGCTGCGGGTCATCAGGTTCACCGCGCCCTTCGACGAGTTGTACCAGGTCAGGCCCGGGCGCGGACGGATGCCGGCGGTCGAGCCGACATTGATCATCACGCCGGCGCCCTGCTCGCGCCACACCGGCACGCAGGTCTTGGTCATGTGGAAGATCGACAGCACGTTGATGTCGTAGATCTTGCGGAAGGTCGCCTCGTCCGTCTCCATCAGCGGACGGTTCGGGTTGGTCCAGCCGGCATTGTTGACGACGATGTCGAGCGAGCCGAAGGCATCGCAGGTCTTCGCCACGGCCGCCGCCACGTCCTCGGCCTTGGAGACGTCGCACTTGATGGCGATGGCTGCATCGCCGAGCTCGGCGGCCACGGCCTTGGCGCCGTCCTCGTTCAGGTCGACGATCGCCACCTTGGCGCCTTCGCGCACATAGGTCTCGGCGATGCCCTTGCCGAAGCCGGAGGCAGCGCCCGTGACGAGAGTGGTCTTTCCTTGAAGTCGCATGTCTTTGCTGTCCTCAGCCGTGATTGTGGACGACGGTCTTGATGTGGGAGAACTCGTGCAGCGCCGCGAAGCCCTTCTCGCGGCCGTGGCCGGACTTGCGGATGCCGCCGAAGGGCAGTTCGATGCCGCCGCCCGCGCCGTAGCCGTTGATGAAGACCTGGCCGCAATGCATCGCCTTGGCCATGCGCTGCTGGCGGCCGCCGTCGCGGGTCCAGATGCCGGCGACAAGGCCGTATTCGGTGCCGTTGGCGATGCGGATCGCGTCCGCCTCGTCCTCGAAGGGAATGGCGCACAGCACGGGGCCGAACACTTCCTCCTGGGCGATCTTCGAGTTCGGGTCGCAGGGGCCGAACAGGGCCGCGGCGACGTAGTAGCCGCCTTCCGGCGAGCCCTTGGCCACCGTGCCGCGGGCGACCAGCGGCGCATCGGCCTCGGCGATATAGGTCTCCACCCGCTTCTTCTGGCGTGCGGAGATCAGCGGTCCGAGCACGGCATCCTCGCCGGAATCGGAGGCCGCGACCGCCTCGAAGCGGGTCTTCAGCTCGGCCATCACCTTGTCGTAGATGCCGCGCTGCAGCAGCACGCGCGAGCCGGCCGAGCAGGTCTGGCCGCCGTTCTGGATGATGGCGTTGACCAGCACCGGATAGACCGCGTCGAGATCGGCATCGTCGAAGATGATCTGCGGCGACTTGCCGCCGAGCTCCAGCGTGCAACCGATGAAGTTGCGCGCCGCTGCCGTCTGGATCAGCACGCCGACTTCCGGCGAGCCGGTGAAGGACAGGAAGTCGACCTGGCGGTGCTCGGACAGGGCCTTGCCGGCGACCTCGCCGCGGCCGGTGACGATGTTGATGGCTCCGGCCGGGAAGCCGACCTCCATCGCCAGCTCGCCGATGCGCAGCGCCGTCAGGCAGGCATCCTCGGCCGGCTTCAGAACGGTGGCATTGCCCATGGCCAGCGCCGGGGCGATCGAGCGGCCGAACATCTGCGCCGGGTAGTTCCACGGGATGATGTGGCCGGTGACGCCGTGCGGCTCGCGGAAGACCTGCACGTTGTAGCCGTTGAGGAAGGGAATGACCTCGCCATGCACCTTGTCGGCCGCGCCGCCGTAATATTCGAAGTAGCGGGCGGTGGCGATCATGTCGGCGCGCGACTGCTTGATCGGCTTGCCGTTGTCCATGGTCTCCAGCCGGGCAAGCGCCTCGGCTTCTTCCAGGATCCGGTTGCCGAGGCGGACCATCAGCCGGCCGCGCTCGGCCGCCGTCAGCTTCGACCAGGGACCGCCATCGAAGGCGGCGCGGGCGGCCATGACCGCGGCATCGACATCCTCGGGACCGCTGTCGGCGATCTTCGTGAAGACCTCGCCGTCGATCGGCGAGCGCACGTCCATCTCCTTGCCGGAAGCCGCCGGCACCCATGTCCCGTCGATCAGGTTGAGGGCGCGCGGCAGCGGCGCGTTGGTGGCAGTCATCAGTGTGTCCTTTCGTGCTCGAGCGAGCTTTCGGAGACTTCTCCGCGCTCGATCAGGAGCGTGCGGCCGGCAAAGCCGCGCAGCAGGGAGGGGTTGGATTCGGTGATGATCAGGGTCACCGTCCGGTCGGCGTCGCGCAGCGCCTTCAGCGCCTCGGCGTAGCGCAGCGCCAGTGCCGGGGCGAGGCCCTGGAACGGCTCGTCCAGCATGACGAGGCGCGTGCCCAGCATCAGGGCGCGGCCAAGCGCGACCATCTTGCCCTGGCCGCCGGAGACGTTGCCGGCCGGGCGGCCGGCCATGGTCTTCAGCTCCGGCAGGATGTCGTAGACCCGGTCGAGCCGGCGCTTGGTCTCGGCCGCATCCAGCTTGGCGACCTGCGCCGGCAGCAGGATGTTCTCCTCCACCGTGAAGGCAGAGAACAGGCGGCGGTCCTCCGGCGCGTAGCCGATGCCCAGGCCCGGACGCTTCGCCGGCAACAGGCCGGTGATGTCCTCACCCTCGAAGCGGATCGACCCGGTGACCGTGGTGAAGCCCATGATCGAGCGCAGGAAGGTGGTCTTTCCGGCGCCGTTGCGGCCGATCAGGGCAACGGTCTCGGCGGCGCCGACGGTGACGTCGAGATTGCGCAGGATCGGGATGATGCCGATCGAGGCGCCGACATTGCTCAGCTCCAGCATCACACGGCCTCCCCGATGACGTCGCGGATCACGTCGGGATGGCGCAGGATTTCCTCCGGCGATCCCTGCATCTGCAGCCGGCCGGCGGCCCACACGGCCACCTCGTCGGCGTAGCGCGAGACGATGCCCATGTCGTGCTCGACGAAGACGCTCGTCACCTTCGCCTCGGACAGGGCCTTGACCAGGATTTCCATGATCTTGAACTTCTCCGACGAGGCGACGCCAGAGGTCGGCTCGTCCATCAGCAGCAGTTTCGGCCGCAGGGCCAGCGCCACGGCGATGTCGACCAGCTTGCGCTGGCCTTCCGAGAGCTCCACCACCAGCCGGTCGGCGACATCGGCGCAGCCGACCATGTCGAGCAGGTGCAGCATCTCGGCCCGCTCGCGGATGCGGTGCAGGTCCTGCAGCGGATGGCGCAGCTGCTCGCGGGCGGCGGCCGAGATCAGCAGGTTCTCCAGCGCGGTGTGCTCGGTGAACAGCTGCGGGATCTGGAAGGCACGGGCTACGCCGAGCCGCACGATGCGGCGCGGCGGCAGCGGCGTGACGTCCTGGCCCTCGAAATAGACCTTGCCCTTGGTCGGCTTGATCCAGCCGGTGCAGATGTTCAGGAACGTCGTCTTGCCGGCGCCGTTCGGGCCGATGATCGCAAGGTTCTTGCCCCGCTCGATGGCGAGCGACACGTCGTCGGCAGCGACCACGCCGCCGAAGCTGATCTGCAGGTTTCGGGCTTCGAGAAGAATCTCGCTCATTCCGACCTCCCTTTGCCGGTCAGGCGGGCAAGCGCCGCGTCGTAGATGCCGATCACACCCTTGGGTGCGAACAGGATGATGACGAGCAGGAAGCCGCCGAGCACCATCTGCCACACGTCGCCGGCAAAGGCCGAGGCGTAGGTGCGGATGGTCTCGTAGATGACCGCGCCGACGAAGGCGCCGGCGACCGAGCCCGCACCGCCGAGCACGGCGATGAAGACCATCTCGCCCGAACGGATCCACCAGGCGAATTCCGGCGTCACGACACCCTGGACGATGCCCATGATGACGCCGCCGGTGCCGCACAGGGCCGCCGACAGGATGTAGCCGGACAGCAGCGCGCGCTGCGGCGAGACGCCGAGATATTGCAGGCGGGTCTCGTTGGTCTTGATGGTCTGGAAGATCTGGCCGGCGGGCGAGGCGAACCAGCGCATGGTGAACCAGCCGAGCAGGAGCACCAGGGCCACCGACAGGTAGAACATGATCAGCTCGAACGGACCGCGCTCCAGCGCCATGCCGAACACGGTCGGGCGCGGCAGGCGGATGCCGTCGGCGCCGCCCGTGTAGTGGTAGAACTTCTCCAGGATCGACCAGAAGATCATCGAGAAGGCAAGGTTCAGCATGCCGAAGAAGATGCCGCGGTAGCGCACCACGAACAGGCCGACGATGACGCCGGACAGCACCGCGCCGGCGACCGCGACGACGAGCACCAGAATGAGGTCCGCGCCGGGCATGGAGGCCGACAGGAAGGCGGCGGCATAGGCGGCAATGGCGAAGTAGAGCGCGTGGCCGAAGGACACCTGGCCGGCGCGCAGCAGCACCGTCACGCCGACGACGGCGATGCCCTTGGCGAGCGCCAGGTTCATCAGGAGTTGGAGCTGCGGCGCGGCAAAGGGGATCGCGGCGATGGCGAGCACGAGAAGGGCCGGAATGGCCAGACGAAAGGTCATCCGTTCCTCCTCAGATCTTGCGCGCGGTCGGGCTGCCGAACAGCCCTTCCGGGCGCACCAGCAGGACGACGAGCATGATGAGATAGGGGACGAGCACCGCCGTCTCGGGCCAGACATAGACCGCGAAGGAGCGGCCGAGGCCGATCAGCAGCGCGGTGAAGGCCGCGCCCTCGATCTGGCCGAGGCCTGCGGTCGCCACCACGGCGAAGGACAGCACGATCATGTCCGCGCCCATGCCCGGCAGGATCGAGGTGGTGGGCGAGGCCAGCGCGCCGCCGAGCCCGGCAAGGGCCGCGCCGACGATAAAGGTCACCAGGAACACCTTGTCGGCGTCGATGCCGATGGACTGGGCCGCCTCGCGGTCCTCGGTGGTCGCCAGGATCAGCTTGCCGAGGATGGTGTGGCGCAGGAAGAAGCGCAGGCCCACCAGCAGCGTCAGCGCCAGCAGCGGCAACAGGATCAGCTGGTAGACGGTGTAGTTGACGCCGAACACCTTCACCATGCCGAGCGCCTGCAGCGCCGAGGCCTGGAAATAGGGCTGGGTGCCCCAGACCAGCCGCTGCACGTCCTCCAGGATCATGAAGACGGCGAAGGTGACCAGCAGCTGGAGCACTTCCGGCTTGTTGTAGATCCGGCGCAGCAGCAGCCATTCGATCGGGCCGCCGAGCAGCACGCCGACCAGGACCGCCGAGACGATCATCAGCGGGAAGGCCAGCAGCGGCGCGAAACCGAGCGCCAGCACGTAGCCGGTGAGCGTGGCCGTCAGATACGCGCCGACCGCATAGAGCGAACCGTGCGCGACGTTGAGGATGCGCATCACGCCGAAGATCAGCGTGAGCCCCACGGCGACACTGAAGACGAGGGCCGCATAGGCGATGCCGTCGAACAGGGCCAGAAGGAAGATGGTGAGGTTCATGGTCGTCCATTCGGTCGATGGGCGGAACAGTCCGCAGGTCTTCTGCGGCGGCGTGTTCGGCAACCGCCCCGGACGGGGTGCCGTCCGGGGCGGGCCGGGAGGAAGGCCGGGGAGAGCGGACCCGGGCACGCCTGCCCAGATCCGCTCGTTCTGTCCCGGCGCTTCTTACTTCTCGTAGCTGTCGACCTTCACGCTCGCGGCGTATTCCGGCGTGAGCTTGCTGACCCATTCGACCGACTCCTGGCCGACCGGGGTGGTCAGTGCGGCGCCGTCGAAGATCATGATGTTTTCCAGCGTGGCGAAGGGGTATTCGCCGCTCTGGACGCTCATGCCGAGGAGCTGGGCCTCGATGCCCTGGTTGTCCTCGCGGATGGTGACCTCACGGCCGAGACCCTGGAAGGTCAGGCCCTCGAAGGCCGCGATGACCTCGTCCTCTTCCGGCCACTCGCCGCCCTTGGCCGCGATCGCCTTCTCGTAGGCCGCCTTCAGCGCGGCAAGCGCCTGCGACATGTGGAAGACCGGGTAGATCGCATGGGCGCCGGTCTTTTCCTCGAAGGCTGCCATGAACTCCTTGAAGTCCGCGTCGTCGCGACGGTCCGGATGCAGGAAGTAGTGGTCGCCGCGCGCGCCGACGATGTGGCCGGCCGGCAGGGTCGAGCCGAGACGCTCCAGGGAGCTTTCGGCCAGCGGGATGACGAAGGTCGAGGTGTTCATCAGGCCGCGCTGGGCCGCCTGCTGGATGAACGTGTCGAGGTCGCCGCCCCAGGAGGTCGACAGGATGACGTCGGGCTGCATCGCCTGCAGGCGGGAGATCTCGGTCGAGAAGTCGGCGGCGCCGAACTTGGGGAAGAACTCGCCGACCACCTCGACGTCCGGCTTCAGGGCCTTCAGCGCGGTGGAGAAGATCTGCCAGCTGTCACGGCCCCAGGCGTAGTCCTGGTTGACGACGGCGATGGTCTTGAAGTCCGGCTTCACCTTCAGCAGGTAGAGCACGGTGGCGAGCATTTCCGGCGTGGCATTGGCCTGGGTGCGGAAGACGTACTTGTAGTCGTTCTTCTCGAAGATCTGCTGGGTGCCGCAGTCCCACATCAGGTTCAGGACCTGGAGGTCCTCGGCCAGCGGGGCGAGCGTCTGGCAGTTGCCGGAGGAGATCGCGCCCATCATGGCATGCGCGCCGCCCTCGACCTGGCGGCGGAACTCGGTGGTCAGCGCCTCGGCGCCGGCACCCTCGTCGATGAAGGACAGGGCGACCGGCACGCCGCCGATGCCGCCTTCGGCGTTCAGCTTGCCGACGATGATCTCGGCGGCATCGCGCGCCGGCACGCCGAACACGGAGGCCGGGCCGGTGAGGAACGTGGTGACGCCGACCTTGAGCTCGGCCGGCTTCTCCGCCGCCAGCGCGGCGATCGGGGCAGCGAGGATCGCTGCCGTGGTGAGCAGGAATTTCCGCATGGTTTCACTCCCTTCGAGTAGCCGCGGGCGATTGCGTGCCGCCCGCGTGTCTGTTTGCCCGGTCAGCGGATCGCGATCGGGTTGATGATCATCTGTACCGCGCCCTTGAGGCGGGCCTGGCCGAGAACGAAGAGGAACTCGTACGCCTCGTCCTTCGCCAGTTCGCGGGTATCCATGTTCTCCAGGATGTAGATTCCGTTCTGCGGCTGCAGGATCTGGTGGGCGCGGAATGCCTCGCCCTCGACCTCGGCCGGAACGACCTCCATGCCCCAGGTGTCGGCGCCCACCGCCATCACGCCCAGCTCGGCGAGATATTCGGCGCCGCTGACGCCGAGGCCCGGTTCCGCCGCGCCGAAGCGCTTGGGATCCGCGTTCGGCCCGTCGAGCAGGTTCATCCAGTTGGAGTTGAACAGGACGACATCGCCCTCGCGCAGCTCGACTCCCTGCTGGGCGGCGGCGGCCTTGATGTCGTCGGCAGTGTAGGCCTTGCCTTCCTCGACCATGTCGACGCCGTAGAACTTGGCCATGTCGAGCAGCACGCCGCGGCCAACGAGGCCCGGCAGGTTGTGCAGGCCGAGTTCGGTCAGGCCCGCGGCCTTGGCGAAGTCGCCGGCCTTGTGGCCGTTGTAGTAGACATGGTCGATGCCGGCATGGCCGAGACCGTCGATCTGCGGGCCGATGCCGAGCCAGCCCATGAAGATGTCGTCGTTGTAGGTAAAGGCGTTTTCGCCCAGCCCGCTATTGGTGATCTGGTTGGGCTGGAGCACCGTCACGGACAGGCTGCGCGGCGGAAAGGCCGGCGTGTCGCTGCCCACGATCATGCCGAGGCTGTAGACCTTGCCGGTGGTGACGAGTTCGGCGGCGAGCTTGACGCGCTCCGGCGTCATCAGGTTCGCCGACCCGATCTGGTCGTCCTTGCCCCAGCGCGATTCCGTCCATTGGTGATTATGATTGTCGGCCTGGGCAAGGCTGGTGGCGACGACGAGCGCGAGCCCGGCGAGCGCCGCAGTGCAGTTGAAGACCCTCATGGCTTTCCTCCCAAAGCATGTGAGATGAAGAAGCCTAGGTATTGCCGACAGGGTGCACCAATAATTTGCTTGGTGCTCGGCTATTGCAAAAACCTATGACCGAAGCCGAAAAGCCATTTAAGCTCTGTCTTCACGCGTGTTTGCCGCTAGCATCCGCCCGACAGCGGGGTGCGACCCGTCGGCCGGGAGGGCTTCAGGGTGCACCATCGGGATGAAACGGGCAATGCCGCGCTTCGGCGGCGGCGGCAGGCCGACTAGCAAGAGGGTGGAGACATGAAGATCACGGCGGCGGTGCTGGAGCGGGGCGAGGTCAAGGGCAACTACGCTGCGGAGAAGCCGCTGACCGTGCGCGAGGTCGAGCTGGCGCCGCCAGGTCCCGGCGAGGTCCTGATCCGCATCGCGGCCGCCGGCGTTTGCCATTCCGACCTCTCGGTGATCAACGGCACCCGGCCGCGCCCGCTGCCGATGGTGCTCGGCCACGAGGCGTCCGGCTATGTCGAGGAGGTCGGCGCGGGCGTCGACGATCTTGCGCCCGGCGATCATGTCGTGTGCATCTTCGCGCCCGGCTGCGGCCGCTGCACCCCTTGCGCGGAAGGCCGGCCGGCCCTGTGCGAGAAGGCGGCCAAGCATCACGGCGTCGGCGAGCTGATGACCGGCCACCGCCGGCTGTCGATGGACGGGCGGCCCGTGCATCATCACGTCGGCATTTCCGCCTTTGCCAGCCATGCGGTCGTCGCGCGCCAGTCGCTGGTCAAGGTCGACCAGGACATCGCCCCGCACATCTCGACGCTGTTTTCCTGCGCCATGCTGACGGGCGCGGGCGCGGTGTTCAACACCGCCCATATCAAGCCGGGGGCCAAGGTCGCGGTGGTCGGCATCGGCGGTGTCGGCATGGCGGCGATCCTGGGCGCTGCGGCGGCCGGGGCCGGGCAGATCGTCGCCATCGACCCGTTCGAGAACAAGCTCGAGGTCGCCCGCCAGATGGGCGCGACCGATGCGGTCAAGGCGGGCGAGGGCGTCGTCGAAGCGGTGCGAGACCTCACCGGCGGCGGCGTCGACTACGCGTTCGAGCTGGCCGGCTCGGTGCGGGCGCTGGAGACCGCCTACGACATCACCCGGCGCGGCGGCACCACCGTCACCGCCGGCCTGCCGCATCCGGATTCGCGCATGGCGCTCAATGCGCTCAAGCTGGTTGCCGAGGAGCGCTCGCTGAAGGGCAGCTACATCGGCTCCTGCGTGCCGCAGCGCGACCTGCCGCGCATGTTCGCCCTGCATCGCCGCGGCCTGCTGCCGGTGGAAAAGATGCTGAGCCACCGGTTGCCGCTGGCCGACATCAACCTCGCCATGGACCGGCTGGAGGACGGATCGGCGATCCGTCAGGTGGTGGAGATCGGCTGAAAACCGGCTAATCTGCCTTCCATGGACATTCGTCACCTTCGCTACTTCATCGCCATTTCCGAGGCGCCGTCGCTCTCCGCGGCGGCGCAGGTCCTGGGCGTTGCCCAGCCGTCCCTGTCGCAATACGTCCAGCGCATGGAGCAGGAGCTCGGCGTGCAGCTGGTCGAGCGCTCGCCGCGTGGCACGGTGCTGACCGAAGAAGGGCACCTGCTGGTGCGCCATGCGCGCGAGATCTGCGCCAGCATGGAGCATTGCATCTCGGAGATGCGCGACCTTGGCGGCGGCATTCGCGGCAAGGTCGGCTTCGGCATGCCGCCGTCGGTGTCGATGGTGATGTCGGTGCCGCTGGCCGAGACCGTGCGGGTCGAGCTGCCGGATGTGCGGCTGCGCGCCATCGAGGCGATGAGCGGCTACATCAAGAGCTGGATCGAGGACGAGACGGTCGATATCGGCTTCATCTACGACCTGGAGAAGGTCGAGCATTTCCGCATCATCCATGTGCTGGACGAGCAGTTGTTCTTCTTCTCCGCGCCCGATACCTGGCCGCTCGACACCCCGCCCGGCGCGCCGGTGCCGATGCAGGCGCTGGAGAAGCTGGAGATGATCCTGCCCGGCGTCTCGCACGGGCTGCGCAAGACCATCGAGCGGCACGCGGCGGCCTGCGACGTCAATCTCAACGTCGTCATCGAGATGGACGCGATGACCCAGATCAAGGAACTGGTGGCGCGCGGCTCCGGCCACACGATCTTCGCCCCCGCCGCCGTCCACGATTTCGTCGCCCGGGGCGAGCTGCTCAAGGCGCCCATCGTCGAGCCGACGATCTCGCGCCCGGTCTATCTGGTCAGCAAACCCTCCCGCTCGACGAGCCGGGCCTGCCGGGCCGTCGAGCAGATCACGCTGGAGGTCGCGCGCGACCTGGTGCGCCGCGGCATCTGGGAAGGCAACCTGATCGAGAGCTAGCCCTCGGCAATGCTCCAAAACTCGCTCCGGCGCGCCAGACGGCCGCCGGGGGTGAGTTGCCTAGGCTTTCGCGGTGGCCTGCATGGTGACGACCCCATCCTCGTCGCGCCGCACGCGCAGCTCCAGGGCGCCGTCCTCGCCCTCGCGCGCTTCGACGCTCACCGGCCGATTGCAGGTCAGCGGCGACAGGCCGCGATAGGTGAAGGCGCCCGGCAGCTTGCCGAGCAGCGAGGCGGCAAGGTTCTGCATCCAGATCGACTGCAGCGGCCCGTGCACCACCAGCCCGTCATAGCCTTCCACGCCGGTGGCGTAGGGCTGGTCGTAGTGGATGCGGTGGCCGTTGAAGGTCAGCGCCGAATAGCGGAACAGCAGCGTCGGCGTCGGCGTCACCTGCCAGCGCGCCAGCGCCTGCCAGTCCTCGCCCGGCTGCGGCCCCCGCTGTGGCATGGTGGCCGTGCCCGGCTTGGGGTCTTCGCGATAGACGATGTCGTGGCGCTCCACGACATGGGCCTCGCCCGCCACCTCGTAGACATGGTCCAGCGTGACGAAACCGAGCGGCCCGCTGCGGCCCTGCTTGAAGGTCACGTCGCGGATCGTCGTCACGCGGGTCACCTCGTCGCCGGGCGAAAAGGCCTTGCGGTATTCCAGGTGGCCGCCCGCCCACATGCGCCGGGGCAGGGGCAGTGCCGGCAGGAAGATGCCGGTGCGCGGATGGCCGTCGCGGCCGAGCTCCGCCGGCTCCACCACGTCGGGTGCCAGGCACCAGTGCACGCCGGCCGGCACGTCGGTCTGCCACAGCATGCCCGACAGGGTTGCCCGGTAGCGCTCCAGCAGCTCGCGGTCGAGCGCTTCGCTCACCCGCCTTTGCTTGCCGATCCAGTCCGCATAGTCGCTCATGCCCGTGCTCCCACCAGGGCGCCGAGATCGGCGGCCGTAAGCCGGTCGAGCTTTTCGACCGCCTGCCGCAGCCGTTCGCCTTCCTCGCCGAGCAGCGCCTTCGCCTTGGCGGTGAGCCCGGCGGAAAGCTCCGCCTCGCCGAGCCGGCGGGCAAGATCGTGCGAGAAGGCGATGCTGCGCCCGTCCTTCAGCCGGAGCAGGCCCTTGGCTTGCATGTCGCTCAAGGCCGGGTCGCCGTCCACGGTGATGCGCGGGGCAAAGGCGGCAAGACCGGCGTCGGTCGCCAGCGCGTCGGTATAGGTGTCGTCGCGCGCGGTATCGCGGTCCTCCAGCACCATGCCGGCCAGCCAGTTGTAGCTGAACTTGACCTCCAGCCCGGTGCGCGGCGCCTTGATGTCGCAGACCGACAGCCAGCGCGGGTTGGTGTGCAGCACCATCGCCTCGACATCGCCGATGCCGAGGCCTTCCTGCCCACGCACCGTGCGCAGCGCCTCGATCATCGCATGGGTGCCGTGGCAGCAGGCATGCAGCTTGTACTTGATGTCCTCGAACAGGAACGTCTCCGGCGGCGGCGACTGCCAGGCAGCGTCCGGATCGGGCTTGTCGGAATGGGTGGGGATGAAGCCTTGCGCGTTCATCAGCCCGTCGTCGGCGGAGGTGAAGCCGAGGGCCGCGAGCCTTGCGCATTCCACGCCATTGGCGGCGGCGATGCCCGCATTGTACGGCTTGCCCATCGTGCCGAACTGCGACTTGAGGCCGGAGGCGCGGGTAGCGCACAGGCCGATGGCGACGCGCATCTGGTCGCGGGTCAGGCCGAAGAGGCGCCCGGCGGCGATCGCCGCGCCGAAGGCGCCGGCTGTCGCCGTCTGGTGGAAGCCGCGATTGTAGTGGACGGACCCCAGCGCCATGCCGATACGCACCGAGGCTTCCGCGCCGACGAGGAAGGCCTCGACCACGGCGCGGGCGCTGGCGCCGACCGTCTCGCCGGCGGCAAGGGCGGCCGGATAGATGCCGACGGAGGTGTGGCCGATATGGCCGAAATGGGTGTCGTCGTAGTCGAGTGCGTGGCTCGTTGCGCCGTTGACCAGCGCGGCCATGCGCGCCGGGGCGGGCGCGCCGCCGAACACCGAGGCCGTGCCGCGACCGCCTTCCTCGTCCGCAAGCTGGCGCAGCTTGCCCGCCAGCGGCTCATCGATGCCGGCCCGTCCGCAGACCAGCCAGTCGAACAGCGAGAAGCGGGCCATGGCGAGCGCGCCGGCCGGCAACTCGCCGGCGGGCATCATGGCAAGGTCGAGGATGCGGTCGATCAGCGTCATGCCTTGGGGGCCCCGTAGGATTTCGGCAGGCCGAGCACCTGCTCGGCGATGAAGCACAGGATCAGGTTGGTGGAGATCGGCGCCACCTGGTACAGCCGCGCCTCGCGGAACTTGCGCTCCACGTCGTATTCCTCGGCGAAGCCGAAGCCGCCATGGGTCTGCAAACAGGCCTCGGCCGCTTCCCAGCTGGCGTCGGCGGCCAGCATCTTGGCGCTGTTGGCCTCCACGCCCGGATTGTGGCCGGCATCGTACATGGCGGCGGCGCGGTAGACGATGGCCTCGGCCGCCATCATGTGCGCATAGGCGCGGGCGAGGGGGAACTGCACGCCCTGGTTCTGGCCGATCGGGGCGCCGAAGATCACCCGCTCCTTGGCGTAATTGGAGCCCTTCTCGATGAACCACTTGGCATCGCCGATGCACTCGGCGGCGATCAGGATGCGCTCGGAGTTCATGCCGGACAGGATGTAGCGGAAGCCCTTGCCTTCCTCGCCGATCAGGCTGGAGGCGGGGATGCGCGCGTTGTCGAAGAAGATCTCCGTCGTCGCGTGGTTGATCATCGTGCGGATCGGGCGGATCTCGACGCCGTTGCCCTTGAGCTCGCGCAGGTCGATGAGGAACACCGACAGTCCGTCGGTCTTCGACTTCACCTGGTCGCGCGGCGTCGTGCGGGCCAGCAGCACCATCAGGTCGGAGTGCTCGGCGCGGGAGATCCAGATCTTCTGTCCGTTGACGATGTAGTCGTCGCCGTCGCGCCGCGCGGTCGTCTTCAGTGCCAGCGTGTCGGTGCCGCTGGTCGGCTCGGTCACGCCGAAGGCCTGCAGGCGCAGCGTGCCGTCGGCGATGCCGGGCAGGTATTGCTGCTTCTGCTCGGGGCTGCCGTGCCGCAGCACCGTGCCCATCGTGTACATCTGCGCGTGGCAGGCGGCGGCGTTGCAGCCGTTGCGGTGGATCTCTTCCAGGATCACGGCGGAAGCCGACAGGTTCAGGCCCGACCCGCCGTATTCCTCCGGGATCATTGCGGCGAGATAGCCCTCGCGGATCAGGGCGTCGACGAAGTCCTTGGGATAGGCGCGGCGCGCGTCGAGGTCGCGCCAGTACTCGCCGGGGAACTCGGCGCAGACCTTGGCGACACCGTCGCGAATGGCACTGTATTCGGCTGTCGGATCGAAGGCGTTCATGGTTTTCCCTGAGAACTCGAGCGGGCCGCGGCACGCGGGCCGGCCCCTGAAATTGGCTGGCCGCAAAATCGCAGGTCCGGCGGCCGGCTGGAAATATCTTTGCATGCACGGAGCTATTGCGCAGCCCTATAGCCCGTGCGGCGCCGTGGCAGCCGGGGCATGGGGGCGGACGCCTGCCATCCACCGGTCATGTCGCGGGCGCGGCGGGGTTTTTCCCCACGCCTGCGGATCGGGCGGAGCCGGTCCGGCTATTGCGGAATGACCGCGATGCCGTGCCCCTTGGGCAGCAGGCGCACCGCGGCGCCCACCCCGACCTCGTCGCCATCGGCGGGGGCGGTGATGAAGAGCTCGCCGAGCGGCGTCTTGATCTCGTATTCCATGTGCTTGCCGAGATAGCTTGCGGTCCTGACCGTTCCGGTCAGCCCGCCGGCATCGCCCGCCTGAAGCGGCGCCAGGCGCAGTGCGTCGGGCCGCACGGCGATCTTCACCGGACCGGGGGCGAGGCCGCGCGCTGGTGCCTCGACGCTGGCGCCGGCCATGTCGAGCACCGCCGTCTCGCCGGCAATGCTGGTGATGGTGCCGTCGACCACATTGGCATCGCCGATGAAGTCGGCGACGAAGAGGTTCGCCGGGGCGTTCCACAGATCGCGCGGGGTCGCCTTCTGGGCGATGCGGGCATTGGACATGACGATGACCTCGTCGGAGACGGCCAGCGCCTCCTCCTGGTCGTGGGTGACATAGACCACCGTCAGGCCGAGATCCTTCTGCAGGGCGCGGATGTCCTCGCGCACCTGGCGGCGCAGCCGCGCGTCGAGGTTCGACAGCGGTTCGTCGAACAGCAGGATCGAGGGTTCGAGCACCAGCGCGCGGGCGACGGCGACGCGTTGCTGCTGGCCGCCGGACAGTTCCGACGGCAGCCGGCTCTCGAAGCCGGACAGGCCCAGGAGCTTCAGCTTCTTGTGCGCCATCTCGGCCGCCTGCGCCTTGCCGATGCCGGACGAGCGCGGGCCGTACATGACATTGTCCAGCACGTTCATATGCGGGAACAGCGCATAGGACTGGAACACCATGGTGACGTCGCGCTCGGCCGCCGACAGATGCGTCACGTCCTTGTCGTCGATCAGGATCTTCCCCTCGCTCGCCAGCTCCAGCCCGGCGATCATGCGCAAGGTGGTGGTCTTGCCGCAGCCGGAGGGGCCGAGCAGCGTGGTCAGCGATCCGGCCTCGCAGCGGAACGAGACGTCGTCGACGGCGGTCACCGCGCCGTAGCGCTTGGTGACGCCGATGAAGTCGAGGCTTGCCGGTCCCATCAGTGTCCCCCTGCGGCGATGGTTTCGCTGCCGCGCCGGCCCAGCCGTGCCTCGCCGACGAGGAGGCGGATTATCGCGATGGCAGCGATCATGAAGACGATCATGAAGGCGCAGTAGGAGATGGCGAGCGAGTACTCGCCGGCCTCCACCCGGCCGACGATATAGGCGGTCGCCATGTTGTAGCGCGCCGTGACGAGGAAGATGATCGCCGAGACCGCCGTCATCGCATGGACGAAGGAGAAGATCAGCGTCGCGACGATGGCCGGCTTCATCAGGGGCAGTACCACGGTCATCAGCGTGCGCCCCGTGCTGGCGCGCAGGGTGGCCGAGGCCTCGTCGAGCGAGGGATCGATCTGCGACAGCGCGGCGATGCCCGCCCGCACGCCGACCGGCATGTTGCGGAAGACGAAGCAGGCGATGAGGATGAAGCCGGTGCCGGTAATCTCCACCGGCGGCACGTTGAAGGCGAGGATATAGGCGACGCCGATCACCGTGCCGGGAATGGCGAAGGACAGCATGGTCAGGAATTCCAGAGACCTGCGTCCGCGGAACTTCTGGCGCGCCAGCACATAGGCGGTCAGGAGGCCGATGATCGCCGTCAGCGGGGCGGCGGCGGCCGAGACCAGCACCGTGGTCCAGAAGCTGTCCCAGGCCGAGCCTGCCCAGAACAGGCCGTTGTCGGTCCATTCCACCAGGAAGCCGGTGCGCAGGTGATCGAGCGTCGGCGTCATGTCGAAGCGGCCGATATCCTTCACGAAGCCGCCGATCAGCACGATCGAATAGACCGCGATGGTCAGGCCGATCCACGGAATGATGATGCTCCACAGGCCGGCGGGCAGGCCCTTGGGCAGGGCGGCCGGTACGCCGCTGTCGCCCTTGCCCGACACGGTGACGAAGGAGGCGTTGGCGAGCAGGCGCATCTGCACCAGGAAGGCGGCGAGCGTGAAGGCGAGCAGCACCATGGCCAGCACTGCGGCGCGGCCCGGCTCGTGCTGGGCGCCGACGACGGCGAAGAAGATCTTGGTCGACAGCACCTCGAAATTGCCGCCGAGCACGAGCGGGTTGCCGAAGTCGGCAAGGCTCTCGACGAAGGCCAGCAGATAGGTGTTGGCAATGGCCGGCAGCAGCAGCGGCAGCGTCACGGTCAGGAGAATGCGGGTGCGGGTGGCGCGCAGGGTCTGCGCGGCCTCTTCCAGCGTCGGCGACAGGGCCTTCAGCGAGCCGACCAGGATCAGGAAGGACAGGGGCACCTGCGACAGGACCTGCGCCAGCAACACGCCGGGCAGGCCGTAGAGCCAGCGCGAGCGGGGAATGCCGAACCAGTCCCACAGGGCGGTGGTGATGAGGCCGGTGCGCCCGAACAGAACGATCAGCGCAAGGCCGATGACGAAGGGCGGCGTGATGATCGGCAGGATGGCGAGCGCGTCGAAGGCGCGCGGGAAGCGCACATTGGTGCGCACCGCGATCAGGGCAAGGCCGAGCGCCAGCGTTGTCGAGAAGAAGGCGGCGAGAACGCCGAGAATGACGGTGTTGGGCGCAACGCCGCAGCGGGCCGTCGACCACAGGCAGGCGAGCGACCAGATATCGCCCTGCAGCAGCCGGTCGAGGAAGACGGCGGCGCGCGCCTCGCTTTCTCCGTGGAAGGCCTCGGACAGCATCCGCAGCACCGGCCAGAACACGAACATCACCACCAGCGCGCCGATGGTGATGACGCTGACCGAGACGAAGCGGTCGTTGCGGAAGGCGCCGAAGCGGGCTATGGCGCCGGCGACGAGCGCGACCAGGGCAAGGGCGAGAATGCCCGCGCCCGGGCCGATGGCGCGGCCGACCTCGGTTCCGGCGAAGCCGATCCCGACGGCCAAGGCCGGGAAGAAGCCGGCGAGGATCATCGCGAGGAGCGCCAGCGTGCCGCCGATCGCCCCTGCAAGGGCGCTTGCGCGCTGGGCCCCGGCAAGGCTCGCGCCGGCCGCAAGGACCAGCGCCAGACAGCCGAGCGCGGGCGCCACATGGCCGGAGGCAAGCGCTCCGGCCAGGCGGGTTCCGTCGTCGGCATGGTAGGCCAGCACCGCCGGGCCGATCAGCCCGGCAGCGGCCAGGATCACCGGAAAACGGTCGATCATCGCGATGCTGTCGCTGTCGGGGACGGTGCGCGCCTTACTTCGGCGCGGCACCGACCTCCGCATCCCACTTGGTCAGCAGGCGGGTGCGTTCGGCCGACGAGCCGTATTTGGCGAAGTCGTAGTCGATCAGCTTGACCGACGACAGGTCCGGGGCCTGCTCGGGAGCCTTGGCGCCCTTGTTGGACGGCACCTGGAACGAGTTCGCCGACGCGCCGATTTCCTGCGCGGCCGGGGTCAGCGCCCAGTCGTACCACTTCTTGGCGTTGTCCATGTTCGGGGCGCCCTTGATGATCGACATGGAGCCGATCTCGTAGCCGGTGCCCTCGCACGGGGACACCACCTTGATCGGGGCGCCCTGGACGACCTGGGTGACGCCGTCGTGCTGGAAGGTGATGCCGATCAGCGTCTCGCCGGTGGCGGCGGCACGCGCCGGCGCGGCGCCCGACTTGGTGTACTGGTTGATGTTCTTGTGCAGGGCCTTCATGTACTCGAAGGCCTTGTCCTCGCCCATCAGCTGCACCAGCGTCGCGACCATCGTGTAGGACGTGCCGGACGAGTTCGGGTTGGCGACCTGCACCTCGTCGCGGAACTCCTCGCGCAGGAGATCCGACCAGCAGCTCGGCTCCGGCGCGCCGGTGGAGGCCAGCATTTCGGTGTTGAACGAGTAGCCGAGCGCGCCGGCATAGATGCCGACGGTCTTGTGGCCCGACTGCTCGGCCTGGGACACGGCCCAGGGCTGCAGCTGGTCCAGCATCGGCGACTTGTATTCGACCGTCAGGCCCTCCTCGGCGGCCTGCAGATGCGGATCGCCGGTGCCGCCCCACCACACGTCGCCGCGCGGGTTGGCCGCTTCCGCCTTGACCTGTGCCAGCGTCTCGCCGGACGACTTGCGGGTCATGTTGACCTTGATGCCGGTCTCGCGCTCGAAGGCCTGGACCATCGGGCGGCACCACTCCTCCTGGACGGAGCAGTAGACGGTGAGCTCGCCGGAGGCCGATGCGGGCACCGCCCACATCAGTCCGGACAGGCCAAGGGCGGCGCTTGACGCAAGCACCTGCAGGCTGACGTTGATCTTCATGGTTCTCCTCCCATTACGATGCATCATTGCAAAGCTGTGCATTCGTTGGCTCAGCTTGAACGGCGCAGGGCCGGTCGTCAATCTCCTGTCTTAGCGGAAGGTTACAGGGGCAGGCCGGTGACGCGGGCTGCCTCGTCGGCAACGCCGGGGGCCGCGACGACGATCGGATTGCCGCGCGTCCAGTCGCCGCTGAAGAAGTTGCTGACGCGGGCGCCCGCCTCGCTGGCAATGACCACGCCGGCGGCCACGTCCCAGGAGTTGATGTGGCCTTCCAGATAGCCGTCGCTGCGTCCGCAGGCGACGGAGGCAAGGCCCATCGCGCCGGAAGCGGAGCGCTTGACGTTGGCGCCGGCCTCGAACAGGGCGCGGACATTGTCGATATAGCTGGCGACCGGCAGGCGCGGCGACCAACCGTGCTCCAGCGTGGCACGGGTGATCGTGTCGGTGGCGGCGACCTGGATCGGCTTGCCGTTCAGCGTGGCGCCGTGGCCGCGGCGGGCAAGGAAGGTCTCGCCGAGCGCGGGCGCGGCGATGCAGCCGAGCTCCGGCGTACCGTCGAGCAGGAAGCCGATGGAAATGCACCAGGTGTTGTCGCCATGGGCGAAATTGGCGGTGCCGTCGATGGGGTCGACGATCCACATGCGCTCGCTCACCTCGCCGCCGCCTTCCTCGCCCAGCACGCTGTCCTGCGGGAAGACCTCGGTGATGCGCGAGCGGATCAGCGCTTCCACGGCCCCATCGGCCTCGGTAAGCCAGTCCTGGGCGCCTTTCAGGGAGATCGCCATGGCGTCGCGGTTCTCGAAATACCGCATTGCCAGGGCCGCGGCTTCCGCGGCAAGTCCCTGAAGAGCAAGAAAACGCAACGTCACTTCCGGGTTGGCGGATCCGCTCATGCTTTCCTCTTACTTAGCCGACAAATATCTGTCATCATTGTTTTTCCACGTATTCGGCCGATGGAAAAGCGATTTCCTCGGCACGTTGCCGCCATTTTTCCCTGTCAGAATCATCAATCTGGCCGGAAAATTGGAGGCAGGACACCGGATCATGGCGCCGGCGCCAATAGCAATCGGCGATTGCTGCTCCCGGGACAAGAGCCCGAAAAGCGGCATCGGCCATTGCGACGAGAGCCGGCGCGACTAGAGGACGACAGAACGATGATGAGTGCGAGTGCGGTCTTCGTGCAGCTGATCGGCGGCGTGGCGCTGCTGATCTGGGCCGTGCGGATGGTACGCACCGGGGTGGTGCGGGCTTTCGGCTCCTCCCTCAGGGCGGTTCTTGCGTCGGCGACGCGCAACCGGGCGATGGCCGCGATGGCCGGCGCCGGCGTCACCGTGTTGATGCAGAGCGCGACGGCGACGGCGATGCTGCTGACCTCCTTCTCGCGCAGCGGCCTGGTGCCGCTCGCCATGGCGCTGGCCGTGGTGCTGGGCGCGGATGTCGGCTCGGCCATCGCCGCGCAGATCCTGTCGCTCGACGTCTCCTATCTCTGGCCGGTCTTCGTCACCGCCGGTGTCTTCACCTTCCTGTCGATGGAGGCCGACCGGGCCCAGTGCATCGGCCGGGCGCTGATCGGCCTCGGCCTGCTCACCCTGTCGCTGCAGACCCTGCGGCTGACCGTGGTGCCGCTGACCGAATCCGAGACCTTCGGCCTCGTCCTCGCCGCCCTCGGCAGCGAGCCGATCCTGGCCGCGATCCTTGCCGCCGGCATCACCTGGGCCGCGCATTCCTCGCTTGCCGTCGTCCTCGTCATCGCCACCCTGGCGCTCACCGGGGCGGTGACGCCGACGCTGGCCATCGCCGCCGTGCTCGGCGCCAATGTCGGCGCGGCTGCCGCGCCGCTCTCCGCCAACTGGGGCGGGGCGCCGGAGACCAAGCGCGTGCCGCTCGGCAACATGCTGATGCGCGGTGCGGTGGCGGCGGTGCTGGTGCCGTTTTCCGGCGTGCTCGCCGACATCGCCACCAGCCACGGGCTGGTCGGCGCGCGGCTGACCGTCGATGCGCACCTTGCCTTCAACATCGTTGTCGCGCTGATCTTCATTCCGCTGGTCGGCCCGGTGTCGCGCCTGCTGGAGCGGCTGGTTCCCGCCGCGGCCCAGCCGGCCGATCCCAAGCGCCCGCGCTATCTCGGCAGCGCCGCCACCGACATGTCGTCCGAGGCGCTGGCCGCCGCCCATCGCGAGGCGCTGGCGCTGGGCGACCGGGTCGAGGCGATGCTGGTCAAGTCGATGGAGGCGCTGGAGACCGGCGATCCGAAGCTGATCCGCGAGATCCGCACGTCCGACGATGCGGTCGATGCGGTCAACGAGGCGATCAAGCTGCACCTGGTGCGCATGTCCCGCAAGGGCATGTCGGAGGAGGATTCGCGCCGCTTCATGGAGATCCTCTCCTTCACCACCAACCTGGAGCATATCGGCGACGTCATCGACAAGCAGCTGCTGGAACTGGCGGAGAAGAAGGGGCGCGGCAACCTCGCCTTCTCGTCGGAGGGCCTTGCGGACCTTCGCGCCTTCCATGCCCGGATCGCGTCGAACTTCGCCACCGCGCTCAATGTCTTCGCCACTGGCGATGCGGATCTGGCGCGTCGGCTCTTCGCCGAAAAGACCACTATCCGCGATCTGGAGCGCCACTATGCCGAGCGCCACTACGCCCGGCTGCGCGACGGGGTGAAGCTGTCGATGGAGACGACCTCGATCCACATGGACGTGCTGCGCGACCTGAAGCGCATCCATGGCCATTTCGTTGTCGTCGCCCAGCCGATCCTGGAGGCCTGCGGCGAGCTTTCGGACACGCGCCTGCGCGCCTCGGCGCCTGCGCCGACGCCGGGTGGTCGCGAGACGAAGCCCGAAGAGTTCCGCGACACGAGCACCAGCGGCGCCCAGCCCGCCTGACGGCTCCGCTTTTCCCGAATTTCGGCCAGGACGGCCGCGCGGTTCCTCGCGCGGCCGTTTTGCATTCATGCCTCGCTCCACGGTCGGCCTTGACGGGTCTAATATATCTAGTATTCTCGAAATATGGAAAAGAACGATGCCCTTTCGGCCTTCGCGGCCCTGTCGCAGGAAACCCGTCTCGACGTCCTGCGCCTGCTGATCCGCGCAGGGAGCTAGGGCATGACGGCCGGCGACATCGCCGCTGCCCTGGAGGTTCGGCAGAACACGCTTTCCACCAATCTTGCGATCCTCACCCGTGCCGGCCTGCTGCACAGTCGCCGGCAGGGGCGCACGATCCGCTATTTCGCCGACATGGGCGGACTGACGGCGCTGCTTGCCTTCCTGATGGAAGATTGCTGCGGCGGCGCGCCCGATGTCTGCCGTCCCGTCCTGGCGGCGCTGCCGGCCTGTTGCGCGCCGGGACCTGCCACATGCGAAGGAAGCTCATGACCATCGTCATTCACCACAATCCCAACTGCGGCACCTCGCGCAACGTGCTGGAGATGATCCGCGCCTCCGGCGAGGAGCCCGTCGTCATCGAATACCTCAAGACCGGCTGGACCCGGCCGCAGCTTCTGGCCCTGTTCGCCGGCGCCGGGCTGACGCCGCGCACCGCCTTGCGCGTTGCCAAGTCGCCGGCCGAGGAACTCGGTCTCACCGATCCGTCCGTCGACGACGAGACGATCCTCGCCGCCATGCTGGAGCATCCGGTTCTGGTCAACCGGCCCATCGTCGTCACGGAAAAGGGCATTCGCCTGTGCCGTCCGTCGGAGACGGTTCTGGAGATCCTGCCCAATGCGGCGATCGGCACGTTCCGCAAGGAGGACGGCGAGGTCGTCGTGGCCGGCTCCGCTTCCGGAGACGCCTCGTGAGTTCCGTCGCCGATCTTGCCGCCGCCGACCTGCCGAACATCGATTTCTCGCAGATGCGGCGGGTCGATCCGGCCGACTACGCCGTGCCGGGCGAGGCCTTCCATGCCCCGCGCATCCTGCTGCTCTACGGGTCGCTGCGGCAGCGCTCCTTCTCGCGCCTGGTCGCCGAGGAGGCGCGCCGCCTGCTCGACTGGCACGGCTGCGAGACGCGGATGTTCGATCCGCACGACCTGCCCCTCGTCGACGGGGCCGATCCCGGGCATCCCAAGGTGCAGGAGCTGCGCGAGCTCGCCATGTGGTCGGAAGGCATGGTCTGGGTCTCGCCGGAGCGGCACGGTGCGATGACCGGCCTGATGAAGACGCAGATCGATTGGCTGCCTCTGTCGCTCGGCGGCATCCGCCCGACCCAGGGCAAGACGCTGGCGGTGATGCAGGTCTGCGGCGGCTCGCAGAGCTTCAACGCGGTCAACCAGATGCGCATTCTCGGCCGCTGGATGCGGATGGTCACCATCCCCAACCAGTCTTCCGTCGCCCGCGCCTTTGCCGAGTTCGGTGAGGACGACCGGATGAAGCCGTCCTCCTATTACAACCGGATCGTCGACGTCACCGAGGAACTGGTGAAGTTCACGCTGATGGTGCGCGGGCGCTCCAGCGCGCTGGTCGACCGCTATTCGGAGCGGGTCGAGACGGCGGCCGAGGTCTCCTTGCGCGTCAACCAGCGTTCGATCTGATCCGCTTTCCACCGCTCTTGCCGTCCGCACCCCCACCCCGGTCGTGCCCGTGCTATCGTCCGGCGCAATCGCGACGGTCGCCTGAGGGCAGATCGTCGATAAGGGGGAAAACGGGTGCGGCGGGAATGATCGACAAGCTGGAAATGTTCATTGCGCTGGTGCGCGAGCGCCACTTCGGGCGTGCGGCGGAGAGCATCGGTGTCACCCAGCCGACGCTGTCTTCAGCCATCCGGCAGCTGGAGGACCAGCTCAACGTCCAGCTCGTGCATCGCGGTTCGCGCTTCCAGGGGCTGACGCCGGAGGGCGAGCGGGTGCATGTGCTGGCGCTGCGGATCGTCGGCGACATGCGGGCCCTGCGCGACGAGATGCGCGCCGTGCGTTCCGACCTCGAGGGCACCTTGCGCATCGGCGTCATCCCGACGGCACTGCCGATGGTCGCCGATCTCGTCTCTCCTTACGCGCTGCGCCATCCGCAGGTGCGATTCCAGATCTTCTCACGCACCTCGGCCGAAATTCTCGAGCAGATGGACCGGCTCGATCTCGACGCCGGCATCACCTACCTGGATGCCGACGCGCGGCGCCGGCGTACCGTGCTGCCGCTCTACCGCGAGCGCTACCGACTGCTGGTCGCCGTCTCCGACCCGCTGGCCGCCCGCGACCGGGTCGGCTGGCACGAGCTCGGCGGCGAGCAGCTCTGCCTTCTTACCCCCGACATGCAGAACCGGGCCATCGTCGACCGCCATCTCGAAGCGGCCGGCGTCACGCCGAAGGCGCGGATCGAGTCCAACTCGATCATCGCGCTCGTCGGTCATGTCATGACCGGCAAGTGGGCGTCGGTCGTGCCGGAAAAGCTCGCCGGCATGTTCGTCTCCGCCGGCTCCATCGCCGCCGTGCCGATTTCCACCGAGCGGAGCGGGGGTAAGTCGCCCGCCCGGGACGAGGACGAGGGCGAGCCTGTCGGCCTGGTCATGGTGCAGCGCGAGCCGCTGACGCCGCTTCTGGCCACTTTGTCGGACGTTGCCCGCCAATACGCCGCCTGACGCCGGTTTTGAGACGGCAAACTGCAATTTCGGGGCGTTTCGAGACGGAATTTCGCAAAATCCGTCTCAATTTCTCGTTGCGCTCAAAACATTGAAATCATGAGCGTATTTGCATTTCTTGAGCCTTTTCCGCGCTGGGTCTCTCAAAACCGCGTGGGCCGCCGGATGCGGGTTATCCCCGCGCGGTTCCGCCACCGGCGGCAGGTTATTCCCGGTCGCCGCCGGATTTATTTTGCCCCCCTTGAGAATGCGGCCTTGTTTTGAACACCGTTGCCGTCCATATGTGTGTCATCGATCTTGGCTGTTGAACTTTGTTCCTGAGCGCGCTTGGCGCGCGACCGGCGATCTTCCTCTCTCAAAATCGATCTGAACCGTTTGCCATGCGTTCTGCGCGCGGCAGGCACATACCCGTTCGCGATCTGAAAAGGAAATCGCCATGAACACCGGTACCGTTAAGTTCTTCAATTCCACCAAGGGCTTTGGCTTCATCGAGCAGGGCGGCGGTCAGCCCGACGTCTTCGTTCACATCTCCGCGGTCGAGCGCGCTGGCATGACCAGCCTCGTCGAGGGCCAGAAGGTCAGCTTCGAGATCGTCACCGATCGCCGCAGCGGCAAGGCTGCTGCTGACAACCTGCAGGTCGCGTAACGACCCGCAGGGTCGGGCAGCGCGCTCCTGAAGCGCGCAGCCTGACAACGCAATTGTGCTTCTGAGCGCTGACCACGGATGTACTGGCAGCACTCATCGAGGCACTTGGGAAAGGCCGGGTTCGCCCGGCCTTTTTTGCGTCTGGAGACAGGCGCCAGGGCCTATCCCTAAAGCACCGCGCCGATCTGCCAGGGCACGAATTCGTGGTCGCCGAGGCCCAGGGCCTCCGACTTCGTCTGTTCGCCCGAGGCAGCGGCGATCAGCCGATCATGGATCTCGCGGCCCTTCTCGGCCAGCGAAACGCCCGTTTCCAGCACGTCTCCGGCATTGACGTCCATGTCCTCGCGCATCGCGCGGTAGAGCCGGTCGCTGGTGGCGATCTTCAGGGTCGGCGCCGGCTTGGAGCCGAAGGCCGAGCCGCGCCCGGTGGTGAAGGCGACGAGCTGGCAGCCGCCGGCGATCTGTCCCGTCGCCGAGACCGGGTCGTAGCCCGGCGTGTCCATGAAGACGAGGCCCGGCCCCTTCACCTGTTCGCCGTAACCGACCACCTCGTTCAGCGGCGTGGCGCCGGCCTTGGCAACAGCCCCCAGCGACTTTTCCAGGATGGTGGTGAGGCCGCCGGCCTTGTTGCCGGGGCTGGGGTTCTGATCGAGCGAGGCGCCGTTTTTTGCCGCATAGTCCTCCCACCAGCGGATGCGCTCGATCAGGCGGTCGGCGACCTCTTGTGAGGCCGCGCGCGACAGAAGCAGTTGTTCGGCGCCGAAGATTTCCGGGGTTTCCGACAGGACGACGGTTGCGCCCTGCGCCACCAGGAGGTCGCAGGCGATCCCGAGCGCCGGATTTGCGGTTATCCCCGACCAGCCGTCCGATCCGCCGCATTGCAGACCGAGCTTCAGCGCCGAAACCGGCGTCGGCCGGCGGGCGGTGCGGTTCACCTCCGGCAGCAGCTCGCGCACAGTCTCGACGATCCGCTCGATGGTGGCACGGGTGCCGCCGTTTTCCTGGATCGCAAGGCCGTGAAAGCGGGTCTCCGCGCCATCTGAGTAGAGCGCCTTCATCCGCGCCACCTGCATCACCTCACAGCCGAGGCCGACAAAAACCGCGGCGCCGACATTGGGATGGGTGGCGTGGCCCCACAGCACGCGCTGGAGAATCTCCCAGCCCGGGCCGCTCGACGACATGCCGCAACCGGTGCCGTGGGCGAAAGCGACGACCCCGTCGATGTTCGGCCAGTCGTCCAGCATGCCGGAGGCATTGAGGATGTCGGCGGCCCGCCGCACCACCGTCGCCGAGCAGTTCACGGTGGCGACCAGCGCGATCATGTTGCGCGTGCCGGCGCGCCCGTCGGCGCGCTGGTAGCCGAGGAAGCGGCCCGCGATATCCCCGTCGTTGAGGCGCGGGATCGCGGCGCGCGCCTCGGCCAGCTTGTCGGAGATGCGGTAGGCGCGCTCGTGCTCGCCGATCTCGCAATTGTGCGAATGGACATGCTCGCCGGCGGCGATTGCGGCCGTGGCATAGCCGATCACCTGCCCGTATTTGACGACCGGCTCGCCCGCCCCGATCGGGCGGCGGGCGATCTTGTGCCCCGGCGCGACGGCGGCCGAAAGCGGCGCTCCCAACTCCAGCGGATCGCTGCCGGCCTCCGCGCGGGCGGCAAGCACCGCGACATTGTCGCGTTCCGAAAGGACGAGCGGCGGGCGGTCGGCAAGGCCGGTTGCGTTGTCAGGCATGACGGGTTCCAGGATGGGAGAGGGCCGTGATGACGCCGCGCAGTTCGGCAAGGCCGCGCATGCGTCCGATCAGAGGATAACCTGGATGGGTGTCGCGGTCGAAGTCCGACAACAGCGCGTGTCCATGGTCGGGGCGGAAGGGGATTTCCGCGTCCGCCCGGCCCTCGTCCCGGCGCCGGCGCTCCTCGGCCAGCAGCACGGCGGCGAGCGCCACCATGTCGGTGTCGCCGGCAAGGTGGGCGGCTTCCTCGAAGCTGCCGTCGGGCTCCTTCGCGACATTGCGCAGATGCGCGAAGTGGATGCGCGGGGCAAAACGCCGGGCAATCGCCGGCACGTCGTTTTCCGGATTGGCGCCGAGCGAGCCGGAGCACAGGGTCAGGCCGTTCGCCGTCGCCTCGTCCTGGTCGAGGATCCAGGCGATATCCTCCGCGTTCGAGACGATGCGCGGCAGGCCGAGGATGTCGCGCGGCGGGTCGTCCGGGTGGACGCACAGGCGCATGCCGAGTTCTGTCGCGGCCGGAACCACCTCCTTGAGAAAGCGGGCGAAATTCGCTCGCAGAGCGTTGGCGTCGATGCCGTCATACAGTGTCAGCGCCTGGCGCAGGGCCGGGATGTCGTAGCGGTCGTAGGCGCCGGGAAGCCCCGCCATGATCGATGCGACGAGGTCCTCGTGGGCGGCCGTATCGCTTGCCTGGAACCACTGGCGGGCGCGGTGGCGCACCTCCTCCGGGTAGTCGTCCTCGGCGCCTTCGCGCTCCAGCATGAACATTTCCAGCGCGCACATGCGCGCGGCATCGAAGCGCAGGCAGGTGCCGCCGCCCCGGACCGGACTGGCAAGGTCGGTCCGCGTCCAGTCCAGCAACGGCATGAAGTTGTAGCAGACGGTGAAGATGCCCTCGGCCGCAAGGTTCGCCAGCGACTGGCGGTAGTTGGCAAAGAGCGGCGCAAGGTCGCCCTCGCCGCGCTTGATGCGCTCGTGCACGGGCAGGCTCTCCACCACCTGCCAGGAGAGGTCCAGACCGCTGGCGGCGATCATCGCCTTGCGGGCGGCGATGGCCTTGCGGCTCCAGATCTCTCCGTAAGGGATCTCGTGCAGCGCGGTGACTATTCCCCGCGCGCCGGTCTGCGAAATCTCGTGAAGCCCGATGCGGTCGAGCGGTCCGTACCAGCGCCAGCTCTCAAGCATGACAGGCCTCGACCATTGCGCGGGCGCCTCGCTCGGCAAGGCCCGCATGGGCCTCGGTGAGACGGGTTCGGAACGCGGTGTTGCCGGCAAGGCTTGCCGGAAAGATCTCGCGAAGCTCCAAAAGGGCGGCGACCTTCGCCGCCGAGCCGTCCGCCGCATCGCACAGGGCGCGCAGGCGGTCGGACATGGGATCGCGCACGTCGATGGATTTCCCCGAAAGATCGGTGCCGCCGACATAGGTCATCCAGGCGGCGACCGCGAGGATAAGGCCGGACATCGGCCGCCCGGCGGCAAGTCCTTCCTCCAGCTGCCCGAGGATGCGCTGCGGCAGTTTTTGCGAGCCGTCCATGGCGATTTGCCAGGTGCGGTGGCGGATCGCCGGATTGGCGTAGCGCTCCTTCAGCCGGGCGGCATAAGCGGCAAGGTCGACGCCTGGAGGCGGGGTGAGGCCCGGCAGGATTTCCTCGGTCCAAAGGCGGTCGAGAAACGCAGCAAAGGCCGGATCCGCGACGGTGTCGGCGATGGTCTCGTGCCCGGCGAGATAGCCGAGATAGGCGAGCGAGCTGTGCGTGCCGTTGAGGCAGCGCAGCTTCATCAGCTCGTACGGGGCGACGTCCGCGACGAGTTCCGCGCCGCTGGCGCCAAGGTCCGGCCGGTCGCCGCCGACGAAATCGTCCTCGATCACCCACTGGCGGAAGGGCTCGTGCAGCACCGGGCTCTCGTCGCGGCAGCCGATCAGGCGGGCGACACGGTCGAGATCGGCCGGGCTTGTCGCCGGCACGATGCGGTCGACCATGGTGGAGGGGAACCGCCCCTCCGCCGCGATCCACCGGGAAAGGGCCGGGTCGATCCGCTCGGCCAGCTCCAGCACCAGGCCGCGCAGCATCGCGCCGTTGTGGGGAAGGTTGTCGCAGGTCAGCACGGTGAAGGGCTTCATCCCTGCATCTCGGCGGCGGGCGAGCGCGCGTACCAGGAAGCCGAGGGCCGAGGCGGGCCGCGCCGGATCTGCAAGATCGGCCGCGATGTCGGGATGGGTGAGCGACAGGCGCCCGGTCGCCGGCTCGTGGCAATAGCCCTTTTCGGTGACGGTAAGGGTGACGATCCGGGTGGCGGGGGCGGCCATCAGCGCGACCACCGCTTCCGGGTCTTCCGGCGCGACGAGGACGCCGGCCAGCACGTCGACAATACGCGGAACCTCGCCGCCGGGAGCGAGCTCCAGCGCGGTATAGGCGAAGTCCTGCGGCGCCAGCCGGTCGCGCTGGTCGGGCCGCTTCAGCGAGACGCCGACAATGCCCCAGTCGCCGCCGGATGCGGCCATTGCCTCGGCGACATAGAGGGCGCCATGGGCGCGGAAGAAGGCGCCGAGGCCGAGATGGACGATGCCGGTGCCGGGACGGGGGCCTTCGTGGCGAGGTTTCAGGCGGGGCAGGTCAGCGGGCAAGCCAGCCTCCATCGACAGGGATCACCGCGCCGTGCACGTAGCGGGCGGCCGGGGAGCAGAGAAAGACGGCGGTGCCGGCGATATCCTCGGGCGCGCCCCAGTGGCCGGCCGGGATGCGGTCGAGGATCGCGGCGGAGCGATCCGGATCCTCGCGCAGCGCCTTGGTGTTGTTGGTGGCGATGTAGCCCGGCGCGATGGCGTTGACGTTGATGCCTTTTGCCGCCCACTCGTTGGCGAGGATCTTGGTTATCCCCGCAACCCCGTGCTTGGCGGCGGTGTAGGACGGCACGCGGATGCCGCCCTGAAAGGACAGCATGGAGGCAATGTTGACCACCGCGCCGCCCTCGCCGCGCGCCAGCAGGTCGCGGGCGAAGGCCTGGGTGGTGAAGAACAGCGCCTTGAGATTGACGTCCATTACCGCGTCCCAGTCGTCTTCGGTGAAGTCGACGCTGTCCCCACGGCGAATGATGCCGGCATTGTTGACGAGGAGCGAATGTCCCGTGCCGGCAAAGACGTCGCGCGCCGCCATCGGATCGGCAAGATCGAGGGTCAGCGAGGAGGCGCTGCCGCCGGCAGCCTCGATCGCGGCGACGGTCTCAAGGCAGGAGCGGCGGCCGGCGCAGGTCACTTCGGCGCCGGCGGCGGCCAGCGCGAGGGCGATGGCCTGGCCGATGCCGGTATTGGCGCCGGTCACCAGCGCCTTGCGGCCGGAGAGCGAGAAGGAGGTGCTCATTTCATCTCCGCCATGCTGACGAAATCCATGTCCGTGTAGTCGACATTGTCCCCGGCCATCGCCCAGATGAACGTGTAGCTGCCGGTGCCCGCGCCCGAGTGGATCGACCAGGGCGGCGAGATGGCGGCTTCCTCATTGGCGACGATGAGATGGCGGGTCTGCTGCGGCTCGCCCATCAGGTGCAGGACGCGCTGATCCTCCGTCATGTCGAAGTAGAGATAGGCTTCCATCCGCCGGTCGTGGACGTGGGCCGGCATGGTGTTCCAGACCGAGCCGTCCTCCAGCGTGGTGTAGCCCAGCACGAGCTGGCAGCTTTCCATCACGAGCGGATGGACGAACTGGTTGATGGTCCGCTTGTTGGAGGTCTCGGTAGCGCCGAGCTTCAGACTGTTGGCCTCCGACAGGCGGATCAGCCGCGACGGCAGGGAGCGGTGGGCCGGGGCGGAGGTGATGTAGAACCGCCCGCCGCCGGAGAAGGTGACCGGGCCGGCACCCATGCCGAGATAGAGCACGTCGCCGCGCTCCAGCGTCCAGCTGCCGCCCCGCGTTGAGACCTCACCGGTCGCACCGATATTGACGACGGCCATCTCGCGCCGCTCCAGGAAGGTGGCGGTGCGGGTCTCCTCGACCTTGTCGAGGGTGAGGGTGCCGGTGCCCGGCACCGCGCCGCCCAGCACGAAGCGGTCGTAATGGGTGTAGACGAGGCGGATCTCGCCGTCGCGGAACAGGCCTCCGGCATGGAAGTGGCGGCGCAGCTCGTCCGTGTCCATGCCCTTGGCATGGTCCTGGTGGACGGCGTGGCGGGTCTCGACGCTCAGCATGGCGGCTCCTTGAAGGGGTGGGTTTCGGGATCAGAGGAAATCGTCGCGGCGCGGCGTGAAGCCGTCGATCAGGCGCCCTGCCTCAAGGCAGCGGCAGCCGTGCACCGCGTTGGAGGGGATGACGAAACTGTCCCCGGGGCCGACCTCGAACTCCTCCCCGTCGAGGGAGAAGATGAAGCGGCCGCTCTCCACATAGGTCGACTGGATGTGCGGATGGTTATGCAGCGGGCCTTCCGCGCCGGCTTCGAAGGTGAAGGCGACGACCATCATCTGCGGACTGTCCGCGACGACGCGACGGGTGACGCCGGGGCCGGTCGCGACTTCTGGAAAGACGGCAAGGGGAGACATGGACGGGCTCCGATGTGATCAGTGGAACAGCGAGGGCAGCCAGAGCGACAGCGCCGGCACATAGGTGACGAGCAGCAGGGTCCCGACGGCGGCGAAGTAGAAGGGCCAGATCGTGCGGACGGCATCCCAGACGGTGATCCGGCCGACGGCACAGCCGACGAAGAGCACCGCGCCGACCGGCGGGGTACAAAGGCCGATGCCGAGGTTGAGGATCAGGATGACGCCGAAATGCACGGGGTCGACGCCGAAGGCCTGGGCAACGGGCAGGAAGATCGGCGTGGTGATGACGATCAGCGGCGACATGTCCATGAACGTGCCGAGGATCAGCAGGATCACGTTGATCAGCAAGAGCACCAGAAGCGGGTTCTGCGAGACGTCCTGCATGACGGCGACGAGCGTCGCGGGTACGCGCAGAACGGCGAGCAGCCAGCCGAACGAGGCGGCACAGCCGATCACAAGCAGCACCATGGCTGTGGTGCGCACCGCTGCGGTGGTCGCCAGAACGAAGTTCTGCCAGTGCATGGTGCGGTAGGCGACGGCGGTGATGAAGAGCGCGTAGACGACCGCGATGCAGGAGCTTTCCGAGGCGGTGAAGATGCCGGAGCGCACGCCGCCGAAGATGATGGCGATCAGCAGGATGCCGGGGGTCGCGTTGATCAGCAGGTGGCCGACCATGCCCCAGCCCTGGAACGGGTCGATGGGGTAGTTGCGCTTCTTGGCGACGTACCAGGCCGCGAACATGAGCGACAGCGCCAGCAGCAGGCCGGGCAGGATGCCGGCGGTGAACAGGTCGGCGATGGAGATGCGCCCGCCGGCGGAGATCGAATAGATGATCATGTTGTGCGAGGGCGGCAGCATCAACGCGATGATCGATGAGACCACCGTGACGTTGACGCCGTAGTCGACGTCGTAGCCGCGCGCCTTCATCTGCGGGATCATCAGGCCGCCGATTGCAGAGGCGTCGGCCGCGGCAGAACCGGAAATGCCGCCGAACAGCACCGAGGCGGTGATGTTGACCTGGCCGAGGCCGCCGCGCAGATGGCCGACGAGCGCACCGGCCAGCGCCACCAGCCGGCGGGCGATATCCCCGCGCACCATCAATTCCCCGGCATAGATGAAGAAGGGGATCGCCATCAGCGCGAAGACCGAGACGCCGGAGTTCAGCCGCTGGAACACGACCACCGGCGGCAGGCCCATATAGGCGATGGTGGCGAAGGACGAGACGCCGAGGCAGAAGGCGACGGGCGTGCCGATCAGCAGCAGGACGGTGAAGGTGCCGAAGAGGATCAACAGTTCCATCGCTCAATCCTCCAGTTCGGTTTCGCCGAAGCGGGCGGTCGGCAGGCCGGCAGCGCGGCGGGCGAGGCGCTCGAGCGAGAAGAGGACGATGAGAATCCCGCCGCCGACGAGGGGCAGGAAGTCGAACGCGCCGGAAATGCCGAGCGAGGGAAGCTTGTTGCCGGCGGTCTTGGCGGCGAGTTCGGCCCCGTACCAGACCATGCCCGCACCGAAGGCGATGACCACGGCGTCCGAGATCGAATGCAGCGCCAGCTTGACCTTCAGCGGCAGCACGTAGAGCAGCACGTCGAAGGACAGGTGATAGCCCTCGCGGATGCCGACGGCAGCGCCCAGGAAGATGAACCAGCCCATCAGCATCACCGAGGCGGGCTCCGTCCAGGACTGGCTGTCGTTGAGCGCGTAGCGCCAGAAGACCTGGACCGAAATGAATGCGGTCATCAGCACGAGGCCCGTGCCCGACAGCCACAGGGCGATGCGGCCCAGGGTGCCCGTGATCCGCGCGATGTCGCGCATTGTCCCTTGCAAGATGCGTCCTCCCGGCAAGAAGAAACCCGCGGCGGACCGGCCGCCGCGGGTTCGAGGTCAGGCAGGGATCACTCGGTCGCCTGGATGCGGGCGACGAGGTCCTTCAGCTTGTCGGAGGTCACGTATTTCTCGTAGACCGGCTTCATCGCCTCGATGAAGGGCGTCTTGTCGATCTCGCTGACGATCTTGACGCCGGCCTCGCGGACCTTGGCCTCGGAGGCGGCCTCGCGCTCGGCCCACAGCTTGCGCATGTGCGGGACGGAGTCCTTGGCAGCCTGACGGATCAAGGCCTGGTCCTCGGCCGAGAGCTTGTCCCAGCTCTTCTTCGACATGACCAGGACTTCCGGCACGATCAGGTGCTCGTCGAGCGTGTAGTAGCCGGCGACCTCGAAGTGGCCGGAGCTCTCGAAGGACGGCCAGTTGTTCTCGGCGCCGTCGATGACGCCGGTCTGGATCGAGGAATAGACCTCGCCATAGGGCATCGGCGTCGCGTTGGCGCCGAGCGCGTTGACCATGTCCACGAACAGGTCCGACTGCATCACGCGGAACTTCATGCCCGACAGGTCGGCCATGTTCTCGACCGGCTTCTGGCGGTTGTAGAAGGAGCGCGAGCCGGCGTCGTAGAAGACCAGGCCGACGAGATCATGGTCGGAGAACGCGTCGAGGATCTCCTGGCCGATCGGACCGTCCATCACCTTGTGCATGTGGTCGACGGAGCGGAAGATGTAGGGCAGCGAGGGAACCTGGGTCTCCTCGATGATGTTGTTGAACGGCCCGAGCGAGACGCGGTTCATGTCGATCACGCCGAACTGGGTCTGCTCGATCGTGTCCTTCTCCTGGCCGAGCTGGGCCGAGTGGAACACCTCGATCTCGATGCGGCCGTTGGAGCGCTCCTTGACGAGCTCGCCGAGATACTTGACCGCCTCGACAGTCGGATACCCGTCCGGATGGGTGTCCGAGGATCGCAGGACGATGTCGGCCGCCTGCACCGTCATGGCGGAGGCGGCGAGCAGCCCGAAGGCTGCCGTCATGGTCTTCCAGTGTTTCATGTTCAGTTCCTCCCTAGAGCAGTTTCAGCCCGGTCACAGCCTGTAGGCGGCCTTGACCAGGGTGTAGGTGAGGTCGCGTGCGACCTCGTATGCCTCGCCCTCGCCGAGCCTCCCTGTGGCGACGAGTGTGGCAAGGAATGCCGCATCCGACCGCCGGGCCACGTCGTGGCGGGCGGGGATGGAACAGAAGGCGCGGGTGTCGTCGTTGAACCCGACCGTGTTGTAGAAACCGGCGGTTTCCGTCGCCATCTCGCGGAAACGGCGCATGCCCTCCGCGCTGTCGTGGAACCACCAGGGCGGGCCGAGGCGCAGCACCGGATAGGCGCCGGCAAGGGGCGCCAGCTCGCGGGCGTAGGAGGTCTCGTCCAGGGTGAAGAGAATGATGGTGAGGCCGGGCTCGTGTCCGACCGCGTCGAGCAGCGGCTTGAGCGCGCGCACGTAGTCGGTGCGCGTCGGGACGTCGAAGCCCTTGTCGCGGCCGTGCCGGGCCATCACGGCAGGGGAATGGTTGCGGAAGGCGCCGGGGTGGATCTGCATCACCAGCCCGTCGTCGAGGCTCATGCGCGCCATCTCGGTCAGCATGTGGCCGCGGAACCGGTCGGCTTCCTCCGCCGTGCAGCGCCCGGCCAGCGCCTTGTCGAAGAGGCCTGCGGCCTCAGTCGGCGAAAGGTCCTCGGTGCGGGCGCTGGGCGCGCCGTGATCGGTCGAGGTGGCGCCGTGCTGCTTGAAGAAGGCCCGGCGGGCCCGGTGGGCGGCGAGATAGCCGTGCCAGCTCGTCGTGTCCTCGCCGGTGATCTCGCCGAGACGAGCGACGTTGGCGGCAAAGCCCTCGAACTCGGGATCGATGACCGCGTCCGGCCGATAAGCGGTGATGACCCGGCCGCCCCAGCCGCTGTCGCGGATCGTGCGATGATGCTCCAGCGGGTCCAGCGCCGATTCCGTCGTGGCGATGACCTCGAGGTTGAACCGGTCGAACAGGGCACGCGGTCGGAATTCGGGGCGAGCGAGACAGTCGGCAATATGGTCGTAGATGCGCGTCGCGGTCTGCGGACCCAGCGGCTCGTCGATGCCGAAGACCTCCTGGAAGGCGTGGTTCAGCCAGAGCGCGGAGGGCGTGCCGCGGAAGAGGTGGAAATTGTCGGCGAAGAGCTGCCAGATGCGGCGCGGATCGCGCTCGCTTGTCCCGCCGTCGACGCGGGGAACGCCGAGATCGGTCAGCGCGATGCCCTGCGAGCACAGCATGCGGAAGACGTAGTGATCCGGCACCACGAAAAGCTCGGCCGGGTCGGGGAACGGTTCGTTCAGCGCGAACCAGGCCGGGTCCGTATGGCCGTGGGGGCTGACGATCGGCAGGTCGCGGATGGTCCGGTAAATGTCGCGGGCAAGGCCGCGCGTGCGCGGCTCCACCGGAAACAGCCGGTCCTCGTCCAGTAGCGCCATTCCGATCCTCCCTGCCGGCCCTGTCGCGTTTGTCAGCGTCTCGTTCTTGGGGCTGGCGAACTAACTAGTAATCTAATATGTTAGTCTGCAAGTTGAGTCAACGCCCGCCGGAACGGGGGCGGCGAATTGTCAAACCGGGCGGCAGTCGCTAGGACGAGCCTCCCGGCAAATGCCGGAAAACCGGCGCGGACGACACGTCCGGCAGCGCGGCGCCAAGGCCTCGTCCGATCTTGCGGGCGGGCTGCGGTGGTCGCAGGGAGGGCAGGTGGATGACGGAACAGATCAAGCTCAGGACGCTCGACATGTCGCGCGTGCCGTCCGTGACCGATCTGGTGTTTGCCGAACTCTACAATCGGGTGGTTGGCCTCGATCTTCTGCCCGGCACAAAGCTGTCGGAGGCGGAAGTCGCCAAGCAGATGGGGGTCAGCCGGCAGCCGGTGCGCGATGCCTTCTACCGGCTGTCGCAGCAGGGCTTCCTGCTGATCCGTCCGCAGCGCGCCACGGTGGTGACGCCGATCTCGGTGGAGGCGGTGCACCGTGCCCGCTTCATCCGCACCGCGCTCGAACTGGAGACGATGCGCGCGGCCATGGCCAACATGACCGAGGCGGAGATGGGCGAGCTGGAAGACATGATCGGCGAGCAGGAAAAGGCGGTGGATCGCGACGACCGGGCCGGGTTCCATGCGCTCGACGACAGTTTTCACAACCGCATCTGCGAGATCGCCGGGCAGGGGCACGTGTGGGCGCTGATCCGCGATCACAAGGCCCATATGGACCGGGTCCGCTATCTGTCGCTGGAAAACGGCGCCCGGCTGGCGCTGGAGGACCACATCTCGATCCTGGCGGCGGTGCGCGGCGGCGATCAGGACGCGGCAATTGCGCGGATGCGCTCGCATCTGGCTCGCATCGCCGGCATCATCGACGACATTCGGGCCGCCCACGCAGACTATTTCGATCCCGACGAGGCTTGAGGAGTGGGTCGCGCCGGTCAGTCCGTCAGGTCATGCGGCCGCGCGCGGCGATATCGATCTGTTGAACGCTGCCGTCGGCGCCGAGCAGCCAGGCGCTGTCGAACAGGTTCGTCACCACGCAGCAATGGTTCGGCACGATGCGAACGCGGTCGCCGACGGCAAGGCTGCCGGCAGGGATATCGACCACCGCATGTTCCTCGCTGAGCGCTGCGATATGCGCATCCGGATGGCCGATGATGGTGCCGTGTCCGCTGAGGCCGAGCAGGTCCGAGGACAGCGCCTTGGAGCCGGCATCCAGCACCGCACGCGTCGGTGTCGGCCGGCTGACCACGGTGGCGTGCACGGTCAGGGCGCAGTCGTCGAGGGCGCAGGCGCCGCGCTCGACCAGCGAGCGGTCGTTATAGATGTAGGTGCCGGCCCGGTACTCGGTGACGAGGTTGCGGGACCCGCCTTCCGCTTCCCCCGCATGCCACATGTCGGGCGAGCCGCCGCTGGAGATTTCCGGGCACTCGATGCCCCGCGCGGCGAGCAGGCCGAGCGCCTCGCCCATGAAACGCTCGACATTGCCGGCCTTGCCGGGGGCGGGGTAGGTCATCAGTCCGGCGAAGACGAGGCCGGGCGCAGCCGCGATGCGGGCGGCGAGATCTGCCGCCTCTGCCGGCGTCTGGACGCCGCAGCGTCCGGCGCCGGTATCGCATTCCACCATCACATGCAGCGTTGCCGCACCGTCCGCGAAGGCGGCGGCGAGGCCGTCCACCGTCGTCTGGCTGTCGGCGACGACGGCAAGGCGGGCGATGCGCCCGGCAAGCGCCTTCAGCCGCGCAAGCTTGGCCTCGCCAAGGATGTTGAAGGTGATGAGAATGTCGTCGATGCCGGCATCGGCCATGACCTCGGCTTCGCCGATCTTCTGGCAGGTGATGCCGCGCGCGCCGGCCTCGATCTGCGCCCTGGCGAAGCGCGGCAGCTTGTGCGTCTTGATATGCGGCCGGCTCTTGAGGCCGAGCCGGTCGCAATGGGCCTGGAAGCGGGCGATGTTGGCGAGCGCAACCGCCTCGTCCAGCACGAGGGCGGGCGTTTCGGGCTGGAAGGGCGCGTCGGCGGTCATGGCGTGGTCCGTTCGTCTCAGGCGGCGTGGGGATCCTCGACGCGCGGCCAGATGGCGCGCGTGAGGGTGTGGTAGGTGTTGGTCGCCGGATCGTTCGGGTAGGGCCCGTCGACCGCCGCATAGAGGATGTCGAAGGCGATCCGCGAGAAGGCATCGTGGAAGTGATTGGTCGACTTCACAACCAGGATCTTCATTGCCGTCGGGTCGATCCCCATGTTGGCGAAGGCGTCCGGGCTGAAGATCTGCGAGCGCACCGTGTTGAGCACCACGCGCAGCCCCTTGATGCGGATCGTCACCGAATCGCCCAACGGCACGACGCTGGTGCCGAAGCTCTGCACCGCGTTGCGCACCACCTTCTCCACCGTCACCTCGGCATCGATGGGCTCGCCCGCGGCTGCCGACATCTTGCCGCCGAAGCGCAAGGGCAACGTCGCGCCCTCGCCGGCGGAAATGCAGGTGCGCACCGCGACCGGGTCCCAGATGGAGGCGAGGGCGGCATCCGTGAGATCGCGTGCGATCATCTCGCGCAGCACGATGGTGGAATCGCCCGGCACGCCGCCGCCGGGATTGTCCCAGACATCGGCGATGACGACCGGATGGCCGTCGGTCTCGGCCGCCTTGTCGAGCGCCTGCGCCGGGGTGAGGAAATCCGGCCGGGTGCGGCCGCGATAGGAAAAGAGCTCCATGCCGAGTTCGCGCGCCAGCTGATCGCCCTTCGGCCGGTCGCCGTCGGTGATGACGACGAGGCGGGAGCCGAGGTCCGGCACGTCGGCGGCCATGAAGCCATGGATCACCGAAACCGACAGGACGCCGTCATGTCCTTCCAGCGCCTTAAGCTTGTCGACGAAGCCGCGCATCGGCTGGCGGCTGGTCGGCAGCACCTCGATCATCCGGCAGTCGAAGACGGAGATTTCCGGCTTCACCTCGCCGACCGAGGTGCGGTGGGCGAGATCTATGAGGCTTTCGGCGGCGATGACGAAATCGGTGTGCGGGAATTCCTTGAAGGCGACCAGCAGATCGGCATTGGCGGTGCGCTTTGCCGACAGGTGGCTGTGCGGATCGAAGGTGGCGCCGACGATCGTGTCCGGCCCGACGATGGCGCGCACCGCCTCCAGGATCTCTCCTTCGCAGTCGAGGCAGCCGTCGGCGACCATCGCGCCATGCAGGCCGAGCAGCACGATGTCGAGCGGCAGCGCGGCGCGGATCTCGGCCAGCATCTGGTCGCGCAGCAGCTCCCAGGTGCGGGCGTTGACGAGGCCGCCCGGCTCCGCCCAGGTCGCGGTGCCCTCGATCACGTGCCAGCCGTGTTGCCGCGCGCGGTCGCGGGCGACCGGGAAGACCGCGCTGCACAGGGTCGGCGTTGCGGGATGCTCGCCGGGGCCGGCATAGAAGCTGTCGCGGAAGTCCTGCAGGTCCGTGCGCAGGGGCGAGAAGGTGTTGGTCTCCGTTGCCAGGGACCCGACGAATACGCGTTTCATTTCGGCCATCAGGCGGCCTCCCCGAGAAGCTGGCCGGCATGGTGGCAGGCACTGGAACGTCCGTTGCCGAGGTCCACCGGATCGGGCCGCGTCGAGCGGCAGATGTCGGTGGCCAGCGGGCAACGTGGATGGAAGGCGCAGCCGGAGGGCGGCGAGGCGGCGCTTGCCGGTTCGCCGAGATCGGCGACCGGCTGCCGTCCCGGCCGGATGCGCGGGATGGAGGCGAGCAGCAGGCGCGTGTAGGGATGCGCCGGCTTTTCGAAGATGGCGGCCTTGGGGGCCGTCTCGACGATGCGGCCGAGATACATGACGGCGACACGGTCGGAGATGTGCCGCACGACGCCAAGGTCGTGGGAAATGAACAGCATCGAGATGCCGCTGTCGCGCTGCAGGTCCTTGATGAGGTTGAGCACCTGCGCCTGGATCGACACGTCGAGTGCGGAGACCGCCTCGTCGGCGATGACGAGGCGCGGTTCGACGATCATCACCCTTGCGATGCCGATGCGCTGGCGCTGGCCGCCGGAGAACTCGTGCGGATAGCGGGTCATCACCTTCGGATCGAGGCCGACCTTCACCAGCGTGTCGGCGATGCGGGCGCGCACCTCCTCGCGGGTACGGGCAAGGCCGTGGATGCGGACCGGCTCGGCCAGCGTCTGCTCGATGGTGAGGCGCGGATTGAGAGAGGCGAAGGGGTCCTGGAAGATCATCTGGATCTCGCGGCGCAGCGGCCGGAAGGCGCCCGCCGAAAGCCCCAGAATGTCGCGGCCGCGGAACCGCGCCTCGCCGCTCGTCGCCGGCTCGAGCTTCGTCAGCGTGCGTCCTACCGTGGACTTGCCGCAGCCGCTCTCGCCGACGATGCCCAGCACCTCACCCTCGGCAAGGTCGAAGGAGACGCCGTCGACCGCCTTGAGGATGCGCTTGGGGCCCGGCAACACGCCGGTTGAGGGCGCGCGGAAGGTAAAGTGGGTCTTCAGGTCGCGGACCTGGAGGAGGGGGGCTGCGTCGGTCATGCGTCCGGCTCCAGCGGGTAGTGGCAGCGGGCGAAATGGGTGGGCGCGAAGGCGGCGAGCGCCGGCTGGTCGCTGTCGCAACCGGCGCCCGCCCGCGCGCAACGCGGATGGAAGGCGCAGCCGGTGATGGTCTCGTCGAGCGTCGGGACGCGTCCGGGAATGGCGGACAGCCGGTCGACGTCCTCGTCGGCCTCGGGAATCGAGTCCAGCAGGCCGCGCGTGTAGGGATGGCGCATGTCCTGGAAGAGCTCGCGCGCACCCGCCGTCTCGACCACGCGGCCGCGATACATCACGGCGATGCGGTCGCAGGTCTCGGCGATGACGCCGAGGTCATGGGAGATCAGCATGACCCCCATGCCGGTTTCCTTCTGCAGCTCGACGATGAGCTTGAGGATCTGCGCCTGCACCGTGACGTCGAGGGCGGTGGTCGGCTCGTCGGCGATCAGGAGGCGCGGCGAGCCGGCGAGCGCCATGGCGATCATTACGCGCTGACGCTGGCCGCCGGACAGCTGGTGCGGGAAGCTGTCGATGCGCCCCGCCGGGTCGGGGATGCGGACCATGGTCAGCAGCTCCAGCGCCCGGTCGCGGGCGGCGCGGCGCGACATCGGCTGATGCTCGCGGATCGCCTCGATGATCTGGTCGCCGATCCGGTAGACCGGATTGAGCGAGGTCATCGGCTCCTGGAAGATCATCGACATCTCGTTGCCCATGACCGCGCGGCGCTCGCGCGGCGACAGGCGCAGGAGATCGCGGCCGCGGAAGAAGATCTCGCCTGCAAGAACGCGCACGGGCGTTCCCTCCAGCAGTCCCATGATGGCGAGCGAGGTGAGGCTCTTGCCGCAGCCGCTTTCGCCGACGATGCCGAGCGTCTCGCCGGTCGACAGGCTGAGCGAGAGGTCCTGCACCACCGGCAGAATGCCGTCGGGCGTGGCGACGCCGAGCGTCAGGCCGCGCATGTCGAGCAACAGGTCGCGTGTGTCTGCATTCGGGCGCGTCATCTCACACCCCCTTGATGTCGTTGCGGAACCGCGGGTCGATGCTGTCGCGCAGGGCGTCGCCGACCAGGTTCATGGAAAAGACCGACAGGATGATCAGCGCGCCGGGGAACAGCAGCAGCCAGGAAGCGCGGGTGACGTAGATGCGCGATTCCGACAGCATGTTGCCCCAGCTCGGCACTTCCGGCGGGAGGCCGAGGCCGAGGAAGTCGAGCGCCGCCGCCTGCAGCTGGGCGAAGGCGAAGATGAAGCTTGCCTGCACCAGGAGCGGCGAGACGAGATTCGGCAGGATGTGGCGGAACAAGATGCTGCCATGGCCGGCACCCGAACAGGTCGCGGCATCTACGAAAACCTCGCCCTTCAGCTTCAAGGTCATGCCGAAGAGGATGCGGGCGGTGGTGGTGGCGTAGACGATGCCGATCACGATCACCGTGTTGACGACGCTGCGCTCCAGCAGGGTCATCAGAACGAGGGCGAGCAGCAGCGCCGGGAACGCCATCAGCACGTCGACGACGCGCATGATCACATGGCCGAGGCGGTTGAAATAGGCCGAGACCATGCCGGCAAGGCCGCCGGCGACCAGCGCGACGACAACGCTGCCGATGCCAATGATGATGGCCATGCGGGCGCCGTAGAGGCTGCGCGAGAAGCTGTCGCGGCCATAGTGGTCGGTGCCGAACAAGTGCTCGAGGCTGGGCGGCGACAGGCGCACGAGCGGGTCGAGCTCGAGCGGGTCGTAGGGCGCGACGAGCGGGGCGAAGATCGCGGCCAGTGCGACCAGGATCAGCCAGCACAGTCCGGCGGTGGCGAGCCAGCGCCCGCGGAAGATGCGGCCCATGGTGAGGATCGCGGTCATGCCTCAGCTCCCTGGCTTTGCGGCTTGAGAGAACGGGTCCGGGTCATTTCAGCGACACCCTGGGGTCGAGGCGCGCATAGGCGAGGTCGACCAGGAGGTTGATGACCATGTAGAGGACGACGATCACCAGGATGACGCCCTGGATGACGGGGTAGTCGCGGCGCAGGATCGACTGCACCACGAGGCGGCCGATGCCGGGCAGCGAGAAGACGGTTTCGGTCACCACCGCCTCGGAGACGAGGGCGGCGAAGGTGAAGCCGAAGGCGGCGGCGACGGCGATCAGCGCGTTGCGGAAGACGTGCTTCACCGAGACCTTCCACGGGGCGAGGCCCTTGGCGCGGGCGGTGCGCACATGATCCTCGCGCTGCACGTCGAGCATGGAGGCACGCACCAGACGGATGATCAGCGCGGCGTTGGGGGCAGCGAGCGTGAAACTCGGCAGCAGCAGATAGCGCAGGTTCGCGAGCCCGCCGTCGTCGGTCACGGACGGGAAGCCGGACGAGGGCAGCCAGCCGAGCGTCACCGAGAAGATCAGGATCAGGTAGAGGCCGAGCCAGAAGGTCGGCACGGAGGCGAAGAGCATGGCGCCGCCGGACGTGACCTGGTCGACCCAGGTGCCGCGATAGCTGGCGGCGACGACGCCGATGGGGACGCCGAGAATGACGATCCAGACCATCGTCATCAGGGCGAGAAGGATCGAGGTCTCCGCACCGTCGGCGATCACCGAGGTGACGGGAACGCGGAAGAAGATCGACGTGCCGAAGTCGCCCTGCAACACGTTGCCGAGCCATAGCAGGTACTGCGTGTAGAGCGGCTGGTCGAGACCGAGCTCGCGCGTCAGGCTGGCGATTTCCTCGGGCGTGGCACTATCGCCAAGCAGGACGGCAGCCGGATCGCCGGGGATCAGGTGCACGAAAAGGAAGACCAGCAGCGAGGCGGCGAGCAGCGTCGGCACGAGCGTCAGCAGTCTCCGCAGGGCATATCCGAGCATGAGCGTGACTTTCCGCGAAATGTCGGGAGGCGGCCAGCCCGCCCCCGGCCTTTTGCGAGTGTTGTCCGTCGGACGGACTTTCGCAAAGGCCGGAGGGGGACGACGGGATCGTGCGTTACTTCGAGACGTTCCAGAAGTGCGGCCAGATCAGGGTTGCTTCGCCGAGGCCCTTAAGCGCCGGGGAGGCGATGTTGTAGGTGTAGATGTCGCCCGTCTTCATGGTCGGGACCTGCTCGTAGACGAGCGCCTGCAGCTCGCCCCACAGCTTCTGCCGCTCCGCCGGATCGGCCGAGGCGGTGAACTTCTCCGACAGCGCGGTCTTTTCCGGGGTGGCCCACCAGCCGGGGTAGTTGGGGTTCATCACCGAGATCAGGATCGGATCCGGCACGAAGCCGTGATGGGTGAAGAACAGGTCCCACTGGTCCGGTTCGCCGCGCTTCTTGATGAGCGTTGCCCAGTCGTAGACCTGCAGGTCGATGTTGAAGCCGGCCTGGGCGAGCTGCTTGGTGTAGACGATCGCCGTGTCGTAGTGGAACGGGTAGTTGGTCGACACCATGAACTTGATCGGCTCGCCGTTGTAGCCGGCTTCCTTGGCCAGCTCCTTCGCCGCGGCCGCATCGCCCTTGCTGAAGTTGTCAGCGCCGGATTCTGTGTACCAGACATTGCCCTGCGGCATGAACGAGCCGTTGGCACGCCACAGCTTTTCCGGGCCGATCGAGACCTGGAGCGCCGGCGTCTTGTTGATGGCCGTCTGGATGGCGCGGCGCAGGGCGAAGTTCTCCTTCAGCGGGCCTTCCTTGGAGTTCATGAAGACCAGGCCGAAGATCGGGCCGCCGTTCAGGATCGTCGTGACGTCCGGGCTGGAATCGAGGGCATCGAAGAGGTCGCCCGGGATGTTCTCGGCATAGTCGTAGTCGCCGGCCTGCAGGCCGCTGACGCGGGTGCCGACGTCGGGGACCGGGATGAAGCGCAGCGCATCGAACTCGGCCTTGCGGGTGCCGCCATAGCCATTCGGCTCGCCTTCGGGCGAATCATAGTCGTCGAAGCGGACGAGCTCGACATGGCGGTTGGGCTGCCACTCGCCGAAGCGGTAGGGGCCGGTGCCGATGTAGTTTTCCGGTGCGATAGGCTCCTTGCCGGCGCCTTCCATGACGGAGGCGGGATAGATCGCCGGGCCGCCGTTGATGAAGGCCAGCAGGTTCTTCCAGGGGCCGAACGGCTGCTTCAGGCGCAGCGTGACCTCATGGTCGCCGGTCGCCTCGATGCTGTCGACATTCGAGAACAGCAGGCTGCCGCGCGAACCGAACTCGCCCCAGCGCTTCAGCGAGGCAACCACGTCGGCCGAGGTCATGTCGGTGCCGTTGTGGAAGGTCACGTCCTTGCGCAGGGTGATGACGATGGTGCGTCCGTCATCCTCCAGCCGGTCGCTCTCGGCCAGAAGCGGCACCGGCGAATTGCTGGCGTCGAAGGTGTAGAGACCCTCGAACATGTGGTGGGCGATGGTCGTCGAAAGGTCCGAGGTGACGACGTGCTGGTCGAGGCTGGGCGGCTCGCCGACCGTGGCGTAGCGCAGGGTGCCGGCCGCGAAGGCGGTACTGGCCATGGATGTCGCGATCGCCGCGGCGAACACGGTTTTCCAGCGGGTGTTCCGAAACATTCCACTCCTCCAAATACAGGGTCCTCTGGGTAGCCCGGATGGGCTACACGGGCAGGCGACGTGCATTCGCCGGCCGTGCAGCCATCCCACGATCTGCCGTGTCTGCGCCGGCTGTTCGTTGTGTAAAAAATTTTCATAATCTACCTAAACTGTCAAACGGGAATTTGAGTTTCCCGCCAAACCGCGGTAGATAATGAAAGAAACTTTCATACGGAGCTGAGAATTTCCATGACCAAGGGCATCACCCGTCACGACACCGCCGACCTCGCAGCCGGTGGACAGAAGCGCCCGTTCGCCAAGGCGGTCACCGCCGGAGGGTTCGTCTATGTCTCCGGCCAGGTGCCGGTGGAAGGGGGGGAGATCATCACCGGCGGCATCGTCGCGCAGACCGAAAAGGTGATCGAGAACATCAAGTCGGTGCTGGCGCTGGCCGGCTGCGGACTGGAGCATGTGGTCAAGGTCAATGTCTGGCTGGATGACGCCCGTGATTTCTCCAGCTTCAACGCCGTGTTCGAGCGGCATTTCGGGGCCCACCCTCCGGCACGTTCCACGGTGCAGTCGCCGTTGATGGTGGATGCGAAGGTCGAGATGGATGTCATCGCCTACAAAGCCGATTAATCTCGCCCCGCAGACTGGGGCAGATGGCAGGGAAGGGGCCCGGGGCGTGGCCAAGGTGATCGACATCATCGCGCAGCTCAGGCGGCTCGACGGCGCCTTCCCCAAGCGCGAGCAGCGTGTCGCCGACTACGTGCTGGCGAACCTGGAGACCATCGCCTACCAGCGCCAGAGCGAGATCGCCCAGGGCGCAGGCGTCTCCGATGCAACGGTCAACCGCTTCTGCCAGACGCTCGGCTGCGACGGGTTCAAGGACTTCAAGATCCGCCTCGCCCAGAGTGTGGCCGTCTCGCTGCAATACATGGACGTGCATGCGCCCGACAGCGGATCCCTGTCCGATGCGCTGGTGTCTCAGGTGTTCGGCGCGCTGATGGACACGCTCAACCGGGCGCGGGCGCAGCTCGACCCGATTGCGGTGGAGGCGGCGATCGACCTCTTGGCCGGGGCGCGACGGATCGTCTTCTTCGGCGTCGGCGGCGGTTCGGCCAATGTTGCGCGCGAGGGGGCGAACCGCTTCTTCCGCCTGGGCGTGCCGGCGGAGGCGCATTCGGACGGCTACCTGCAGCGGATGATCGCTTCGACGCTGGAGCGCGGCGACGTGGTCTTCGCGATCTCGGCCAGCGGCACGCCGGCCGAACTGCTCGACAGCGTCGCCATCGCCCGCCAGTACGGGGCGCAGTCGCTGAGCCTGACCAAGGCCGGATCGGATCTTGCCGGCGCCACCGACATCGCGCTTGGCCTCGATCTGCCGGAGGACCAGGACATCTACAAGCCGAGCGCCTCGCGGCTTGCCTATGTGGCGATCATCGACGTGCTGGCTGCCGGCGCCGCGCGCAAGCGGCCCGAGCGCGTGCGCGAGTATCTGCGCCGTATCCGCACCTCGCTGGTACCGCTGTCCAAGGATGTGGGCCCCAAGCCCATCGGCGACTGACCAGCTCTTCCGGCGATATACCGCTGCTGCAAGGCGTACCTCGTGCGGTGCTGCCGGGCCTTGTGCGCAAACGGACGCGACGCAAGGTTCGGATATCCGGTTTCGTTATATCTGCTTCGAATATTGGTATTTGATTGACATACCACTCTGCCGTCTCCTTGGCTGAGAAAAACGTGCGGACGACCGTGGGGCGGGGGCCCTGAAAGAAGCGGCGCCGTGCGCGAGCCAGCCAGTGCGGGGAGCTTTAAATGTCGAGACTTGCGGCCTTCAACTTCCAGAAATGGATCGACGAGCACAAGCACCTGCTGAAGCCGCCGGTCGGCAATCAGCAGGTCTTCAAGGACGCGGATCTCATGGTCACCGTGGTCGGCGGGCCCAACAAGCGCACCGACTATCACGACGATCCGGTCGAGGAGTTCTTCTACCAGCTCAAGGGCGACATGGTCCTGAAGCTCTACGACGGCAAGGAGTTCTACGACGTGCCGATCCGCGAGGGCGAGATCTTCCTGCTGCCGCCGCATGTGCGCCACTCGCCGCAGCGCCCGCAGGAGGGATCGATCGGCCTCGTCATCGAGCCGTCGCGCCCCGAAGGCGCGCTCGATGCCATCGAGTGGTACTGCTTCGAATGCCAGCACCTGGTGCATCGCGCCGAGCTCGACCTTGAGTCGATCGTCGATGACCTGCCGCCGGTCTACAAGGCGTTCTACGCCTCCGAGGAAGACCGTACCTGCCCGAACTGCGGCACGCTGCATCCCGGCAAGGAGCCGCCGGAAGGCTGGGTCGTTCTCTGAACGAACCGGGCGCCGCGTCCCGACCATTCCCATCGACTGAAGACGGCCGGCCCGCCCGCCGGGGCAGCGCCGTGCCGGGAGGAGCATGATATGACCAAAGCCAAGCATCTTGCCCGTCTCTTGCCCGCAGCCATTGCCATGGCGACATTGGGCGCCGGCCTTGCGGAGGCGAAGGAATTCCGCCTCGGCCTGATCACCCCGCCGCCGCATATCTGGACGGTTGCGGCGAACTCGTTCGCCGACGAGCTGAAGTCGGCCTCCGGCGGCGAGCACAGCGTCACCGTGTTTCCTTCGCAGCAGCTCGGCAACGAGGCGCAGATGATGCAGCAGCTGCAGACGGGCGCGCTCGACATGGCCTTCCTGACCATCGCCGAAGTGTCTAACCGGGTGCCCGATTTCGGTGCCTTCTACGCGCCGTACCTGGCTGATGATGTGGGCCATGCTGCCCGCATCCTGCGCTCTGACGTCGCCACCGGCCTGCTCCAGGGCCTGCCGCAGAAGGCCGGTGTCGTCGGCATCGGCTACTCGATGGGCGGGTTGCGCCAGATCGTCAGCCGGTCGCCGGTGACGACGGCGGCGGACCTTTCGGGCAAGAAGCTGCGCATTACCCCGTTCGAACCGATCAAGGACTTCTACAACGCGCTGGGCGCCGCCTCGACGCCGATGCCGCTGCCGGCGGTCTATGATGCGCTCGCCAACGGCCAGGTCGATGCCATCGACATGGACGCGGAGCTGATCTGGGGGCTCAAGTACTACGAGCACGCCGACACGATCCTGCTGTCCAACCACATGATGTTCCCGATGGTCGGGCTGGTCTCGGCCAAGGTCTGGCAGGGCCTGTCCGAGGGCGATCGCAAGACGGTGGCCGAGCTGATGAAGCGCCATCTCGACGGGGCCATCGACACCTACGTCCAGAAGGAAGGCGAGTGGCTTTTGTCCATCGAAGGCACGGGCAAGACGGTCGTCGAGGCGGATGCCGCGTTCTTTGCCGATGCCATTGCCAAGTGGGAGGCGATCTGGACCGAGAAGGCTCCGGCTCTTGCCGGCCTGCGCAAGGTGGCCGAAGAAACTCGCTGAGGCAGGCCGCGCCGGGACGGCTTGTCGCCGCCCGGCGTTCTGCCGGAGATTGCCGGCGCGGGATGGCGGACATCGCCGCCCGCGCTGTCGCGTCAGAGGGAGGGAGGTCCCGCGATGCTGTACCGCCTGTCGGCCTTGTGGGCGCGCTGCGAGATCGCCGTGGCCGCCCTGCTTGCGGGGATGATCACCGTCCTGATCCTGATCAACGTCGCCACCCGCTCCGCCCGCATGGCGATCTACTGGATCGACGAGGCGGCGATCTACACGATGATCTGGATGACCTTCCTCGCCGCTTCCGCTGCCGTGCATGATCGCAGCGCCGTGGCGGTGACGCTGGTCGGCGACATGCTGTCGGACCGGGCGAAGGCGCGCCTTGTCGCCGTGCTCGACCTAGTGGCGCTGGGCTTCGGCGTCGCGCTCGGCTGGTTCTGCTGGCTGTGGTTCGATCCCGCGGGCCTTGCGGCCGCCGGCTTCGACATTGAGGCCTTCCAGGGCAACACCTTCAACTTCATCTATGCGGAGCCGACCACCACGCTGGGGATCCGCAAGGCCTGGGTCTGGCTGATCATGATCCTCTTCACCTTCGGTTTCCTGCTGCACGCGGCGGCCAACCTGTCGCGTTCGCTTCCCGCGCTCGCTGCTCCCGGCAGGAGCGGCGAATGACCGGCGTCGTCTTTCTCGTCCTGCTTTTCGCGGGCGTCCCGATCAGCCTGGTGCTGTGCCTGTCGGCGGTCTGGTACATCCAGGCCAGCGGTAACACAGTGCTGTATTCCAGCTTCGCGCAGCAGCTTTTCGCCGGCGTCGAGAGCTACGGACTGCTCGCGATCCCGCTGTTCATGCTGACCGGCGAGCTGATGAACGAGGGCGGCCTGACCCAGCGGCTGATCCAGGCGGCGCGGGTCTTCGTCGGCGGCTTTCGCGGCGGCCTTGCCTATATCAACCTGCTCGCCAACATGTTCATGGCGGCGATCATCGGCTCGGCCGCCTCGCAGATCGCGGTAATGTCGCGGGCCATGGTGCCGGCGATGGAGGAGGAGGGATACCGCCGGGAATTCGCCGCCGCCACGACGGCGGCCGGCGGGCTGCTGTCGCCGATCATTCCGCCGTCCATGCTGTTCGTCATCTATGGCGTGCTGGCGCAGATCCCCATCGGCGACATGTTCATGGCCGGCATCCTGCCGGGCCTGCTTCTCTCCGCGAGCTTTTTCGTCATCGTCGCGCTGGTCGGCCTCAAGGAGCAGTTCCCGAAGGGCGAGTGGATGTCGCCGGGAGTGGCGCTTACCGCGATCCGCGACTGCCTGCCGGCCGCGCTCATTCCGCTGGCCATCGTCGGCGGCATTCTCCTGGGCATCGCGACTCCGACGGAATCGGCGGCCGTCGCCTCGCTGGTGGCCTTCGTGATCGGCCGTTTCGTCTATGGCGAGCTGAAGATCACCCGGCTCGGCGCGCTGTTCGTGCGCACCGCCGCCAATTCCAGCCTGGTGATCTTTCTGATCGCCTCGGCCAATGTCTTCGGCTGGGTGATCATCTACGAGGCGATTCCGCAGAAGCTGGCGGCGCAGATCACCACGCTGACCTCGGATCCCTTCGTCTTCCTGCTGATCGTCAATCTGGCGCTGTTCCTGATCGGCATGGTGATCGACGGCATCGCCGCGGTGATCCTGGTGGTGCCGATCCTGCTGCCGATCGCGCAGACCCACTATGCCATCGACCCGTTCCAGTTCGGGGTGATCGTCTGCCTCAACCTGGTGCTGGGTCTTCTGACCCCGCCGGTGGGAGCAGGGCTCTATATCGCCTCGGCGATGAGCGGGGCGAAGCCGATGGCGATCTTCCGCGCGCTCTATCCGTTCCTGGCGGCGGTCGCTGCGGTGCTGCTGCTGCTGAGCTGGGCGCCGTCGATCTCGACCGTGCTGATCCGCTGAAACCCTCTCAGAAGGTTGCGGCGACCTGGCGCAGCTGCTCCAGGAAGAAGCTCGCGGCCGGCGTCAGGCTGCGGCCCTTGCGGTAGGAGACGCCGACCGGGCCGATGGGGATCGGCACGTCCCATGGGACACGGGCGAGGATGCCGGCGGCGATGTCCTGCTCGGCGACGTGGCTCGGCAGCACGCCGATCATGCTGGAATTGACCAGCAGGCTGCGATTGGCGAGGAACGACACCGATTCCACCGCATTAATCGGCGAGGACAGGCCGTGGTCGAGGAAGACCATGTCGATCTGCCGGCGCAGGGTGGTCTCGGGCGGCGGCAGGATCCAGCCGTACTCCATCATGTCGGCGAAGGTGACCTTCTTGCGCTCCTGCAGCGGGTGTCCGACGCGGGTGACGGCGATGACCTTCTCCTCGTAGAGCCGTTCCTGAAGCAACTCGTCGCGGTGCCGGTGCGTGGGCAGGCGCCCGACCACCAGATCGAGCTCGCCGGAGCGCAGAGCCGGCATCAGCACCTCGTTGGTGCCTTCCTGGATCTTGATCGACAGGTTGGGCTTTTCGGCGAGGACCCGGGCGATGGTGCGGGGCAGAAGCAAGGCGGAGGCGGCCAGCAGGGTGCCGACGACGATCCGGCCGCTGGAGCCTTCCGACAGGTCGTCGAGTTCCTGTGCGGCGTGCGAGATCTGCGCGAAGATGAGCTTGCCGTGGCGGGCCAGCGCCTCGCCGTAGATAGTCGGGACGACGCCCCGGTTGGTCCGCTCGAAGAGCATGACGCCGAAGTCGGTCTCCAGATCCTTGATCAGCTTGGTTGCGGCCGGCTGCGACAGGTTCAGCTCGCGTGCGGCATGCAGGATCGAATTGTGCCGCTCGACCGCCACCAGCAGGCGAAGCTGCTTGAGCTTCAGCCGGGTCAGGATCCGCTCGACGATGCGGAAATGCTTCGGTGTCGGTTCGCTCATCGGCCGTCCTTGCGCGAGGGGCGCGCCCTCAGCCGGTACCTGATCGACCGGGCTCACGCAACCAGGATCGGCTCTTCAAGCGAGAGCGCGGCGTTGATCATGCTCATGGCGGTGAGGGCCGACGACTTCGGATTGTCGGCCAGCTGGTACCCGTTGAGGCGCAGCGAGAAATTGCCGAAGGCGCCTTCCGCCTCCAGTTCGTGGCAGTTGGAGGTGCAGGTCGGGTCGGCGACAAGTTCCACCTCGGTCGCATCGAAGCCGATGCCGGCAAGGGCGACGCTGGCGGTGACGTTGGCGTTCTTCGGATAAAGGCGCGCGGCCTCGCGTGCCGTGCCGCGAAAATGGATCCGGGCATCCTTGAGAGTGTCGAGATCGAGCACGGTTTCCGCCGGCGTGCCGCGCCAGCTGGCGACCGGCTTGCGGCCGCGATAGGTCACCCGGTCGAGCCCGCCGCGCCGCGCCGCCGACAGGACGTCGAGACCGCCGATGGCGCCGGAGGCGATGCGAAGGCGCGCTCCGGAAGCGGAAGCTGCGCGCGCCAGCGTTTCGTAAAGCGCCGCGTCGGCCAGTGCTCCGGCGGAGACGCTGACGAGGTCGATGCCGCGTTCCAGGATGACGGCACCATGGGCGATCAGGCCCGGATGGCCGGCGCAGTCCAGTACAAGGTCGGGACGCGCCGCGAGACCGTCGATACTCTCGACCACGGCGACGTTCGGTCCGACCGCTTCCCGTGCCGCCGCGAGGCGTTCGGCACGACCGATCACGCCGCCGAGCCGTACGGCGGAGGATGAGGAAATGGCACGGATGACATGGCTGGCGATGGCACCGTAGCCGATGATCGCGACGTGTTTCATGCAAGGCTCCGAAGGATATCCTGCCTTCCATCCTGCGCGAACAGCAGGTGATTTGCTATCCAATATCCAGATAGCAGATTTGAAACATGGTATTTGCTGCGATATCTGAACGACGCCACTCTCCGCCCAACAGACGCCGGCCCGCTGTCAGGGCAGGACGCGGGAGGACGGGTGGCCGCTGTGACGATGAAGACCGGGCATGCTTCGCAGACGGTGCGGGACGAGGGCGTAGCCGACGCCAATGCGCTTGTCGGACGTGCCGTGCGTCGCCGCGAGGACGATGCACTTGTGACCGGGCAGGGCCGCTACGTTTCCGACATTCCGCTGCACGATGCGCTGCATCTCGCCTTCGTCCGCAGTCCCTTGCCGCGCGGCACCATTCTTGGCTGCGATGTAGAGGCTGCACGGGAGATGGCCGGCGTCGCCCATGTGGTGACAGGGAACGATCTCTCGGGCTTCGGCGCGCGCGATGGCCAGGCCCTTGGCCGGCTCGCCGTCAATCCGGTCCTGCCGTTCGAGGGCGAGGCCGAGTTCCCCGTCCTTGCATGCGGCTCTGTCGCGGCCGTCGGCCAGCCGGTCGCGGCGGTGCTGGCAGGCGAAAGGGCCACCGCGCAGGATGCGGCGGACCTGATCGGCGTCGACATCGACGAGGACGGTGCGGCACCGGATTATTCCAACGGGGATGCGCCCGGATTTCGCGGGGACTGGTCCTGCGGAGACGTGGCCGCCGGCTTCGCCGCTGCGCACCTCGTGGTCGAGGTGGAGGTGGAGCACCCGCGCCTTGCCCCATCCCCGCTTGAGCCGCGTGCCATCGCTGTCGACTACGACGCGGAGCGGGATCGTGCGCTGGTCTGGTACTCGACCCAGACGCCGCACCGGGCGCGGCGTGAGCTTTGCCGGATACTCGGCATCGAAGAGGCGCGCATCGCGGTCCGGGCGCCGGATGTCGGCGGTGCCTTCGGCATGAAGGCCTCGCTGTACCCGGAAGAGGTGTTCGCCGTCTGGGCCGCCTTCCGCTTTCGCCGTTCCGTTCGCTGGGCGTCGAGCCGCAGCGAGGACCTGATTTCCGCAACGCATGGACGCGGCGCGCGCAGCCGGGGACGGCTGGCGCTCGACGCCGAGGGCCGCTTCCTGGCGCTCGAGGCCGCCGTCGACTGTCCGCTTGGCCACTGGCTGCCCAACAGCGCCGGCATTCCGGCCTGGAATGCCGGGCGTATCCTGCCGGGCGGCTACGACATTCCGGCGGTCGACATCCGTTCGCGGGCGCGCCTGTCGCACAGCGCGGCGGTCGGCATCTATCGCGGTGCGGGGCGGCCGGAGGCCAACTGCCTGATGGAGCGGCTCGTCGACGAGGCCGCCAGCGCCAGCGGTATCGATCCGCTGGAGATCCGCCGGCGCAACCTTCTATCCCCCGACCGACTGCCCCACACAGGGCCGACCGGTACAAAGCTCGATTCCGGCCGCTATGCCGAGTTGCTCGACAAGCTGGCGCGGGACGCGGATTACGATCGGTTGAAGACGGCGCGAGACAGGACCCGGGCCGAGGGTGGTGTCGCCGGTCTTGGCCTCGCCTTCTATGTCGAGCCCTGCGGAACGGGCTGGGAGAGCGCGCGGGTGACGCTGCATCCGGACGGGAGCGCGGATGTGGAGACAGGCGGCAGCAGCCAGGGCCACGGCCGCGAGACGGCCTTTGCCCAGATCGCCGCTGACCGGCTGTCCCTGCCGCTCGAGCGGGTGCGCGTGCTGCACGGGTCCACCGACGACTGTCCGACCGGCATCGGGGCGCTGGCCAGCCGCAGCACACCGATCGGCGGAAGTGCGCTTGCCGAGGCCTGCGACGCTTTGCTGGCGAAGCTCGAAGACGGCGCAGATCGCGGCAAGCCGGTGAGCGCCGAGGTGGTCTACGAGGCCAAGGGCGAAGCCTGGGGCTATGGCGCCTATCTCGTCCTTCTGACCATCGATCCGGACACCGGCACGCCGACCATCGAGGAGGCGCATTGCTGCGACGACATCGGCACGGTGATCAATCCCATGATGGTCGAGGGCCAGATCCGGGGCGGCTTCGCGCAAGGGATCGGCGAGGCCTTGATGGAGCGCATCGTCTACGACGCCGACGGTCAGCTCTTGACCGGCTCGCTAATGGACTACGCGCTGCCGCGCGCGTCAGACATGCCGAACCTTTCCATCGGCAAAATGTCGACCCCTTCGCCCGCCAACACGCTGGGTGCCAAGGGGGTCGGCGAGGCCGGCACCATCGGCGCCCCGGCCGCAATCCTCAATGCCGCCAATGACGCGCTGCGCCCCCATGGCGCCGCGATCCTGTCCATGCCGCTGACCGCCGAGGCGCTGTGGCGCGCCCTGCGCTCGGCTCCAACGAGGTGACCGAAATGAACTATTCGAGGCTCGACGCCAAGGCCTATGCCCGCGCCAACATGAAGGGGATCTGGGCAGCGGCGCTCAATCCCTTCCGCGAGGATTTCTCCTTCGACGAGGCAGGCTTGCGGTCGAACATCCGTCACTGGGTGGACGATCTCGCCATCGCCGGGCTGTTCATCGCCGGCAAGCAGGGCGAGTTCTTCTCCATGTCGCTCGCCGAGCGCAAGCGCAACTTCGAGATCGCGGTGGAGGAGACGGCGGGCAAGGCCGGGACGATCATGTCCTGTTCGGACCAGAACTTCGACACGGTGATCGAGCTCGCCCGCCACGCGGAAGCGGTGGGTGCCGACTACATCGTGGTGCATGCGCCGGTCCTGCATTTCATCAGCGATCAGGACGACACGGTCTACGAGTATTACAAGGCGATCTGCGAGCGGGTGAACATCGGCATCGCCATGTGGAGCCACCCGGATTCGGGCTATCTGATGAGCCCGGAGCTGTGCGCCCGGGTAGCGGAACTGCCGAACATCGTCGCCATCAAGTACAGCGTGCCGCGGCCGATGTATGTCCAGCTGACGGAGATGGTCGGCGACAAGATCCTGGTCTCCACCGCTTCCGAAGAAGAGTGGCTCGACAATATCCTCGAGCTCGGCTGGCAGCTCTACCTGTGTTCCTCGCCTCCCTACCTGCTGCAGACGGCGAAGGACCGGCGCATGCACGACTACACGCAGGCCGCCTTTGCCGGTGATGCCGAGCGGGCAAAGGCGATCAGCTCCAGCCTCGATCCGGTGCGCAAGGCGCTGCGCGGCACACGGCCGGGCGGCAAGCCGCAGGCGCACCAGAAATACTGGCAGGAACTGCTGGGTCAGGTTGGCGGGCCTGTGCGCCCGCCGCTGCTGCAGCTGACCGATGCGGAGCGCGAGGCGACCCGCGCCGCGTTCGAGGCATGCGGCCTCGCGCTCTGAGGGCGCGTCTCAGCCCTGGGGCAGGTCGGTGTTTTCCGCATCCGGTGTCAGGGTCTGTTCTGCTTCCGCCGTCGGCTGACGGGTGAAGCCGGAAACGCCGGCCGTTTCCTCGTAGTCCCGGGGAATTTCCACCGGGCTGGCCGCATAGGCAGTGATCAGCTCGGCCAGCGAGCGCAGCGCATGCATGTGGATACGCTCGTAGCCGTGCGAGCTGTCGATGCCGAAGGTGATCAAGGCGGTGCGCACGTCTGCGCCCGCCTCGATGGCGGATGCGGAGTCCGAGCGGTAGTAGCGGAAGACGTCCTTCTGGTAGCGGATGTCGTGCTCCTGGCAGAGGTCCACGAGCTTCTTCGTCAGGTGATAGTCGAAGGGGCCTGTCTGGTCGGCCATCGAGAAGGTGACGCCGAACTCGCTCGAATTCTGCCCCGGTGCCGTGGTGCCGTTGTCGACCGCGACCAGCGAGGCGACGTCGTGGGTGATGATCGAGGAGGCGCCGACACCGACTTCCTCGGCGATGGTGAAGAGCCAGTGGATGTCGACCGGCGTTTCTGCCTTGGCCTCGGTCATCGCCTTCAGCGCCGCCAGCATGACCGCGACGCCGGCCTTGTTGTCGAGGTGGCGGGAGATGATGAAGCCGTTTTCGAGAAACTCCGGCTGCGGGTCGATGGCGATGATGTCGCCCACCTCGATACCGAGGCGGTCGAGATCCGCCCGGCCGAAGGCGAGGGCATCGACGCGCAGCTCCACATGGTCCCAGCCGATGGGAGAGGTGTCGATCTCCTCGTTGAAGGTGTGGCCCGACGATTTGAGCGGCAGGATGGTGCCGCGATAGGCGCCCGAATGGGAGAACAGGGTGGCGCGCGCGCCTTCCGCAAAGCGTGCCGACCAGTTGCCGATGGGAACCAGAGCCAGCCGGCCGTTCTCCTTGAGGAATTTCACCTGCGCGCCGAGCGTGTCCAGATGCGAGACGAGCGCGCGCGCGCCGCGGGCCTGATGGCCGCACCAGATCGCGCGGATGGCGCCGCGACGGGTCAGCTCGACCGGAAGGCCGAGGCGCTCCAGCTCGGTCGAGACATAGCGAACCACGGTGTCGGTGTAGCCCGTGGGGCTGGGGATCGCGAGCAGCGCCTTCAGGGTGTCGGCGAGATAGTCCGTGTCGATGTTCAGTCGTGTCATGTGGCCCCCTGGTTGGCATGCTGGTCGGCGACGACCTGACGGGCTGTCGACGGCATGGACAGCGGGAACAGCAGGTCGACGAAGCGTTCGGCGGTCGGCTGCGGTTCGTGGTTCGCCAGGCCCGGCCTTTCGTTGGCCTCGATGAAGCGGTAGTCGGCCTCGGTCGGGGAGGCGACCATCAGGTCGATACCGGTCACCGGGATATCGATGGCGCGCGCGGAGCGGACCGCCGCTTCCACCAGCACGGGGTGGACGATGTCGGTGACGTCGTGGATCGTGCCGCCGGTATGCAGGTTTGCGGTCCGGCGCACCTGCAGCTGCGTCCCGCTCTCCAGAACATCGTCCAGCGTATAGCCGGCCTGGGCAATGGTGCGCCCGGTCTCTGCGTCGAGCGGAATATGGGACTCGCCGCCCGTTGCCGCGCCGCGGCGGCGGCTCTGCGCCTCGATCAGCTCGCGAATGGTGCTGCGGCCGTTGCCCACGATTGTCGGCGGCCGGCGGATGGCGGCGGCAACCAGCCGGTAGTTGATGACGATCAGGCGCAGGTCCTGGCCTTCGACGCATTCTTCTACCAGCACCGTGTCGCAGAGCTGGCGGGCCTCATCGATGGCGGCGCGCATGTCGTCCATGGAGGTGAGGCCGACGGAGACGCCGCGCCCCTGCTCGCCGCGTGCGGGCTTGACGACGACCTTGCCGTGATCCCGCAGGAAGGTCTCCAGCGCGTCGTCGCCGGCGCTGGCAAGGATCTGCGCAGGCACATGCACGCCGGCACCCTCGACCACCTTTCGCGTTGCGGTCTTGTCGTCGCAGATCGACATGGCGACGGCACTGGTCAGTTCGCTGAGGCTTTCGCGGCAGCGGATCGTGCGGCCGCCCTGGGACAGCGAGAAGAAGCCGTGTTCGGCATCGGTGACCTCGACCCGGATGCCCCGGCGGCGCGCCTCGCGCACGATGATCGTGGCGTAGGGGTTCAGCGCGTCGTCGACATCGGGGCCGGTATAGAGGGTCTCGTTGATCAGGTTCTTCCGCTTGACGGTGAAATACGGCACCCGGTGGAAGCCGAGCTTTTCGTAGAGCGCGATGGCCTGGTCGTTGTCGTGCATGACGGAAAGGTCGAGATAGGCAAGGCCGCGTGCCGCGAAATACTCCGCAAGGTGCCGCACCAGGGCCTGACCGACGCCGGGATGGCGCGCTTGCGGATCGACCGCAAGGCACCACAGCGAGCCGCCGCGCTCGGGATCGTTGAAGGCGCGGAAGTGGTCGACGCCGGTGACGGTGCCGAGGATCTCGCCGCTGACCTCGTCCTCGGCCACGAAGTAGCAGATCGAGCGGGCATCGCGCTTGGACCAGAAGAAGTCCGGCGGCACGGGGACCATGCCGCGCCCGGCATAGATGCGGTTGATCTCCTCGGCATCGGCCTGCGAGGTCAGGCGGCGCAGGAAGAAGCCGGAAGGCGCCCGCTTGGACGCCCGGTAGGTGGAGAGGTCGAGACGAAACGTATGCGAGGGATCGAGGAAGATCTCCTGCGGGGCGTTTGCCAGAAGCACGTGCGGATCGCGCACATAGACGGCGATGTCGCGACGGTCGGGCAGCTCGCCCTCCAGCGTCGCGACCAGCCGTTCCGGCTCGGAGAAGGTCTGCCCGAAGATCAGGCGCCCCCAGCCGAGATCCAGCGCACATTCGGCGGTGACCGCCGGTGCGTCGCTGGACTGGTTGTCGATCGGCGGCTTCAGGCCGTGCTCGCGCATGCGCTTTAGCCGGTGCGAATAGGCGTCCCGGTGCCGTGCGTCCTTCTGGCGGGCGTCGCGGGGCGTGCGCCCCGATCCTTCGCCGCGCTTCCCCCCGGAACCGCCGGTCTTGCTTGCCGTCATCGTCGTGTCCTCAGATGTCGTTGGTCTGCAGCCAGAGCTCGAGCAGGGCCACCTGCCAGAGCTCGGAGCCCTGGAGCGGCGTGATGTGGGCCGTCGGGTCGGTAAAGAGGCTGTCGAGATAGTCCTTCTGGAACAGCCCGCGCTCGCGTGCCGGAGCCGAGGTCAGGGCATCCCGCACCATGTCGAGATAGGGGCCCTGGATGTACTTGAGCTGCGGCACCGGGAAGTAGCCCTTCTTGCGGTCGATCACCTCGTGCGGGACGACCTTGCGGGCCGCTTCCTTCAGGACGCCCTTGCCGCCCTGGGCCAGCTTCAGCTCAGGCGGGATGCGTGCTGCGAGCTCGACCAGCTCATGGTCGAGGAAGGGAACGCGCGCCTCCAGGCCCCAGGCCATGGTCATGTTGTCGACCCGCTTGACCGGGTCGTCGACCAGCATGATCTCGGCATCGAGGCGCAGAGCCCGGTCGACCGGGGTTTCGGCTCCGCCCTGCATCAGGTGAGCGGCGACGAAGTCGAGGGCCTCGTCCTTGTCCGCCATCCACTCGGGCGACAGGTGCTGGCCCATCGTCTCGCGCGAGCGGTCGAAGAAGACGCGGGCATAGTCGGCGACCACATCATTGGAGCCGGCGAGTGGGGGATACCAGTGATAGCCACCGAACACTTCGTCGGCGCCCTGGCCCGACTGCACTACCTTGATGTGCTTGGAGACCTCGCGGCTGAGCAGGAAGAAGCCGATATTGTCGTAGGAGACCATCGGTTCGGACTGGGCGGCGATGGTGTCCGGCAGCGATGTCATCAGATCGGCCGAGGGCACGAAGATCTTGTGATGGTCGGTGCCGAAGCGCTCGGCGATCAGGTCGGAATAGACGAACTCGTCGCCTTTCTCGCCATTGGCTTCCTCGAAGCCGATGGAGAAGGTCATCAGGTCCTTCTGCCCCTCCTCGGCAAGGAGGCCGACGATCAGCGAGCTGTCGACGCCGCCGGACAGCAGCACGCCGACCGGAACGTCCGAGACCATGCGCCGACGCACGGCGAGGCGCAGCGCCTCCAGTACCCGGTCGCGCCAGTCGTCGGCGGACAGGCCGTTGTCCTCTTCGCGGCGGGTGTAGGAAGCGTTCCAGTAGCGATGTTCGCTGGAGCTCCCGTCGGCCTCGATCCGGCGCACGGTCGCGGGCGGCAGCTTGCGCACGCCCGACAGGATCGTACGCGGGGCGGGCACGACCGCATGGAAGCTCATGAAGCAGGCCAGCGCCGCCCGGTCGATGCCGGTGTCGACATCGCCGCCGGCCAGCAGCGCCTGCAAGGTGGATGCGAAGCGCAGGCGCTTGCCCTTTTCTGCAAGGTAGAGCGGCTTGATCCCGAAGCGGTCGCGCGCCAGCGTGATCGAGCCGTCGCGGCGGTCATGGACCGCGAAGGCGAACATGCCGTGGAAGCGCTTCACGCAGTCGGCGCCCCAGGCGTGGAACGCCTTGAGGATCACCTCGGTGTCGCCGTGCGAGAAGAAGCTGTAGCCCTTGGCCTCCAGCTCCTTGCGCAGCTCCGGGTAGTTGTAGATGCAGCCATTGAAGACGATGGAGAGCTCCAGCGCCGGATCGGCCATGGGCTGGGCCGCTTTCTCCGACAGGTCGATGATCTTCAGCCGCCGATGGCCGAGCGCCACGGGTCCTTGTGCCATCACGCCGGATCCGTCGGGACCGCGCGGCGCCAGACGCTCGGTCATCCGGGCGACTGCCTCCGCATCCGCAAACTGTCCATCGAAGCGAAATTCGCCGGCAATACCGCACATGAAAGGAAGCCCCTTTGCTGCTTCTCGTGTTGCCGCAAGGTCCGGTTTTCCGAGGCTTGCGGATGACTTCTGCCATCGGGGCGGGCACAGGGCCCACCGGATCCGGTGGCTGGCTTGCGTTATTAGTTAGTGTACAAATTATTTGAAATCAAATCTTTTGTGGTGTAATTATTTCTACGAGCTATCCGACGAGAATCAACCCAAGGAGAGAGCCCGTGACGGACGAACGCGCAGCAGCCCAAAAGGATGCAAGCGATGTCATTCGCTCGATCCGGCGGATCGTGCAGGCGATGGACGTGCGGTCGAAGCGGGTGGCGCGCGAAACCGGTCTGACGATCCCGCAGATCGTCGTGCTGAATGCCGTGCGGGACTTCGAGGCGGCAACGACCGCGCAGATTTCGCGCGTGGCGAATATCAGCCCGCCGACGACGGTGACGATCCTGGAAAAGCTGGAGCTGCGCGGTCTCATCACCCGGCGCCGGAGCACCGTCGACCGACGGATTGTCCATACGGAGCTGACCGAAACCGGCAAGGCGGTGCTGGCCGATGCTCCTCCGCTCATTCACAAGCGCTTCTTTTCCGGCATGGCGGCGATGAGTGCGGAGGATCAGGCCTCGATCATCCGGGCCTTCCATACGGTGGCCGACCTGCTGGAACCGGACGAACCGGCGGGGGGAAGCGGGCCGGCGGAGGCCGGCCTGCCGGCCTGATCCGCCTTTCGGAGTTCAAAAACGGAAAAAGGGCCGGAGCATGTGCTCCGGCCCTTTTCGTATCGTGACGGTGGTTTGCCGGTTCAGGCAAAGACCTCGGTGACGGCCGCGCGCGTCTCCTCGACGATGCGGTCGGCCTCGGCCCGGGTCAGGCACAGCGGCGGCGCGAAGCCGAGGATGTCGCCTTGGGGCATGGCGCGGCCGATGACGCCGCGCTTCAGCAGGGCGCTGGCAACCGCCGGGCCGACCTTGGCGGACGGATCGAAGAAGCGGCGCGAGGCCTTGCCGTCGACGAATTCCACCGCGCACAGAAGGCCTTCGCCGCGCACGTCGCCGACCTTCGCATGGCCGGCAAGGGCCGCGCTCATGGCCTGGTTGAAATAGGCGCCCGTCTCGCGGGCATTGGCGACCAGGCCCATGTCATCGATCAGCTTGAGATTGGCGACACCGGCTGCAGCGCCGATCGGGTGGGCGGAATAGGTCCAGCCGTGGCCGATCGGGCCGTTCTCGTCGGTGCCGCGTTCCAGCACCTCCCAGACCTTCTTGGAGATGATCGAGCCGGACAGCGGCGCATAGGCCGAGGTCAGGCCCTTGGCGATGGTGATGATGTCGGCCTCGATGCCGTAGTGATCGGAGCCGAACATGGTGCCGAGACGGCCGAAGCCGGTGACCACCTCATCGGCGATCATCAGGATGTCGTGCTTCTTCAGCACGCGCTGGATCTCTTTCCAGTAGCCGGCCGGCGGGGGCACGATGCCGCCCGTGCCCAGGACCGGCTCTGCGATGAAGGCGGCGATGGTGTCGGCGCCCTCATTGGCGATCAGCTCTTCCAGCTCGGCGACGCAATGGGCCGTGAAGTCGGCTTCGCTCATGTCGAGGTCCGGACGGCGGAAATAGTAGGGCGCTTCGGTATGGAGCACCTGCGCAAAGGGCAGGTCGAACTTCTTGTGGAACAGCTCCAGGCCGGTGAGCGAGCCGGTCATCAGGCCGGAGCCGTGATAGCCGCGCCAGCGCGAGATGATCTTCTTCTTCTCCGGCCGGCCCAGGATGTTGTTGTAGTACCAGACCAGCTTTACGTTGGTCTCGTTGGCGTCCGATCCGCCGAGGCCGAAATAGACCTTTGACATGTTGGACGGCGCGCGGTCCAAGACCATCTTCGCCAGCGTGATGGAGGTCTCGGTGCCGTGACCGACATAGGCGTGATAGTAGGCGAGCTCCTTCGCCTGCGCAGCGATCGCCTCGGCGATCTCGGTGCGGCCGTAGCCCACATTCACGCAGTAAAGGCCGGCAAAGGCGTCGAGCAGACGGTTGCCGTCCCGGTCCTCGATGAACACGCCGTCACCGCCGGTGACGATGCGCGAGGGGCTTTCGCCGCGTGCGTGCTGTGCCAGATGGGTAGAAGGGTGGAAGAAGTTCTCCCGGTCCCATTTGTCGAGCTGGTCGTTGGTCAGCATGAATAGCTCCCTTGGTTGAGGCCGGCGGGCATCAGGCCCAGTCGCGGCAGACGTATTTGAGGTCCATGAAAGCGCGCATGCCATCGGCGGCGCCTTCCCGGCCGATGCCGGATTGTTTCATGCCGCCGAAGGGGATCGGCGCGCCGGTCACCTTGGTCCGGTTGACGGCGATCATGCCGTAGCGCAGGGCCCGCGACAGGCGGTAGATGCGGCGCGGATCCTCGCTGTGAACATAGGCGATCAGGCCGTACTCGCTATCATTGGCGATCCTGACAGCCTCTTCCTCGCTGTCGAAGGGGCGGATCGCCGCAACGGGGCCGAAAGTCTCCTCGCGCATGATCAGCGCATCGTCCGGCACGTCGCACAACACCGTCGGTGCGTAGAAGAGCGGGCCGGCCGCAAGACGCTTGCCGCCGGTGAGCAGCTTCGCGCCGCGCTCCAGCGCATCGGCGACATGTGTCTCCTGCTTGGCGACGGCGCGTTCGTTCATCAACGGGCCGATGGCCGGGTCTTCCAGTCCCGGTCCCACGGTAAGCGCGGCCGTCGCCTCGGCGAAGCGCTTGCAGAAGGCCTTGTAGAGCGGCCGCGCCACGAGGAAGCGGTTGGCGCCGAGGCAGTCCTGGCCCGAGGTTGCGAACTTCGCCTTGACGGCTTCTGCCACCGCACGCTCCAGATCCGCATCGGAGAAGACGAGGAAGGGCGCGTGGCCGCCCAGCTCCAGCACAAGGCGCTTCACCGTCGAGGCGGCCTGCCGGTAGATCAGGCGGCCGATCTCGGTGGAGCCGGTGAAGGACACGGCGCGCACGCGGGCGTCGTCCATCCAGGCGCCGACCACGGTCGCCGCATCGCCGGTCACCACATTGAAGACGCCTGCCGGAAAGCCGGCGCGCTCGGCCAGTTCCGCCAGCGCAAGCGCCGAGAACGGGGTCTCGTGCGAGGGGTGGACGAGGACGGTGCAGCCGGCGGCAAGGGCCGCCGCGGCCTTGCGGGTGATCATCGCGCAAGGGAAATTCCACGGGGTGACGAGGGCCGCGACGCCAACCGGCTCAAGCCAGGTCTCCATCTCCGCATCCGCCAGGTGCGAGGTGACGCTCTGCGTATCCGGCCTGCGGGCTTCCTCGGCGTAGAACTCGACGAAGGCAGCCGCATAGTCGATCTCGCCGCGCGCCTCGGAAATCGGTTTGCCCTGCTCCAGCGTCATCAGCCGGGCGAGATCCTCGCGATTGTCGCAGATGAGCTCGAACCAGCGGCGCAGAAGACGCGTGCGCTCCTGAGGCAGGAGGGCCGACCAACTGGAGAAGGCCTTGTGCGCGGGGTCGATGGCAGCGCGCGCCTCATCCGCGGAGAGGCTGGCCACATCGCCGAGCCGGCTGCCGTCGGCGGGGTTGCGCACCGGGAAGGTGCGGCCGTCCGTTGCCGCCGACCAGCGTCCGGCGACATAGGAGAACTGCCTGAGCAGGCGGGCGTCCTCGAGAAGAGGGGCGGTCCGTTCCGCGGATCTGGTGACCGGTGCCGTCATGTTCCGTCTCCCGCATGTGACTGGGTCGATGCGGCGCTGTTCGCCGCGACGGGGACACCATGGCGCGAAAACGGAGGAACAAGCGTCTGAAGCGGCCCGGCGAGGGAGACGATTCGTCTTTTTTGCGGCTGGCCGGCAGGCCGATCAGTCTGCCTTGCCGAGCAGCAGATCGAGCGGCGGGGCGTGTCCCGTCTTCACCGGTTTGGTGACGATGTAGGTGTAGTAGCGGGCCAGCCCGAGCCCCTGGTCGAGCAGCCGGTCGATCAGCCGCTGATAGCTGTCGACATCGCGCGTGACCACCTGCAGCAGGTAGTCGAACCCACCCCCGAGCGCCCAGCACTGGACGATCTCCGGATAGGTCTCCACCGCACGCTCGAAGGCCTGAAAGGCCGCCGAACTGTGGTTTTCCAGCTCGAGCGTGACGAAGACGGTGACGTGGGGGGCGGTCTTGCGCAGGGCGACCTCGGCCCGATAGCCCTCGATGACCCCGGCCTTTTCCAGCCGCTTGAGCCGCTCCCAGCAGGGCGTCGGGCTGAGATTGATGCGCCGCGCGAGCTCCGCCTTGGACAGGCGGCCCTCGCGGGAAAGGACCTTCAGGATGGCGATGTCACGGTCGTCGAGGCGGATCATGCAAGGGTCATAGCGGGGTTGGGGCAGGAGAGTCCATCTGCCAGAGGATGCCACGGCGTTCAAGACGCGGCCGCGATGGTTCATTCTGACGGGTTTTCAAATGGCAGGGGGAGCGTGCACAGTGCGCCGATGATCTGCCGGATCGCCATGCGAATGTCCGGCCGTTGGGGAGTGACAGGAATGCCGGCCACCGAACTTCCGTTTTCCGATGCGGAATTCTCCAGGCGACTCGAAAAGGTGCGCAAGGAAATGCGCGAGCGGGACATCGACGTTCTGTTCGTCGAGGATCCTGCCAACATGGCCTGGCTGACCGGCTATGACGGCTGGTCATTCTACGTCCATCAGGGCGTCCTCGTCTTCCATGACGCCGATCCCCTTTGGTGGGGCCGCCGGCAGGACGCCAACGGAGCGGTGCGCACCGTGTGGATGCCCGATGAGCGGGTGGCGTTCTATCCCGACCACTATGTGCAATCGACCGTTCGCCATCCGATGCAGACGCTGGCGGAGCTGATCCGCGAGGCCGGGCTCGGCAAGGCCCGGATCGGCGTGGAGCTGGAGAACTACTACTTTTCCGCCAAGGCCTTCCTGACCCTTCAGGAGGAACTGCCACAGGCGACCTTCGTCGACGCGACAGCGCTGGTGAACTGGCAGCGTGCGGTGAAGTCCGACGAGGAACTTGTGTTCATGCGCCGGGCCGCGCGGATTTCGGAGAAGATCATCGACGGCATCTTCGACCGGATCCATCCCGGCATGCGCAAGACGGATCTGGTCGCCGACATCTACGCCGACGCGATCCGCGGCACGGAGGACGCCTGGGGCGATTATCCCTCGATCGTTCCGCTGCTGCCGAGCGGATCGGATGCGGCGGCGCCCCACCTGACCTGGGACGGGCGGCACATCGCCGCCGATACGGCGACGTTCTTCGAGATCGCCGGCTGCTACCGGCGCTATCACGTGCCGTTCTGCCGGACGGTCTATCTCGGCAAGCCGCCGCAATTTCTGCTGGATGCGGAAAAGGCGCTGGTCGAGGGGCTGGAGGCTGGTCTTGAGGCCGCGCGCACCGGCAACCGGGCCAGCGATATCGCACAGGCGCTGGGCGCTCCGCTGGAGCGGGCCGGCATCGACCGTGCCGCGCGCTGCGGCTATCCGATCGGCGTGTCCTATCCGCCGGACTGGGGCGAGCGGACGATCTCGCTGCGTCCGGGCGACGACACGGTGCTGGAAGCAGGCATGACCTTCCACTTCATGCCGGGCCTGTGGATGGACAATTGGGGGCTGGAGATCACCGAGAGCATCCTGATCCGCGAAGACGGCCCGGCGGAGTGCCTGTGCAACCGTCCGCGCGCGCTCTTCGTCAAGGATTAAGGCGGCAGGACGGACCGGTATGGCACTGATCGACGACACCAAGACCCTGCTCGGGGAGCTGATCTCCTTCGCCACCGTTTCGAGCGACGGCAATCTGGAGCTCATAGCCTGGGCCGCGGACCGGCTGGGAGACCTAGGCGCCGAGACCCGGGTGATGGTCGACGAGACCGGGAGCAAGGCCAACCTGTTCGCGACCATCGGTCCGAACGAGGATGGCGGCATCGTGCTGTCCGGCCATAGCGATGTGGTGCCGGTGGCGGATCAGGACTGGTCGTCCGATCCGTTCCGCATGCGCGAGGCGGATGGGCTGCTGTACGGGCGCGGTGCCTGCGACATGAAGGGCTTCATCGCCGCGGTCCTGGCGACGGCGCCGCTCTTTGCCGCGTCGAAGCTGTCGCGACCGGTGCATATCTGCCTGACCTATGACGAGGAGGTCGGCTGCCTGGGTGCTCGCAAACTGGTGAGCGAGTTGCCCGGCATGGGCGTGCGGCCGGCGCTCGCCGTCATCGGCGAGCCGACGGAAATGCGGATCATCGAGGGGCACAAGGGCTGCTGCGAGTACACCACGAGTTTTCGCGGCCTGGAGGGGCATGGCTCGGCTCCCGATGCCGGCGTCAACGCGGTGGAATATGCGCTGCGCTACGGCATGCGGCTGATGGAGCTGAAGGAGCAGTTGAAGGAGAGGGCGCCTGCGGCCAGCCGCTTCGATCCGCCCTGGACGACGCTGCAGCTCGGGCGGCTTGTGGGCGGCGTGGCGCACAACGTCATTCCCGGGCTGGCCAGCCTCGATTGGGAGATGCGCCCCGTCACCGAGGCCGACCGTGCCTATGTGTGCGAAGCCATCGATGCCTATGTCCACGACGAGCTGCTGCCGGCCATGCGCGCCGTGCACCCGCAAGCTTCGATCCGCCGCGAAGTGGTGGGTGAGGTCGCTGGGCTGGAGCCGGTGGATGACAACGAGGCGCGCCGCATCGTCGCCGAACTGACGGGCGCCAACGGTGCCGATGTCGTCTCCTTCGGGACGGAGGCCGGCCTGTTCCAGCAGCTGGGAATGTCGGTCGTCGTCTGCGGCCCGGGCTCGATCGCGCAGGCCCACAAGCCGGACGAGTTCGTATCGCTCGATCAGCTCGGAGCATGTCTTGCGATGCTCGAGCGGCTGGCTGGCCGCCTGCGCGCTTCCTAGGCTGCACAACGCTCCTCTGCTCAGGACGACGAGCCGGGCTCGGTTGCGACCGAGAGGCTGACGCGGTCTGCGGCAAAGCGGCTGTGGCTGGCCTGGATCGGATGCCCCTGCGCATCGACGTTGAGCGAACGGGTGAGCAGGACCACGGCACCGGGCTGCAGGGCAAGGTCCGCCCGGTCGGAGGCGGTGGCCGGGGCTGCCGAAATCTCCGTCGACTGACGCACATAATCGGCGACGCCGCAGGCCGCCAGCGCCCGCGTGATCGATCCTTCGCGGCGATAGGCGTCGGGCAGTCCGGCGAAGCGTTCGGCGTCGAACCAGTGGACGGCGCGGGACAGGGGGACCCCGTCCGCCTCGCCAAGCGTTTCGAGCCGGAGCAGCGGGGCCCCCTCGGCGAGCCGCAATTGAGCCGCAAGTTCCGGTGTCGCGCTTTCCTGCGAGACGCCGACGAGGCGCGTAACGGCCTGAGCCACCTGCCCGCCGAGGCCGGCGGAAAAGCGGGTGCGGGTGCCGATCGGGTAGGTGACGCGACGACGCGGGACGATGGTGGTGCCGCGCCCCTGTACGGTCTCCACGACGCCTTCCCGGGCAAGTGCCGCCAGGGCCTGCCGTACCGTGTGGCGGTTGACGTCGAAGCGCGCGGCCAGCACCGCCTCGGTCGGCAGGCGCCCCGTGTCGTCATGATCGCCATTGCCGATGGCAGCGCGAATTTCGTCGGCGATCTGCCGCCACAGGGCGACCCCCGTCTGCCGTTCAATTCCGCTCATGCATGTCCCTTCGCCGCCGCTTCGGCCCTCGCTCTTCTAGCAAGGCCGGGCGCTGACAGCCAACAACTGTCGGGGCATGTGCTTGCCCATGCCCAGGCCCATGCCCAAGGACGAGGGGGCGGGCCGGCGCTGTCATGCCGTCGTCACGCGGAACTTGTAGGCTCCATTCTGTCGGTTGTCTATAATACTAGACAAATATGAGTGGCGGGTGTAGTCAGCCTGGAGCTCTAAGGGCATGCCGCCGCGGTTGCGGAGACTGGCAATCGTCCGGGCAAGTGCGAATTCAGGAACGGAGCGGCAGATGGCGGAAGCTGAAACGCAAAGCGAGGCGGGGCCTGGCCTCAAGCGGCTGATGGACGTGCTGGCGGCCTCTCCCGGCGTGGAGATCGCGGCCTGCGCGGCGGCGCTCGGCGACCTGCCGGAGGCGATGCCGGTGCGCGGACCCGAGATCGGGCTGGTCATGGTGCGCGGCCGCATCGGCGGCGACGGTGCCCCCTTCAACCTTGGAGAGGCGGCGGTGACGCGGGCCACCGTCCGGCTCGCCGGCGGCACCGTCGGCCACGCCTATGCGCTGGGACAGGACAGGGCAAAGGCGCGCCTTTCTGCGGTGCTTGCTGCCATGTGGAGCGACGGCGCGCGCCGCGACGACATCGAGGCGCACGTGTTGGCGCCGCTGGCAGCGGCCCGTGCGGGCGAGATCTCCCGCGTCAAGCGCGAGGCGGCGGCCACCCGCGTCGACTTCTTCACAATGGTCCGGGGAGACGACTGATGTCCGAAGCCCTTCTTTCCACGGTTGCCGTCTCCGGCGGCTTCAACGGTCCGGTTTTCGAGGCGCAGGCCGTCTTTCGCGCCCTGATGGATGCGATGGCCCGCCCCGGCACCGTTCATGATCTTCCCGTCTCCATCGCGCCGCCCGCGCCGCTGGGGCAGGGCTCCGGGGCAGTGGCGCTGGCGATGTGCGATCCCGATACGCCGGTCTGGCTCGGCGAAGGGGCCGACAGCGAGAGCGTGCGGGCCTGGCTGTCCTTCCAGTGCGGTGCGCCGGTGGTGCTGGGGGCCGAAAGGTCCGCTTTCGCCTTCGCAAGGGGCGCGAACATGCCGGCAATGGACGCCTTTGCCGTCGGAACGCAGGAATATCCCGACCGCTCGACGACGCTGGTGGTCGAGGTGGAGGCGCTGGAGGGCGGCGTGCGCCTGATGCTGGAGGGGCCCGGCATCGACGGTCAGCGGATCGTGGGGCCGGTCGGTCTGCCGGAAGATTTCGTGGCTCAACGCGCCGCGAACCGGGCGCTCTTTCCGCGCGGTGTCGATGTCGTGCTCGTCGCGGGGCTGCGCATGATGGCGCTGCCGCGCAGCACGGTCGTATCCCATGCCAACGAGACGGAGGCGGGCTGATGTATGTCGCAGTCAAGGGCGGCGAGGCGGCCATTGCCAACGCCCACAAGATGCTGGCCGACCGTCGCCGCGGCGACCGGTCCCTTCCCTCGATCACCGTCGAACAGCTCGTCGAGCAGCTGGCGCTGGCCGTCGACCGGGTGATGGCGGAAGCCTCCCTCTACGCGCCTGAGCTTGCCGCGCTGGCCGTCAAGCAGGCGCGGGGCGACATGATCGAAGCGATCTTCCTGCTGCGCGCCTATCGCACGACCCTGCCGCGCTTCGGTGCCTCGCTGCCGGTCGAGACCGGCGAGATGGTTGCCGAGCGGCGGGTTTCGGCCACCTACAAGGATTTGCCCGGGGGACAGGTTCTCGGTCCGACCTTCGACTACACGCATCGCCTGCTCGATCCTGCCCTTGCCGGCGACGAGACGGTGGCGCCGGCCCCGGCGCGCGAAAGCGAAGGCGAGCCGCTGACCCGCGTCGCCGACATTCTGGCGCAGGAAGACCTGATCGAGCGGGCCTATTCGGAAGACCCGGCCGAGATGCCTCAGGAACCCTCCGGCGACCTGACGCGCGAGCCGATGGAGTTTCCGATGGCGCGCGATCTGCGCCTTCAGGCTCTTGCGCGCGGCGATGAGGGCTTTCTGCTGGCTCTCGGCTATTCCACCCAGCGCGGCTACGGGCGCACGCACCCCTTCGCCGGCGAGATCCGCATCGGCGAGGTTGAGGTAGAGATCGACGTGCCCGAGCTCGGTTTTGCCGTCTCGCTCGGCCGCATCCGCGTGACCGAATGCCAGATGGTCAACCAGTTCGCCGGCTCGGCGAAACTGCCGCCGCAGTTCACCCGCGGCTATGGCCTGGTGTTTGGCCAGTCGGAGCGCAAGGCGATGGCGATGGCACTCGTCGACCGGTCGCTGCGCGCCGGCGAGCTGGGCGAGGACCGCGTTGCCCCGGCGCAGGACGAGGAATTCGTCATCTCCCATGCCGACAACGTCCAGGCGACGGGCTTCGTCGAGCATCTGAAACTGCCGCACTATGTCGACTTCCAGGCGGAGCTGGATCTCGTCCGCCGGATGCGGGCCGAGTTCGAGGCGCGGCAGACACGTGAAAGCGACACGCAGGAGGCTGCCGAATGAGCGCTGCAACCGCACTCGGCGACGACCTCGCCACCTACAACTTCGCCTATCTGGACGAGCAGACGAAGCGGATGATCCGCCGGGCCATTCTCAAGGCCATCGCCATTCCCGGATACCAGGTGCCCTTTGCCAGTCGCGAGATGCCCATGCCTTATGGCTGGGGCACCGGCGGCGTGCAGGTGACTGCCTCGATCCTCGGGCCGCAGGACGTCCTGAAGGTCATCGACCAGGGGGCGGACGACACCACCAATGCGGTGTCGATCCGTGCGTTCTTCCAGAAGGTGGCCAGCGTCGCGGTGACCACGAAAACGCGCGAGGCGACGATCATCCAGACGCGCCACCGCATCCCGGAAGAGAAGCTGCAGGCCGGACAGGTGCTGGTCTACCAGGTGCCGATCCCCGAGCCGCTGCGCTTCCTGGAACCGCGCGAGACCGAGACGCGCAAGATGCATGCGCTCGAGGAATACGGCCTGATGCACGTCAAGCTGTACGAGGATATCGCCCGTCACGGCCATATCGCGACCACCTATGCCTATCCGGTGCTGGTGTCTGGTCGCTATGTGATGGATCCCTCGCCGACGCCCAAGTTCGACAACCCGAAGATGGACATGAGCGAGGCGCTGCAGCTGTTCGGCGCGGGCCGAGAGAAGCGGATCTACGCCATTCCGCCGCACACAAGGGTGGTGAGCCTCGATTTCGAGGACCATCCCTTCGAGATCCAGACATTCGACGAGCCCTGCGCTCTGTGCGGCGCGGAGGGCGTCTATCTCGACGAGGTGATCCTCGACGACCGCGGCGGGCGGATGTTCGTTTGCTCGGATACCGACCATTGCGAGGACCGCCGCGCGGCCGGCCATCGCGGCAGTATGTCGCCGGACGAGGCCTATTCGGGCCATGGCAAGGGCGAAGGGGAGACGGCGCGATGACGATGCTGGATGAAACGCCGCTGCTGAGCGTTGCGGGACTGTCGCGCTATTACGGTGAGCGGGTCGGCTGCCGGGATGTCTCGTTCGAGGTCTACCCGGGCGAGGTGCTGGCCATCGTCGGTGAGAGCGGCTCGGGCAAGACGACGCTACTCAACTGCATCTCGACACGGCTGGAGCCAAGTGCGGGCAGCGTCAGCTACCGCATGCGGGACGGCGAGAGCCGCGATCTCTACCGGATGAGCGAGGCCGAACGGCGCCTCTTGATGCGCACGGACTGGGGCTTCGTGCACCAGAACCCGGCGGACGGGCTGCGCATGACCGTGTCGGCCGGCGCCAATGTCGGCGAGCGGCTGATGGCCGTCGGCGAGCGCCACTACGGCCGCATTCGCGACACCGCCACCCACTGGCTGTCGCGGGTGGAGATCGCCGCCGACCGCATCGACGATCAGCCGCGCGCCTTTTCCGGCGGCATGCGCCAGCGGCTGCAGATCGCCCGAAACCTCGTGACTGGCCCGCGCCTCGTGTTCATGGACGAGCCGACCGGTGGGCTCGACGTGTCGGTGCAGGCGCGTCTGCTCGATCTGCTGCGTGGTCTCGTCAACGACCTCGGACTTGCTGCCATCGTCGTCACCCACGATCTCGCGGTCGCCCGGCTGCTGTCGCACCGGATGATCGTGATGAAGGATGGCCGGGTGGTCGAGGAAGGACTGACCGACCGGGTGCTCGACGATCCGCAGGCGCCCTACACCCAGCTTCTCGTCTCTTCCATTCTGCAGGTGTGACCATGTCCGATCTCGTCAGCCGCGAAGCCGGCACCGTCGCCGTGCGGGCAAGTGCCCTGTCCAAGTCCTTCTGCATGCACCTGCAGGGCGGTCTCGAACTGCCGGTGGTGGAGGGTGCGTCCTTCGAGGTGCATGCCGGAGAATGCGTCGTGCTCGGCGGCCCGTCGGGCGCCGGCAAGAGCTCCATCCTCAAGATGCTCTATGGCAACTATGCCGCAACGGGCGGCGAGATCCTGATCCGCCACGGCGAGGCGATGGTCGATCTGGTTGCGGCCTCGCCGCGGCTGGTGCTGGCCATCCGCCGCGAGACCCTCGGCTATGTCAGCCAGTTCCTGCGCACCGTTCCGCGCGTTGCGGCAATCGACGTGGTCGCCGAGCCGCTGGTTGCGCGCGGCATCGACGCAGCCACCGCGCGGGAGCGGGCAGCTCAAACGCTCGAACGGCTCAACCTGCCGCAGCGTCTCTGGCAGCTGCCGCCCGCGACCTTTTCCGGGGGCGAGCAGCAGCGCGTGAACATCGCCCGCGGCTTCATCACCGATCACCCGGTGTTGCTGCTCGACGAGCCGACCGCCTCGCTCGATGCGGCCAACCGGCGCGTGGTGATCGAGATGATCGCTCAGAAGAAGGCGCAGGGCGTCGCGCAGATCGGCATCTTCCACGACGAGGAAGTGCGCGAGGCTGTCGCAGACCGGATCATCGACGTGCGCGGCTTCGCGCCGGCGCGCGCAGCCTGAGGGGCGGGGCATGGCACGACTTTCCGAAACTCCGTTCATCCATCCGACCGCCGAGGTCAGCGACTGCGAGTTCGGCCGCTACACCGAGGTGGATGCGCGGGTCAGCATCAGCGAGACCCGCATGGATGATTATTCCTATGTGATGCGCGACGCGATGATCTGGAACGCGGAGATCGGCAAGTTCGCGAACATCGCCGCCTGCGTGCGGATCAATGCCACCCATCATCCGATGGAGCGGGCAACGCTGCACCATTTCACCTATCGCGCGAACGACTATTGGGACGATGCCGAGCAGGAGGCCGACTTCTTCCGGCGGCGCCGTGCGCTGCGGGTCCGGATCGGTCACGACACCTGGATCGGCCACGGTGCCACCATCCTGCCCGGCGTGTCGGTCGGCGATGGCGCGGTGATCGGATCGGGGGCCGTCGTGTCGCGCGATGTCGCGCCGTACACCATTGTCGGCGGCGTTCCCGCGCGGTTGATCCGGGAGCGCTTTCCGGCGGATGTCGTGGCGCGCATGCAGGCGCTTGCCTGGTGGGACTGGAGCCATGAACGCTTGCGCGAAACGCTCGAAGACTTTCGAAATCTCGATCCTCAGGCGTTTCTGGACCGTTACGAGGCAATTCAGTGAAGTCATAAGCCGGCGCATTGCTTTTTCGGAGCCGGGAAACGTCAGGGAATTGTCATAAAACCGCAGATTCCCTGTCATCTATACAGGATACGCAAGCTTCAATCATCAGGATTGAGGCGCAAATGTTCAAGCTCGACGGTGTGACGCGAAAGTTCGGATTGCTGACCGCGGTGGATGGCGTGACGCTGGACATTCCGGACGGACAGATGGTCGGTGTCATCGGCCGTTCGGGTGCCGGCAAGTCCACCTTGCTGCGGATGCTCAACCGGCTGGTCGATCCGAATGGCGGACGGATCCTGTTCCGCGATACCGAGGTTTCGGCGCTGTCGGGATCCGCTTTGCGCTCGTGGCGGCGCGACTGCGCGATGGTGTTTCAGCAGTTCAACCTCGTGCCTCGCCTCGACGTCGTGTCCAACGTGCTGCATGGCACGCTGAATGCCCGCTCGACGCTTTCGACCGTGTTCAACCTGTTTCCCAAGGCCGACATCCTGCGCGCCATCGACATCCTGGAGCGGCTGGGCGTGGCCGAGCATGCGCTGAAGCGGGCCGAGGCCCTGTCGGGTGGCCAGCAGCAGCGTGTGGCGATTGCCCGCGCGCTGATGCAATCGCCGAAGGTGCTGCTTGCTGACGAGCCCATCGCTTCGCTCGACCCGCTGAATGCCAAGATCGTCATGGACGCGCTCAAGGACATCAACGAGCGCGAAGGGATCACCGTCATTACCAACCTGCACACGCTGGACACCGCGCGCACCTATTGCGAGCGGATCATCGGCATGTCGCTGGGGCGGGTCGTGTTCGACGGCACCGCGAATGAGCTGACAGCCGAAGCGGTGCGCGAGATCTACGGCACCGATGGCGAGGGCAACGAAATCTCCGAGGCCATCACCTCGACCAGCATCACCGCCACGCCGATGCCGGCTGCGGTGGTCTCCCCATCCCCGGCCATGCTGCGGACGGCCTCCGCCTCCGCCTGAGCCGCAGGATCCGGCGCGGCTCTCCGCGCGCGGTCACACGCAACGAACACCAAACGACCTCTTTCAGGAGACGTCATATGCTCAGGAAGCTTCTCTTGGCCGCCACTGCGGTCGCGACCATGTCTGTCGGTGCAACGGCGCAGGAGATCACCGAGTTCCGCATCGGCGTTCTCGGCGGCGAGAACGCCCAGGACCGCCTGGCCTCCAACGAGTGCCTGCGCTCCTATGTGCAGGACCTGCTCGGCGTCGAGACCAAGATCTTCACCCCGGCCGACTATGACGGCGTGATCCAGGGCCTGCTCGGCGGCTCCATCGACCTGGCCTGGCTCGGCGCTTCGGGCTACGCGAAGACCTACCTGACCGATCCGGAAGCGGTCGACGTCGTGCTGGTCAAGACCAACCTCGACGGCTCGTTCTCGTATCACTCCATCGGTTTTGCTCGCAAGGACAGCGGCATCACCTCGCTGGCCGACATGAAGGGCAAGAAGTTCGGTTTCGGTGACCCGAACTCGACCTCCGGCTACCTGATCCCGTCCATCGAGATCCCGCAGCAGACCGGCGCTTCCATGGAAAACGGCGCATATTTCGGCGAAGTGGTCTTCACCGGCGGTCATGAGCAGACCATCGTTGCCGTGAAGAACAGCGATGTCGACGGTGGCGTGACCTGGGCCGACGGCCAGGGCGAGTGGATCGACGGCTACAATTCCGGCGCCCTTCGCAAGGCGGTCGATGCCGGTCTCGTCGATATGAATGACCTGGTCGAGATCTGGCGCTCGAAGCCGATCCCGGAAGGCCCGGTCGTCCTGCGCCGCGCCCTGCCAGCCGACGTCAAGGAGAAGGTCACGCAGCTCCTGAAGGACCTGCACGGCAAGGATCCGGAGTGCGCCTACAACGTGGCCGCCGGCGAGACCGCGGGCTTCGCCCCGATCACCCACGATGCCTACGAGTCGATCATCGCGGTCCGCAAGGCCAAGAGCAACTGATCGACTGATCTTCGTGACAGCCGGGCGGGACCCTTGGTCCCGCCCGTGCGCTTTGGCCCATGCCAATGGTAGCAGGACTTCATGACGGACACGGCTTCCGCTAGGTCGGGCGATATCCGCGCCGACTATCTCGCCCATGCCCGCCAGCGGCAGATGTACAGCGGCATCCTGCTGCTGGTCTTCACCCTGCTGATGGTATCGGGCTTCCAGCTTGCCGATGCCCGCAATGCCGGCGGCTTCTGGACCGGCATCCACCAGTTCTTCGACTTCCCGTCCGAGGTGGTGAGCGAGGCGATTGCCAAGGCCGGCAACCTGCCGGGCCTGATGTGGACGTTTCTGCCGTCCCTGATCGAGACCATCAACATTGCCGGCGTGGCGACGCTGATCGGAGCCTGTGGGGGCGCGCTGCTGTCGCTGCTGTCGACGCGCGGGCTGGCGCGGTTTCCCGCGCTGATCCCCGTGTTCCGGCGGCTGATGGATGCGATGCGGGCGATCCCCGAGATCGTCATCGCCCTCGTGCTCATCTTTCTGCTCGGCGGCGGGCCGGTGCCGGCGATGATCGCCATCGCCTTCCACACGACGGGGGCACTGGGCAAACTGTTCTCGGAAGTAAGCGAGAATGCCGACCGCAAGCCTGTCGAGGGGCTCGCCTCGGCGGGCGCGAGCTGGAGCCAGTCGATGTGGCTCGGCGTGCTGCCGCAGGTCCTGCCGAACTGGCTTTCCTATGCGCTCCTGCGCTTCGAGATCAATGTGCGTGCCTCCGCCATTCTGGGTTTCGTCGGCTCTGGCGGCATCGGTTACGACCTCAAGACTGCGATGCAGTGGGGGCAGGGCCGCTACGACCAGGTTGTCGCGATCTTCCTGCTGCTCTTCGCCACCATCGTCGTCATCGACCAGGTTTCGAGCCATTTCCGGCACAAGCTGGTGAAGGGGCACTGACATGGCTGCCATGATCTCCACAGCGCAGGCCGGCTCGCTCGGCGACGCGGCGGTTGCCGCCTTCGACCGCAAGCGGCGGCTTGCCTTCACCATCCCTGCGGTGGTTCTCCTCTACTTGGCCTACGTGTTCTTCGCCTTCGACATTCCGGGCATCGTCGCCAATGCGAGGACCGACAATGCGGCGATCCTCCTGTCCGACTTCTGGAGCCACAAGACCCATGTCACGCGGGACAACCGCACCGGCGACGTCACCGTGGCCATCGAAGGCGAGAACAAGGGCACCTATCCGCCCGGCCGTCTGCCCGACTGGGTGGGCATGCATGATGGCGTCACGCGGATCGATCTCGGCGAGGGCTACGAAGTCGTCTACGAGGGCGAGGGCGCGCGTTTCACCGTTCCCGATTACGGCGTGATCCGCGTCGAGCCGGAGGGGCGGGGCATCCGTCTGGAACTGCCGGAGGGCGAGGTTCCGGGTTGGATCAACGCATCGTCCGCCCGCGTCACCGCGACGACACCGCAGGGGCGGTTCTCGATGACCCGCAACCGGACCGAGACTTTCCGCTACGAGCCGGGCTGGGAGCTGTTCTTCTTCACGCTCGACAGCCCGTTCAGCGGCCGGTCGGTGTCCGAGCTGGCAGGTCTCGCCGTCTCGGGCGAGCGCATCGATCCGGCAAGGCCGAACATCGCCTACATGCTTTCGGAATTCTGGACCAACAAGATGTGGCGGCACGGTGACGTCGCCTGGGCTCTGTTCGAGACGGTACTGATGGCGTTCCTGGGAACCATGGGCGCGGCGCTGGTTGCACTGCCGCTCGCGTTCCTCGCCGCGTCCAACTTCACGCCCGCACGGATCGTGCGCTTTGCGCTCAGGCGTGTGTTTGACTTCGTGCGCGGCGTCGACGGGCTGATCTGGACCATCATCCTCAGCCGCGCCTTCGGGCCCGGTCCGCTGACGGGATCGCTGGCGATCCTGATGACGGACACCGGCTCCTTCGGCAAGTTGTTCTCGGAGGCGCTGGAAAACATCGACCGCAAGCAGGTAGAAGGTGTCCAGTCGACCGGCGCCTCGCCGATCCAGCAGGCGCGCTTCGGCGTGATGCCGCAGATCGTGCCGGTGCTGCTCAGCCAGGTTCTCTACTTCCTGGAATCTAACACGCGCAGCGCCACCGTGATCGGTGCCATCGTCGGCGGCGGTATCGGCCTGCTGCTCACCCAGGCGATCATCACCCAGAAGGACTGGGAGGAGGTCAGCTACTACATCGTCCTCATCATTCTGATGGTGATGGCGATGGACAGCCTGTCCGGATGGCTCAGAGGCCTGTTGATCGGTCGGACCGGTCGGACGTAAGTTTGACGGCTTACTGTCGGGGCTGTCCCGGCAGGTCCTGCCCGTCACCGGGGCCGGTGCATGGCGTTGCGGCCCCTGGCGCAGATGTCCTGACCGGCTCTCGGCTCCACGAAAAGCGGAACGTATGCGATACGCGATCTACTTCACGCCCGATGCCGGGCATCCGCTGGTCCGCGCCGCCGAAGACTGGCTCGGCCGCAGCGCATTCGGCCGTACGGTCGAGCCGGCGAATATCGGCGGGTTCTCGCCGCAGGCCCGGGCCGGCCTGATCGCCTCTGCGGTGCGCTACGGCTTTCACGGGACGCTGAAGGCGCCGTTCCGTCTGGCTGCAGGGCGGAGCGAGAACGAACTGGTTGCCGCTTTCGATGCCTTCTGCGGCACGACGCGGCCCATCGCTCCCGTGAGCTTGAAGCTGTCGAACCTCGACGGCTTCTTCGCGCTGACGCCCGCCGGCCCGGTGGACGAGCTGAACGGGTTGGCTAGCGGCATCGTGCGGCACTTCGAGCCGTTCCGGGCGCCTCTTACCGAGGCGGAGATCGCGCGCCGCAGGCCGGAGAGGTTGTCGCCGCACCAGCGGGAGCTGCTCGAGAGCTGGGGCTACCCCTATATTTTCGACGCATTCCGCTTCCACATGACGCTCAGCGGCCGGCTGGACGGCGAGACGGCAGTTGCCGTTCGCCGGGCTTTGGACGAGCAGTTCGATGCACTGGTGGCGACCCCGGTCGCCTTCGACCGGCTGGCGATCTTCGCCGAGCCGGCTCCAGGTGCTCCCTTCATCTGCCTGCATCAGGCGCCGCTTGCGGGAACAGGCGGCTGACAGACCGTTCCCTTCGAGAAAGACGGACCGATGGATACCATACTGACCAATGCCCGGATCGTGCTGGCCGACCAGGTTGTCGAGGGCTCGCTGCATCTGCGCGACGGCCGCATCGCGGGTATCGACAGCGGCCCCTCGTCGCTGCCGGGCGCGCAGGACATGGGCGGCGACTATGTGATCCCCGGGCTGGTCGAACTGCATACCGATCATCTGGAAAACCACTATGCGCCGCGCCCCAAGGTCCGGTGGAATCCTATCGCGGCCGTCTGCGCCCATGATGCGCAGATCGCTGCCAGCGGCATCACCACGGTCTTCGATGCCCTGCGCGTCGGGCTCGACGAGGACACCGACATCACCGATGCCGACATGCGGCGGTTGGCCGATGCCATCGAGGCGGGCATGGCGAAGGATCGGCTGCGGGCGGAGCATTTCATCCATCTGCGCTGCGAAGTGTCCGCGCCCAATTGCCTGGAGAGCTTCGAGGTTTTCGAGAACGATCCGCGCGTGCGCATCGCCTCGCTGATGGATCATTCGCCCGGGCAGCGCCAGTTCGTTAGCCTCGAAGCCTACGCGGTCTACTACAAGGGTAAGCGGGGCATGAGCGACGCGGAGTTCAACGACTTCTGCGAGCGGCGGATGGCCCAGTCGGCAACCTGGTCCGACAAGAACCGCAAGATCGTCGCCGAGCGCGCCAGGGCGCGTGGGGTCATGCTGGCCAGCCACGACGATGCGACTGACGCCCATGTCGACGAGGCGGTGGAACTGGGGATCCGCGTTGCGGAATTCCCGACCACGCTGGAGGCCGCGCGGGCGTCCAAGTCGCAGGGGCTGGCGGTCCTGATGGGCGCTCCCAACGTGGTGCGGGGCGGCTCGCATTCCGGCAATGTTTCGGCGCGGGATCTTGCGGCCAACGGCCTGCTCGACATCCTGTCGTCGGACTACATCCCCTTCAGCCTCATCCAGTCCGCCTTCTTCCTGGGCGAGGTGGTCGACGGGATCGATCTGCCGGAATCGATTGCCATGGTCACGCGCACGCCGGCCCGCTCCGCCGGGCTCGACGACCGCGGCGAGATTGCCATCGGCAAGCGCGCCGACCTGGTGCGTGTCCGGGTCGAGGAGCACATTCCGATCGTGCGCACCGTGTGGCGCGAAGGCAACCGGGTGGTCTGACCGATGCAGGGGGCAGCTTCGGGCGGGCAGGGGCCGCTGATCGCCGTCGTCGGGCCGAGCGGGGTCGGCAAGGACACGCTGCTTTCGCGGGCACGCGCCGCCCTGTCCGATCGACCGGATGTTCTTTTCGTGCGCCGGTCGATCACCCGGCCGGCCAGTGTGGATGCCGAGGAGCATGTGCCGATCACGGCAGAAGCGTTCGATGAGGCGGAGCGCGCGGGTACCTTCGCCTATTGCTGGCGGGCGCATGGGCTAGGCTATGGGCTTCCTGCCTCCCTGTCTGACCATCTGGCAAGAGGGCATCCCGCTGTGATCAACGGGTCGCGCAAGGCTCTGGCGGGCATGAAGGAGCGGTTTCCTACATTCGCGGTAATACAGATCACCGCAGCGCCGGAGGTGCTCGCCGCGCGGCTGGCCGCGCGCGGGCGTGAGAGCGCGGACGAGATTGCCGCCCGCATCGCGCGGGCCAAGGAGCAGCTTCCGGTCGCCCCCGCCTGCACCATCGACAATAGCGGCGAACTCGACGAGGCGGCCGAAGCTCTGGTTGCCGCCATTCTCGAACTGGCCGATCCGGCACCCCGCTGATCTTCTCGGTATCGCCATCCACTGCGGCTCTTGCGCAAGGCCCGAAGCTTTGCGACAAGAAGTGTGGAATTGCTCGCATTGCGAGCATTGACAAAAATACGGATGCGGTTGGTTGCGGGTCGGGCCGTGGCGCCATCGCATGCCGAAGGACGGAGTGGATCGGATGTCGGGGCAACTGGTAACCCATCGCACCAGCGGGCTGGTGCTGTCTTTGGACGAGACCGTTGCCAATGATCGGATCATCGAGGAAATCCGGCGCGGCCGCTACGAGGCGTCCGAGCTGTCGATGGCCTCGCGCTTCGTGCGCAAGGACGACCGGGTGCTGGAGCTTGGCGCCGGCATCGGCTTCATCTCGGCCGGCGTCATGCGCAATGTCGGCCCTGCCTACTACGCCGCCGTAGAGGCGGATGCCCGTCTCATCCCGCATATTCGCGAGACGCACCGCAAGAACGGTGTGTCCGGCGTCGAGGTGATCAATGCGGCCTTCGTGTCCGATCCGCAGATCCTCAAGACGGGTTTCGTCGAGTTCACCCTGCACCGTGAGTTCTGGCGCTCCGGCATCGGCCAGGACCAGGAGGGCGTGACAGAGACGGTGCGCGTGCCGGCAGTGGATGCCTCGGCCTTTATTGCCGAAAAGGGGATCACGGTTCTCATCGCCGACATCGAGGGCGCGGAACTCGACCTGTTCAGAAACCTGCGTGTCGGTGGCCTCAAGCGCATCGTGCTGGAAGTGCATCCGCACAAGATCGGCAAGGCCGGCATGATCGAGATCTTCTCCGGCCTGTGCGCGGAAGGCTTTGCCTACAATGCCGCCCTGTCGGAGGGGCCGGTCGTGTGCTTCGAGGCCGTCGGAGACAGCGAAAGCAGCGAGGCGGAGCTCTTTACCCGCTTCGCCTGAGCGTTCCCGCGACCCTGCGCTTCACACCTCTCGTTCTTTAGTCCGCTTGTCGGGGTGTCGATGCTTGGCGACACTCCTTGTCAGGGTGTGCCGGCGCTTGTCGGCCTCTTGCGGACAAAGCCTTTGAAGATCACGCATTTGATGCGATGGTCGGAGAGACCGACATGTCAGTTCAATCTGGTGCCATGGCCAAATTCCTGATCATCGACGATCATCCGTTGTTTCGAGAGGCTCTGCATAGTGCGGTGACGCAGGCCTATCCGGATGCCGATACCCAGGACGCCGCATCGCTGTCGGAAGCCTGTGATATTCTCGCCGCGGAAGGCGGTTTCGACCTAGCGCTGCTCGACCTCAACCTGCCGGGAGTGCGCGGCATGGACGGGCTTTTGCACCTGCGGACCAATTTTCCGCGTCTTCCGGTGGTGGTTGTTTCGGGACATGAGGAGCGGAAGGTCATCTCGCAGGTGATCGCCTACGGGGCGGCCGGGTTCATCCCGAAATCGGCCAAGAAGGCGGCCCTGGCTGACGCAATCCAGAAAGTCATCAACGGTGCGGTGTTCGTGCCCGACGATCTTCTGGCGGGCAGCGATGACCAGATCGACGCACATGCCCAGGACATGATCGACCGGGTGGCAACGCTGACGCCGCAGCAGCTCAAGGTGCTTCGGATGATCTGCGACGGGCTGCTCAACAAGCAGATCGCCTACCAGCTGGAGGTGGGGGAAACCACCGTGAAAGCGCACGTCTCGGAGATCTTGCGGAAGCTCAACGTCTTCAGTCGCACCCAGGTGGTGATCGAGATGTCGAAGCTGGAACAGATTTCGGGCCCCGATCTCTTCGACCCCTTTGCGCACGGCAAGAGCGGCAAGGCCGGCGCCTGACCGTCCTCACTTGCTGGCCGCCTCTACGGTGCCGCGGCCAGAAGATGCGCCATGAGCGCTCGTAGCTGTGCGGGTTTCACCGGCTTGGCCATGAATTCCGCGCCAAGGTTCGCCGCGTCCTTCACGACTGCCTCGGAGATATCCGCCGTGGCAAGGATCACCGGGGCCCGGCGCCGCAGGCGCTGCAGCAGTGCCGCGACCGTTCGCGTGCCCTGGTCGCCATGGTCGAGATGCTGGTCGGCGATGATCAGCTCGGGCACGAAGCCTTCGTCCAGCAGTTCGTCCGCTCCGGCCTGCGAGGCTGCGATCCGGTGTTCGCATCCCCATCCGTCGAGGAGGGTCGACATTGCGCGGGTCACCTCGATGTCGTTTTCCAGCAGCAGGATGCGCCGGCCGGCAAGGGTGGCGTCGCAGGCCGGCCGCTGGGCCGCTTGCGGCCTGGCCTTGCCGGGCGAAGGCGGCTCGCACCGTTCGGCGAGAATGCGGAAACGGCTGCCTTTGCCGACTTCCGATGTCAGGCTGAGTTCGTGGCCGAGTGCCGTCACTAGGCGGCGCACGATGGACAGGCCGAGGCCGAGAGCGCAGTCGTCGTCGCGCCCGGCATGGCCCTTGGCCGCCGGCCCACGGTGGAATTCGTCGAAGATCAGCTCGCGCTGGTCGAGCGGGATGCCGCAGCCCGTATCCACCACTTCGATGGCCACCATGTTGCCGCGCCGCCGGGTGCCGATCAGCACGCCGCCGCGGTCGGTGTAGCGGATGGCGTTGGAGATCAGGTTCTGCAGGGCGCGCCGCAGCATGGTCCGGTCGGAGCGCACATGGTCCCCGGTGATCGAGGTCTGCAGGCGCAGGCCCTTCGCTTCGGCGATGGGGCGCAGATCGGACAGCAGCGACTCGATGACCGGGACCAGCGGCACCGCCGTGGGGTCGGGTACCATCACTCCGGCATCGAGGCGGGAAATGTCGAGCAGCGTGTGCAGAAGCTCGTTCATGGTGTCGAGCGAGCGCTCGACCTGCATGACCATCGCCCGGCCGCGTTCGCTCTTCTGCAGGTCGTAGAGCGCCGACATGGTCAGCTGGGCCGCGTGCAGGGGTTGCAGCACGTCATGGCTTGCGGCAGCGAGAAACCGTGTCTTCGACTGGTCGGCGCGCTCCGAGATTTCCTTCTGCCGGGCAAGTTCCGCGTTGGTCTTCTCGAGATTGCGCAGGGTGGAGGTCAACTCGTCTGTGCGCCTGCGGACCTGTCCCTCCAGCGCGATGGCGGTCTGAAACAGCGAAAAGGCGTTGCGCTGCTGATCCATCGCGCGCTCGACGCGATTGATCAGCGCATCGTTGATGCGCTTCAGGCGTTCCGCATCGTCGATGTCGAGAATGCTCATGGACCGCTCCCGCCGCTCTGTCCCAGACCGAAGGCAATGCCGGTGAAGGTCTGGTTGAGGTGCATCGACAGGTACTGTTCGCCATAGGTGTTGAAGCCGATGACCTTGTTCTCACGATAGATCGCGGCGATGCGGTGTGTCACCTGGCGGTTGCGGGCATCGATCCGCCGCAGAACGCAGTCGAAGCCGAGTACGAAGTCGATGCCGCCGATGCGCTCGCGCACCGCGTCGAAGGCGGCGCGCGTGGTGCGGGTCATGCCGGCCGGTTCGGCAACGGTCATGACGATGCCGTCGTCGATGGCGCAGAAGAAGGAAAGCGAGCCGTCGCGGTTCATCTTTTGGACCGAGCGGCAGTAGTACTCCCCGCCGACCCGTACGACGAGCGGATGCGAGGCGAAGCTCATCGGCGACAGGCTCTGCGGATCCATGCCGATCACACGGGCATATTCTTCTGCGGCTGGGGCTGCGTTGAACTCGTGGACGATGCGCCTGTCGGGATCGGAGCGGGTCACCACCAGCTTGTCCGGTGTGGGGACGAAATTGTCGGTCTTGAAGATGTGGAAGGGAACCTGCGTCTCGACCAGGATCAGGATCGCGGCATTGCTTGCCGGTTCCCCGTCCAGGAGCAGGGTCGTCGCGCCGAAGCGCATGTCATCGCCGGCCGACCCGCCCAGAAGGGGAATGTCGTCGAGGCCCCAATGAAGCGCGGCGGTGACGGATTCCTCGGCGAATGACAGGCCGTCGATCAGGCACAGGGCGAATGTGTTGGCAGGGCTTGCGGCGGATCCGAGAAATCCGCGCTTGGCCTTGCTGACCTGTGCCACGATCCTTTCCATGCCGGCGCGGCGAATGTCCAGGATCCGGTGGGCTGCGATCCGAAAGCGGGCGGCCGGGAAGAGAATGACGACGAGATTGCCCTCGCAGATGCCGCTTCGGGTGATCTCCCCTGCAGTGGAGCAGGCCGCATAGGGCAGGTCGGGGCATATCGCGGCCAGTGCCGCTGTCACATCCTCGGCTGCAAAGCGCGCCGAAGAGAAGAACACCAGGGCAAAGCCCGCACGATTGCGCTCGCGCGCGGCGGCCACGCGAACCCAGTATCCCGCATCGCCCGGGTCGTCGCAATCGAGTGCGATGACGCCGCAGGCGTGTTCGATGCCGCCGTTCGGCTGCACGTTTTCCTCCCTCGCGCCGCCCGCCATCTCCCCGTTCCGGACTGCCGGCAAGACCGGCTCCCGGATGGCGCTGTGGCGACGGCCCAGTCTAGGTCCGCTCGCTTCGACGTGACAAGCAGACGTTCGGCTTTGACCGAAAGTACAGTGTACAAGGGGGGAGCGCTGCCTTTTCCTGAGGGCGCCTGGAGGGAGACCGGGCAAACGGCCTGCCAGGCATCTTGACGCCAGAGGCCGGGCCGGGAGGAGCTTCCATGGATTTGTTGGGTGAGTATCGGATTTTGGCAGGTCGCGGGGCGGTTTGGGCCGCGCTGAACGATGCGGATGTTTTGCGTCGTTGCATTCCCGGTTGCGAGGAGCTTGAGAAGGTTTCGGATCGGGAGATGACGGCGACGGTCGTTGCGAAGATCGGGCCTGTGAAGGCGACGTTCAAGGGTGCGGTGACGCTTGAGAACCTGAACCCGCCTGAGAGCTACACGATCGTCGGCGAGGGCAAGGGCGGGGTTGCCGGCTTTGCCAAGGGTGCGGCGGATGTGTCGCTGGCCGAGGACGGGGCCGAGACGGTGCTGAGCTACACGGTGAAGGCGCAGGTCGGCGGCAAGCTGGCGCAGCTTGGCAGCCGTCTGATCGTGTCGACGTCGCGCAAGATGGCGGACGAGTTCTTCGGCAAGTTCAAGGAGATCGTGGAGGGCGGCGCGGCGTCGGGCGAGACTGGTGCTGCTGCTGGCGCTGGTGCTGCGGCGTTTGCGGACGAGCCGGATGCGGGCGAGATCGAGGCGGCGAAGAGCGCGGCTTTGTCGCGGCTTCCCGGCGATGTCGGCGAGGCGGTCTCTGATGCGGTGCACGAGGCGGAGGAGCGGGTCGTGAAGACGGCGCGCGAGGTCGAGACCGAGGTCGAGGCGGCGGCGGGCCGGGGTTTTCTCGGCGGCCCGATGGTGTGGGGGCTTGCGGCGCTTGCGGTGGTGATCGTGATCCTGGCGCTGACACGGTGAGGTTGGCGCGCTGAGTTTGGCGCGCCGGTGTTGGCGCGCACTGGTTTGGGCAACAGGTTTGAAGATGGCCGGCCGGGTCCTGAAGGGGCGTTGGAACAGGCCTTTTGGAACGAGGGAGGATTTGCATGGCCGAAGTGAGCATGGTCGTGAACGGGCGGACGGTGACGCGGACGGTCGAGGACCGGACGCTTCTCGTTGAGTTCCTGCGCGAGGGTCTTGGCCTGACGGGGACGCATGTGGGCTGCGACACGTCGCAATGCGGGGCGTGCGTGGTGCATGTGGACGGCAAGGCGGTGAAGTCCTGCACGATGCTTGCGGCGCAGGCCTCGGGGTCGGACGTGACGACGATCGAGGGTCTTGCGTCCGGGGGTGAGCTGCACCCGGTGCAGGCGGCGTTCAAGGAGCATCACGGGCTGCAGTGCGGCTTCTGCACGCCGGGGATGATCATGGCGGCGGTGGACATGATCGCGCGCCATGGCGGGGGACCGCTGGACGAGGCGACGATCCGGGCCGAGCTGGAAGGCAACATCTGTCGCTGCACGGGCTACCACAACATCGTCAAGGCGATCGCGGCCGCGAGCCAGACGATGGCCGGGATGAAGACGGCGGCCGAATAGGGCGCTGAAGCCGCCCTGCCGGTGCAAGGCCCGCGGCCGTTCTGGGGCGTTCTGGGGGGAACGGCCCTGCGGCGGGCCTGCCGGGCAGGGTGTCCGGGCGCATCGTCCGGATCAGGGCTTCGGGCCAGAACTTCGGGCAAGGACAGTTCGAGCAAGGACAATGTCGAAGCGGAGTGCGGCGCGGCGAGGAGGCCGGCGGCCGCGGGCATCCGCGAGGGAGGACGAGATGGCAGGTTCGGTTGAAGGTATCGGCGCGCGCGTGCAGCGCCGCGAGGACAAGCGCTTCATCACCGGCAAGGGCCGCTACACGGACGACATGACGGTGGCGGGCATGGCGCATGCGGTGTTCGTGCGCTCGCCCCATGCTCATGCGAAGGTGGTGTCGATCGATGCGGATGCGGCCCGGGCCATGCCGGGCGTGATCGCGGTGCTGAGCGGGCAGGAACTGGTTGCGGACGGGGTGGGCAACCTGATCTGCGGCTGGATGATCCACTCGAAGGACGGCAGCCCGATGAAGATGGGCGCCTGGCGGGCGCTGGAGAGCGAGCATGTGCGCCATGTCGGCCAGGCGGTGGCGGTGGTGATCGCCGAGACGCGGGGCCAGGCGCGCGATGCCGCCGATGCGGTGGAGGTCGAGTACGAGCCGCTGCCCGCGGTGGTGGATGCGCTGGACGCGCTGAAGGACGGCGCGCCGCAGCTGCACGAGGAAGCGCCGGGCAACCTGATCTACGACTGGGAGATCGGCGATGCGGCCGCCACCGAGGCGGCCTTCGCCTCTGCGGCGCATGTGACGCGGATGGAGATCCGCAACAACCGGCTGGTGCCGAACCCGATGGAGCCGCGCGCGGCCCTTGCCCAGTACGACGAGGCGGACGAGCACTACACGCTGTGGACGACCTCGCAGAACCCGCATGTGGCGCGTCTGGTGCTGTCGGCCTTCTACAACATCGCGCCGGAGCACAAGCTCAGGGTGATCGCGCCGGATGTGGGCGGCGGCTTCGGGTCGAAGATCTACATCTATCCGGAAGAGATGGTGTGCCTGTGGGCGTCGAAGAAGACGGGCGTCCCGGTGAAGTGGACGTGCGAGCGCACGGAGGCGTTCCTGACGGACGCGCATGGCCGCGACCACTACTCGGAAGCGGAGATGGCGCTGGACGCGCAGAACCGGATCCTTGGGCTTCGGGTGAAGACGGTGGCGAATCTCGGCGCCTACATGTCGCTGTTCTCCTCGTCGGTGCCGACCTATCTCTACGCGACGCTCTTGTCTGGCCAGTATGCGATCCCGGCGATCCACTGCAACGTGAAGACGGTCTACACCAACACGGTGCCGGTGGATGCGTATCGCGGGGCGGGGCGGCCGGAGGCGACCTACCTGCTGGAACGGATGATGGAGACGGCGGCGCGCGAGGTGGGGATGGACCCGGCCGAGTTCCGGCGGGCGAACTTCATCCGCTCGTTCCCGCACCAGACGCCGGTGATCATGTGCTACGACGCGGGCGACTACGATGCCTCGCTGGAGGCGGCGCTGTCGGCGATCGACTATGCGGGCTTTGCGGCGCGCAAGGCGGAGGCGGCGCGGCGGGGCAAGCTGCGCGGCATCGGGCTGTCCTGCTACATCGAGGCGTGCGGCATTGCGCCGAGCCAGGCGGTCGGCTCGCTGGGAGCGGGCGTCGGCTTGTGGGAATCGGCGGAGGTGCGGGTGAACCCGGTCGGCACGATCGAGGTGCTGACGGGCTCGCACAGCCATGGCCAGGGCCACGAGACGACCTTTGCGCAGCTGGTGGCGGAGCGGTTCGGCGTCGGCCTCGACACGGTCGCGATCGTGCATGGCGACACGGACAAGGTGCAGTTCGGCATGGGCACCTACGGCTCGCGCTCGGGCGCGGTCGGCATGTCGGCGATCGTCAAGGCGCTGGACAAGGTGGAGGCGAAGGCGAAGCGGATCGCAGCGCACCTGCTTGAGGCCTCGGAAGGGGACATCGCGCTGGAGGGCGGCACGTTCAAGGTGGCCGGCACGGACAAGGAGCTGCCGTTCTTCCAGGTGGCGCTTGCCGCCTATACGGCGCACAACCTGCCCGCCGGGATGGAGCCGGGCCTGAAGGAGGGGGCGTTCTACGACCCGACCAACTTCACGTTCCCGGCCGGCACCTATGTGTGCGAGGTGGAGGTGGACCCGGAGACGGGCAAGGTCGAGATTGTCGACTTCGTTGCGGCGGACGACTTCGGGACGATCATCAACCCGATGATCGTGGAAGGGCAGGTGCATGGCGGTCTGACGCAGGGCATCGGCCAGGCGCTGCTGGAGAACGCGTCCTATGACGCGGACGGTCAGCTGCTGTCGGCGTCCTACATGGACTACACGATGCCGCGCGCCGACGACGTGCCGTCCTACCGGCTGATGACGACGGTGACGGCGTGCCCGGGCAACCCGCTGGGGATGAAGGGCTGCGGCGAGGCGGGGGCGATCGGCTCGCCGCCGGCGGTGATGAACGCGATCACCGACGCGATCGGCACCAACGCGCTGGAGATGCCGGCAACGCCGCAGGCGGTGTGGGCGGCGCTGAAGACGGTCCGGCCGGCACAGGCCGCCGAATAGGGCAGCGGAGCAGCACGGCGGAACAGACGCCCACGCAATCCTTGAGGACGGCGCTCCCGGACGGCCCTAGGCCCCGGGGGCGCCTCACCAGACGAGCAAGAGGCCCGGTCGGAACTGCCGGGCGAGGGAGAACCGGGATGTACGAGACGACCTATCACCGGGCGACGAGCGTCGCCGATGCGGCGGCGAAGATCGCCGGCAGCGAGGACGGCAAGATCCTGTCTGGCGGCATGACCTTGCTGCCGACGATGAAGCAGCGGCTGGCGGCGCCGTCCGATCTTGTCGACGTGACGCATGTCGCCGACCTGAAGGGGATCGCGGAGACGGGCGGTGCCTTGCGGATCGGGGCGGCGACGACCCATGCGGAGGTTGCCGGCTCGCAGAGCGTGCGGCGCCTGGCGCCGGGGCTTGCGGAGCTTGCCGGCCATATCGGCGATCCGCATGTGCGCCACCGCGGGACGATCGGCGGGTCGATCGCCAACAACGACCCGGCGGCGGACTATCCTTCGGCGATGCTGGCCTTGGGGGCGACGATCGTCACCGACAAGCGCCGGCTTGCGGCTGAGGAGTTCTTCACCGGTCTGTTCGAGACGGCGCTGGAGGAGGGGGAGATCGTGACGGCGGTGGAAATCCCCGCCTGCGCGGCCTGCGCCTATGCCAAGTATCCGAACCCGGCCTCGCGCTATGCGATGGCCGGCGTGTTCATCGCCCGCACCGAGGACGGGGTACGGGTCGCGGTGACGGGCGCCGGGTCGAACGGCGTCTTCCGCCACGAGGGGCTGGAACAGGCGCTGTCGCAGAGCTTCACGCCGGAGGCCGCGGCCGCCGTCGCAACCGAGGCCGACGACCTCATCTCCGACATCCACGGCTCGGCCGAATACCGCGCAAACCTCATCACCGTAATGGCCAAACGAGCAGTCGCTAAACTCGCAGGCTGACAAACCACGCCGCACGTCGACGGGGTATCAGGACCGGCATTGGCCCGGACAGCGCTGCGCCCGCACCACAAAAACACCACAGCCCGGATGGAAAACCATCCGGGCTGTTTTGCTTTGGAACGAGCGTCCGGGAATGTTTCACGCCGCCGCTGCCTCGCTGACGAAACGGTATCTCGCCTTGGTTTTCCGTTTTCCACTGATGGTATGGTTAACAAATGGTAAGGATTTAGCAGTGGTGACAAGTATTTAATCTAAAAATTCCCTCCGGAACGTACTATAGTGTCGCTTGAATCGAAGGGGCGGCGCTGGGTGTCAAGAAGTAAAACGCGACTTTCGATTGAATAATAGGTACAATAACGGAGAACGGTCATGTCACTTGCACGGTTCCTTTTGTCACTTGTTGCAGGCATGTGGTTGCTCGCCGTCCCCGCGGCCCACGCGTCCGGCCCCGTCGTTCTGACAGTCGAGGGCAATATCGAGGGCAACGCATCCCGAGATTTCACAATTGCCGATCTTGAGGCCATGGGCGTCAGCAAGGTCAAGACCTCGACGCCATGGCATGACAAGGTGGTTACCTTCGAAGGAATTCTCCTGTCCGATCTTCTGGACAAGCTCGGCAGCAAGGGCGAGATGATCGAAGGTGTCGCGCTCAACAATTTCTACACCGAGATTCCGGTATCCGACGCGACGGCCTACGGCGTTCTTCTGGCGTTCAAGGCGGACGGTGCCTATCTCGGGGTTCGCGACAAGGGGCCGCTTTTCGTCATCTATCCCTTCGACCGCTTTCCGGAGCTGAGAAACGAGCTCTATTACTCCCGTTCGATCTGGCAGTTGCGTCGTATCAAGTTGAAGTGAGCCGATGACCCTGTCGATCCTCCTCAAGCGCGCGACTGCCGTCGGTGACCGCTTCCGCCATTTGGCCATTTCGGTCCTGGTGGTTCTGGTGCTGGCGGTTCTGTTGCACGCCGAGGCGGTATTGACGACCGGGGGGGCGGTGGACAAGTCGATGCGCTACGACATCGCCATGTCGGGGCTCAACGGACGTGTCGACGCGATGACGGCACGGCAGCGCATCTCGCAATATGCAGCGACCGGCCGCATATCGGACGCGGAAGAGGCCTGGCTCTTCTACAATATTCTGGCGAGCCGTATCGAGACCTGGTCGTCGGGGGCGTTCGGTGCCTTCGTTGCCGCATCGCCGCGGCGTAAGGCCATGCTCGACGAACTGTCCCAGGACGTGGCATCGATCGAAAGCGACTATGCAGCCCTGCCGGATCGGGCGGCGCTGGCGCGTATCGATGCGGTGCTCGAAAAGGCTGTGGGCGTGATCGACCGGATCGGCGGCGAGGCGCTGATGGACAATCTTGTCGAGGCCGCCGAAACCCGCGCCACATTGCTCGAGCGCCAGAGGCTGCAGAACATTCTGGTTGAGGTGCTGGTCGGTACCGGTGCCGTGCTGCTGCTGTTCATGTCTATCCAGGCCCGCTCGCTGCGCCGGGCGAGGGCAACAGCCGAGCAGACAGCGCGCGAGTTCGAGTTCGCCGCTCGCCATGATCCGCTGACGGGTTTGCCCAACCGCATCGCCTTCCACGATTCGCTGGAGCAGGCGATATCGACTGCCAGGCCGCGAGAGAGCGGACGGCTTGCCGTCCTTGCGCTCGATCTCGACGGGTTCAAGGCGGTCAACGACATTCTCGGCCATGCGTCCGGCGACGATCTGCTGCGTTCGGTCGCCGACAGGCTGCGCCGGATCGTTGCCGACTGGGGCCCGCGCGACGTGGTCTCGCGGCTTGGCGGCGACGAGTTCACGGTGCTGACCCGGCTTTCCGGCGGAGAAGAGGAGGCCGTGTCCAGGGGCAAGCTGCTCATCGACGGGCTGCACGAGGCCCATACGCTGAGCGGCGGCAATGTGGTGGTCAACGCGACGATCGGCGTTGCGCTGGCGCAAGACGACGAGAGCGGCTCGTCGATGCTGCAGAACGCGGATCTGGCGTTGAGCCATGCCAAGGCAACCGGCAAGGGCCGCGTGCAGCTCTACGACGTTTCCATGCGCGCGGACGCAACACGTCGCCGCCAGATCGAGGAAGGCATCACCCAGGCGCTGGAGGACGGGGACATCGCGACCCACTACCAGCCTCAGGTCGACATGCTGACCGGACGCATCGTCGGGCTCGAGGCGCTGGCCCGTTGGCGTCATCCGGCGCTCGGCTGGGTGCCTCCCAGCGAGTTCATTCCCATTGCCGAGGCGTCGGGACGGATCGTCGAGATCGGCGAGCGGATCCTGGAGCAGGCCTGCCGCGACACGCTGGCGCTGCCCATCGAGCTGCCGGTCGCGGTCAACCTGTCGGTGGCGCAGCTTGCGCGCGAGGATCTGGCCGAGACCGTTGCCGATGTGCTGTTGCGCTTCGGCTTGCCGGCGTCGCGGTTGAAACTGGAAGTGACCGAAAGCGTCGTCATGAAGGACACGCGCCGGGCGATCGCGACCCTGAAGAAACTGAAGGCCCTCGGCGTTTCGATCTCGCTCGACGATTTCGGAACCGGCTATTCGGCGCTGTCCTATCTGCGCAGTTTCCAGTGGGACGAGCTGAAGATCGACCGCAGTTTCGTGCGCTCGCTGGAGAGCGACCGTCACAGCCTATCGATCGTCACGTCGATCCTGGAACTGGCCGCACGGCTCGATATCGGCGTGACTGTGGAAGGGGTGGAGACGAAGCAGCAGGTCGCGCTGCTGACCGGTGCCGGCTGCCGGGTGGCGCAAGGGTTCCTGTTCGGCGCCCCTGTGCCGGCGACCGATCTCGTTGCGCTTCTGGCGCGTGGCGGCAGGGTGGGTGGCGGGTTGGAAAACTTCGCGTTGCCAGCGGTCGTGACGCCTGCGCGCGGTCTGCTTTGATCCACCCATTTGCCGATCTTCGGCGAAGCTGCTAACCAGATCGAAGGTGCCCGTGAACCGCCTGTCCGGGAGGGATGGGCGCCGGGGCGCGGCTTGCCTCAAGCCGCATTTTCTTCACAGGAGGTATGTGCGTCCCATGTCCGAACCTTGCATCATCTGCGTGGCGATCACCGGTTCCGTGCCGCAGAAATCGGACAATCCAGCGGTGCCGATCACCGTTGCGGAACAGGTCGAGAGCACGCAGGAAGCGTTCGAGGCCGGAGCAACCATCGCCCATTGCCACGTGCGCGAGGAGGACGGCAAGCCGACCTCCGATCCGGAGCGCTTTGCCGGGCTGGTCGAGGGGCTGAAGAAGCACTGCCCCGGCATGATCATCCAGCTGTCGACCGGCGGGCGCTCGGGTGCCGGCAAGGCGCGGGGCGGCATGTTGCCGCTGGCGCCCGACATGGCGTCGCTTTCGGTGGGCTCCAACAATTTCCCGACGCGGGTCTACGAGAACCCGCCGGACCTCGTCGACTGGCTGGCCTCGGAAATGCTGACCTACAACGTCAAGCCGGAGATCGAGGCCTTCGACCTCTCGCATGTCTTCCAGGCCGCGTCCATGGTCAAGGATGGCCGGCTCAAGGGGCCGCTGCATGTCCAGTTCGTGATGGGCGTGAAGAATGCCATGCCTGCCGACCGCAAGGTCTTCGAATTCTATGTCGAGACCTTGAAGCGGCTGATGCCGGAGGCGACATGGACGGGCGCGGGCATTGGCCGCAACCAGATCGAGCTGAACCGCTGGAGCCTTGAGCTTGGCGGCCATTGCCGCACCGGCCTTGAGGACAATGTGCGCCTCGACAAGGAGCGGCTTGCGCCCTCCAACGCTGCGCTGGTGCAGCGGGTCGTCGATCTTTGCCCGGAATACGGCCGCCATCCGGCGAGCGTTGCCGAGGCGCGCGCGCTTCTGGGGCTTGCCGCGTAAGATCCGGCCGGGGGCGCCTGGAGCCCGTGGCATGGACAATAAAAAAGGCCCGTACCGGCATCGGTACGGGCCCTTTGTTTTTCGGAAGCGGCAAGCTTACTTGCCGGCCAGTTCGTCCTTGAGGCTCATCACGTCTTTCGCCGACATCTCGCCGACGGTCGTGACCTCGCCGGACGAGATCCGCCACAGGCGGAACGGACCGGTGATGTCGCCGTATTCGTCGAAGCCGACCGGCCCGATGACGCCTTCGTACTTGATGGGCTTGCCGGCCTTGATCAGTTCAAGCGCCTTGGCGAACTCATCCTTGCCCGCGAAGATCGGCTCGCCGTCCGCGGCAACCACCTGCGGGATGGCGGCCTTGATCGCATCGGCTTCGGCGGAGCCTGCCTTTGCGATGGCGAGGCCGACAATGGCGCCGGCATCGTAGGAACGGTCGGCGGCCGGAGCGCTCGGCTCGATGCCGCCGGAGAAGTCCTTGTAGGCGCCGTAGAAATATTCCGTCGACTTGGTCGGCGTGGTGCCGGACGACGTGCCGAAGGCTTTGTCGAGGAACTTCGCGCCGACGCTCTCGATGAAGTCGGTGGAGTTCATGCCGTCGTTCAGCAGGAAGGTCTGCGGTCCGCCCTGCGAGATCCAGGCGCGGGCGATGGTGGCGCCGTCGACCGGATAGCTGACGAGATAGAGCGCTTCCGGTTCGCCCGCCATTGCGGCGGACGCTTCGGCCGAGTAGCTCGCCTGCTTCTCGTTGTAGGGGGTCGTGGACGTGATGGTGCCGCCGAGCTTTTCGAAGGCGGATGAGAACTCGCGCACCATGTTCACGCCGAAGTCGTTGTTCACATGGATGATGGCGAGCTTCTTCAACCCCTGGTCGATGGCGTATTTCGCCGCCGCGGTGCCCTGCAGGGCGTCGGAGGTGATCGTGCGGAAGAAGTAGCCGCCGCTCTTGCCGTCGCGGGCGAGCTGGGTCAGCGTCGGCGAGGAGGAGGCAGGCGAGACCTGGACAACGCCGGCCGGGGCGGTGACCGAGGTCAGGATCGGGATGGAGACCGAGGAGATGATGCCGCCGATGACGACAGGCACCTTCTTGATGTTGACCAACTGGGTGGCCTGATCCACGGCGACATTGCCTTGGCTCTGGCTGTCGCGGGTGTCTGTCACCAGCTTGCAGCCGTCCAGAACGCCGCCGGCATCATTGAGATCGCGAAACGCCATCTCGACCGACTTGGCGCCGGCCTGGCCGTACTGGCCGGCAGGGCCGGTGAGTTCGAGGACGAGGCCGACGGTGACCTCGCAGGCCTGCGCCGCCGAACCTGCCGCCAATGCGGCGAGGACGCCGCCGGCAAGCGCGGAAGTCCATTTCAACTTGCTCATTGCTGTTCCCCTTCTCGTCATTCTGCCGCCGGTTGTTCGTCCGTGCGGTCATTGATCCAGGTTTCCTGGACGAAGCGCCACGCCACCCCCAGGGGAGCGTCGGCATTTCTGGAGAACAGCGCGCCTGCACGGCGGAAGGTGGTCCTTCCGCCGTGCTCCTGCCGTTCCACATAGGTCATCAGGGCGTCGTCGCCGGTCTCACGCAGAACCGCCACATCCTCGATGGCGATCGCGAAACCCTCGGCAAAGCGCCCCCTTGCGGCGGCCAGCATCGACGTCAGGCCTTCGTGGTCCTGTAGGGCGCCGTCTGGGCCGATGCGATGAAAGTCCGGTTCGAATGCGGCAAGCGCGGCGGCAAAGGCGCTGTCTTCGAGCCGGCCGGCGAACCAGTCGACGAAGAACTCGTGCCGGGCGACGATCTCGCGCGCGGCGGCAGCGCCGATGTCGCCTGTGTTCGTCATGCGGCTTTCTCGTCGTTGAGGTTGTATTTCATGATGCGTCCGTGGCGCCCGTGGCGGTCGCGCTCCAGCGTGTAGACATCGCCGTCCAGCTCGCGGGCGGAGGCGAGAACCTCAGCGATCTTCGCGCGGTCGCCGGCATCCAGGGCGATCTCGCAAAGGCCGAGATTGGAGGGAAGGTGCGCCCGGTTGCGCGCGCCGACGATGACCGCGCCGACCTGATCGCGGTCCAGCACGCAGCGGCTGGCAACGCTGGCGATGTCGGTGCCGTGCTTGTCGGCGACTTGCTTGAGGGCGGCCAGCAGTGCCTGAAACAGGTCCCAACCGCCGAAATCCTCGATGATCAGCTTGTATTTGACCAGCGAGCGGTTCTCCAGGTCCGCAACCGGCTCGGCTTGGCCCAGCCACTTCTCGCTCAGGAAACCGCCAGCGACCGTGCCATAGCACAGGAAGGACATGCCGTTGTCGCGGGCGATGCCGGCAAGCCGCTTGGCCGGGCGCGTGTCGAGCAGGGAATACTGCACCTGTGCCGAGACGAGAGGCACGCCTGCAGCCAGCATGGCGGCAACATGATCGCTGTCGAAATTGGTGACGCCGATATTGCGGATCTTACCGGCCTGGCGCAGCTCCTTCAGCCACAGGGCGACATCCAGCCAGCCGGGAGCATTGTAGTCCCACCAGTGGAACTGCACGAGGTCCAGCCGCTCGCAGCGCAGCCGTGACAGCGAACGGTCGACCAGCTCTTCCACATGCGCGCGGTCGATGCCGATCAAGCGGTCGAGATCCGGCACCAGCTTGGTGTGGACGCAGATCCGGGACAGGGCTTCCTCTCCCCGCAAGTCACGGTAGCGCTCGCGGAAGGCGCCGATCAGTTCTTCCACGCCGGTGTAGATGTCGGCGCAGTCGAAGGTGGTGATGCCGGCATCGGCAAAGGCGACCATGTCGTCGATTGCCGTGTCGCGGTCGACCGCGCCGTGCCCACCGGCGAGCTGCCAGCCACCGCGGATGACGCGGGAGATGACGTGATCGTCTTTCAGGACATGGGTTTCCATCTTGGTCACGGGGTCACTCGCCGTTTGCGCTGTCGCCAGCGGCATCTGGAAGGGGAACGGCAGTGGTCGCCGCATGGGAGAAACGGCGCAGACCGAGCCGCGTGATGCGCAACCGGCTGGCGCAGTTGGGATCGGGGCAGGCGACATCCGCGTCGCTGGTCATCCAGTCGTTGGGATGAGTCGGGCGCTGCTTTGCCGCCAGCAAGGGCAGGACGGCCGCGATGGAATAGATCGAGAAGCCCTGGCCGGGCGGCATGTGCAACATCTCGCCGCGCAGCTCGAAGTGATCGCCCGGCTTTGCCCCGCAATAGACCTTGCCGCCGTCCTCCGGCATCACCGCTTCGACCCGCAGATCGTAGAGCTCGAAGCTGTCGTCGTTCGCCTCGTGGCTCATCGGGTTTCCTCGCCGGTTTCGGTCAGGTGCTTGCGCAGGATGTCGAAGGCACGTCCGATATCCGCCTTGAGCGCGGCTTGTGCGGCCGGCGTGTCGCGCCGGGTTACGGCCTCGACGATCTCGCGGTGAAAGTGGGTGGCGGATCGGTCGGTGACGGGATCGAAGAGGCGGGCGGAGGCGCGCAGATACGGGCCCGACTGCAGCCACAGGCTCTCGATGATCGGGATCATCACCTGCGATCCGGCCGCGCGATAGAGCGTGAAGTGGAAGGCGTGGTTGAGGTCGGCCGCCTCGCCGGAGATTTCCCGGCCCCTGGTTGCCAGTACGGCATCGCAGGCATCGGTCAGATGCACCAGTTCCTCGACGAGCGCATCCGTGACGTTCGGCATGGCAAGGCCGATGATCTCGCTCTCGATAATCGCGCGCGCGCGGGCCAGATCCTCCAGGCGGTCGCGGGAGATCAGCGGCACGCGGACGGAGCGGTTGGGCATCGCCTCAAGTGCCTGCTCCGAGATCAGGCGGGCCAGAGCCTCGCGCACGGGCATGGTACTGGTGCCGAGGCGGTTGGAGACGTCGACGATGCGCAGGACTTCGCCGGGGTCGAAGAGGCCCTGGATCAGGGATCGGCGCAGCTCGTCATAGACGCTGTCCTGAACCGTGCGCCGGCCGACCGGATTGAGCGGAGCCAGCGCGCCTTCGGTGTCGCCAGCCTCGGTCGCGGCGCCTGCAACACGCAGCGGTCTGCTAGCCGTCCTTGCAGCCATCGCCTCCTCCTTGGCTTCCCCCTCCGGGGCAGGTCGCGAGGTGTGAGGGTGCCGGAATGCGGCCGAAGCACCCCACAAGGCGGTGGTCTCGCTCCCCTCGAAGCCTGCCGAAAAACCTGTCTGTTCCATCTTTACAATCAAACGCGATCTGTGATCAAGATATGTTTGATCAAACATCACGGATCGCGAGGCGGTCCTTTGGTGGCTGTCGATTGCCTTTTGGAGGTCGTGACAGACAGGGCGTAAAGACCCTGCCGCCGGGCGCCGGGATAAGGAGCGGATCCTTGCAGTCAGTCAGCAGCGCTGCGGACGGGGCAGTGCACAGATCGGCCGGCGGAGTGCCGCCGGTTCTGTCGGCCAGGGGCGTTGCCCGGCGGTTCGGCGGGAACCGGGCGGTGGACGGCATGTCGCTGGACCTCCAGGCCGGGGAGATCGTCGGGCTGATCGGCCCGAACGGCGCAGGCAAGACCACCTTCTTCAGCCTGATCGCCGGAAGTCTCGTGCCGGATGCGGGCGAAATCCGCCTCAAGGGAGAGCGGATAGAACGCCAGACGGCCTCGCGGCGACTGGCCATGGGGCTGGGGCGCACGTTCCAGATCCCGCGTCCCTTCGCCGGCATGAGCATCCTCGACAATGTCATGGCGGCGGCGCAAAACCAGACCGGCGAGAGCATCCTGCGCAACTTCCTGCAGCCCGGTACCGTTCGGGCGGAGGAGCGTGCGGCGCGCGAACGGGCGAGGGCGCTGATCGATTTCGTGACCCTCGGCCATCTCGTCGACCAGCCGGCCCGCGTCCTGTCCGGCGGTCAGCGCAAGCTGCTGGAGCTTGCCCGCGTGATGATGGCCGAGCCGGCGGTGATCCTGCTCGACGAGCCGGCCGCGGGCGTCAATCCGGCGCTGCTCGATGTCATCATCGACCGGATCGTCGAGATCAACCGGATGGGCGTCAGTATCCTCCTCATCGAGCACAACATGGACATGATCGCCCGTCTGTGCGGGCGGATCGTCGTGATGGCGGCCGGGCGGGAGCTGGCGGCTGGCACTCCGGCGGAGATCATGGCCAACCGCGAGGTCGCGGAAGCCTATCTCGGCGAAGTCTTGCCGGAGGTCGCGCCATGACGACGGCCGCATCCGCTCCGAGGGCGCCGCTTGCGACCCGCGGCCTCGTCGCCGGCTACGAGCCGGACCTGCCTATCGTCAAGGGGATCGACTTCACTCTGGCGCCGGGCGAATTCGTCACGGTGCTCGGGCCGAACGGGGCCGGCAAGTCGACCTTCGTCAAGGCGATTGCCGGGCTCGTGCCGCTGCATGGCGGCTCTCTGCATCTCTCCGGTCGGGACATTACCGGCCTGCCGCGCCATGAACTCGTGCGTCAGGGGCTGGCCTTCGTGCCGCAGACGGAGAACATTTTCGCGACCCTGACGATCCGCGAGAACCTGCAGGTGGCCGCCGCCGTCCTGCCCAAGGCGGAACGCCAGCAGCGCATCGACGCGATGCTCGCGGCCTATCCCGATCTTGCAAGTCGGCCGGGCGCGCTTGCCGGCGGTCTGTCCGGGGGACAGCGCCAGATGCTGGCGACCGCACGCGCGCTCCTTGTCGAGCCGAAGGTACTGATCCTCGACGAGCCGTCTGCGGGCCTGTCGCCCAAGGCGGTTTCGGAAATGTTTGCGCGGCTGGTCGAGATCAATCGTAGCGGCGTACCGATCCTTTTGGTCGAGCAAAATGTCAGGGCGGCTCTGGCGATTGCCTCGCGCGCCGTGATCCTGGTGGACGGCCTGCTGCGCCACGATGCACCGGCGGCGGATCTCGCCGCCGATCCGGATATCGGCCGCCTGTTCCTTGGCGCCCATGCGGACGGCGCCGCTACCGCCGGGGAGGGGACACGATGAGCGGCCAGATCCTGCTCGAGGGCCTGCTTGCCGGAGCTATGATCGGCCTCGGTGCGGTCGGCCTGACGCTGACCTATTCGATCCTGCGCTTTGCCAATTTCGCCCATGGCGAGTTGCTCAGCTGGGGCGCCTATCTCTCGCTCAGCCTGTCGCTGGCCATCGGTGCGGTGTCCGGCGCCAGCCTAGCCCCGCTCGATCCGTTCAGCGTGTCGGTGGCGCTGATCCTCGCCGGGCTGCTGGCCATGGCGCTCACCGCGGTTCTGGCGCTCGCCGTCGACCATCTCCTGTTCGCCAGGCTGAGACGGCGCGGGGCAACCGCGATCATCGTGGTGATGGCCAGCTTCGGAGCGTCCATGGCGCTGCGCAGCCTGCTGGAATTCTTCTACACCTCGAAGCCCGCCTACTATTCCCGCGAACTGCAGATCGCCATGCCGCTGCCCGGCGGCATTCGCGCAACGCCCGACCAGCTGTTGCTGATCGGTCTGGCCTTCGTGGCGGTGATCGCCGTTCATCTGCTGCTCACCCGCACGGATCTCGGCCGGGCCATGCGCGCTGTCAGCGAGAACCCCGCGCTCGCCGGTGTCGTCGGCATCGATACGGCGAAGATCGTGCGCGCGGTGTGGATCATCGGCGGCGCACTGGCTTGTACGGCGGGCACCATGTCGGGCCTGCTGGTGCAGATCCGTCCCTATATGGGTTTCGACCTGCTGCTGCCGCTTTTCGCCGCCGTCATCCTTGGCGGTATCGGTTCGGTGCCCGGCGCCATGCTCGGCGGGCTGCTGGTCGGTTTGTGCGAGGCGCTGGCGGTGCAGACGATCGGCGCCGAATGGCGGGCGGCCGTTGCCTTCGCCGTGATCACCGCCGTGCTGGTGCTGCGTCCCACGGGCCTGTTCGGGAGGGCGGCATGAGCCTGGAACTCCTCGCCTATTGCGCCTTCTTCCTGACCGTCGCGCTGACCTATGCGGTGATCGTTCTCGGTCTCAACGTGCAGTGGGGCCAGACGGGGCTGTTCAATGTCGGCGTCGCCGGGTTCGTTGCCGTCGGGGCCTATGTCTCGGCGCTGCTGACCTCGCCGGCGGTGGATGGGCGCGTCGGCGGCTTCGACCTGCCGATCATCGTCGGCTGGCTGGGTGCCTTCGTTGCCTCCGGGCTGCTTTCGGCGCTGATCGGCTGGATGACCATTCGACTGCGCGCCGACTATCTGGCGATTTCCACCTTCGGCATTGCGGTCACCGTGCAACTTGCCGTACTCAATCTCGAGGGCATCACGGGCGGTCCTTTCGGCATCAGCCTCATCCCGCGTCCCTTCGGCGATCTGGTCGGCCGCTCGCTCGCCTTCTCTCTCGCCAATCTGGCGCTTCTCGTCGCCGTGGTGTTCGGCCTGTATCTGATGCTCCAGCATCTGGCGAAAAGCCCCTGGGGCCGTGCGCTGAGGGCGATCCGCGAGGACGAGGTGGCGGCAGAGGCGCTCGGCAAGAGCCCGCGCCGCTTCCGCATCGAGGCCTTTGCGCTTGGCGGGGCGATCATGGGCCTTGGAGGTGCGGCGCAGGCGCATTTCATCGGCTTCATCGCGCCGGAGAACTACCTGCCGATGTTGACTTTCCAGGTCTGGGCGATGCTCATCGTCGGCGGTTCCGGCAACAATCGCGGCGCCATCCTCGGCGCGCTGTTGGTCTGGGCGCTGTGGGCGGCATCGTCCGCCGTGGTCGAGGCGCTGGCTCCCGCCGGGGAGCAGGCCCGCGCCGCCTCGCTGCAGACCGTGATCATCGGTGTCGCACTTTGCGCCATCCTTCTCTTCCGCCCGCAAGGGCTGCTTCCCGAGCCTGGCGGCGCACGTCGCCGCTTGCCTTTTCTTCACAGATGGCGCGGCACACCCGCCGCCACGACAGGATCCGACCGCACATGACCAGCCGTCCCGATACGACGAAACTCGGCCCCGACCTCGAAATCAGCCGAATTCTGACCGGTCTCTGGCAGATCGCCGACATCGAGAAGGACGGAACGCCCGTCGATCTGGACGCTGCAGCCGGCCATCTCGCAGACTACGCGGCCGCCGGCTTCACCACCTTCGACATGGCGGACCATTACGGCAATGCGGAGCTCGTTGCCGGTCGTCTGCTGGCGCGCCACGGCGAGGGGGAGGGCCGCCCGCTCGCCTTCACCAAATGGTGCCCCGAGCCCGGCCCGATGACCGAGGAGGTGGTGCGTGCCGGCGTTCAGGAGCGGCTCGACCGGCTCGGCGTTGCATGCGTCGACCTGCTGCAGTTCCACTGGTGGACCTTCGAACATCCGGGCTGGCTCGATGCTCTCAAGCATCTTGCGAAGCTCCGCGAGGAAGGGCTCATCCGCGAGATCGGCGTGACCAACTTCGACGCGGGCCATCTGCGCGTCGCGCTGGCCGAGAACCTGCCCATCGTTTCCAACCAGGTGTCTTTCTCGGTGGTCGACCGGCGGGCGGCCGGTGCCCTGACCGCCCTTTGCCAGGAGCGAGGCGTGCGTCTTCTCGCCTATGGCACGCTGTGCGGCGGGTTCCTGTCCGAACGCTGGCTCGGCAAGCAGGAACCGACCCAGATCGCCGACTGGAGCCGGATGAAGTACAAGCGCTTCATCGACACGGCTGGCGGCTGGCAGGCCTTTCAGGGGCTGCTTTCGGCACTCGATCACATCGCCCGCAAGCACGGAGTTTCCCTGTCCAACGTCGCGACCCGCTGGGTGCTGGAAACGCCCTCCGTTGCCGGGGTGATCATCGGTGCGCGGGTCGGCGAGAGCGAGCACCGGGCCGACAATCTCCGCCTCTTCGGTTTTGCGCTCGATGACGAGGACCGTGCCCGTCTGGAGAGTGCTTTCGGCGCGATGCAGCCGATCCCCGGCGATTGCGGCGACGAGTACCGCCGCCCGCCCTTCCTCACCGCTTCGGGCGATCTCAGCCACCACCTCGACCAGATCCCCAGCGTCTATACGCCGGAGCCGGTGCCGGGCCGGCCCAACCGCTGGCGCCTGTCGTCGGGCAGCATCTGGGAGCCGCTTGCCGGCTTCAGCCGGGCGATGCGCATCGGCGACCGGGTTCTCGTCTCCGGCACGACCGCGACCCATGGCGCCGACCATTGCGTCGCGCCGGGCGATGCCGAGGCCCAGACCACCTATATCCTCGACAAGATCGCCGCGGCGCTTACCGCTTTCGGTGGTTCGATGGAGGACGTGGTGCGCACGCGGGTCTACCTGCAGGATGTCGGCGCATGGGAAGGCCCGTCGCGTGCGCATGGGAGGGTTTTCGGCGAGATCCGTCCCGCCAACACCATGCTGGCCGTCGGTGATCTCATCGGTGGCTACGAGGTGGAGATCGAGGTCGAGGCGGTGCTCGACCCGCAGTAAGACGCAGGTCGCCCGCGCTCAGCCGATGGCGCGCCAGGCCAGATAGCCTAGGCCGGCAAGCGCGCCTGCCGGCAGCAGCCGGAAGGCGATGAGGCCGACGATATCCTCCAGCGGGTAGGCGGGCCGGTCGAACCAGAAGGTCGGCCGGCTCTCGATCACGTTGAGGATGTATTTGCGCCGGTCGCGCGGGCGGACGGGCAGGCGTGGCAGCTCGAAGGGCAGCATGTCGAGCACATGCTTCGTGCACAGGCGGTTCTCGGCCGGGAAGTGGAAGAAGAACGGCTTGCCGCCCGTGCGGGTGTTCGTCAGGTGGGTGCCGTCGAACCGGTAGAGCTTGCGTTCCAGCCCCGACTGGCAGGCCGAGCTGGCGAAGATCTCCTGATCGTAGTCGAGCGCGGCCCGGCCGGGGTTTTCCATGAACCACTTGTTGATCAGCGACTGGTCGCAGTCGACGGCGCTGGCATAGTCGAGCTCGCCAAGCATGGCGGCAAGCGCGCCCGCCGTTCCGACATAACCGCCCGAATTGAGATAGCGATACATGCCGCTCTTGCCGCCGGCCGGCGGGTAGGCCCGGGAGGCGGCAAGGCGCCCGGGCAGCTTCCAGGTGAAGCCGGGCTCGGTAGAGAGGACGATGGGACTGGCGAAGGCGCGATAGCGTGCGGCAAGCTCCGCCGGATCGCGGATCAGCACCACGTCGAAGGCATCGGTGTACACGACGAGCTCGTCGGCGGGCAGGCGCGCCAGATGCTCGCCCAGCATCCGCATGGCGGCAAGGTGTCCGGGATAGGGCTTGCCGGTCCACACGACGTCCGGCTCGACGCCGAAACGGGCGAGCGAGGCACGGTAGCGGGCCAGCCCAGGTCCCTCGTGCGAGGCGAGCGTGACGAAACGCGGCACGGATGCGGCGGTCCCGCCCTGCTGTTCCCGCTCGTTCATCGCGCCCTCCGCCAAATGCTTGAGCGAAAGCGTTTACTCCGGCCGGTCGGGCCGGGCAAAGGCTTTCAGGTTAGCGGCGTTGCGAAGGAGGCGGAGGGACGCCCTTCCTTGATCCGCTCGGCTTCCAGCTGGGCGATCTTCAGGTCGATGACCGTCCGGTCGAGCATGCCCGAAACGTTGTCGGAGGTCGGCAGCGTCTCGGCGACATGCAGGTATCGCTCGGCAGCCACCGTCATCAGCCGGCGCAGTTCCGGCAAGGGATCTGGATGGTCGTCCGTGCGGATGTCGAGCCAGGGATAGGCCTCGCCCCGCACGATCTTCAGGGCTGCCGACTGCTTGCCGCGCCTGTCGCCGCCGGCCGCCTCGCCGGCTTCCATGGCGGTGAGAAGCCTGTCGGCAAAGGCCTTCTGCGGATGGTCGAGATAGGCCTGGAGGGTGTCGTCGAGCACCTTTGGACCGACCAGCATGTTTCCTGCGACCGAAACGCCCTCGGCAACGCGGTGTCCTGCCCAGGCAACGCATTTCTCGCCCGTGAAGACGGCGCTGCGTCCGGCTGCATCCAGCACGTGGAGTTGCCGCGAATGGGCCCCGGCATCGCGTCCGGTCATCGCCGCGACGACCTCCTCGGCCGACGCACCGGATTGCAGCATCTTCAGCCCGTCCGTTCCGTAGAGCGGCGAGATGAAGGCCTGGGTGGCAATGGCGCCGACACCGCCTGCCATGTGCGGGACGATCGCGCCGACCGCGAAGAAGCGGCTGGCGACGGCGATGCCGAACTGACCGGTCGCGGCGTCGCGGGCCACAATCGAGTAGGTCATTCAGGCGGTCTCCCGTCAGCGTCCGGCCGCATAGGCCTGCATCAGTCGCGGCGTCGCGGCAGCGCGCAGCAACCCGTTCGGGTCGCGGCGGGCGGCGGTCAGCCGGCCGATGGTCCAGGCGGGCGCCACGTCGAGAGCATGACCGCGCGCGCGCAGCGCGTCGAGCACCGGTTTGCCGAAGCTCTCCTCCACCATGATGTGGCCCGGCTGACGCTGGCGCGGATAGAACGAAGCCGGGAAGTGGGTGGTATGGAACAGCGGCTGGTCGATCGCTTCCTGCAGGTTGAGATCGTGATGGGCGAGGCGCAGGAACAGCGACAGCTGCCACTGGTCCTGCTGATCGCCGCCAGGGGTGCCGAAGGCAAGCGTGGGAACGCCGTTCTTCAGCGCAAGGCTCGGAGTCAGCGTGGTGCGCGGCCGCTTGCCCGGTGCCAGCGAGGTGGGAAGCCCCTCCTCCAGCAGGAACATCTGGGCGCGGGAGTTGAGGCAGAAGCCGAGTGCGGGAATGATCGGCGAGGACTGCAGCCAGCCGCCGGACGGGGTGGCGGAGACCATGTTGCCCCAGCGGTCGATGACGTCGATATGCACCGTGTCGCCGCGCTTTTCCGACAGATGCGCCATTGTCGGCTCATAGACGCCGGTCGCCGAGGTGCCGAGCCCCTCAATCACCTGCATCGCCTTTTGCACCTGCGCCTCGTGACTCGGCACGATGCCGGGGCGCAGGTCAAAGGAGGCGGTCTCGCCGATCAGCGCACGCCGTCCGGCATTGTAGGCGTCGGACAACAGGTGCTCCATCGGCACGTCGGTGAAGGCGGGGTCGCTGTAATAGGCCTCGCGGTCGGCATAGGCGAGTTTCATGGCTTCGGCGACCAGATGCACGAAGTCGGCGCCGACCGGATCGACCTCGCCGATGGCAGTGCCCTTGAGCAAGGCGAGCGCCTGCAGCAGAACCGGGCCCTGTCCCCAGGGGCCGGTCTTGGCCACGGTCCACTCGTGATAGTCGTAGGTCAGCGGCGTTTCCGTCGTCGCGCGCCAATTGGCGAGGTCGTCGGCGGTCAGCACGCCCTTGTGCGGCGTGCCGCTGGCGTCCATCGCCTCGGTCTTTTCGACGAAGGCGGCAATCTCCTCGGCGATGAAGCCACGATAGAAGCAATCGCGCGCGGCCTCGATCTGCGCCTCGCGGCCGCTCTTCGTCTCTGCTTCCCTCAGCAAACGTTCCCAGGTGTCGGCAAGGGCGGGATTGCAGAATAGCTCATCCGTTGCCGGAGCCTTGCCGCCCGGGCACCAGGTGGCGTGGGAGGTCGGCCATTCCTTTTCGAAGAAGTCCGCAAGGCCGGCGATGGTCGCAGAGACGCGCGCCAGCATCGGATGACCATTGCGGGCGTAGTGGATCGCCGGTTCCAGGACATCGCGCAGCGGCAGTTTGCCGTGGTCGCGCAGCATCAGCATCCAGCCGTCGAACGCGCCGGGAATGACGGTCGCCAGCATCCCATCGCCGGGGATCAGCGACAGGCCCTCGCGGCGGTAGTGCTCGATGGTGGCGCCTGCAGGTGCCGGAGCCTGGCCGCAGATCACCTCCATCTTGCCGCTGGCGGCGTCGTGCAGGATCACGGGCAGGTCGCCGCCCGGGCCGTTCAGGTGCGGCTCGACCACCTGCAGCACGAAGCCGGTGGCGGCTGCCGCGTCGAATGCGTTGCCGCCCTTTTCCAGAATGCTCATGCCGACGGCCGTGGCGATCCAGTGGGTCGAGGTGACGACGCCGAATGTGCCCCGGATTTCCGGTCTGGTGGTGAAGGTGGACATCCGATCTCCCTTGGGGGTTTCCCGTGTTGTTGCCGGGCCGAAGCGCGGGTCAGCTCTCGCGCGGGTCGAGCGCGTCGCGCAACCCGTCGCCGAGCAGGTTGAAGCCAAGGACGACGAGGAAGATGGCGGCACCGGGCCACCACGCCATCCACGGCGCCTGGGTCATGAAATTCTTCGCAACGTTGAGCATCGACCCCCAGCTGGGATCGGGCGGTTGCTGGCCGAGGCCGAGGAACGAAAGGCTCGCCTCCGCGATGATCGCGGTCGCGACCGTCAGCGTTGCCTGCACCAGAACCGGCGCGAAGACGTTCGGCAGGATGTAGCGCGACATGATCGCGACGTCCGACAGGCCGACGGCGCGCGCGCCCTCCACATAGTCTTCCGTCTTCACCGACAGCACCTGGCCGCGGGTCAGGCGAATGAAGATCGGTGTCGCCGACAGGCCGATGGCGATCATCGCATTGGTCAGGCTGGGGCCGAGGAAGGCGGCGAGCGCGATGGCGAGGATCAGGAACGGCGTTGCCAGCAGCGCGTCGGTGATGCGCGAGATGATCTGGTCGGTCCAGCCGCCGAAATAGCCTGCCAAGAGGCCGAACGGCACGCCGACGACCACGGCGATCAGCACCGAGACGACGCCGGCGAGCAGCGAGGCCTGGGCGCCCCAGATCATCCGGGAGAGAATGTCGCGGCCGATCTCGTCGCTGCCCAGCCAGTAGAGTTCGGACGGTGGCTTGCGGATCGCCGACCAGCTGGTGGCGGCGGGATCGGCGATGGGCAGGATCGGCGCCAGCACGGCGATGCCGACGAAGAAGGCGACCAGCAGGAAGCCGAAGAGCGCGCTCTTGTTGCGCTTCAGCTTCTTCCAGGCGCGGCTGCCGCTGCGCGCGGGCAGGGCGTTGTCTTCGGCGGCGGCGGACACGGGCGGGGCGGCGTTGGCGGGCGTGGTCACAGGGTCGCCCTCATGCGCGGATTGAGCAGGAAGTAGAGCACGTCGGCGATCAGGTTCATCAGGATGAAGCCGGCAGCGGTGCACAGTACGACGCCCTGCACCACCGCGTAGTCGCGGGTGAAGACCGCATCGACGATCAGCTTGCCGAAGCCGGGAATGGTGAAGATCTGTTCGGTCAGCACCGCGCCGGCCAGCAGTTCGCCGAACAGCAACGCGCCGAGCGTGACGATGGGCAACAGGGCGTTGCGGAAGGCATGCTTGAGGATGACGATGCGCTCGCCCAGGCCTTTCGCGCGGGCGGTGCGCACATAGTCGGCCTTGAGCACGCCGAGCATGGCCGAGCGCGTGTGCCGCATCAAGGTGGCGGCCAGCGCCGTGCCCAGCACGAAGGCGGGCATGATCATGGTCTGGAAGGATCGCACGGGATCCTCCAGCGGCGAGGTGTAGCCGGAGGCCGGCAGCCAGCCTAGCTCCACGGACACCAGCAGGATCAGCATGATCCCGAGCCAGAAATTCGGGATCGACAGGCCCGACAGCGCCACGAAATTGGCGATGTAGTCGATGGGGCCGCCCTTCTTCACCGCCGACAGGATGCCGGCCGGGATGCCGATAACCATGGCGATGATCATCGCCATCACCGCGAGCTGGATGGTGACGGGCAGCTTGTCGAGGATGAGCTGCAGCACCGGCTGGTTGGTGCGCAGGGAGATGCCGAGATCGCCCTGTACCAGACCGCCGAGCCAGTAGGCGTATTGATAGAAGATCGGATCGTTCAGCCGGTATTTCTCGCGGATGAAGGCGAGCACTTCCGGGTCGCGCTCCTCACCGGCCAGGACCAGCGCGGGGTCGCCGGGCAGGAGTTTTTGCAGCGTGAACACGAAGACCGACACCAGAAGCAGGGTCGGGATCGCGATCAGCAGGCGTCTTGCGATGAAGGTCAGCATGAACGGGCCGTATCCGGAAAAAGGGGTGCAGGGCCCGGGTCATCCGGGCCCCGCGGGTGTTTGCGTCAGGATTTGAACTTGACGTTCTGCAGGCGGATCATGCCGTCCGGATAGGGAACGAAGCCTTCGACCTTGTCATCCAGCGCCCAGATCCAGGTCTGGTGGTAGAGGTAGATGATCGGCAGATCCTTCGCGAGGATCTTGCGGGCCGCGTCATAGCTCGCCTTGCGGGTCGCCGTGTCGTTGCTCGTGCGCGCCTTGTCGAGCAGCGCGTCGACCTCCGGATTGCAGTACTTGCTGTCGTTGATGCCGCCCTTGCAGGTCATGAACTGGTGGATGTTGCCGTCCGGGTCCGTACGGCCCGACCAGCCCACCTGGCTCGCCTGGTAGTTGCCAGCCGTCTGGTCGGCGAGCAGGCTGGCGAACTCCATCGACTTCAGCTTGACGTTGAAGCCGGCCTCGGCGGCCATCGACTGCACCACCTGCATCAGCTGGGTCTGCACCGGGTTGTTGGCGACCTGCACCTCCAGATCGAAGGTTTCGTGTCCGGCTTCCTTCATCAGCTCCTTGGCTTTGGCGATGTCGCGGGCCGGGATCGGTGTCTCCTTGTCGTACCAGGGGCTGGTCGGCGGGAAGGGCTGGTTGCCCGGCGCGAACACGCCCTCGAACACGACCTGGTTGATCGCCTCGCGGTCGAGCGTCAGCTCGAACGCCTGACGCAGCCTGGGGTCGTTGCCGAACGGGTTGTTGCCGCGCTCGCCATTGTCGACATTGATGGTGATGCCCTGGTAGCCGAGGCTGACCGCATCCGCATAGACGAGCCCGGAGTCGGCCTTCACCGAGGCCGCATCGGTGGCGGCCAGGCGCTCCAGCATGTCGAGATCGCCGGAGCGCAGGTTGGCGAGGCGTACGGTCGTGTCGGGGATCGGCAGGAAGGTCACGCTGTCGAAATGGATCGCGTCGGCGTTCCAGTAGTCGGCAAAGCGGGTCAGCACGATGCGGTCCTGCTGGACGCGCTCCTTGAAGGCGAAGGGACCCGAGCAGACCGGGTTGGAGCCGAAGTCGGCCCCGGCGGCGGAAGCGGCCGTGGGCGAGACCATCATGCCGGCGCGGTCGGCGAGCTGGGCGAGCAGCGTCGCATCGGGCTGGCCGAGGGTGATCTTCACCTGCAGCGGGCCGGTCACCTCGACGCTTTCGATCGACTTGACCTCGCTCTTGCGACGGCTTTCCGGCAGCCCTTTTGAGCGCTCGATATTGGCCTTCACCGCTTCCGCGTCGAAGGCGGTGCCGTCATGGAACGTGACGCCTTCGCGCAGGTCCATGGTCAGGACCTTGCCGTCCTCCGACCACGTCCATGCGGTCGCGAGCATCGGGATGATTTCGAGGTCCGGCGTGATGTCGACCAGCTTGTCGCAAAGCGAGGCGTAGACGATACGGCCGACGAATGTGCGGGACTGATCCGGATCGAGCACATCCGGGTCCTCCTGAAGGCCGATCCTCAGGTCGGCCGCGGCAGCGGGCAGGGCCACAAGGGCGCTGGCGCTCAGCAGCAGGGCTGCAAGAAGACTCTGTCGCATTCTCAAGGCTCCTCTGGTCAGGTTCTTATGATTCAGATTGCGGGACGGAGTTCTGCTGGCGTTCGCTTCTGTCCCGGTAAAGCGAAAGACGGCGGCGGGCGGCCTGCGAGGCCTCCGGTTCGGCAAGGGCGGCGGTCCCTTCCTTCGCCACGCGTTGCCAGTGATGACAGGCGACGCGGCGGCCGGGCTCCACGTCCTGAAGGGCGGGCCGGTCCACGGCGCATCGCAGGTCGGCAAGCGGGCAGCGGGTGTGGAAGCGACAGCCGGAGGGGGGAGCAAGAGGCGAGGGCACATCGCCGGTCAGCTTGACTGCGGCCTTGCGGGCCCGCGGGCTGGGGATCGGGATCGCCTGCATCAGGGCGCGGGTATAGGGGTGAAGCGGAGCCGTATAGAGGGCGGCGGTCGCGCCTTCCTCGACGATCTCTCCGAGATACATCACGGCGACCCGGTCGCTCATGTGGCGGATGACGGCGAGATCGTGGGCGATCAGCACCAGCGTCAGGTCGTATTCCTGCTTCAGGTCTTCCAGGAGGTTGATCACCTGGGCTTGGATCGACACGTCGAGCGCGGAGACAGGCTCGTCGCCGATCAGCACCTTGGGACCGCTGGCGAGAGCCCGGGCGATGCCGATACGCTGGCGCTGGCCGCCGGAGAACTCGTGCGGGTAGCGGTCGGCGAACTCGGCCGTCAGTCCGACGCGGGTCAGGAGGCGCGCGACTTCCTCCCGGCGCCATGCGGCGTTGCCAAGGCCATGGACGCGCATCGGCTCCTCGATGATGGCACCGACGCTCATGCGCGGGTTCAGCGATGAGAAGGGGTCCTGGAAGACGAACTGAAGATCCTTGCGCAGCCGTCGCATCTCGCCCTTGGGCAGGGAGGCGATGTCCTTGCCGCCGTAGAGCACCTCGCCTTCGCTCGGGTCGATCAGGCGCAGCAGCAGCCGGGCGAGGGTGGACTTGCCGCAACCGCTTTCGCCGACCACGGCCAGCGTCTCGCCGCGATGGACCTTCAGCGACACGCCGTCGACCGCGCGCACGCTCTGGCGCTCGCCGAAAAGCTTCATGCCGACGGGGAAGCGCTTGGCAAGGCCTCTGGCTTCGAGGATGACGTCGCGGGTTTCGCTGCTCATGCCGCGTCTCCGAAATGGCGTTCCAGCGGGGCGTAGCGACAGGCGGCCGAGTGGCCTTTGGCGATTTGCGTCAGCGGGGGTACCTCCGCCCGGCAGCCGGCATCGGCAAAGGGACAGCGCGGGGCGAAGCGGCAGCCGGCCGGCATGCGTTCGACGGTCGGCACCATGCCGGGGATCGTCGCAAGGCGCCCGCCGCGCTCGCCGAGCGAGGGCACGGAACTGATCAGGCCGAGCGTATAGGGGTGCTGCGGGTCGTCGAAGATCGCGGCCACCGGCCCGGTCTCGACGATGCGCCCGGCATACATCACCGCCACCTTGTCGGCGACTTCGGCGACGACGCCGAGGTCATGGGTGATGAGAATGAGGGCCGTGCCGGTTTCCTGCTGCAGCTCGCGCATCAGGTCAAGGATCTGGGCCTGGATCGTCACATCGAGCGCCGTGGTCGGCTCGTCGGCGATCAGCAGGCGTGGATCGTTGGCAAGCGCCATGGCGATCATCACCCGCTGCCGCATGCCGCCTGACATCTGGTGCGGGTAGTCGTCGAGCCGGCGTTTTGCCGCCGGCACCTTGACCCGCTCCAGCATTTCGAGCGCCCGTGCCCGCGCCTCTGCCCGTCCGACCGGCCGGTGCCGGCGGACGATCTCGGCAATCTGTTCTCCGACCGTGTAGACCGGGTTCAGCGAGGTCATCGGCTCCTGGAAAATCATCGCCATGCGGTCGCCGCGCAGCCTGCCGATCTCGCGGCGAGACAGGGCCAGCAGATCGCGCCCCTCGAACAGGGCGCGGCCGCGCACGATCTCGGCGGGGGGCATCGGCAGCAGCCCCATGAGGGCGAGCGATGTCACCGACTTCCCGCAGCCGCTCTCGCCGACGATGCACAGGGTCTCGCCAGCGGCGACGTCGAAGCTGACGCCGTCGACCACGTTGGAGGGGCCACCGCCGAAGCGGAGGGCAAGGTCCTCGACGACCAGCAGCGGCGTGCGGATCGCAAGGGTCTGGGTGGTGCCCGTCTCAGCCTGCATCGGCATTGCCCTCGACGGTCTGCAGCATCAGCCGCTCCTGCAGACTGAGCAGGTGCTTGCGCATCGTTCGCTCGGCAGCCACCGGATCGCGCCTTTCCAGCGCGTCGACCAGCTCCTCGTGCTGGGAATGGTAGAGCCTTTGCGAGCTGGGTGTGCGCAGCGCCTCGCGCACATGGCGCCAGTTCTCGTCCTGCCGCACCCGGTCGACTACATCGAACAGGGCCAGGAACAGCGTGTTGCCTGCGGCCAGGGCAACGGCCCTGTGCAGGGAACTGTCCCACAGCTCGCGGCTGTCCATGTCCGGGGCGGTTGCGACCTTTTCGGAAATCTCGCGCATGCGCGCGATGTCGGCGGCGGTGGCCCGGAGCGCGGCGAGGCGGGCAAGCGCCGGCTCGATGCGTAGCCGGACCTCCATCACCTCAAACATGTTGCTCATTTCCGGCAGGTGGCGGATGCGGCTTTCAGCGCGCCCACGAGCAGCGGCGATGAAGGTGCCGGCCCCCTGGCGGCGCCAGATGCGCCCCTCTGCCTCCAGGACGTCGAGTGCGCGGCGTACCGCGCGCCGTCCCACGCCGATCTCCTCGGCCAGCTCGCGTTCCGTGGGCAGCTGGTCCCGCGCTTCCCGCTCCAGCTGGTCGACGATGATGCGAAGGCGCTCCAGGGCAAGGCTGGAGTTGCGTTGTGTCTGGGTATCGTCCGCCGTGGAAGCCAAGCCCGCCTCGTACCTTTTTGTCTATTGGTTCCATTAATGGCGCGAAAGAAACGGTCTGGCAAGCCGCCGTGGCGGGGTTGGTTTGCGATGCTTGCGAAATGAGCGGCTGTGGCGAAATTTTCAGCGTCATTGATGGGGCGATGCCGGCGGGGTGAGCATGTTGTGATGTGGAACCAATCAATTATTGGTTCGTGCTGTCGCCGGGGTGCGGCGGCGGGTCGCTTGAGGGGCGGAGGGCGGGGGCGTAAAGTGCCGGTCCTGCCGCCTATCGGAGCTTTCCCATGCAGACGACTGCCACCGTCACTGGCCTTTACATCGGCAAGGCGCGCGAGCGCTGGGAGGGCAAGCCGCCTTCGGCGATCGGCAAGCAATCCGTCCGCGGCCCCCTGGAACTCGGCCTCGACGGGTTCGAAGACGACGAACAGGCGGACCGGGCAGTACATGGCGGGCCCGAAAAGGCGCTGCATCATTATCCCGCCGATCACTATGCGTATTGGGCGGCGCGGTGGCCCGAGCATGTCGAGCGTTTCGTTGCCGGCGGCTTCGGCGAAAACATCTCCACTCTCGGCATTACCGAGGCCGACGTTTGCCTTGGCGACCGGTTCAGCATCGGCTCGACTCTCGTAGAGATCTGCCAGGGCCGCCAGCCCTGCTGGAAGCTGCCCGCGCATACGGGGATCGACGAGATGGCCATGGCCATGCAGAAGAGCGGGCGCACCGGCTGGTACTACCGGGTATTGGAAGGAGGCCGGATCACGGTCGGCGACAAGATGGAACTCACCGCCCGTCCCTGTCCCGACTGGCCGCTCGACAAGGTGATCGCCGCCCGCTTCGATCCGCGCCTCGATCCGGAGGTGGCCGATGCCATTGCCGCGTTGGCGCCGCTGTCCGCGTCGTGGCGTGCGGCGTTCGTGAAGAAGTCGCAGGCGGGCTTTTCCGAAGACACCTCCGCCCGCCTCCAGGGGGGATGAGCCGGCGCGTCGTGGTCCCTTGCGGCGTTGCCAGCACCTGCTAAATTCCCCGGCGCAAATCCCGAGGAGGGGGCTTTGACGACGGAAGACATTTCCCGCGTTCCGCATTCGGTGTTTTCGCTGGATGCGGTTCCGCTCGCAGACCGCTTCGAGGTCTGGCGCGAGAGTATTGGCTGTCTCTTCGAGGTGGGCGTTCCGCAGGAGCGTCGGGCCCAAGGATTTCGCGCGGAACTGGATGCCCATGTGATCGGCGATGTGGCGCTGGCCCGCACCCGAACCGAGGCCCAATCCTGGGCGCGCTCGTCGGCGACCATCGCGCGTGACGGCATGGATCACCTGATGATCCAGATCTACGAGCAGGGCCGGATGGAGTTCAGCCATCGCGGGCGGGAGGAAGTCTTCACCCAGGATGCGCTGGTGGTCTTCGATCTGGCGCAGGAAATGCAGTCGCAGACCAGCGACTTCACCAACCTGTCGCTTCTCGTGCCGCGCTCGCTCATCGAGCCTCAGCTCAAGCAGGCCGGCGACCGGCACATGCAGGTCATCCAGGCGCAGGGAAATCCGCTTGCCCGCCTGCTGATCGACCACATGACAACGCTGAAGGCGCTGGCGCCGAACATGAACCTTTCGCAAGGCACCGAAGCGAGCGCGGCGACCGTGGCGCTGACGGCGGCCTGCCTCAATGCCAGCCGCCGCGACGACGGGCAGGGCGAGGCGGGCATCGCCTTTGCGCTGCTGGTGCGCGCGCGTCAGCGCATTGCCGAGCACCTGCGCGATCCGGAGCTTTCGCCGGCACGGGTGGCGCGTCTCTCCGGGGTTTCCCGAACCCGTCTCTACGAGATGTTCGAGCCCTTCGGCGGAGTGCTTGCCTATATCCGCGAACAGCGGTTGCGGCTGGCCCTGCGCATGCTGATCGACCACCGCTTCGCCGAATGGCCGATCTCGGCCGTGGCCTCCGCTTGCGGCTTTGCCAATGACAGCGCGTTTTCACGTGCCTTCCGCGCCCGTTTCGGCACCACGGCGCGGGACATGCGGGCAGCGCCCGCGGGAGCGGAGCGGGTGAGCAGCGATTTCAACCGCGATCTCGACCGCCGCTACGAGGAGTGGATCCGCCTTCTCAGCGCCTGAGCCATGCGGCGCGGGACAGGTCCCGCGCCGTGCTTACGTGTCAGCGCCAGGCGATGATCCTGCCGGACGACCCATCCGCCGTACCGTCCATGCGGTTTGTGCCCTTGAGGGCAAGCACCGCAACGCGCCGGCTCATCATGCCAGTCAGCACGACTTCGTTGCCCCGCAGGGACCAGCTGGAAACGCTCTGCAGGTCGGTGCCCATGCATCCGAACGTGGATGCGAAGTCGCCCATGCCCGCGCCGGTCGGGCGCAGCGACAGGCGGCACTGCTTGCCATCGACATCGACGTTCCAGTCGCCGGCGATCTGGCCCTTGGTGACCGGGGCGGGAGCCGCGGACTGACCCACCATCGCGCCGAACAGCATCGCTGCGGCATTGCCCATCGCGTTGGGGTCGACGCGCACAGAGGCGGTGGTGCTGGACGACTTGGTGTGGCGGGTGCCGTCCGGTGTCACCCATGACTTCGAGGAGGAGGACAGCGTGGTGGTGCGCTGCATCGGGGACATGGAGGACGCCTGGTTGGTGCTGCCGAAAGACGGGGATACGAAATTCGGAGCAGCAAAAGCGGGAGGCGGGGGCGGTGGGCCGGAGCTGGCAGGGGCCTGGCAGCCGGCAAGGGCGGCGGCAAAAAGCAGGGCGGCGGTCGCCCGGGGAGCCGGGCGTGCGGTGCGGGAAAGGGTCATGCGCGTATCCTGAAATCCGGTGTGGACGTCCGTTTCGGGGATCCGTGCCACATCGCCCCCCTCGACGCGGCGGTTGGCACGCCCGTCTTTCTTGTCGGCAGCCGGGCCGGCGGCCAAGCGTCATCCCCGTCTGCCGGACGCAGCGTCGAAAAAAACGGACGCGCTGCAAGCTCGCGAACATGCCGACGCTCGCTGCGTGACGGGTGTCACATCACTGGGTGGTTGGGCCGGTCATGGTGAAAAGCGCCGCGTGCGCTCGCGTGCGGTGCCTGATGCATCCGGTGGAGGTTCATTTGCGACAGACAGGACTTGCTGCCCTGCTGGCAGCGGCGTTGGCCGTGCCCGCGGCGACAGCGCAGGAGACGCAGCCCGACACGCTGCTCGTCATCGACATGTCCAACTCGATGTGGGGACAGATCGACGGCGTGGCCAAGGTGGAGATCGCCCGCGAGGCCTTGGCCGGGCTGGTGGAAACCCTTCCCGACGGCGCGCCGACCGGTCTGATGGCCTATGGTCACCGGCGCACCGGCGACTGCGGTGATGTCGAGCAGGTGGTCCCGGTTACCCCGCTCGACCGCGCCGCGCTGACCCGCGCCGTGGCGGCGATGAAGCCGCGCGGCAAGACGCCGATCACAGAGGCGCTGCGGCAGGCGGCCGCCGGGCTCAATGCCAATGACCGGCCGGCCCGGCTCGTGCTGATCTCCGACGGCATCGAGACCTGCGGCGGCGATCCTTGCGCTCTTGCGCGAGAGCTGGCGGCCGGGGGCATCGACTTCACCGCCCATGTCATCGGCTTCGACATCGCCTCGCGCGCCGATCAGGCGAAGATCGCCTGCATCGCCTCTGCGACCGGTGGGCGCTATTTCAACGCGCGCAATGCGGGCGAACTGTCGGAGGCGCTGAAGAGCTCGACCGAGGCAGCGCCGGCCGAACCGGCCGGTTTCCCCGTCACCTTCAGCGCGGTCGAGGCCGAGACCGGCAATGCGATCACTGGTGCGGTCGACTGGACGGTCGTCGATGCGTCGAGCGAGCAGCTCGTGGCGACGCTCGGCGGCAACGATGCCAAGATGGAGCTGCCGGCGGGCGACTATCTCGTCACCGCGACGTCCGGGGAGCGCGCCGGCGGAGTCGAGGTCAGCGTGAACGATCAGGGTGCGTCGGTCGTGGTCAAGCTCGCCAGCGACGTGCCGCAGGCGACCGTCACCCCGGCTGCGACCTCCGCTCCCGCCTCGTCCAGCCTGTCGATCGCCTTCACCGGGCCGATGGAGGATGACGATTTCCTGCGCATCACCGGTCCCGACGGGGAGCGGCTGGAAACCGACAGCTGGGTCTGGGTGCGCGACGGCAACCCGCTGTCCATGCGCCTTCCTTCCGAGCCCGGCCGCTATGCGGTCGCCTATGTCTGGGCAAAGGGCGGCGACCGGAGCATCGCCACGGCGGCGATCGAGGTGACGCCGGCCGACCTTGCCATCGAGCTGCCGGCAGAGGTGCCTGCCGGCACAACGGCCAAGGTCTCCTGGCGCGGCCCGAACGGGCAGGGCGACTATCTCGCCTTCGTTCCCGTCGGCGAGACGGGAGACGATCACGACGGCCGCTATGCCTATGTGCGCGATGGCGCGGTTCTGTCGATGCAAGCTCCTTCCGAGCCCGGCGAGTTCGAGGCGGTCTATGTCGCCGGCAATGACGGGCAGGTGATGCTCCGCACGCCGTTCAAGGTGGTGGCTTCGCCTGCAACGGTCTCGTTCGAGGGGCCGCTCGTGGTCGGCAGTCATGTGGACGTGGCCTGGACCGGCCCCGGAGGCGGGTCCGACTGGGTCGGCTTTGCCTCGGTCGGCGCGCCGGCCGCCGAGTATCTCGGCTGGGCGACGCCCGAGGGGACCAGCGTCCGCCTGCCGACGCCGGGGATCGCGGGCGACTACGAGCTGCGCTACGTGCTCTCGGCCTCGGAAGGGCCCAAGGTGCTGGCCTCTCTTCCCGTTACGGTGGCGGAAGCCGAGGTGAAGCTGGAGGCACCCGCCGAGGTCGCGGCCGGCAGCGAGGTGCAGGTGATCGCCGAAGGGCCGATGGCCGGCGCCAACTGGGTGGGCTTCGCCCTGCCGGGCGAGGGCGAAGCCGCTTATGTCGGCGGGGCCTGGAACAGCGCCGAGAACATCGCGGACGGCCGGATCTCGGTCATGGCGCCGACGGAACCGGGCCAGTACGAACTGCGCTATGTCATCGCCACCGGCGAGCCACGGGTTGTCGCGCGGGTCCCGGTCACGGTGAAATAGGCACGAGTCTGCCTTGGAAAAGAAAACACCCCGGCAGGCGGCCAGCCTGTCGGGGTGTCTTGCATTTCGGCGAAGGCACTTCGTCCTACTTGATACCGGCGCGCATGAAGCTCTGCACGAACTGGCGCTGGAACAGCAGGAAGGCGATCAGCAGCGGTCCGGAGGTCATCAGCGTCGCTGCATTGATCACCGACCATTCGATGCCGGAATCGATGGCCGAGAAGACGCTGAGGCCGACCGTGACGGGGCGGGTGTCGACCGAGTTGGTGACGATCAGTGGCCACAGGAAGTTGTTCCAGTGGTGGCTGACCGAGACGAGGCCGTAGGCGAGGTAGGTCGGCTTGGCGAGCGGGATGTAGACCCGCCACAGGATGCCGAGGATGCTGGAGCCCTCAATGCGCGCGGCCTCGTCGAGTTCGCGCGGCACGGTCATGAAGGTCTGGCGCAGCAGGAAGATGCCGAAGCCGGAGGCGATGTAGGGCAGCGCGATCGCCGGGATCGTGTCGACCAGGCCGAGAATGCGCATGGTCTTGTAGTTCTCGACGATCAGGATATCCGGCATCACCAGCAGCTGCAGCAGTACCAGCGTGAACAGGATCGAGCGGCCAGGAAAGGTGAAGCGCGCGAAGGCATAGGCGGCCAGCGTGCACAGCAGGAACTGGCCGGCGAGGATCAGCGTCACCAGCATGAAGGTGTTGAGGAAGTAGCGCGCGAAGGGGGCGGCCGCCCAGGCCTTCTCGAAATTCTCGAAGGTGAGCGGGGCCAGCAACTCGAAGCGGGCCTCGTAGGCCGACGGGTGGATCGCCGTCCAGATCGCGAAGGCGAGCGGCAGGATCCACATCAGGGCCAGCACCCAGGCAGCGAGCGTGTTGAGCGTCCGGTCGAGGTCGAAGCGCCGGCGGCGCGGGCGGGCGGGAGCGTCGGCTGCGGCGGTCATTTGTAGTGCACCCTGCGGTCGAAGAAGAAGAACTGGCCGATGGCGAGCGCACACAGGATCGCCAGCATTGCGACGGTCAGCGTCGCGCCGTAGCCGGTCTCCCAGTACTTGAAGGCCGTTTCGTAGATGTGGAACAGCAGCAGCGAGGAGGCGTTGTCCGGGCCGCCATTGGTCAGGATGAAGATGTGATCGACCAGGCGGAACGAGTTGATCACCGCGTTGATCGATACGAAGAGCGTGGTCGGCATCATCAGCGGGAAGGTGATGCGCCAGAAGATCGTCCAGCGGCCGGCGCCCTCGATCTTGGCCGCCTCCACCAGGGAGGGCGGGATCGCCTGCAAGGCCGCCAGATAGAAGATCATGAAGAAGCCGGCCTCCTTCCACACCGTGACGACGATGACGGCGTTGAGGGCGGTGGCCGGATCGCCGAGCCAGTTGGTCTGCGGCCAGCCGAACAGGGCGGAGCCGACCTGGTCGATCAGGCCGAAACCCGGCGTGTAGAAGAACAGCCAGATATTGGCGACGGCGATCAGCGGCAGCACGGTCGGGGTGAAATAGGCCATGCGCACGAAGCCGCGCCCCGTGAGGCGGTCATTGACCCAGAGCGCCATGACGATGGCGATGCCGACGGAGAGCGGGATCGTGCCGAAGGCGAACCACAGATTGTTGCCGAGCACCTTCCAGAAGATGGGATCGCCCATCATCCGCTCGTAATTGTCGAGGCCGATGAAGCGGGCGGGGCGCCGGCCGCGCGGGGTGGAGTGGAAGCTGTTCCACAGCGTCATCACCGCCGGCACATGGGTGAAGGCGAAAAGGAAGAAGAGGGCGGGAAGCAGCAGCAGCCACGCGTGTATCCATTCGCGGCTGCGTATCAGCATCGGCACTCTCGTGCGGCCTGTCGCGGTCGTCATCTTGTCCTTGTTCCTTCCCTCGCAACCCTGTCGGCTCGTCCTGCCTCGAACCGGGATGGGGACCGGCAGCGACGGCTGCCGGTCTCCTTGTTCATCGTGACCCGGTTGCCCGGTCACCGTCAGGCGTCAGCGATACTCGGCGAGGATCGCGTCGGCCTGGGCCTGCGCGTCCTTCAGAGCGGTCGCCGCGTCCTTCTGGCCGGTGATCGCAGCGGCCAGCGCATCGTTGAAGATCGTCGTCACGCGCTGGTTCTGGTAGGTGGACAGCTCCGCGACGGCGAACTCGAGCTGGTCGCGGGCAACGGTCGCCGGCGGGAAGTCGGCCGCGTAGGTCTTCATCGCCTCGGTCTCCCAGGCGTCCGGACGCGGCGCGACATAGCCCGTGGCAATGGTCCACTTGGCCGCCTGCTCGGGACCGGTGATCCACTTCACGAAGTTGGCGGCCGCGGTCAGCTGCTCTTCGGACGCACCCTTGAAGAGATAGAAGTTGCCGCCGCCGGTCGGCGCGCCGCGGCGCTTGTGGGCGGGCAGCATGCCGACGCCGAACTCGAACGGCGCGTTGTCACGCACGTTGGTCAGGTTGCCGGTGGTGGTCCACATGATCGCGGTCTGGCGCTCGAAGAAGGCCTTCGGCGTTGCGCCCCACTCGATGATGCCCGGCTCCATCACGCCGTGCTTGGTCGACAGGTCGACCATGTACTGCAGCGCCTCGGCGACCTTCGGGTCGTCGAAATTGGTCTTGTTGCCCTCGCTGTTGGCCAGGATGACGTCGTTCTGCGTCGTCAGACCCTGGAACAGCCAGTAGGGGAAGCCGGAGCTCGGGATGCGCACGCCCCACTGGGTGACGTTGCCGTTGGCGTCCTTCTTGGTCAGCTTCTTGCCGAACTCGACCAGCTCTTCCCAGGTCGCCGGGGGCGTCTCGGGATCGAGGCCGGCCTCCTTGAAGGCCTCCTTGTTCCAGTACATCACCGGGGTGGAGCGCTGGAACGGGATGCCGTAGGTCTTGCCGCCGGTCTGGCTGTTTTCCATGAAGGCGGGATAGAAGCCCTCGAGCCAGGCCTTGTCCTCATCGGTCTTCAGGTAGTCGTCGAAGGGGACGATCAGGTCTTCGTCGATCAGGGTGAACATGTCGGCCGACAGCGCCATGGACAGCTGCGGAGGGGTACCGCCGCGCGAGGCGGTGATCACCTTGGCAATGGTGTCCTGGTAGGAGCCGGAATAGACGGCGTCGATCTTCACGTCCGGGTTGTTCGCGACATACTCGTCGGTCAGGGACTGGATGGTCTCCGCGGCCTTGCCGCCGACAGCCACCGGAAAGAAGAACTGCAGCTCGACGGCCTGGGCGGAGGCCCATGTGCCGAGTGCCAGTCCGGTCGAAAGGGTCGCCGTGGCGACGGCCTTCATCAGCATCGATTTCAACATGTCTGCCTTCCCTCATGTTGTGCCGGCCGCTTAGCGGTGGCTTTGCCGGCTTGACGTTCCGCGTGCGGCGCGGAAGCGTTCCTGTGTGGAGAGCCGTTGCCAGCCCCCTGTTCGTGTGTTTCCCGTTCGCCTCAGCTGGCGAAGCGGCTTCCGGCAGCTGCCGCGAGATCGTCGCGGCGATGACCGGTGGAGCCGTCGAAGACGTGCAGGTCCTGCGGTGCGAAGCCGAGGCGGATGTCCGTGCCGGCGGCGATGTCGTGGTCGCCCGGCAGGCGGACGGTGAAGATGCTCCCGCCGGCCTCGCAGTCGATCAGCATGTCGGCACCGAGATATTCCAGGCTCGCCACCCGTGCGGCGAGCGGCCCGCGATCCGCCAGGGTCAAGGCCTCGGGGCGCAGGCCGACCTTGTGGGCGGCAAGATCCGCATCCAGGTCGACCAGCAGCGCGCCCGGCAGCACGTTCATCGGCGGAACGCCGATGAAGCGGGCGGCGAACGGCGTCTCGGGTCGCTGGTAGAGGGCGCGCGGATCGCTCGCCTGCTCCAGCCGGCCGCCGTTCAGCAGCACCACCTGGTCGGCCATGGTGATGGCCTCGACCTGGTCGTGGGTGACGTAGACCATGGTGAAGCCGAGCTTCTTCTGCAGCGCGCGGATCTCCACCCGCATCTCGTGGCGCAGCTTGGCGTCGAGATTGGACAGCGGTTCGTCCATCAGGCAGACGGGCCGTTCGGCAATGATGGCGCGCCCCAGCGCCACGCGCTGCTGCTGGCCGCCCGACAGCTGCGAGGGCTTGCGGTCGAGCAGGGCGGACAGGCCCAGCAGCTCGGCAACACGCTTCAGACGCGCTTCGCGCTCGTCCTTCGCCACGCGGCGCACCTTCAGGCCGAAGACGATATTCTCGGCAACGTCGAGATGAGGAAACAGCGCATAGGACTGGAACACCATCGCAAGGTCGCGTTCGGCCGCCGGCAGGTGGGTGACGTCCCGCCCGCCGATCAGGATGCGTCCTGCATCGGCGCTTTCCAGGCCGGCGATCATCCGCAGGGTCGTCGACTTGCCGCAGCCCGACGGTCCCAGCAGGACGGTGAACGTGCCGGCGGGCACGCGGATCGACAGGTCGTCGACCGCCTTGTGGGCGCCCCAGACCTTCGAGACATTTTCAAGCAGGATTTCCTGGCCCCCCGGGCGGCCGTCTGTCGCGGGCGTGTTCATCAGCGCTCCTCGTTGTTGTTGGTGCACACCACGCTCTCGCGTCCGGCTGCCGCCAGCAACGCCTCGACGGAGGCGGGCAGGGCGGTGTCGCAAAAGACCGCGGCAACGTCGGTGATATGACCGCCGCGTACATGCGCGGGCCGGCCGAACTTGCTGGCGTCGAGCACCAGGAAGGCGCGCCGGCAATTGGCCAGGATGGCCTGGCGCGCGGCGACCTCGTCCTCGTGGAAGTCGAGCAGGGTGCCGTCGGCATCGACACCGGCGACGCCGAAGACGCCGATGTCGACCTTGTAGGCGGAGAAGAAGCGTTCGGTATCGGCGCCCAGGATGTCGCGGTCGCCGTGGCGCAGGCGCCCGCCGGCGATGGTCACTTCGAAATCCGGGTTCTGCGAGGCGGAAAAGGCCACATGCAGGTTGTTGGTGAAGACCCGCAGTCCCTGATGGCGGGCCAGCGCCTGCATGACGATTTCGGGGGTCGTACCGATGGAAAAGGCAAGGGAGGCTCCGTTCGGAACCTCGCGTGCCACCGTTTCGGCGATCGCGCGCTTCTGCGGCAGGTTCAGGATCTGGCGGCGCGCATAGTGGAGGTTACCGGCGGGCGCGGGGGGCTCGACACCGCCATGGGTGCGGCGCAGGATGCCGTGCTCGCACAGCCGCGTGAGATCACGCCGGATGGTCTGGGTGGTGACGTCGAAGCGCTCGGCCAGCGACTCCACCGAGGCGAAGCCGTTGGACTGCACGAGATCGGCGATCTCGCGCTGGCGCGCAGTTATGGCCAGGCCGCTGGTCATGAGCGACTGTGTTCCTCCCGAATGCGGACGTTCCGTCTCTACTTCGTTCATATGAACATAGCACAACGTTCATATGAACATACAATGACAGAATTCACCTTGTTGGAAATCAGTGGGGTCTCCTGGTCCGGACACCGCTCCGCAGCGGCTTGCGAGTTTGTTTTTGCAAATGGTTCGCAATTGCATTGACAAACTGCAAATGGTTCTCATAATCATTAAAAGGAAGAAGGCTGCTGCCCGTTTCGCTCGGCGGCCGCGGCAGAACCACGGGATGACGGCACATGCGCAGGACGGTCTTCAGCAGGCTCCGACGGATCGCGATGGCGGGGGCGCTCGCACTGGCAGCGCTGGGTGTCTTTTCACCCGTCGAGGCGCGGGCAGAGGCCCCGCTGTCGGTCGTTGCGACCACGGGCATGATCGCGGACGCAGCCCGGCAGATCGGCGGCGACCGGGTGAGCGTGCGCGCCCTGATGGGGCCGGGTGTCGATCCGCATGCCTATCGCCAGACCCGCACTGACATCGCCGCCATGGTCCGGGCCGACCTGGTCCTGTGGCACGGGCTCTATCTCGAGGCGCAGATGGAAGAGTTCCTGAGGGAGCTCGGCGCCCGCAAGCCGGTCGTTGCGGTTGCCGAAAGCCTGCCGCGCGAGCTGCTGATCTCTCACGTCGACTATTCCGACAAGTTCGACCCGCATGTGTGGATGGATCCGCGCCTGTGGTCGCGGGTGGTCGAAACGGTGCGCGAGGCGCTGGTCGCGGCCCGGCCCGAGGACGCGGAGGTTTTCGCGGCCAATGCCGAAGCCTATCTCGGCGAGCTGACCCAGCTTGCCGACTACTCCGACAAGGTTTTTGCCAGCGTGCCCGAAACTGCGCGGGTTCTGGTGACCGCACATGATGCCTTCAGCTATTTCGGCAGGGCCCAGGGCTTCGAGGTGCTCGGCATCCAGGGCATCTCGACCCAGAGCGAGGCGGGGCTGCAGCGGGTGGCGGAGCTCGTCGACATTCTCGTCCAGCGCAAGATCGGCGCCGTCTTCGTGGAAAGCTCGGTCTCCGACCGGTCGGTGCGGGCCCTGATCGAGGGTGCGGCGGCCAGGGGCCATACCGTGATCATCGGCGGCGAGCTGTTTTCCGACGCTATGGGGGCGGACGGCACCTATGAGGGCACGTATCCGGGCATGATCGACCACAACGCCACGATTATCTCCCGCGCCCTTGGCGGCGCCGCGCCCGAGCGCGGCATGTCCGGGCGACTGGCGAGCGGAAGCTGAGGGAGCACGAGGGCCATGCAGGTGCGGGACAGGATCGAACTGGTGCAGGGTCCGGAGGCCGAGGCGGCGGCACGGGCGGAGGCGGCGCGCGCGGCGATGGCCTTGCGGGAGATCACGGTTTCCTACGGCCAAAGCCCGGCCGTGTTCTCCGTCGACGCCACGTTTCCGCGCGACAGCCTCATTGCCATCGTCGGGCCGAACGGGGCCGGAAAGTCGACCCTGCTGAAGGCCGCGCTCGGTGTCGTGCCGCGCCTGTCCGGCACCGTCTCCGTCTTCGGTGCGCCGCTGGAGCGGGCGCGCGAGCGGGTCGCCTATGTGCCGCAGCGCGCCTCGGTCGACTGGGACTTCCCCACCCGCGTCATCGATGTGGTGATGATGGGCCTTTACCGCGAGCTCGGGTTGCTCGGCCTGGTGCGGGCCGGCCACCGCGAGCGTGCTCTTGCCTGCCTTGCCCGTGTGGGCATGACGGATTTTGCCACGCGTCAGATCGGACAGTTGTCCGGCGGGCAGCAGCAGCGCGTGTTCCTTGCCCGCGCGCTGGCGCAAGGGGCGGATCTCTACCTGCTCGACGAGCCCTTCGCCGGTGTCGACGTGGCGACCGAGAAGGCGATCATCGACGTGCTGAAGGAGCTGAAGCGCGAGGGGCGCACGGTGGTCTGCGTGCATCACGACCTTGCGACTGTCACCGACTATTTCGACCGGGTGCTTCTGATCAACACCCGCCGCATCGCCGAAGGGCCGGTCGCCGAAGTCTTCACGGCCGAGAACCTGCAGGCGACCTACGGCGGCCGGTTGGCCTCCGCCCATATCGACCAGCTGCGGCTCTCGGAGCACGGGGGGTGAGCGTGCCAAGCACTCCGTTGGAGGCGTTCGTTTCCGCGCTCCTGCTCCAGGCCGGCTACAACGCGGCGCTGGTCGCCATCGGCGCTGGGCTCCTCGGCATTGCCGCGGGGGCGGGAGGCACCTTCCTGTTCCTGCGCAAGCGGGCGCTGGTCAGCGATGCCATCGCCCATGCGACGCTGCCGGGCGTTGGCATCGCCTTTCTCGTGATGGTCGGCTTCGGGCTGGACGGCCGCAGCCTGGTCGGGCTGCTGGCGGGCTCGGCCCTGTCGGCCGCGCTCGGTCTTCTGTGCGTCGAATGGATCACCCGCCGCACCCGCCTTGCCGAGGACACGGCGATCGGCGCTGTGCTGTCCGTCTTCTTCGGCTTCGGCATCGTCCTTTTGACGGTGATCCAGACCCAGTCGCAGGGGCGGCAGGCCGGGCTCGAGGGCTTCCTGCTCGGTTCGACGGCGGGCATGCTCTATTCCGACGCGGTGGTGATAGCGGTCGGCGGCGCGCTCGCGGTTGTCGCTCTTGTCGTGCTGCGGCGGCCGATGACGCTCGTCTGCTTCGATCCGGGCTTTGCGGCCGCGCTCGGTCTCAACACCCGCCGCATCGATCTTGCCATGATGCTGCTGGTGCTGGCCGTCACCGTGACGGGGCTGAAGATCGTCGGCCTCGTCCTGGTGGTGGCGCTGCTGATCGTGCCGCCGGTCGCTGCCCGCCTGTGGAGCGAGCGGACCGACCATGTGGTGCTGATCGCCGGTGCCATCGGCGGCGTGTCGGGCTATGCGGGGGCGGCCATGTCCGCTGCCGCGCCAGGTCTGCCGACGGGGCCGATCATCGTGCTCTTCGCCTTCTCGCTATTCCTGCTTTCGCTCGCCTTTGCGCCCGGGCGCGGCGTGTTGGCCGCTGCCATCCGCCATCGGCGCTTCCAGCTGCGTCTGCATCGCCGTCAGGGTCTTCTGTCGCTGGCGCGGGGCGAGCCGATCTTCGATCCGCTGACGCTCAAGGTCCTGCGCCGCGAGGGGCTGATCCGCCCCGACCGGGTGCCGACCGAGGCCGGGCGTGTCGAGGCCGGCCGGGCGCTGGTCGACGAGCGCCGCTTCGAGGTCGCGCGCCGGATCCACCAGGACGATCCGCTCAGCCATCGCTACGACGGGTTGACGCCCATCTCGGCGGTGTTGACGGGCGACGAGATCGACGAGATCGACCGCATGCTGGCGGCGGCGGCGAAGCTGCGGCGCAAGGAGGGAGCTGTCTGATGGGTGCCGAGTTCGTCCAGCTGTCGCTGACGCCGATCCTGATCGGCGTGCTCTCGGCCATCGCCTGCGCGCTGCCGGGCAATTTCCTGATCCTGCGCCGGCAGGCGCTGATCGGCGATGCCATCAGTCATGTGGTGCTGCCCGGTATCGTCGTCGCCTTCCTGGTCACCGGCAGTCTTGCCAGCCTGCCGATGCTGCTGGGCGCCGCCGGAGCGGCGCTGGTTGCGGTCCTGCTGATCGAGACGATCCGCCGGCTCGGCGGCATCGAGCCGGGCGCGGCCATGGGCGTCGTGTTCACCGCGATGTTCGCCGGGGGCGTGCTGCTGCTGGAACAGAGCGACACCAGTGGCGTTCACCTCGATGTCGAGCACGCGCTGATGGGCAACCTGGAGAGCCTGATCTGGTTCGACGCGACCGGCTGGGGCTCGCTGCTGGATCCGGCGGCCCTTGCCGGACTGCCGCCCGAGCTGCCGCGCATCGCGCTGGTCGCCGCCGTGATGACCGTCCTGATGCTGGTATTCTGGCGCCCGTTGAAACTGTCCACCTTCGACGAGGGGTTTGCCGCGACACTCGGCCTGCCGGTGCGGCTGATCGGTCTGGCGCTGGTCGCCGCCTCGGCCGTTGCGGCGGTTGCGGCCTTCGACGCGGTTGGCTCGATCATCGTCATCGCCATGTTCATCTGCCCGCCGGCGACCGCGCGGCTGATGACCGAGCGGCTGGAGCGTCAGGTCGCCTGGAGCGCTGTCTTCGCCGCGCTCTCTGCGGTGCTCGGCTATGTGCTGGCCGGCTACGGGCCGCAATGGCTCGGCGCTGCCAACGCGGTCAGCGCTGCCGGCATGATTGCCACTGTGTCCGGTGCAATCCTGGCTGTCGCCTGCCTCTTTGCGCCGCATCGCCGGCGTATCGGCGAGCCTTCGGCCTGATATTTTCACCGATGAAGAATTTATATCTATCGATATATCATCGTATTTATTCCAATTTATGAGATTCCTCTGCGTCAATATGACAGTTTTTATAAAACGATAATTTTAATTTCGACTTGAAATTCGCGTTCAATGTCGAAAATAGGATCAATATTGCAGCTTCTGTCGATTGTTTATGCCTGAGCGCGATGCGAACATTCGCGCATAGGGTGTAATTGAAATTCATTCAATTTTTTCGATGGAGGGCTGTGATGTTCGACGTCTCGAGCGTTCGCGAGATCGAGTACGGCGCCAGCGGCGTCACCTATGTCTACCAGGATCACGACAATCCCAAGCTCTGGTACATGGTGCCGGTTCCGAGGTTGCGGACGCTGGACGGCGCCCCCTCCTTCGGTCTGACGGAGTACACCTCCAATGGCGGCGGCATCGCGGGCCTGTGTACCTTCGAGATGGAGCTCGTGCAGCCGATCGAGGCGCGCCGCGCGGCCGAAGAGATCCTCGGCACCGACATCTCCTGGGGAGGTTTCGTGTGGGTGGGCGGTACGGCCTATTTCTACTACGACATCGCGGGCGAAAATCAGGTTCTTGCGGTAGAGCCGACGCTCTATGGCACCAATGTCGCGGCCTTCCAGATCGAGTTGGCGACGCCGGAGGCGGTCAACAGCTTCAAGAACGCCTTCAGCGGTGATGCAGGCGGCGCCTCGACCTTCCGCGTCGAATACGAGATGCAGGTGTTGACCAAGCTGCTCGGCGCCAAGGCCACGGTAATCTACACGGCCGAGGCGGCCATCGAATACGAGAAGAAATACAAGACCGTCCGCGACACCTGGGGCAACCAGAAGCAGGTCCTGCAGGAGGTCAAGCAGGTGCTGCGCCAGTCGGGCGCGGGCGAAGTGAAGGTCGAGCTCGGACCGGGCAGCAGCGACGAGCTGGCCCAGCGGGTGCGCGACTGGGGCTGGACGACGCTGGAAAACCAGGTGGCCAACACGGTGGCGGCGGCGGCCGTCATGGCGACGGGCCCCAATCCCGTCTCGGCGACGACCTCGTTCAACCAGACCTATCAGGAAGATACGGTGATCGACTGGTCGACGCCGGTGAGCAGCTTCATGCGCCGCTTCTCCTCCGACGAGTGGAAGCAGGTCTTCACCAGGGTCGATAACCGCAAGCTCTCGGTGGTGTTCAACCTGATCGGCGAACTCAACCGCTCCGGGACCGATGATCCGGTTGCCGAGACGGTGACGGTCACTGTCACCTATCCGAGCCGCAAGACCGACAACACGTTCACGCTGATCGTCACCGATGGCGACAAGTCCTCGAAGATCTACGAGGCGCCGGGCGACTTTTCCGGGGGCAGCTACAATCCGGAATTCACCTACAGCTATGTGATCAACTTCAAGGACGGCAAGACCTTCCAGAGCGACCCGATCACCACGACGGAAACGCTGGTCAACATCACACCGAACGTTTTCGGAACGCGGCAGGTGACCTTCATCGGCCAGAACATTCCCTTTACCGGTCCGGCCGGCGTGCGGGAGGTCAATATCGACTTCTTCTTCGCGCCGCCGGCGGGCAACCCGGCCATCGTCCAGACCAAGACCCTGACCGGCAACGGAGTGGAGAACGGCGTCCGGTTCGACAGCTTCTACAATCTGCCCATCGGCCAGAACTACAGCTATCGGCTGCGCTACCAGATGGCCGACAACAGCGAGATCGTCTCGGAACCGCCCGGCGCCCTGTCGTCGGCACCCGACTTCACGGGATCGGGCAATGCGGACATCGTGTTCGTGGCCGACCCGAAGGGGCTGTTCACCCAGTTCACGCTGCGTGCGTTCAACTACACGACGGAAACGACGACGCTGCTGCTGGTCGACGTCAACGCCCAGTATTTCGACCCGCTCAACAACGGCGACAGCTGGCTGGCGGAGAACACCTGGTCGAACTGGCAGCCGACGGGGCTGTTGAGCTTCGCCGAGCCGCGCTGGAATTTCCAGGCGGTCGACAACACCAACAACGCCTATTTCAACATCTCGGGCACGATCTTCTATTCGAATGGCGAGAGCTTCACCCTCGATGGCTATCGTCAGTCGAGCGAATACAAGACCATGACGGTCACCAACACGGTGCAGAACTACAGCATCAAGGTCGACAGCAGCCTCATCGACTGGACGCAGGTTTCCAGCGTCAATCTCACGATGTTTCAACTCAAGCCGCAGGCTCGCAAGACCTTCGGCAAGGCCCTGCCGGCCTTCCTGACCCGGCCGCGCCACGAGATGAGCCGGGCGGAGCGGGTGGAAGCCGAGGCCTCGCAGCAGAACGTCATCCTGTTCAGCCTGCTGGGAGCGCCGTCCGGTGTCGTCGTCGACGATCTGGAGCGGTTCTACGGCATCCAGCGGCCGATCGCCGAACCGACGATCGAGTTCTATTACACGGCCGTCTATGTGCTGAAGGACGGCACGACCCGCGAGCTGGCAAACCAGGAAGTCTCGGGCCGCCTGTCGGTGGAACTGCCGGCCTTGCCGCCGGCGACCGTGACGCCCGGCCTCGTGCACCAGGTGATCGAGCCTGAGGCGCTTGCTGCGCGGATGCGCCAGGGCGGGTGATCTGTCATGCAGCCGCCGATCTCCTCCGGGAGCGTGCGGTTGCAGCAGGGGCCGGGGGGTGCACCCCCGGCACCGCTCCCCTCCTTGCGGGCGGGGGCTGACCCGGCTGCGGCCGTCTCCTCGCTCGACCGCCTGCTCGCAGCTGTCCGTATGGTGCTGCCGCTGGAACTCCTTGAGGCGGCCCATCCGGCAAGCAACCTGACGCCTTCGGGCGCCCCGGTCGAGGCGGCCTTCGTCTGGGCCGATGGTGAAGCCGGCTGCGATCCGCGCATCAGTCTCGATCCTGCTCCCGGGGCCCAGCCCGAAAGCCGGCTCGAGGCCGCGCTGTCGCTCTGCCGGTCGGTCTCCGGCACTGAGCCGGCGCCCGACGTGTTGCGGCTCGCCGCGCGGTTGTCCTGCTGGCAGCAACGGGCGGGGTGCCGTTACGGCGCCTGGGCGGGCCTCCGCCAGGGCGAGGCCGGCGACCTTGCGGCCAAGCTCTATCTTGAGGTGGCGCCTGTCGCCGATTCACGGGGCCGTCCGCTCTGGGCCGGCTTCGAGGAGTGGCTTGCCGGCGCGCCGCCGGTTCTCACGGGCCGGAACCTGAGGCCGACCATGGCTGGGCTGACGCCGGACGGCGGGCTGCTGGAGCTCTACTATCGCACCGACCCGCTGTTTCCCGGCGATCTCGACACCTTGATGCGCCGGTTCGGCCTTGTCCCGCAGGGGCAGGAGGTCCGCCGGCTGGTCGAGCGGCTGACCGGGCGCAGCGTCCGCTTCGAGATCCCCTCCAGCGACATCGGTTTTTCCGTCGCCTTCCGGATGGCGGGCGAGGGCAGGTCGCGGCGCGCCCATGCGTGCGCCTTCACCTTCTATTCGAACGCCGCTGCCCTGCTCGGCCCGGATGCGCGCATCGCCGATGCGCTGCTCGCGGAGGGGGCGGCGCGCGGCTGGGACATGACGGCCTACCGACAGGCCTTCGCAGCCTGCGACACCCGGCACAGCGAGGACGAGGTCCCGCTGCAGCGGCACGGGCTCATCGGCATGGTGCTGGCGCTTGAGGCCCCGCCGCGCGTGACGGCAACGCTGGCCCTGCCAGGATATCAGAGGGAGCCCGGCCATGGTTGAGCCTGCCCCGCGTCTTGCCGATCTTCTGGCCCTTCAGGCTCCGTCCGGGGCGTTCCCCTCGCAGGTGGAAACGCCGGCAGGGTGTGTTGCCGACGAAAGTTGCTTCGTCACCGCGCAGGTGGCGCTGTTGCTCGCGGCGCTGGGCCGCAGCGAGGCGGCGACCCATGCCCATGCGCGGGCGCTCGATTTTCTCGAGACTTGCGAGGATGACAGCCTGCCGGGGGCCTTCCGCTTTTATCCGCAAGAGCGAAGCGGCCCCCGCCTGATCGACGGCCTGCCGCCGGATGCGGACGACACGGCGCTCGCCTGGATGGCATTGGTTGCTGGCCGCCGCCGGGAGGCGCGCGAAGGGCTGGTGCGGCTTGCGGGCCTGCTGCCGCGCCTTGTCTGCGGGCCGCTGCGGCGCGGCGATCCGCCGTTCGCGCGGGCGCCGCTCCTGCGCACCTGGTTTCAGGAAAGCGATCCGGGTCCCGTCGACCTGACGGCCAATCTCAACGTGCTGGCGGCGCTCGGCGCCTGCGGTGCGGGGCGCTCGGGCTGTGGGCTGACCGCCCTGATGCCGCGGCTTGCCGGGCGCATCTCCGCAGCCTTTGCGCCGCATGCGCCGACCCGCTCGGCGATGCGCGTGCTCAGCCCCTTTTACGCCGATCCTGCGGAACTGGCGATCGCCGCGCTGCGGGCGAGGGCCTGCGGGGCTGCCGGCCTCGACGGCATGGCCGCATCGCTTGCCCCGGTGGACGCGCGCGACCGCGCCGCCCGCCGCCCGCAGGACCGTCCGCTCTATTGCAACGCCCACGGCCGCCCGCTCTGGCGCGCACCGGCGCTGCAACTCGCCCGGCAACTTGCCGACCGGGCGTCGGCCCCTTTCGACCTGTCTCTTTCACCGGCCAGATTTTCGGGAGGTTTCCATGATTGCGATGCCCAGGTCCGTTTTTGCTGAACTCGATACGGGCGAGCGCCCGGCGGCGCGCGCCAGCACCAAATACATGGAGACTTTCCAGCTCTCCCGGCCGGCACTCGGCGGCACCGATATCGTCACCTACGCCAATGGCGCGGGCGATCTCGACCTCTACACGATCGGTACGGGAGGCGAGATCTACCGCCTGCGTCGGGGCGAGAAGTCGATGGCGCCCTACGAAGACACCGATCTGCACATTCGCGGCCGTCAGCTGTTCCTCTACACCTCCGGCACGGAAGGCAGCGACACGCCCAACATCATGACGCTGGGCGACAGCGGGCAGCTGTCGCTGGCCGAACACCAGGCGACCACCGGCACCTATTACCAGCGCGAGACCAAGCCGCGCGATGCGGGCGAGACCATCCGCCAGTTCCGCGGCGCGCGGGGCATCACCGGCAATGTCTATGTCAACGTCATGCTGGACGTGCCGGGCGAGGACTACGGCCTGCTCGCCAACAATTTCTTCAAGCCGGGCACCAGCGAATGGGCAGGTCCCGTCTGGGCGCCGGTGATGGGGCCGGGCGGTACGCAGGCCCAGGTCAAGAGTATCGCGATGGTGGCCAACAGCTCCGTGCAGTCGGCGATCTTCGCCATCGGCAAGGACAACTCGGTCCTGTTCAGCGAGACCAGCGACCGCACCTCGGCGCTGCGCGCGCTCGGGCCGAAGAAGGCGACGGCGCTCTATGTCGTCGCGGATGCCAATGACCGGCTGGCGATCTTCGCGGTCGAGCTGGGCACCGGCAAGCTGCTGCTGAAGAAGGAGAAAAAGTACCAGTCGGGCACGGTGAAGCAGTTCGACGACTGGATCCAGGTCGATCCCGCGCAGAGCGTGCCGCTGACGGAGATCTACGCCTCCGTCACCTTCGACGACCTGCTGCAGGTGTTCGGCATCGGCACCGACGGGCGGCTGTGGCGCGCCGGGCAGGCCGCGGGCAGCGGTCGCAGCGCCGAGCCTGTGTGGCAGACGCTGTTTCCGCTGGGCAACGAGATCCCGGCCGATCCGGGCTCCAAGGCGACGATCTTCACCGTCGGGCGCGACCGGGCGGGCTATGCGGAGGCCTATACCGTTTCGGCGGGCGGCGATCTCACCCGCTTCTGGCAGTCGCCGACCTCGCGCCAGTGGTTCGACCAGCGCATCGACCTGCTGCGCCAGGACAACGACATGGTGCCGGTGGAGACCCATGCGCTGGAGGTGGTGGTTCTGGACGAAGACGGCATGCCGCTGTCCTTCGCGCCGGTCTCGATCCAGGCCTCGTTCCTGGTGACCCTGTTCGTCGACGGCCGCTCCTACCGTTGCAGCCAGCTCAACCGGGTTGCGGCCCAGACCGGGCCGGGCGGCAAGCTGGTGATCTACCAGCAGGCGACGGCGCTGGCGGCGGCGACGGTCTATATCGAGACGCCGGGAACACTGGCCGGCACGCCCATCGTGGTGGAGCCGAACCTGCAGCTGCAGGAAAAGCTTGCCAGCCTTTCGGTCACCGACATCAAGAACGCCAAGGATGCGGCCGGCAACTACCTGCTGCCGGCCCAATATCGCAGCAGCGACGAGTATGCGCAGAGCCTGCAGCAGATCACCCAGGCCTCGATGGAGATCGCCGGCCAGCGCGAGACGCGCGCCGCGCGGGTGGTTTACCACACGGTCTCCCGGCGCAAGGCGGCGCGGGGCTTCGACCCGCGGCTGGATCTCAGGGCCATGTCCGGCACGGCCTGGTCCATCGACTTCACCTCCGGGTTTCCGCAGTATCAGCCGATGACGCTCGCGCAGGTGGCCGACTGGAAGGGCGAGCGGCTGGCAGTGATGCGGGCCTCGGCGGCCAATGACGACAGCGCCGAGGTCGCCGGGTTCCTCGGCATCGACTGGGGCGATGTTTGGAACGGCATCAAGAACGCTGCGAACTACGTCATCGACGGGCTGACCAAGATCGTCGTCGAGATCATCGACGGTATCGGCCGGGTTCTGTTCGAGATCGCCGGCAAGGTGTTCGAGGCGATCATTGAGTTCGTCCAGCAGGCCTTCGACTTCGTGCAAGGGGTCTGGAACTGGTTGAAGGTGAAGCTGCGCCAGCTGTTCGAGTGGCTCGCCTTCCTGTTCAACCTCGGCGACTTCCAGCGCATGGCCGAGGCGGTGGAACACAACACCCGGGTTCTGCTCGACTTCACGGCGGCGGGGGTCGACCACGTCAAGGACATGATCCTGTCGGGCATCGACACCTTGAAGGACTCGCTCCAGTCGGTCGTCGACACGATGATCGACGAGCTCAACAAGGACGACAACCCGACCTACGACCAGTTCTCGTCGCAGCAGGAGATGACCGACGATCAGGCCTACGAAATGGAGCACAATCTGTTCTCCAACGCCTACGAGCAGAATGGCGGCAAGGCGGAAGAGAAAGGCGGCAGCGGAGCGGTCAGCCTGATGAGTTCCAGCGCGCTGTCGAGTTCGCTCGACGATCTGGTCGCGATGATGGAGGACCTTGCCAACAACTTCCAGTTCGGCGACGGCAAGGAAGCCTTCAACGAGGCGCTGACCTTTTTCACCGCCATCGGCGACAATCCCAATGATGCCCTCAACCTCCTGATGAGCGGCGTCATCAAGCTGATGGAGAGCGTTGCCCTGTTCGCGCTCGACGCGGCCAAGGGCGTCATCGCGACGCTGATGGATCTCGTGCGGGAGGTGGTGGAATCCTTCCGCGACGTGCTGTTCGCGGAATGGGAAATTCCGGTCCTGTCGCAGCTCTACAAGTTCTTTACCGGCAAGAGCCTGTCGATCCGGGTCAGCCAGATCGCCTCCTGGCTGGTCGCGATCCCGGCGACGTTGATCTACAAGCTGGCCACCGGCAAGGCGCCGTTCCCCGACCAGGCCTCGCTCGATGCCTACAAGAACTACGTCACCGTCGACTGGGTGAAATCGAAGTTCGGCATGACGACGCAAAAACAGGTGCTGCTCGACAGCACCTCGGAGAAGGTGGTGGCGGGCGTCTCGCTCGGCATCTACGCCGCCGCCATGGTCGTGCGCATCTTCACCGACGGGCTCACCGGCTTCCTCAGCTCCACCGGGGCGATCCCCGATGAGGGCAGCAAGGTGCCGGAAGGGCTGAAGACCTACTCGAAGAGCTGGACGCCGAAGGGCAAGAACCTCGCCGGCCTTGCTGCCGTCCTGATGCGCTATGTCACCACCTTCGCGACCATGCCCTGGCTGATCCGGCCCGGCTCGCCGGCGCCGAACTGCCCGGCCGGCGACCCCGGCTTCGCCGGCGTCATCTGGATCTGTCAGGTGTTGGCCGGGCCGACACGCGGACTGCTGATCCTGGCGTTTCCGGGCGGCAAGGCGCGCACCTATACGGCGGAGCTGACCATCACTCTGTGGGGCTTTGCCAATATCGGAATGATCTCATGGAATTACGCGGCCAGCAAAAACAAGGACAAGCTTGCCAAGCTCGGCCTGTCCAGGGCGCTGACCAATGTCATTCCGGGCCAGGCCACCCGCTTCCTGTTCGTTCCGGATATCCAGGAAGCGACCTATTACATCCCGGCGATCATCGGCGAGGCGCTGATCGTCGTCGGCAATCTCGGCTCCGCCGGCGTCGCCGTCTGGGAACTCACGGAAGTGGTCAAGGACGAGTGAGACGGCGCCAGCGGCGGTCCGGGAGGAGGGGCGGCGCCCTTCTCCCGGGCCCATTCCGGCCAGCGGGCGGGGCGATGCTCCGCCCGCTTTTTCTTTTCAGATCAGGTGCTTGCGGAAGAAGGCGATGGTGCGCTCTTCCGCGAGCTTCGCCGCGGTCTCGTCGTAGCGCGGCGTCGTGTCGTTGTGGAAGCCGTGGTTGGCGCCGGGATAGAAGTGCACCTCGTAGCTCTTGCCGTGCTGCTGCAGGGCCGCCTCATACGCGGGCCAGCCGGTGTTGATGCGCTCGTCGAGGCCGGCATAGTGGAGCTGCAGCGGTGCCTCGATCGACGATACGCCGTCAATCGGCGCCTGGCGGCCGTAGAAGGCGACGCCCGCGCTCAGTTCCGGATAGGCGACCGCCAGCGCGTTGACCACGCCGCCGCCATAGCAGAAGCCGATGGCGCCGACGTTGCCGGTGCTGTCGTCGCGGGCGGCCAGATGCTCGAAACCGGCGAAGAAATCGTTCAGCAGCTTGGTCGCATCGACCGTGCGCTGCAGCTCGCGGCCGCGATCATCGTCTCCCGGGTAGCCGCCGACCGAGCTCAGCCCGTCGGGCGCCAGTGCCATGAAGCCGGCCTTGGCCATGCGCCGGGCGACGTCCTCGATATACGGGTTGAGGCCGCGGTTCTCGTGGATCACCAGCACCGCCGGCAGCTTGCCGGTGATGCCGGCCGGGCGCACCAGGTAGGCGTCGACGGAGCCATGGCCGTTCGGAGAAGGGTAGGCGATTCGGGAGGTCTGGATCGCGGGATCGTCCGGGGCGACCTGCCGGGCGAGCGCGTAGTCGGGCGAAAGCTGGCGTAGCAGCGCCAGCGCGGTGACGCCGCCGACGGCGAACTTTGCGGCGCGGTCGAGAAATTCGCGGCGATCGATCCGGCCGTGAGCGTAGAAATCGTAGAGCTCCAGCAGCTCTTGCGGAAAGTCCTTCGCGGTCTTCCGCCGGGCAGGCGCGCCGTCGATCCCAGACAAGTCGTCCATCGGTTCTCCTCCGTCGCGCGAGGCTCCGTCCAGCGCCGCCGACTCCCGTGATGTGGTGAGACTGCAGACTATGACATGGAGTTCGACGGAAAAAAGCTCCTTTCCATCGGTGTTTTCGACGGAGTGCCCGGGATGAGGGTCGGTGAGGCTGTCGGGACAGTCAGACGTTGAAGGCGTCCGCCCACTCGGGGTGCTTCTTGCGCTGGGCGTTGACGAAGGGGCAGAGCGGCATGATGCGAAAGCCCTTTTCGCGCGCGTCGGCAACCAGACGCTCGACCATGGCAAGACCGATGCCGGTGCCGCGCATGGTCTCCGGCACGCCGGTATGGTCGGCGATGACCAGCGTGTCGCTGGCGACCGAGAAGGTGAGTTCGGCCTCGCCCTCGCGGCCCTCGACACGGGCGACGTAGCGTCCCTTGCTGCCGGACTGCTCGAGCTCGATGGTGATCGCGTCGGTCATCGTCTGTCTCCTGGACCGGCCCTTGTGGCCGTTTCGCGATCGCAATCCTGTCAGCTAGGAAGGCGCGGGCGCAAGCGCCGGCTCGAAATCGCCTTTCTGCACGCCTTGAGAGCGATTTTGCAAAATTTTGCGAAATTTCGAGAAACGGCGCTCCAAACGCTCTCAATCGTCTCGAAATCCGGCGCGCCGATTTCGCGGCGCGCCGGAGAATATCGCCCAGCCCCGAAACGGGGATAAGGCGGGGATAAGTGCGATCCGGGGCAGCCTCAGCCGACCGGTGCGTTGTCCGCCCGCTTCACCGCGATGATGCTCGAGCGGCCGAGCGTGCCTTCCCCATCCGGGAAGGGGGCCTTGGGATGCTGGATGCCGACGAACATGGTGCGCCGGTCGGCCGACCAGGTGAGGCCGGTCACCTCCGAACCGTTCGGGCCTGTCAGGAAGCGCTCGATGCGTCCCGTCACCGGGTCGCCAGCCAGCATCTGGTTGTTGCCCTGGCCGGCGAAGTCGCCCTCGTTGTCGTCGTCGCCGTCGGTCTGGATCCACAGAAGGCCCGTCGTGTCGAACATCATCCCGTCGGGCGAGTTGAACATGTTGCCCTCGTTGACGTTGTCCGAGCCGCCATAGGCATCCTTGTGCACGGCCGGGTTGCCGGCCATGACGAAGAGGTCCCAGGCGAAGCTGTCGGCGGCGTGGTCGTCGTTCTCGGGATACCAGCGCACGATCTGGCCGTACTGGTTCTCGGCGCGCGGGTTCGGCCCGCCGACCGGCGTCTCGTCGCCGCCGGCATTGGGCTTGACGCCCCGGCGCGTGTTGTTGGTCAGCGCGCAGTAGGCCTCGACCGCGACCGGGTTGACCGCGACCCATTCCGGCCGGTCCATCGTGGTGGCGCCGACCTTCGAGGCGGCAACGCGCGTGAAGACGGCGATCTCGGCGGCCGACATGCTGGTCGCCTCCGGCGTCAGCGCGACCCACTCGCCCTTTCCGTCGTCGGCAAAGCGGGCGACGGAGAGCGTGCCCTCGTCCAGCAGCGCCGAGGTGTCGGCGCCCGGCGTGTAGAGGCCGTTCGAGACGAAGCGGTAGAGAAACTCGCCGCGCTCGTCGTCGCCCATGTAGACGACGACGCGGCCGTCGCGGGCCAGCGTCAGCGCCGCGTTCTCGTGCTTGAAACGGCCGAGGGCGGTGCGCTTGACCGGAACGGAGCCCGGGTCGGACGGGTCGATCTCGACGATGTAGCCGGCGCGGTGCGGCTCGTTCGGGTTCTTCGAGACATCGAAGCGGGCGTCGAACTTTTCGTAGGAATAGACGCTCTTGGCGCCGATGCCGTAGCGCTTGTAGTGCTCGGGCAGGGCGAAGGCCTCGTCGGTCGAGCCGAAGTAGCCGTTGAAGTTTTCCTCGCAGGTCAGGTAGGTGCCCCACGGGGTGCGGCCCGCGCCGCAATTGTTGAAGGTGCCGAGCGAGGCGGTGCCGGTCGGATCGGCCTCGGTCTTCAGAAGGTCGTGGCCGGCGGCCGGACCGGAAAGGCGCATCTCGGTGTTGTGGTCGATGCGCCGGTTGAGCGGGCTGTCGACGACGATCCGCCAGCCGGTCTCGCTTTCGGTCACTTCCATCACCGTGACGCCCTGCAGGTTCTGCAGTTTGCGCACGTCCTCGGCGCTTGCCGGCGTGCCCTTGTCGTTCTTCGGCAGGTTCAGCTTCGGATTGACGTATTCGTGGTTGACCGCGATCACCTGGCGGCCGCCGACGACGAACAGCTCCATGCCGTCGGTGTTTTCGCCGAAGACGCGGCTGGAGGTGGCGGCATCGCCGCCGGTCTCGTGGTCGAACTCGCCGGCATCGGAAAACAGCGGGTCGCCCCAGCGCGCCAGCACCTGCCAGGTGTAGCCCTCGGGCACGTGGACCGTGGCGTCGGTGGCGATCGGGATCGGCGTGAATGCGAAGCGCGAGGTCGCGGCCTCGGCCGAGACGGACGACAGCAGGCCGGTCATGCCCGTGCCGAGGCCCATGGCGGCAGCGCCCGAGCCATAGGCCAGAACGCCCAGGAAACCACGGCGGCTCAGTGCGCGCTCGACCACCTGGTCGAAGCCGGTTGCCTGCGGGCCGGGCCGGCGGGCCTCGTCGAACGCGTCGAAGGAAAAGTCCTCGAAATCGATGTCGGGCTGGGTGTCGCGATCCATGCTGGCTCTCCTGTCGCTGGCCGGAAGCGGGCCGCATCGGCGGCCTCTGGCTGGACCCTAGCGCCGGTGTGACTCATATGTGTGACGGAGGCTCGGGACGTCTTGCAAGGGCAACTCGCTCATTTTACCTTACGTCCAACACTCCATAAGGTCCGTATTAATGACGAGCGCAACCATGCCCGGTTGGGCAGGCGAGCATGACGACGACGAGATCGTGCCGCGCGACATCCGCTTCAACATCTCCAGCAATCCGGAACGCCACTGGTTCGGCGGCGACCCGATGCGCACCGCGATGTTCGACGCCTTCTCGATCTTTCTGCCCGAGGGAGAACGGTTCTTCATCCGCTCGCTGAAGCACTATGCGTCCAAGCTCGGCGACCCGGAACTGATCAAGGAAATCAACGGCTACGCGGTGCAGGAGGCGTTCCACACGCGCGAGCACGAAGACTACAACCGCACGCTGGTGAGGCTCGGCTACGACGTGGAGGCGATGGAGCGGCCGGTGAAGTCGGTGCTCGGCAGCGTCAAGGTGCCACTGCTGCGGCTGGCGGTGACCTGTGCGGTCGAGCATCTGACGGCGAACTTCTCGACCATGACGCTGCGCCACCAGAAAATCCTCTCCAGCGCGCACCCGGCCTATCGGCGCCTGTGGATGTGGCACGCGCTGGAGGAGCTGGAACACAAGGCGGTTGCGCTCGACGTCTACAAGCGGGCAGCGGCCGGCATGCCGGCCTGGAAGCGCTACGGGCTTCGCGTTTCGGCGATGAACCTCACGGCGGTCCATTTCGTGCGGATCTTCCTGCGCAACGTGCGCCTGCACGCGCAGGCCGACGGCATCCGCACCGGCTTCCGGTTCTGGTCGCGCTTCGCCTGGCTGCAGATGGTCTCGCCCGGCTATACGCGGGTCAGCCTCTGGTCCTTCCTGTGCTACTACATGCCGGGCTACGATCCGCGAAAGGTCGACGACAGCGACCTCATCCGCAAGGGGCGAGCCTGGCTCGCCAACGAGTATGCCGCCGACGGCGCGGCGCAGGAGACCCCCGCCCGATGACCAGCCGCGCCTTCGTCTACATCCTGCGTGCGGTCGAGCGCGGCGCCTTCCCGAAGAGCCGCAAATGGGCGTGGAAGCGGCTCTACAACATCCTCTCCAGAACCTGGCGCGATAGCGACTGGCGCTTCATGAACTACGGCTACATGCCGGCGGGCGACGCCTTTCCGCTGACGGCGGAGGATGAGCCGGAGCGCGCCTTCATCGGGCTCTACCATCAGGCGATGGCCGGGCTCGCAGTCGAGGGCGCGCGCGTTCTGGAAGTGGGCTCGGGCCGGGGCGGCGGAGCGCGCTACATCGCCCGCTACATGGCGCCGGCCGCGGTGACCGGCCTCGACTACTCGCCCGAGACGGTGCGGCGGGCGCGGCAGCTCAACAGCGACACGCCGAACCTTACCTTCGAGGTGGGCGATGCGGAGGCGCTGCCCTTTGCGGATGCCAGCTTCGACATCGTCGTCAACATCGAGTCCTCCCATTGCTACGCCAATGTGCCGGCCTTCGCCCGCGAAGTGGCGCGGGTGCTGGCGCCGGGCGGCTGCTTCACCTGGGCCGACATGCGTGCCTCGACGATGATCGAGGGGCTGGACCGGGATCTCGGCGCATCGGGCCTGGTGCTGGAGAGCGAAACCAATCTGTCGCCGGGCGTGGTCAGCGCGCTCGACGCGGTCAACGAGCGCAAGATGAGCCGCATCCAGAAGACCGCCATGATGCGGCGGTTCCTGAAGGAGTTTTCCGGCGCCAAGGGCTCGATCCTCTATGGCACCTTGAAGTCCGGAGCCGTCGTGTACCTTGCCCGTCGCTACCGCAAGCCTCTGGCGTAAAAGGGTTTTGGCGGCCCGCCCCGGCTGTCAAGCAGATGTCATGTCCACCCCGTAACACTGCCGGACCGGCGTAGGCGCCGCCTGCCATTTTCGGGGGAACCATCCATGAAATTCTCGGTGCTCGGCGCGCTTGCCGCCGCGCTTCTCGGCTCGACCGTCGCGGCCTCCGCCGATCCGGTGTTCAACCGGGTCGCTTCCTTCCCGGTCAACACCAATCTCCCGGCCGGCACGGACGGCAAGACCGAAACCTCGGCCGAGATCATCGCCGCGACCGCCGACGGGATGACGCTCGTCTATTCCGACAGCCCGCTGGGCGGCGTCGGCTTCATCGACATCACGGATGCGGCAGCACCGAAGCCGGCCGGTTTCGTCGGCCTCGACGGCGAGCCGACCTCGGTAGCGGTGCTGGGCGGCCAGGTCTTCGCCGGCGTCAACACCTCGAAGAGCTACACCGCGCCGTCCGGCCGGCTGGTGACGATCGACATTGCCACACGTAAGGTCGGGGCGTCCTGCGATCTGGGCGGCCAGCCCGACTCCGTCGCCCTGTCGCCCTCCGGCGACCTCGTTGCCGTCGCCATCGAGAACGAGCGCGACGAGGACCTGAACGACGGCGCGCTGCCGCAGATGCCGGCGGGCTTCCTGGTGCTGCTGCCGGTGACGGACGGGCTGCCCGACTGCGCCAATGCCCGCAAGGTCGACCTGACGGGCCTGGCTGCCATCGCCCCGGAGGATCCGGAGCCGGAGTTCGTCGACATCAACACGGCCAACGAGGTCGCGGTGACGTTGCAGGAAAACAACCACATCGTCATCGTCGATGGGGCCAGCGGCGAGATCCTCTCGCATTTCTCCGCAGGGACCGTCGATCTGGAGAATGTCGACGTCGAGGAAGAGGGGGCACTGACCTTCGACGGCACGCTGACCGGCGTTGCCCGCGAGCCCGATGCGGTGAAGTGGCTGGACGGCGAGCGGCTGGTGATCGCCAACGAGGGCGACTACGAGGGCGGCTCGCGCGGCTTCACAATTCTATCCAAGTCCGGCGAGGTGCTCCACGAGAGCGGTCTCGACTTCGAGTACCGCGTCGCGATGGCCGGTCACTATCCAGAGAAGCGTTCGGGCAACAAGGGCGCCGAGCCCGAGGGGCTGGAGGTCGACCGCTTCGGCGAGGAGACGCTGATCTTCGTGCTGTCGGAGCGCGGCTCGGCCATCGGCGTCTATCGCGATACCGGTGCGGCGCCGGACTTCGTCCAACTGCTGCCGACCGGCGTTGCGCCGGAAGGGGCGGTCGCCATTCCGGGACGCAACCTCTTCGCCGTCTCCAACGAGGCGGACCTTGTCGAGGAGACGGGCCTGCGCTCGCATGTGACGCTGTATGAGCGGGCGGAAGGCACCGCCGCCTATCCGATGATCGTGTCGCGGATGGATGATGCGGGCCGGCCGATCGGCTTCGGCGCGCTGTCCGGTCTGGCCGCGGACCCGAGCGAACCGGGCATTCTCTACGCCATCAACGACAGCGCCTACGGCATGCAGCCGACGATCTTCCGCATCGATGCAAGCGCCCATCCCGCCCGCATCACCGATGCGATCCGCGTGACGCGGGCCGGCCAGCCGGCGCAGCTGCTCGATCTGGAAGGCATCGTCGCCGACGGCAAGGGCGGGTTCTGGCTCGCCTCGGAAGGGCGCTCCGACAAGCTGGTGCCGCATGCGCTCTACCGCGTCGACGGCAAGGGCGAGATCAAGGCGCAGGTCGCCTTTCCGCCGGAACTGCTGGCGGTGGAGACCCGCTTCGGCGCTGAAGGCGTGACGCTGATCGGCGACACGCTGTGGATCGCGATCCAGCGTCCGTGGAAGGACGACCCGAAGGACACGGTGAAGCTGGTTTCCTACAACACCGCCACGAAGGAATGGGGCGCGGTGCGCTATCCGCTGGAGCGGGCGGAGACGGGCTGGGTCGGCCTGTCGGAGATCGCGCTCCACGGCGAGCACGTCTACCTCATCGAGCGGGACAACCAGATCGGCGACAATGCCCGGCTGAAGAAGCTCTACCGCGTGCCGGTCTCCGCGCTGGTGCCGGCCCCGCTCGGCGGCGAACTGCCGCTGGTTGCCAAGGAAGAGCTGCGCGACTTCATCCCGGACCTGAAGGCGACCGGCGGCTATGTGGTCGACAAGATCGAGGGCTTCACGGTCGATGCCTCGGGCACCGGCTATGCGGTCACCGACAATGACGGCGTCGACGACAGCAACGGCGAGACGCTGTTCTTCTCCACCGGCAAGATGTGACACGGCACAGGCCTGCCGCCGTCGCCCGAAAAGGCGGCGGCGGGAGCGCTCAGCGGTTGCCGATCATGGGTGCCGGTCTGATGGTGTGGCCGGTCAGGCCTGGCGGCGGAAGACCATCATCGTGAAGAGGCCGAGCGGGCCGAGGCGCTCTTCCTGGACCAGCTCCATCGAGGTGTTGTCGAGCACCGTCTCGCGGCGGAACAGCGGGTCCCAGCCGAGGGTCGAGGCGAAGCGGGCAAGGCCACGCTCGATCAGCGCCAGCAGGCCTTTGTCGGCGGCGAAATGGTTGACGATGATCACCGTGCCGCCGGGCTTCACCACCCGCTCCAGCTCCTTGAGCACGGCGGAGGGATCGGGCACCACGGTCATCACATACATGACGGTGGCGATGTCGAAGCGGGCCTCGTCGAAATCCATCTCGGAGGCGTCCATCGCCCGAAGGGTGGCGACGTTCTTCAGCTTCTTGCGGCGCACGCGCTCGCGCGCGCGCTCCAGCATCGGCTTCGACAGGTCGATGCCGGTAACGGTCAGGTTCTCCCCGTACAGCGGCAGGGACAGGCCCGTGCCGACGCCGACTTCCACCAGCTCGCCGCTCAGCCGGTTGGCCTCGCGCGCGGCGGCGCGCTGGCCGAAGACCAGCGGCGCGGTGAACACCCAGTCATAGACCGGCGCCCAGCGGGCATAGGCGCTTTCCACCGAGCCGGTGGACAGGCCGGCGACGCGGGCAAGGCCCAGGCGCTTGGCGACCCGTTCGGCAAGGCGACGCAGGCGGCTGACAGGGAAGAACTCGACACTCATTACAGGGATACCGCTGTGGCGGGCTCGGCGCGCGGGGCGGCGAGGCCGGAATTGACGGGAATGGTACGTTCGATCCAGCCCCCGCCGAGAACGCGGGCGCCATCGCCGTCGTCGTCGAAGAAGACGCAGGCCTGGCCCGGCGCCACGCCGGTATCGCCGTCGACGAGATCGATCACCGCCCGGCCCTCGACGAGGCGCAGAACGGCAGGCTTGGGCGGACGGGTGGAGCGGACCTTGGCGTGCAGCTCGATGCCTTCCGGCGGGATGTCGGAAAGGCTTCCGGGGCCGATCCAGTTGACCTCGCGCAGCACGATCTCGCGGGTGCCGAGCGCCTCGCGCGGGCCGACGACGACGCGCCGCCCCTCGGCATCGAGGCGCACCACATAGAGCGGCTCGCCGGTGGCGATGCCGATGCCGCGGCGCTGGCCGATCGTGTAGTGGATGATGCCCTGGTGGCTGCCGAGCACCCGGCCGTCGACATGGACGATCTCGCCCGGCTCGGCGGCATTGGGCTTCAGCCGTTCGATGACGTCGGCATAGCGGCCCTGCGGCACGAAGCAGATGTCCTGGCTGTCCTGCTTCTCGGCGACGGTGAGGCCGAACTCGCGGGCGAGCTCGCGCGTCTGCGGCTTGGTCAGCCCGCCGAGCGGGAAGCGCAGGAAGTCGAGCTGCTCCTGGGTGGTCGCGAAGAGGAAGTAGCTCTGGTCGCGGTCGAGATCGACCGGGCGGAACATCGCCCGGTGACCGTCGAGGAGGCGGGAGCGGACATAGTGGCCGGTGGCCAGCACGTCGGCGCCGAGCGTGCGCGCGGTCTCCAGCAGGTCGGAGAACTTGACGGTCTGGTTGCAGGCGACGCAGGGGATCGGCGTCTCGCCGGCGATGTAGCTTTCGGCGAAGCGTTCGATCACCTTCTCGCGGAACCGGTCCTCGTAATCGAGCACGTAATGCGGGATGCCGAGGCGCTCGGCGACGCGGCGGGCGTCCTGGATGTCCTGGCCGGCGCAGCAGGCACCGGCACGGTGCACCGCCTCGCCATGGTCGTAGAGCTGCAGCGTGACGCCGATGACGTCGTAGCCCTCGCGCTGCATCAGCCCGGCGACGACCGAGGAATCGACGCCGCCGGACATGGCAACGACGACGCGGGTGTCCTCCGGTCGCTTCGGGATGTCGAGACTGTTGAGCATGAATGTCACCTTGCGGTCCTGTCGGAATGCGGGCCGGCGGCCGCTGCGCGGCGGCTTCGGGGCTCTGCGCGGACGGTGCTGGAGGACGCGCGTGAGGTCACTGTATCTGGCGGCCCGCTTCTGTTACCCGCGACTATAGCGGATCACCCGGTCAATGGGAAAGGGGACGCCGACGCGCGACAGGGCGCTTTTCACCCATTGAGCCCGGCAAAGCTTGCCATACCCGGCAAACTTTACCCGGCATGTGAGGCGCATGCGGCGATTCCGCAAGAGGTCGTTCACCGAAAAAGCGAGCATTTCCGCGCGTTTTTCGATCTGGCCCGGCATTTGCTCTCCTTCCTTGCGAAAGATGGCGCGAGGCAGACATTCCGATGCCCGTGCCGAGAGTGTGGCGGAGAAACGCGTGAACCTCGCAGGCCATATCCCGATGATCGCGACAGGCGTCATGGCGGCTGCCCGCACCGGCCTTGCCGGTGGCGGCGACAGCCCGGCCGGTGCGTCCGGCGCCATGTCGGCATTCGCGGCCCTGCTGGGCGCGGTGCCCGGCGGCGCGGCAGCGCAGGGAACCGTGCAGGCGGCGGGCACGGCGGTCGCCGGCATCGCCAACGGCTTCGTGCGCCTTGCCTCGGGCTCGGTGCCGGTTTCGGCCGGGCGGGAGATCCAGGCCGCGACCGCGACCCGGGTCGAGCTCGGCGAGACGGGCAGCGCCCTGCCGCTGGACTTTCTTCAAGGCCTGATGGCCGGAACGGGCCGGGACCTGCCGGCCGAGCTTGCCGCAGGCGGCGAGGTGACTTTCCCGCTCGTGATCGGCGAGACCGCACCTGGCGACATCGGTGCGGGTGATCCCGAGGGCGGCCAGATCGAAGCAGGGGCAGGCGATAGCGATCCGGCTGCGGCCGGTCGGGGCAAGGCCGACGGCGCCACCGGGATCGCCGGCATTCTCTCTGGACTGATCGCGCAGAACGGCAAGGCGGCGGAGGTGCTGCCGACGACGCCGGCCGGCGCCAGGCAGGACGCATCGGCCGCCGTCATTGGTGCGGTGACGGCGCCGTCGCCGGAGGGCGAGACGGCTGGCGGAACGTCTGTGCCGGGGAGCGCGGCCGTGACCGGGCTTGCGGGCGAGGCCGCCGGTGAGGTGGACAATGCTGCCGCGATCTCGCTGGCTGCGAAAGCTGCCGGCGCTGCCAGCGATCTGGAGCGCGCCGCCGGAATTGGCAACAAGGCCGGCGATGGCGAGGCTGCGGGTACGATCACCACGGGCGGCGGGACGACAGCTGGGACCGGGGCCGAGACCGAGGCGACGACCAGCGAAGGCGAGGGCGATGCCGCTGCGGAAGCGCTGAGGCTGGCCATGGCCGCCAAGCGCGGCGGCGAGACGATCGCCACCAGCGCGCCGACGCCGCAGCCGGTTGCCGGTCAGCAGACGGCGGGTGAAACGACGACGGCGCGCGAGACGCAAGCCGGGCCGGCGACGATTGCGGCCGGCCTTGCCGCCGGCACGGATGGAGATGCGGAAGGCGAGACGGCGGCAGCTCCGCAGTCCGGCGCCGCAACGACGGGCGGCAGTGGCGCCGCCGAGGCTGGGGCTTCGGTGCAGGCCGACAAGGATCAGGCGACAGGCCGCACAGGCCAGGTGACGGCGAGCCAGGTGCAGGCGGATGTGGCCCGGATGAGGCGCGAGCAGGCCCTGGCCCAGGCTTCGCCGGTACGTGCATCCGCACCGGCAGTGCCGAGCGCATCGGCAGTGGCCGCCGAGGTCGCTGTTGCATCTGCGCCGGCAGCTTCTCCGCAGGTCGCAGTCACGGCGTCGACGGCGGCAGGTGCCGCCGGTCAGGCCTCGGACGAGGCGACGGTTTCCGCCGCGACCAATGACCAGTCTTCGGCCGGCGCGGCGAGCGCCCGGCAGGCCGGCGAGCAGGCCAAGCCGGAAGGCGTCACCATCAGCGTCAGCGAGGCGGCGGCACGGGCAGCGGGCGCAGCTGTTGCCGCCCGCGCGGCGGTGAGCGGCGGCGCGGACCAGAATAACGGGATGCCGGCCGATGCGAAGGCGTCGGTAACGGTCGACAACGGCGATGCCGCCGGCGCGGCAAAGGCCGAGACATCCGCAACGCGGCCGCAGACGGCTGCAGCCCAGGCGCAGATGCCGGCCGTGGAAGCTGCCGCAGCTGCGGCCCTGCCGCGCGGGACGGCTTCGGCCGAGGCGCGCAACATGGCGATCGGCGAGGTGGAGAGCCTTGCGGCGGCCGACCTCAGCGCCAGCCTTTCGGATGGCGGCGATGGCGACGGCGACACGCCGGTGCCGGGCGCCAAGCCGCAGGCCCAGGCAACGCAGGGCACCGCCGCCGCCGACATGCAGCGGCCGGGCGTGAGCGCTGCCGCGCTCGCCTTCGCCGCGGCCATGTCCGACCGGCCGGGCGATACCGCCGGCAACGAAGCGTCGCTGGACGGCAGCTTCGATGGACGCATAGAGATCGGCCGTGCCGAGGCGCAGGCCCATGTTTCAACCGCCGCCTTGCGCGGATCGACGGCGGCGCTGCCACAGAATGTGGCAGTGGCAAGCGCTCATCTGGCGGCGGAAGTCGCCAGGTTTGCCCAGAAGGGGCAAACGCGCTTCCAGATCCGTATGGACCCGCCGGAACTCGGCCGGGTGGACGTTGAACTGAAAGTCTCGCGCGACGGCACGGTGAAGGCACACCTTTCCGTGGAGCGGAGCGAGACGCTGGACATGTTCCTGCGCGACCAGCGCGGGCTGGAACGGGCACTCGATGCCGCCGGCCTCAAGCTGGAGAGCGGAGGACTGGAAATGTCGCTGAAAAACCAGAATGGTTTCGCCGGGTTCGACCAGGGCGAGGGCGGTCAAGGCCGCTTCGCCTCGGGAGAAAGCGGCGGCCTCCAGAAGGAGGACGGCGACACGCTGCCGAGTGCGGCAGCGCGGGCTTATGTCAGCGGCGCGAGCGGCGCCCTCGACATACAGATCTGAAAACGCTCGAACGGTGGCGCCGCGGCTTAGCAGGCGGGCGGCGACAGGAGTGACACGAGATGGCGACGAGCGGCATTAGCGGAAACGGCACCAGCGGCGGGGCGACGACAACGTCCTCCTCGCTGGCGGCGCTGTCGAACAATTACGAGCTGTTCCTGTCGATCCTGACGACGCAGATCCAGAACCAGGATCCGCTCAACCCGATGGACTCGTCCAAATATACCGAGCAGCTGGTGCAGTATTCCTCGGTCGAGCAGCAGATCAAGACCAACGATCAGCTGGGTGACCTGCTGTCGGTGATGGCTGCCACGACCGCTTCCGGTTATGTCAGCTACCTGGGCACGCACGTTACCGCCGCCGGCAACACAACCAGCCTGAAGGACGGCGAGGCGGAGTGGACCTACGACACGCCGGAATCGGGCAAGGCGCGCGTGGAAGTGCGCAACAATCTCGGTGCGGTGGTGTTTTCCGAGGACGCAGAACTGTCCTACGGGCGCAATACCTACAGCTGGGACGGGCGCACGACGGCCGGATCGACGGCACCTGAAGGCGAATACACCATCTCCATCGCTCGGTATGACGCCAACAACCGGCCGACCGTGCCGGTGGCGACCGAAATTTCCGGCACCGTCGACGGGATCGAGTTCACCTCGTCCGGCGCCGTGCTGAAGATCGGCGGCGTTTACGTGTCCGCCGGCGCGGTGCTTTCGGTCAACCGGGACTGAGCCGAGTTTTCCCCTCACCGATTCTCTCTCGCCCGATTCCGGGCCGGCAGCAGATGCCGGTCCGGCGATTCCTTGCCCGTCGAAATCTTGCGAAGGGCTGAGAAATTTTCGACGGCGTTCCTTTCCTCCCATTTTGCGACTTGGGCCTTTTGGGCACGGAGGCAGGGTTTCCCTCGGCTTACGACATGTCTTGCCGGGCTCGAGTCGTTCAAATTCTTACCGAATTGTTGCTTCTCGCTTAGGTAATTTTTAAAGGCAAACCGTTACATTCATAGTCAACGTGGTCATGTTGAGTGTGAGTGTACAATGACCGACCGAGCGAGTGCGCGTGTCAAATATGTAATCGGCCCAGACGGTTCGCCGTTGACGATTGCCGATCTTCCGCCGGCGACAACCCGGCGCTGGGTGATCCGGCGAAAGGCCGAAGTGGTGGCTGCTGTCCGTGGCGGATTGCTGTCCCTCGACGAGGCCTGCAAGCGGTATACGCTGACCGTCGAGGAATTCCTGTCCTGGCAGAGTTCGATCGACCGTCACGGCCTTGCCGGACTGCGCGCGACGCGCGTCCAGCAATACCGGAACTGACCGGACCCGGCCGGCTCGCTTCCCCGCAACGGCCCGTCCCGCAGATCAAGTACGAAGATATCTCCAGAAGGCTGGCCCCTGTGCCGGCCTTTTGACGTTTGCGGGTCACGCGGGGAGGGGGAGCCCGTTGCTCCGCCCGCGTAATTCGCCGCCGCTCTTGGAACCAATAGGCCCCGGGTCACGCTGCGCTTGCCCGGGGTGACGGCCGAGGGGATGCGGGGCGGGTGCGTCATTCTCAGGCCGTCATCCCGGCATTCCGTCGCTTTCGGCTCTCTTCCCGGCCGCGCCCTACTCTCCGACGTCATCCCGGCCGCAGGCGAAGCCGGAGAGCCGGGAACCATTGGTGCCCTCAGCCGGCGTGTGGTGGGAGGCCTCTGCGTGGCGTCATCCCGGACGAGGCCGAAGGCCGAAGATCCGGGATCGGGGAGGCACCGTGGTCGTGGCATGGTTCCGAAGCGCGCCTCATACGCCCTCGGCTCTCCGGTCCCGGGTCGCGCGTGCGCTTGCCCGGGATGACGAACGCGGGGGGCGGTGGGAGAGGAAGGCTGGCGCTCTGGGAGCCAATAGGCCCCGGCGGGCGCTTCGCTTGGCCGGGGTGACGGCCGAGGGGGCGGTGCCGCGACTCATTACGCTTGGCGAAAGGTTAACGGAACCCGGTCGATTTTGCCGGTCCTCTATCGCATTTCGCGACGATAACCGATGGAAATCCCGAGATATTTACCCTTTCCTAACGCGCGTTAACCACTCGTTTACCATCTGGCGGGCAAAAATTGCCTACCGGCCATCCGGGGTGGCTTTTTTCCATCCCCTCATCCCCAGAAGCTGCCCTGGGTGGCCCGGTCTCGCCAAAGGGTTTCCGCGACAGCATCGACGGGTGGGCACGTGAACGGACTTGCGGATCTTGTGAAAGCACTCGGCCCGGCGCGCCTGGGCGCCATGGGCGCCGTGGCGGCGATCCTGGTGGGCGTCTTCGCCTTCATCATGCTGCGTGTGACCACGCCGCAGATGACGCCGCTCTATACGGACCTGACGTTCGAGGATTCCTCGGCGATCATTTCCCAGCTCGACAGCCTGGCGGTGCCCTACCAGATCCAGAACGAGGGAGCGACGCTGCTGGTGCCGGAGGCTGACGTGTTCCGCACCCGCATGCGGCTGGCGGAGCAGGGCCTGCCGCTCGGCGGCTCGGTCGGCTACGAGATCTTCGACAAGGCCGACACGCTGGGCTCCACCAGCTTCGTCCAGAACATCAACCGCACGCGGGCACTCGAAGGCGAGCTGGTCCGCACGATCCGTTCCATCGGCCGCATCAAGTCGGCCCGCGTCCACCTCGTGCTGCCCGAGCGCCGCCTGTTCCAGCGCGACTCGCAGCCGCCGTCGGCCTCCATCGTGCTGTCGGTGCGCGGCGACCTGGAGCCGGGCCAGATCCGTGCGATCCAGCACCTGGTGGCAACCGCGGTCGAAGGGCTGCAGCCGAATTTCGTGTCCATCGTCGACGAGACCGGCCGGCTGCTGGCCAGCGGCGCGGGCGACGAGGGCGAAGGCTTCCTCGCCTCCTCGCTGCAGGAGCGCACTCAGTCGATGGAGGCGCGGCTGCGCAACCAGATCGAGGAGATCCTGAACTCGGTGGTCGGCGTCGGCCGCTCGCGGGTCCGGGTGGCTCTCGAACTCGACCACACGCGCATTTCCGAGACCCAGGAGACCTTCGATCCGGAAGGCCAGGTGGTCCGCTCGACCCAGTCGCGGGAGGAGAACTCCTCCACGCAAGGCCGGCAGGGCGGCGTGACCGCGGGCAACCAGGTGCCGGGCGCCGACCAGCAGACGGGCGAGGGCGGCGACCGCGACCTCTCCAACCAGTCCGAGGAAATCGTCAACTACGAGATCTCCAAGTCGGTGAAGACCGAGGTGGTGGAAGCAGGCGGCATCCGCCGGCTGTCCGTCGCGGTGCTGGTGGACGGCGTCTATGCGCCGGATGCCAATGGCGACATGGTCTACACCCCGCGCACCGACGAGGAACTGACGCGCATCCAGACCCTGGTGCAGTCGGCGGTCGGCTTCGACGACCGGCGCGGCGACAAGGTCGAGGTGGTCAACCTGCGCTTCGCACAGGCGCCGAACATGCTGGCGGGCGAGGAAGATGCGGGGCTGTTCGAGTTCACCCGCGCCGACCTGATGCGCTTCGTCGAGCTGGGCGTGCTGTTCCTGATCGCCCTGCTGCTGACGCTCTTTGCGGTGCGTCCGCTGGTCAAGCGGATCCTGGCCAAGGAGGAAGAGGCCGCTCCCGTGCTGCTGGGTGCCGACGGCCAGCCGCTGGAGCCGGCGCTGCTCGCCGATCATTCGGCGGGCGCCGGCGAGGACGAGGGCGACGGCACGCCGCGCATCGAATGGCTGGAAGAGGCTCAGGCGCAGGGCGCCGTGCAGGTCGCAACCATCGCCAAGGTGGGCGCCCTCATCGACGAGTATCCGAACGAGGCAGTGGGGATCATCCGCGGCTGGATGAATGAGGCAGCATGAGTATCGCAGGCAGCATCCAGGCCGGCCCTGGCACCCATCTGACGATCAGCGCGACCGAGAAGGAGCGCGATCTGCGCGGCGTCGAGCGCGTCGCCGTGCTGCTTCTGGCGCTCGGCGAAAAGCACGGCCGGCGCATCTGGGAGCAGCTGGACGAGATGGAGGTGCGCGAGGTCTCCGCCGCGATGTCGCGGTTGGGTCCGGTGACGCCGAACATGCTCGACGAGCTGTTCGTCGACTTCGTGCGCAAGATCTCCAGCAACGGCGCGCTGAACGGCAATGTCGACGTGACCGAGCGGCTGCTGTCGAGCTTCCTGCCGCGCGACCGGGTGTCGCTGATCATGGAAGAGATCCGCGGGCCGGCGGGCCGCAACATGTGGGAGAAGCTCTCCAACGTGCAGGAGAACGTTCTCGCCAACTACCTGAAGAACGAATACCCGCAGACCGTCGCCGTGGTGTTGTCGAAGATCGACCCCGACCATGCCGCCAAGGTCCTCGGCATCCTGCCGGAGGAACTGGCGCTGGAGGTGATCTCGCGCATGCTGAAGATGGAAGCGATCCAGAAGGAAGTGCTGGAGAAGGTCGAGCAGACGCTGCGCGTCGAGTTCATGTCGAACCTGACCAACACCTCGCGGCGCGACAGCCACGAGATGATGGCCGAGATCTTCAACAACTTCGACCGCCAGACCGAGGCCCGCTTCCTGGCCGCGCTGGAGGAAGAAAACCGCGACTCGGCCGAACGCATCAAGACGCTGATGTTCACCTTCGACGACTTGATGAAGCTGGATGCCGGCAGCTGCCAGACCCTGCTTCGCAACGTGGAGAAGGATCGCCTGGCCATCGCACTCAAGGGCGCCTCGGAATCGGTGCGCGAGTTCTTCTTCTCCAACATGTCGTCGCGCGCCGCGAAGATGCTGCAGGACGACATGGAAGCGCTGGGGCCGATCCGCCTGCGCGATGTCGACGAGGCTCAGTCGGGCATGGTCGCAACGGCCAAGGATCTCGCCGCAAAGGGAGAGCTGATGCTCTCCAAGAGCAAGGGCGACGACGAGATCATCTACTGAGTGGCCTGAGCAATGGCGACGAGAATGGCGAGCACGCAAATGAAGGTCCACCGTTTCCTCTTCGACCGCAACTTCGCGGCGGTCGAGCTTCCGGAAGAGGAAGAGGTCGAGGAGGTCATCGAGCCGGTCGAGCCGACGATGACGCTGGCCGAGCACAAGGCGCTGCTGGCCATCGCCGAGCAGGCGGCGTTCCAGCGCGGGCGGGCCGAGGCGCTGGGCGAGCGCCAGCAGAGCGAGGAAAGCCGCCTTGCCGACGAGGCCGAGCGCCTGGCCGAATCCGTTTCGGCGCTGATCGGCCAGCTCGATGTCGAGCAGGCGCGGCACGAGAAGGATGCGGTGGCCCTGGCCTTTCTGGTGGCGCGGCGGATCTGCGCCCACCTGATCGCCCGCGAGCCGCTGGGCGAGGTGATCGCGCTGATCTCGGAGTGCCTGGGTCCGCTGCGGCGGGCACCGCATCTGGTGATCCGGGTCCGAGACAGCGATCTGGCGGACCTGAAGCCGCGGCTCGACCCGCTGGTCGCGGAAAAGGGCTTCGACGGGCGGCTGGTGCTGCTCGGCGAGCCGGACATCGCCGCCGGAGACTGCCGCATCGAATGGGCGGACGGGGGCATCGTGCGCGACCGCAAGGCGATCGAGCGGCAGGTCGACCAGGCGGCGAAGCGCTACTTCGAAGGCCGGCGCGCCGGCAAGGGGCACAAAGCGGCCCTCAACCAGGAGACCGCCGAGGAGCGGAGTGACGGATGAGCGATACCAACGAAGTGCAGGAAACCGGCTTCCAGCTCACCGACATGGAAGCGCAGGACGCCCCCCGCGAGGGCGAGCGCGACCATTCGCAGGCCCGCAGCGCCGCCGATCTGGAGGCGGTGTTCGACGTTCCGGTGCAGATCTCGGCCGTGCTCGGACACTCGCGCATGCATGTGTCGGAGCTGCTGCGGCTGGCGCCGGGGACGGTGCTGAAGCTCGACCGCAAGGTCGGCGAGGCCATCGACATCTACGTGAACGACCGGCTGGTGGCACGCGGCGAAGTCGTCCTCGTCGAGGACAAGCTCGGCGTGACCATGACGGAAATCATCAAGTCCGATCGCTGATCGGAACAGGAGAAGACCCATGCGACTGTTGATCGTCGGCACGCTGGAAGGCCAGCTGATCACCGCCTCGAAGATCGCCATGGACCGCGGCGCCTCCGTCACCCATGCGGCGACCATCGAGGAGATGCTGAAGGTGTTGCGCGCCGGGCGCGGCGCCGATCTGGTGATGGCCGATGTCGGGCTGGACATCGCCGACCTGATCGAGCGGCTGGAGGCGGAGCGCTTCCATCTGCCGGTGGTCGCATGCGGCGTGAAGACGGATGCGACGGCGGCGGTCGGGGCGATCCGCGCCGGCGCCAAGGAATACATCCCGCTGCCGCCGGATCCGGAGATGATCGCCGCCGTGCTGGCGGCGGTGGCGCGCGACCAGTCGAGCATCATCTACCGCGACCCGTCGATGGGGGCGGTGGTGCGGCTTGCCGAGCAGATCGCGCCGTCCGATGCCTCGGTGCTGGTGACCGGCGAAAGCGGCTCGGGCAAGGAGGTGATCTCCCGCTACGTGCATGCCCGCTCGTCCCGCGCCAATCGTCCGTTCATCTCCATCAACTGCGCGGCGATCCCCGAGCAGCTGCTGGAATCTGAGCTGTTCGGTCACGAGAAGGGCGCCTTCACCGGCGCCATCGCCCGGCGCATCGGCAAGTTCGAGGAAGCCAATGGCGGTACGCTGCTGCTGGACGAGATCTCGGAGATGGACGTGCGGCTGCAGGCGAAGCTCTTGCGCGCGATCCAGGAGCGGGTGATCGACCGGGTCGGCGGCGGCAAGCCGGTGCCCGTCGACATCCGCATCATCGCAACGTCCAACCGCGACCTTGCCGAGGCGGTGCGCGCCGGCACGTTCCGCGAGGATCTGCTCTACCGCCTCAATGTCGTGAACCTGAAGCTGCCGCCGCTGCGCGAGCGGCCGACGGACATTGTCGAGCTCGCCTCGCATTTCGTCGAGCGCTATGCCCGCGAGAACGGCGTGCGCCGGCGCCCGATCTCGGAAGAGGCGCGGCGGATGCTGCTCGCCAATCCCTGGCCGGGCAACGTGCGCGAGCTGGAAAACACCATGCACCGCGCGGTGCTGCTGGCGATGGGCGACGAGATCGATGTCGACGCGATCCGCATGCCGGACGGCAGCCCGATCGCACCGGGCCGCAGCGCCGATGCGCGCCTTGCCGCCGATGTCGCGGCAACGGCGGAGGCGGTCAGCCGCGCGCTGGTCGGGCGCACGGTCGCCGACGTGGAGCGGGACCTGATCCTCGACACGCTGGACCATTGCCTCGGCAACCGCACCCATGCGGCGAAGATTCTCGGAATCTCCATTCGCACGCTGCGCAACAAGCTGAATCAGTATACCGACGAAGGGGTCAACGTCCCCGGTCCGGGCGAGGCGCGGGTCGCCGTCGCCTGAGGGCGGCGGAGAAGTGGTTCTGTTGACGGCCCGGGCGGGCCGCAAGCTGTGACGAAGGGCGTGGCATGAGCGATGTGACCGCAGGCGAGGGCAAGGGCGGCCAGGGGTTGGCCCCGGTTCCGGCATCTCAGCCGGCGCCGGGCGGCACCGGCGGCGGCGGTTTCCGCATGTCTCTCGGCGGGCTGAACCTTGCCGCTGCCTGGGACACGATCCGGCGCGGCGACATCGCGCTGGCGCTCGGCGTCATGGTCATCCTGGTGGTGCTCATCCTGCCGATGCCGGCGATGATGCTCGACCTGTTCCTGGCCATCTCGATCATCTTCTCCGTGCTGATCCTGATGACCGGCCTGTTCATCCAGAAGCCGCTGGAATTCTCGTCCTTCCCGACCGTGCTGCTGATCGCGACCATGTTGCGGCTGGCGCTGAACCTTGCCTCCACGCGCCTGATCCTGGCCAATGGCCATGAGGGCACGGACGCTGCCGGCGAGGTCATCCAGGCCTTCGGCAACTTCGTGATGGGCGGCAATTTCGTCATCGGCATCATCGTCTTCGCGATCCTGGTGATCGTGAACTTCGTCGTCATCACCAAGGGTTCGGGCCGTATCGCGGAAGTGGCCGCGCGCTTCACCCTGGATGCGATGCCGGGCAAGCAGATGGCCATCGACGCGGACCTGTCCGCCGGTCTCATCGACGAGGGGACCGCGCGCCAGCGTCGCCGCGAGCTGGAGGACGAGAGCTCCTTCTTCGGCGCCATGGACGGTGCCTCGAAGTTCGTCCGGGGCGATGCCATCGCCGGCCTGCTGATCACCTTCATCAACGTCATCGGCGGCATCATCATCGGCGTCGCGCAGATGGAGCTGAGCTTCTCGCAGGCGGCGGCCTCCTACACGCTGCTGACGGTAGGCGACGGCCTCGTCTCGCAGATCCCGGCGCTGATCGTCTCCACCGCCGCTGGCTTGCTGGTGTCGAAGGCCGGCGTTGCCGGCTCGGCCGACAAGGCGCTCGGCCAGCAGCTCTCGGGCTATCCCAAGGCGCTCGGCATGTCGTCCTTTGTGATGGCGACGCTGGCGATGCTGCCGGGCATCCCGATGATCCCGTTCCTCAGCCTTGCCGGTCTTGCCGGTTATCTCGCCTATCGCTCGGGCAGAACGCAGAAGGTGGCGGCCGAACAGGTGCGCATCGCCGAGGTGGCGGCGGCGGAGCCGCCGAAGCCGAGCGAGCCGCCGGTGACGGATTCGCTGAAGATGGACGAGCTGCGCATCGAACTCGGCTATGCGCTGCTGGCCCTGATCAACCAGAGCGCGGAAGGCGACCAGCTGACCGAGCAGATCAAGGCGCTGCGCCGCCAGCTGGCCTCCGATCTCGGCATCCTGATGCCGCCGGTGCGCATCCTCGACAACATCCAGCTGGGCGCCAACGACTACGTCATAAAGGTCAAGGAAGTGCCGGCCGGCAGCGGCCAGCTCTACCCGAACCACTACATGGTGATGGATCCGAGCGGCAATCAGGTGAAGCTGCCGGGCACCCATACGACGGAGCCGACCTTCGGCCTGCCGGCGACCTGGGTGGAGGGGCAGTATCGCGAGGATGCGGCGCTGCGCGGCTACACGGTCGTCGACCCGGCGACGGTGCTGGCAACGCACCTGACCGAGACGATCCGCGGCAATGTCTCCGAGCTCTTGACCTATGCGGACGTTCAGAAGCTGCTGAAGGAAATCCCCGGCGAGCAGGCGAAGCTGGTGGAGGACATCGTGCCTTCGCTGATCACCGTCTCCGGCATCCAGCGCGTGCTGCAGGCGCTGTTGGCCGAGCGGATCTCGATCCGCGATCTCGGCACGATCCTGGAAGGCATCGCCGAGGCGACCGGCTTCACCCGCAATCCGGCCACCATCGCCGAGCACGTGCGCTCGCGGCTGGCGCGCCAGATTACCGCGTCGAACCAGGCGCCGGGCGGTTACCTGCCGCTGATCGCCCTGTCGCCGCAGTGGGAGCAGGCCTTCATCGAGTCGATCGTCGGCGAGGGCGAAGAACGCTCGCTGGCCATGGCGCCGTCGAAACTGCAGGAATTCGTCCGCCTGGTGCGCGATGCGTTCGAGCAGGCGGCGCAGCTGGGCGAGGTGCCGGTGCTGCTGACCTCGCCGCAGACCCGGCCCTTCGTGCGCTCCATCGTCGAGCGGTTCCGCGCCCACACGACCGTGATGAGCCAGAACGAGGTGCATCCGCGCGCAAGGCTGAAGACGGTCGGATCGGTGTAACGAAAAAGCGCCCCGCAAGCGGAGCGCCGGAAATGCGATTGATGGCCTGAAGAACGGGCGCTCAGACGGTGACGTCGACGCCTTCGGTCTTCTTCTCGTCGGTTTTGCTGTCGGACTTGGCGAGATCGAGAGTTTCGATGGCCTTGTCGATGCCCTCGTTCTGCTCGGCGATCTTGGCCTGGGCGGCCTTCTTCACCCGGGCCGCGACGTTGTTGAACAGCATCTCGGTGGCGGTCTGGGTCTCGCTGACGCCGACGGAGAAGACGTTGCTCGCAACGGCCTGCTGATTCAGGAACTTCTGGGAATGGGCCTTCTGCTTGGCCTTCCACTGCTGGATCTGCTGATAGCCGGACACCTTCTTGGTGCTGCCATAGCCGCCGCCAAAAGATTTTCCGATGAGAGGCATGGCGGTGGAATGAGGTCCCTGAGCCTGTGCGAGTACGAGATGTTCGGAAACAGTCTCGCCGCAATCCGGTTAACAAAGTCTTAGCAAAAAACCTGCCGTATCGGCACTTTGTTGCGGAATGCGACCCCGGGGAGCGCGGCCCGACCCTCAGGCCGGGACCTGCTGGGTGATGCAGTGGATGTTGCCGCCACCGAGCAGCACCTCGCGCCCCGGCACGCCGACAATCTCGCGGCCTGGAAACAGCTCCGCAAGAATGGCGGCGGCCTGCGTGTCGGTCCGCTCGTCGAGCAGGGGAAACACCACGCGCGTGTTGGCGATGTAGAAATTGGCGTAGCTGCCGGCCAGCCGCTCGCCGGCACTGCGGGCCATGCCGTTGTCGCCGGCGGCGATGCCGGTCGCTTCCTGCGCGCTCATGTGGAGCGGGCCGGGCATCGGCAGGCGCACGATGCGCAAGGGGCGGCCGCGTGCATCGCGGCAGGCGGAAAGATGCTCCAACGCCTCAGCCGAGCGTTCGTATTGCGGGTCGCCCTTGTCGTCCGTCCAGGTGAGGGCGACGGTACCGGGCGCACAGACATGCAGCAGGTTGTCGACATGGCCGTCGGTCTCGTCGAGATGGACGCCGCGCGGCAGCCAGACAACGGTGGTGGCGCCGAGCCAGTCCTTCAGCCCCTGTTCGATTTCGGCCCTGGTCATCTGCGGATTGCGGCCCGCCGACAGCAGGCATTCGGCGGTGGTGAAGACCGTGCCCTCGCCATCGACATGGATGGCGCCGCCCTCCAGCACGAAGGGCGCGCGGTGGCGCTCGACCCCTTCCACCTCGGCGACGCGCGCGGCCATGGCATCGTCCAGGTCCCAGGGGGAGTAGAGGCCGTTCACGTCGCCGCCCCAGGCGTTGAAGCGCCAGTCCACGGCGCGGATCTTGCCGCCCGGACTCGTGAGGAAGGTCGGCCCGATGTCGCGCATCCAGCAATCGTTTGACGGAATGTCGAGGATGCGGATGCCGGCGGGCAGCAGGGCCTGCGCACTCTCGCGCCCTTGCGCCGAGGAGACTGTCACGGTGACCGGATCGCTGGCGTGGATCGCAGCGGCAATCGCCGCGAAGGCGCGGCGGGCGGGGCCGGCGCCCTCGCGCCAGTTGTCGGGCCGCTCCGGCCAGGCCATCCAGCAGCCGGAATGGGGCGCGAACTCGCCGGGCATGCGGAAGCCGTCGGCGGCGGGCAGCGAGGCGAGCGGCGCGCTCATGCGCGAGGGCCCTTGGGGGTGGCGCCGTCGAGGCTGGCGATCGGGCCGTAAAGCTCCGGCCTCCGGTCGCGGAAGACGCCCCATGAGGCGCGCAAGGCGGCGAGCGCGTCGAGATCGAACGTGTGCAGCAGGATGCTCTCGGAGGTGCGGTCGGCCTCCGCGACCTTGGCGCCGGTGGCATCGGCAATGAAGGAGGAGCCGTAGAAGGTCAGCTGCGTGCCGCTGCGGCCCGGCTCGGTGCCGATGCGGTTGGAGGCGACCAGCGGCATCAGGTTGGCGCCGGCATGGCCCTGCATGACGCGCTGCCAGTGGGCGGCGGAATCCCACTGCGGGTCCAGCAGCTCCGAGCCGATGGCGGTGGGGAAGAACAGCATTTCGGCACCCATCAGCGCCATGGCGCGGGCGGTCTCGGGAAACCACTGGTCCCAGCAGATGCCGACGCCGATGCGCCCGAACCGGGTGGACCAGACGCGAAAGCCGGTGTCGCCGGGAGAGAAGTAATACTTCTCCTGATAGCCGGAGCCCTGGGGGATGTGGCTCTTGCGGTAGATGCCGAGGGTGCTGCCGTCCGCATCGACGATGGCGATGGAGTTGAAGCGGGCCTGGCCGGCGAGCTCGTAGAAGCTGACCGGAATGACGATGCCGAGCTCGGCGGCCAGCGCCTGCATGCGCGTGATCGCGGGATGGCCCTCGGCGGGTTCCGCGTGCAGCAGCAGGTCGGGCGCCTCGTCCTGGCAGAAATAAGGGGTCTCAAACAGCTCCTGCGGCAGCACGATCTGGGCGCCGTCGGCCGCCGCCTTGCGGATCAGGCTCTCCATGCGGGCGAGATTGTCCTGCCGGTCGGGGCTGCAGGCCATCTGCAGGGCGGCGAGGGTAACCTGTCTCATCGAGGCTCCTTTGGCGGGCGGCGCTTTCGCGAGGGAGCCTAGCGCAAGGCGGTGCGCACGCCAACGCGGGGCGCTTGATCGCCGGGGCGGGACGGACTACCTCAAGCCGTGCCGCATCGCAGCGCGTAAGGAGCGAGAATGACGTCGTCGATCACCGTTGACCTGTCGGGCTATACCGACCTGCCGGCCGGCAAGGTCGCGACCATCGTCACCTATCTGGAGATGCACGCCCGTCCGCTGCCGCGCCGGGCCGAGCGGCCGGATCTGTCGCTGGAGCGGATCGAGCATCCGGACCCGACCGAATATCGCGCCCTGTTCCGCCGGATCGGCGACGAGTGGCTGTGGTTTGGGCGGCTTACGGGGAGCGATGCGGATCTCGTCGCCGACCTGACGCGGCCCGGGCACGAGGTCTATTTCTGCCGTAAGGGCCGGGGCGGCGAGCCGGTCGGCCTGCTGGAACTGGACTTCGGCGATCCCGCCAATGTGGAGCTCGCCTATTTCGGTCTGGTGGCGGAGGAAATCGGCAACGGCGCGGGACGCTGGCTGATGAACGAGGCGCTGTCGCGGGTCTGGTCGCGGCCGCAGACGCGGCGGCTGTTCGTGCATACCTGCACCGCCGACAGCCCGCAGGCGCTGGGTTTCTACCGGGCGAGCGGCTTCACGCCCTACAAGCGGGCCATCGAGATCGCCGACGATCCGCGCCTTGCCGGCGTGCTGCCGCGCGAGGCGGCAGGCCATGTTCCGGTGATTGAAGGCGAGTGAGGGGGCGAGCGAGGCGGCAAGCGAGGCGGGGCGATGCCCCGGTCAGGGCGTCATGCGGATGACGGTGGCGCCCGTCGCTTTCAGAAGATCGCTCGCAGTTGTGGCAAACACCGCATTGGGGGCGCCTGCGGCCGCCCAGATCCCTTCGAATCGGGTAAGGTCCTCGTCGAGATAGACCTTGACCGGCGCGAGGTGCCCGAGGGGAGCTACGCCGCCAATGGCAAAGCCGGTGCGCTCGCGCACGGTGCGGCCGTCGGCCCGTCCGAGCTCCTCGCCGATGCGCTGGGCGACGGCGGCTTCATCGACACGGTTCGAGCCGCTGACCAGCAGCAGGACGATCTCGCCGCTGGACTTGCCGAGGAAGACGAGGGACTTGCAGATTTCGGAGACGGAGCAGCCGCAGGCATTGGCCGCATCTTCCGCCGTGCGCGTGGAGGACGGCATCTCGCGGATCTCGATGGTGAGGCCGGCCTCCGCGGCGGCCTGGCGGACGCGGTCTATACTGCTTGTTGCCATGGAGAAGTCTTAATCCCCGTTAACCATGTCTACTTGTTTGTCCGTGGACGAATCGTGTTGAGCAGCTGGCGATGCTGCGGTTAATGCGAGTCTATGGTACAAATTTTATTAAGGGTTCGTTTACCTGACTCGAATCGGAACGATGTATGACCAGACCGCGTGACAATGTAGTGCCGCACGCCAAGGTGCGCAGCCTTCGGGAGGCAATCCGGAAGGTCAAGTTCGCCGAGGTCGAGCGCACCGATGTGGTGGTGGAGTTGCAGGAATCGGAGCGGGCCCGTCTGGAACTCCTCGCCGAGGAGCTGCAGGACGTCTTCAAGGAAGTACCGGAGGACGACGACCAGTTCTCCTTCCAGATTGTGCCGGGCAACCTGCCGCGGCTGTGGATCGACATCACCAGCCACGTGGCGATGGGCCGCGACAAGCGCACCTATCGCTTCGTCAAGGACACCAGGCTCGGCCGCACGGTCATCCTCGAGACGCCCGAGCTCGACGACATGGCCGACTGCATCACCGAATACATCGCCGAGCGGGTGCTGGAGCGCGAGCGCGCGGTCGAGGGCGACTGGCTGAACAAGCGGCTGAAGGAACCGCCGCGCACGACGCAGCCCGAGGCCGCCGTGCAGCCGCAGCCGGCGGCACCGGCCGCAGGCACCGTTCCGACGGTGCGCGGCCTGTGGGGCCCGTTCGCGGCCTTCGCCATCGGCATTCTGGTCGGCGCCGCGGCGCTGGTCGGCTATGCGTGGTTCGCCAATCCCCTGAACTGACGCTTTCCCAACGGACAGCCTCCGGCGCACGGCCGGTGCCCGGGACGCAGCCGCGTCAGCCGGGTATTTTCAATTGGTGCCGGGCGATGAACTCGACCCCGGCCGGTCCGTCGCGGCCGGCCGTCGAGGGGATGCCGCGCTCCTCCATCTCGCACTGCCAGGCGCCGGGCTCTCCGGAGATCGAGAAGAGATTGTAGCGGGCGGCCGGGCGCTTGCGGCCCGGACCGTTGGAGGCGGACGGCACGCCGATCACCGGCACGGGGCCGTTCGGCCCCTCGATCTGCGTGCGGGTCGCCAGATGCGTATGGCCGTGCAGCACCAGCTCGCAGCCGGCGCGCTTGACGGCGGCGCGCACGCGCGAGGCATCCGTCAGCCGCTTGTTCCACGAGGTGGCGCCGCTTTGCGGGGGATGGTGGATCAGCAGGACGCGGAACGCGCCTTCCTCGCCGAGGCGGCCGAGATGATCGCGCAGGCGCCGGGACTGGCCGCTGCCGAGGCGGCCGGTGGCGAACCACGGCCCGCTGGCCCTGGCACTCGAGGCGCCGACAAGGGCGACCTCGCCGCGGCGGCGGATGAAGGGAAAGCCCTCCTGCAACGGCAGGTCGCCGGTCATGTAGGGCCCCCACGCGTGCACCGCGCGGCGCAGGGCGCCGGGCACATAGGCATCGTGATTGCCGGGCACGACCGTGAGATCGTCGGGGCGGCCGAGATCGTCCAGCCAGTGGCGGGCGGCCGAAATCTCCATGTCGAGGGCGATGTTGACCAGATCGCCGGTGACCGTGACGTGGTCCGGTGACTGGGCTTTGAGGTCGTCGAGCAACAGGTCCAGCCAGCTGGCGGTCATCGAGCGGGCGCGCGAGCGGTGCCAGTTGACGTAGCCGATGACCCGCTTGGAGACGAGATCGCGGAAGCTGGCATCGGGCATGGGCCCCAGATGCGGATCCGAAAGATGGGCGAGGCGAAACATGTGCCCACATCAGGAACAGGAGGGGGAGCGGTCAAGCAAAAAGCGCCGCGGAGGGTCCGGGCGCTTCCATCCGTCCCATGCGGACGGTGCTCACAAAGGCTCGGCGGCGGCGCGATGCGCGCCTTGCCGGGCGTCCTGTCAGTTGCTGCTGAACGTGGTCAGCACCGCGGCGATGCGCGGGTTGGTCAGGTCGACCGCCGGGCGCCACACATAGCGGCGACGGGCGAAGGCCGGGAACAGGGCCGACAACATGGGTCTCTCCTTCGAGAACGCAGCTTGGAGACGGGCTTCGTCCCGGCGCCCGTATCATCGGGCTCTCGTCCGGGTGCCGCTCCTTCGGCTGCGATGGCACAATTGGCGGAATCGGGCGCTGGAACAAGCGCGATTCGGGCAGTGCTCCCATGCAGGGCGCGCATGGTGGGTTAAGCAAACCTTGCGGTTCTGCCCGCCGGATGGGAGGCGGGGAGCCATGGAAAGGGACAGCGAGGCATGAGGCGAAGCCTGCCGGGCATGAAGGCGCTGAGACGGCTGGCGCTCTCGCTCACGCGCTATCAGCGGGCGATGACGCTCGGTGTGCGCGTTGCGGCAACGGACGGGGAGGGGCGGCTGCTGCTGGTGCGCCACACCTATCTGGCCGGCTGGTACATGCCGGGCGGGGCGGTGGATGCGGGCGAGACGCTGGCGGAGGCCGCGCTGCGCGAGCTGCACGAGGAGACCGGCGTGATCGGCGGCGAGCCGGTGCTGTTCGCCGTCTACCACAACCGGCGCAACCATATCCGCGACCATGTCGCGCTCTACCGGGTGGCGGTGGCGGAGGTGCCCGACGGCGCGCTGGCGCCCAATCGGGAGATCCGCGAGGCCGGGTTCTTCGCGCCGGGTGCGCTGCCGCCGGACACCAGCCCGGCGACACTGAGGCGCATTGCGGAGCTTTCCGGAGAAAGCCCGCCGTCGCCCTGTTGGTAGGAAGTCAGCCCTTCGGCAGGGCGTCGCGGCCATGCGGGCGGTCGAGATCGAGCACCGGGCCGAGCGGCACGATGCCGGTCGGGTTGATGGTGCCGTGCGAGCCGTAATAGTGCTTCTTGATGGTGGCGAAGTCGCACGTGTCGGCGACGCCCGGGTGCTGGTAGAGCTCGCGCAGGTAGCCGGACAGCGCCGGATAGTCGGCAATGCGGCGGATGTTGCACTTGAAGTGGCCGACATAGACCGGATCGAAGCGCAGCAACGTGGTGAACAGCCGCCAGTCGGCCTCCGTCAGCTGGCCGCCGACGAGATAGCGCTGGCGCGACAGGCGGTCCTCCAGCCAGTCGAGCGCGGTGAACAGGGTCGTCACCGCCTCCTCGTAGGCATCCTGCGTGGTGGCGAAGCCGGCCTTGTAGACGCCGTTGTTGACTTCGTCATAGACGCGGGCGTTGACCTCCTCGATCTCGGACCGCAGGCCTTCAGGGAAGAAGTCCAGGCCGCTGTCGACGCCGGGCAGGTCGTCGAAAGCGGAGTTGAACATGCGGATGATCTCCGCCGATTCGTTCGAGACGATGGTCTGTGTCTTGCGGTCCCAGAGGATCGGCACGGTGGCGCGGCCGGTATAGTCGGGGTTGGCCTTCACATAGACCTGCCAGGCGGCCTCGGCGCGGGTCTCGGGTTCCGCTTCCGCGAAGGTCCAGCCGTTCTCCAGCATCAGGGGCTGGACCGCGGAAAGCGAGATCTTGTCCTCCAGGCCCTTGAGCTTGCGGAAGATCAGCGTGCGGTGCGCCCAGGGACAGGCGAACGAGACGATCAGGTGATAGCGGCCGCTTTCGGCGGCAAAACCGCCGTCGCCGCTGGGTCCGGGCGCGCCGTCGCGGGTGACCCAGCTGCGGAAGGAGGATTCCTTTCGCTCGAACCGTCCGCCGGTCGAGCTGGTATCGTACCAGACGTCCTTCCACACTCCGTCCACCAGCATGCCCATGTCGCGCGTCCCTTTTTTCCGTGTCGTTGTTCGTTCACGATAGGAGATGGGGCCACGGCGCGCGCCTTCAACCGCGCGAATGGACCATTCACGGAGAGTGAACGATTGTTCGGGCCGTAAAAGCGCTTTACGGTCCGGGCATTGCATGATACCGACCCCATCCGGTCATGATACACATTCCAGTCACGGGATGCGGGTCGGGCCGAAACCGGTTGCTGCGGATGCCGAAGGGCATGCCGCGAGAGCAGGACGCGATGAACAGGATCGAACGGCAGCGACGACGAGACTTGCGACGAGGCCAGCCCTCGCGCGTCGTCACACGTGTGCCTTGAGATCCGTCTAGAGCGTTGGGGATGAACCGGCGGAGCGGATCGAGGGCACAAGTTTCCGCCTGACCGTACCGATCACCGAGATCCGACCCATGCTCGCACTGTCCTGGCTTATCCGGAACGAACTGCCTTCCGACCTTCCCGCCATTCTCGACCTGCAGGCCGAAGCCTTCGGCCCGGGCCGCTTCGCCAAGACGGCCTTCCGTCTGCGCGAGGGGATCGAGCACGACCGTCGGCTGAGCTTCGTGGGTATGAGCGGCGACGTGTTCGCCGGTTCAGTGTGGCTGACGCCGATCACCATCGGCGATGCACCCTCGCAGCTGCTTGGCCCGCTGGCGGTGGCGCCGGCCTTCAAGAACCGGGGACTGGGCCGGCTGCTGGTCAACCAGGCGCTGAAGACGGCGCAGGCCCTTGGCGAAAAGAGCGTGCTTCTGGTCGGCGATGCGCCCTATTACGGGCCGCTCGGCTTCGCGCCGGTGCCGATGGGGCGGATCACCCTGCCGGGGCCGGTCGATCCGGCGCGGCTGCTGGTCGCCAATCTGGTGCCGGGCAGCGAGATGCCGCATGGCAAGGTGCGCGGCGGCCGCGACGCGGTCGCGGCCTGATACGCCTTCACGCCCGATAGCGCGACCTGGCGCCCCCATCCCGCGATACCGCAGGCCCTGCGAGGGAGCGCGGCCTGCGAGGGAGCGCGGCCTAGCGCCCTTCGCGATACCACAAGAACGACACGCCGCCGAGCAGCAGGGCGAGGCCGAGCAGGCCCTGGAACAGGGGATAGCGGTCGATGCCGCGCAGGATGCTGGCTTCCGTGGTGCGGAAGCCGATCCAGCCGTCGCCGGCAAAGCTGGTCGCGCGGCGCATCGGCACCACCCGGGGCACGACGATCCGGTCGTCCGATCCCGCGAGGCGGCGGACGCTGCCGCCGGTTTCGCCGGCGACAGGGGCAAGCGTCTCCACCGTCGACAGCACGTCGGTGAATTCGCGCGGGTTTGGCGGGCCGACATGGACCAGCGCCTTGCGGGTGCCGTCGTCGACGGAATAAAGGCCGAGATCGGGGGCCGGGGCGGTGGCGCGCCACAGGCCGGGCGACACCTCGGTCGGGGTGAGGTTGCGCGTCTCGCCGCCCGGCAGGGTCAGCGTCATGTCGCCGACGGCCTCGCCGATGGTCTGGCGCTCGGCGACGACCTCTGGTCCGCGCGAGGTGAGGCGCAGGGCCTCTTCCTCCAGATCCGGTTCCTTCATCAGCCAGTGGGCGAGGCGGCGCAGCAGCGCGACATGCGGGCCGCCGCCCTCGTAGCCGCGCGCCCACAGCCAGACATGATCCGACAGGAGCACCGCGACGCGGCCTTCGCCCTCGCGGCTGAGCACGAGCAGCGGCTTGTCCTCGGCGCCGGTCATCAGCGTCTCGCCGTTGCGGATGGTGGCATCGACCAGGCGGAACCAGCGGCTCCAGGCCGGCGGCTCCGACGTGGAGCCGGGCAGGGCGCGCGTCACCGGGTGGCGGTTGCCGACCTCGGAAATGCCGGCGCGGAACGGCTCCTCGTAGATCATGCCGCTGGGCTCTGCCGGCAGGACCGGCGAGAGCGGCGTGCGGTAGATGCTGCCGCCTTCCGCGTAGTCGGGGCCGCCGGCGACGAGCACGGCGCCGCCCTCGCGCACATAGCGGGCGATGTTGTCGAAATAGAGCAGGGGCAGCACGCCGCGCCGCTCGTAGCGGTCGAAGATGATCAGGTCGAACTCGTCGATCTTCACCGAGAACAGCTCGCGCGTGGGGAAGGCAATCAGAGAGAGCTGGTTGATCGGCGTGCCGTCCTGCTTGTCGGGCGGGCGCAGGATTGTGAAGTGGACGAGGTCGACGGAGGCGTCGGACTTCAGAAGGTTGCGCCAGGTACGCTCGCCCGCATGCGGGCTGCCGGAGACCAGCAGGACGCGCAGGTTCTCGCGGATGCCCTCGATGGTGACGACGACCCGGTTGTTGATGTCGGTGAGCTCGCCGTCCAGCACTTCGGCGGAGAACTCGAAGATGTTGTTGCCGCCATGGGCGATGGTGACGGGAATGTCGATGCTCGCGCCGGGCTGGGCCATCTGCTGGGAGACGACCTCGCCGTCGCGCCGCACCACGATGGGCACCCGGCCGCCGGAGTCTGTCATGCCGCGATCCTGCAGCTGCAGCGTGACGACTTGCTGCGAGCCGACGAGCGCGAATTTCGGGGCGCGGCCAATGGCAAGGCGGCGGTCGATCTCGTCCTCATGGCCGGTGATCAGCGCGTGCAGCGGCGCGTTGAAGCCAAGGTCCGCCGCGCGGGCGGGAATGTCGTGCACCTGGCCGTCGGTGATCATCACCGCGCCGCCGATGCGATCCGGCGGGACGTCGGACAGGCTGTCGGCGAGTGCGGAGAACAGGGCCGTGCCATCGGCCGTGGCGCCGTCGCCGCGACCGGCCCGCGTCACCCGGACCTCATAGCCGGGCAGGCCGGCGAAGCGCTGTTCCAGGGCGGTCAGGGCCTCGGCGGCGGCGCTGGTGCGGTCGGCAAGGCGCTGGCTCTGGCTCTCGTCGACGATGACGGAGACGACGCTGGAGAGCGGCTCGCGGTCCTCGCGCTCGAGCGCCGGGCCGGTCAACGCGAGAAGCAGCAGGGCCATGGCAAGCGCCCGCAACGGCCAGGCCGGCAGGCGCAGCACCAGCGCGCCGACGACGAGCAGCAAGGCCGCCACAGCGGCGGCAATGAGCGCCCAGAGCGGCACGAGAGGGGCAAAGGAGAGGGACCAGATCAATGGATCGCTCCTATTGGCCGAGCCGTTCCAGCAATGCCGGAACATGCACCTGGTCGGCCTTGTAGTTGCCGGTCAGGGCGTACATGACGATGTTGACGCCGGAGCGGTAGGCGTATTCGCGCTGCATGGCATCGTTGGGAATGGTCGGGAACAGCGGGTTGCCGGCCTCGTCCACGGCCCAGGCGGCGGCGAAGTCGTTGCCGGTGATCAGGAGCGGGGAGACGCCGTCGCCGGCGCGCACCGGGCGGTCACCGGCGGTCTGGGTTTCCGTCGCCTCGACCCAGAGCGGCCCGTCGGCATAGCGGCCGGGGAAACTCTCGAGCAGATAGAAGGCCTTGGTCAGGACGTGGTCGGCGGGCACCGGTTCCAGCGGGGGAATGTCGAGCCCGTCGAGCACCTGGCGCAGGCGCAGCACCGACGGCGAGGTTCCGAAACCGGAAATCCCGGCCGAAAGCTGGTCGGCGGTGTCGAACAGGATGGTGCCGCCGTTGCGCATATAGGTGTCGATGCGTGCCAGCGCCTCGGGCGAGGGTACCGGCGTCGTCTCGGAGATCGGCCAGTAAAGCACGGGGTAGAAGGCGAGCTCGTCGGTTGCAATGTCCACGCCGACGGGCGCCTCGGGCTCCAGCGCCGTGCGGGTGGAGATGTAGCGGGTGAGGCCGAGCAGGCCCTGGCGACTGGTGGCGTCGCGGTCCGGCTGGCCGGTGAGCACATAGGCAAGGCGGGTGTCGAGCGTCGCCTCCAGCGCTGCCAGATCGTCGGACGTGTCCTGCGCCCTTGCCGTCTGCGGCTGGACGAGCGCTGCGGCAATGCCGGCGAGAAGCAGCACGGCCGCGCCGCGGGACAGGCGGCTGCGCAGCCCCTGCGCATCGCCGCGTAGCCACATCATCGCGATTGCGTCGGCGAAGAGCAGAAGCAGCGCGGCGATGAAGAGCAGCGGGCGCAGGTCCGTTGCCTCCGTCGTGGGATAGCGCGCGACCGTCGCGGCGCCCTCGATCGGGGCGAGGTCGAGCGGCATGACCTGATCGAGGGAGGTGAAGAGGTTGATCGCGCGGAATGCATCGTCGCTGCCGTAAAGGCCGGGAGGATGACGGCGGCTGGCCTCGACCTCACCCTGGCGGGCGGAGACGGGCAGGGCGGAGGCCGGCGGCGGGCCCAGACGGCCGCGCCCGTCGAGCACGCGCACGGGCGGCAGAAGGACCTCTGCCGGCTCCTGCACGGTGCCGGAGGCGGCGGCGGTGCCGTTGCCATCGCCCCTTGCGCCGGAGGCCGAGGAAAGCGCCACGATCCGCCGCAGCATGGAGACGAAGGTGCCGGAGATCGGCAGGTTCGACCAGCCGGTGTCGGCGGTGACATGGAAGAGGACCAGCGTGCCGCGTCCGCGCGCCGACGCGGTGACGAGCGGCGTGCCGTCGGCCAGCGAGGCCCAGGTGCGGTCGGCAAGATCGGGGCCGGGCTCGGCCAGCACCTGCCGGTTGACCGTCACGTCGGCCGGAACGGCAAGGCGGGCGAAGGGCGAGGTGTCCGAAAAGCTTGCCAGCGGTTGAGGCTGTTCCCAGGACAGGCTGCCGCCCAGCGTCCGGTCGCCGGCGCGAAGGGGCGAGGGCACCAGATCGTCGGTGCCGCCGGCCATGCGCGGGCCGGCGAAGCGGACCAGTACCCCGCCTTGCTCGACCCAGGCCGCGACCGCCTCCAGCGCGCCTTCCGGCAGGCGGCCGACATCGGCCAGCACGATGACGGAGACGCCCTGCTCGATCAGGTCCGGCAGGGCTTCGGCGAGGTTCTCCTCGCGCGGGCGGCGCAACTCGGCAAAGGGCGAGAGCGCACGCTCCAGATAATAAAGCGGCGACAGCAGCGGCTGTGCCTGATCGGCGGAGGCGCCGGAGACGATGCCGACGGTGCGGCGCTGCCAGCGGTCGTCGAGCAACTGCACGCCGGCGGCGCTGTCCTCGCCGACCAGCTCCAGCCGGGCGACGTCGTTGCGCAGCTCGACGGGGAAGTCGAACCGGGCCGATCCGGTCACGCCGTCCTCGTCGAAGGAGGCATCCGTCTCGCCCAGGGTGAGGCCGCGCATGTCGAGCGCGCGGATGGTGCGCGGCGTGGAGGACGGGGCGTCCGCGCGCACGGAGACGGTCAGCGCCTCGATGTCGTTGCGGGCATCGGCCAGCACGGTGGGCCGGCCGAGACCGGTCATGACGGTGAGCTCGTTCTCGCCGGCAAGGGCGCCGAGATCCGCGACGAAGCGCGCGGTGCCGGCATTCGCCGCGTCCTCGGCCAGCCAGACGATGGAACCGGGACGGGTTTCCTGCGCGGCCTTGCGCAGGCCGATGGTCAGCTCGCCCCGGTTGGCCGGCCAGGAGCGCGGCTCGAGCACGCGCAGCCGCTCCAGCGCGACGCGGGCGTTCTGAGGCACGAGGGGCTGGTCGGCCCCTTCCGCGGTTGCGGCGAGCAGGACCGGGCGGCCGGTGTCGGCGGCGGTCTCGACAAGCCGTTCTGCCGTGCGGCGGCGGGTTTCCCAGCCCGAGGAGGAGGCCCAGCCGTTGTCGAGGACGATCCACAGGGGACCGGAGCCGGAGGGTGCATCGGCAAGCGGGCGCCAGATCGGCCCGGCAAGGGCAAGAATGATCGCGGCGGCGAGCAGCAGGCGCAAAAGGGTCAGCCACCAGGGGCTGTTGTCCGGCGTCTCCTCGCGCTTGTCGATATCGGCGAGGAGGCGTGCGGGCGGAAAGGAGACGCGGCGCGGGCTCGGCGGGATCAGCCGCAGCAGCCACCAGATCACCGGAAGCAGCAGCAGGGCGGCGAGCACGAGCGGGGCGGTGAAGCCGAGGGGCAGGAAGGAGCTCATCGGCCGGCGCCTCCCGGTCCGTGGATCGGAATGCCGCTGAGGCGGCTGTGCAGCAGCAGCATCGGCTCGGATGCCGGGCGGTCGGTGTGGTGGACGACGAAGGTCCAGCCGGCGCGGCGTGCGGCATCCGACAGCGCCTGCCGATGCGCCTCCAGCCGGTCGCGATAGGCGCGCCGCCACTGCTCGGCCTTGCCGCTGGTCAGCTTGAAGCCGGTTTCGGGATCGCGGAACTCGGTGCGGCCGGTGAAGGGGAAGGTCTCTTCGATCGGATCGAGGACCATGACCACATGGGCGCGGGCACCGGTGGCGGCGACCTTGCGCATCCAGGTCAGCGTCTCCTCGACCGGATCGAGCAGGTCTCCGATCAGCACCACTTCCGAAAAGCGGCGGATGTCCTCCGTCGGCGGCAGGCTGACCGGGTCGGCGAGATGCCCGAGGGAATCGGCGATACGCTCGGCCGCGTGACGGTCGGCGGCGGGGCGGCGCAGACCAGGCAGGCCGATGCGCTCTCCGGTATCGGCGAGAAGGTCGGCAAGCGCCAGCAGCAGCACGAGGGCGCGGTCGCGCTTCAGGACCTGCGACAGATGCGAGCGAAAGCCCATGGAGGGCGAGAGATCCGCCCAGAGCCAGACGGTGTGGGCGGCCTCCCATTCGCGCTCGCGGACATAAAGATGATCGTCGCGTGCGGAGCGGCGCCAGTCGATGCGGCGCACCGGCTCGCCGGCGATGAAGGGACGGAACTGCCAGAAATTCTCGCCGGTGCCGGAGCGGCGGCGGCCGTGCCAGCCGGCATTGATCGTCATGGCCACCTGGCGGGCTTCGACCAGCAGATCGGGCAGGGCCTCGGCGAGCGAGCGCGCGCCGGCCACGACCTGCGGCCAGGCGGCTCCCTGATGATCGTCCTGCGCCGCGGAGCCTGGCGAGGAGAGCGAGAAGCGCCCAAGGCCGCTCATGAGCCGTTATCCGATCCGGCTCTTGATGCGGCCGATCAGCCCGCGGATCGTCTGCCCGTCGGCACGCGCGCCGAAGGTCAGCGCCATGCGGTGCTGCAGGACCGGCTCGGCCAGCGCCAGCACGTCATCGACGGAAGGAGCGAGGCGCCCGTCGACCAGGGCGCGGGCGCGCACGGTGAGCATCAGTGCCTGGCTGGCGCGCGGCCCCGGACCCCAGGCGATCTGGCTGGTGATCTCGTCGTCGCTCTCGCCGGGACGGGCGGAGCGGACAAGCTCGAGGATCGCCTCGACGACGCTCTCGCCGACCGGCATGCGGCGCACGAGCTGCTGGCAGGTGACGAGATCCTCCGCCGACATGACGGCTGTCGCCTTCGCGTCCTGCGCGCCGGTCGTCTCCATGAGGATGCGCCGTTCCGCCTCGCGGTCGGGATAGTGCACGTCGATCTGCATCAGGAAGCGGTCGAGCTGCGCCTCGGGCAGGGGGTAGGTGCCTTCCTGCTCCAGCGGGTTCTGGGTCGCCAGCACATGGAAGGGGCGCGGCAGGTCGTAGCTCTGGCCGGCGACGGTGACATGATATTCCTGCATCGCCTGCAGCAGGGCCGACTGGGTGCGCGGGCTGGCGCGGTTGATCTCGTCGGCCATCAGGACCTGCGAGAAGATCGGCCCCTTGATGAAGCGGAAGGCGCGGCTGCCGTCGCGGCCCTGGTCCATCACCTCGGCGCCGAGAATGTCGGAGGGCATCAGGTCCGGCGTGAACTGGATGCGCCGGGCATCGAGCCCGAGGACGGTGCCGAGCGTTTCCACCAGCTTGGTCTTGGCAAGGCCGGGCACGCCGACCAGCAAGCCGTGACCGCCGGCCAGCAAGGTCACCAGCGCGCGCTCGACGACGCTTTCCTGGCCGAAGATGATGCGGGCGATCTCGGTGCGGGCGGCGGTGATCTTTTCCATCGCAGCCTCCGCATCGCGGGCGACCTGCTCGTGATCAACTTCCGGTGAAGTGACGGCGCTCATGGTCGATTCATACCTCCTGATCACGCGGCAGCTGCGACATCGCTCGTTCCGCCGGGGCCGGCCCGCGGTTGCCATCCGCCGTCTCCCCGTTGCAGTCTTGCGGCGGGAAACGGTCCGGGACTCACCCAGCCATGCGGCAATGGTAACCCATGTCATGATAGGGTATGGGCCAAATGATGGCGGCGACAATGGGAGATGTAACAGGGATGACGCGAAGGCAGGCGGAGGACACGAGCACGATGCCCGCCGGACTGGCCGATCTCGTCGCCCGCGCCGGCAAAACGCGAGGCACGCCGCCGGTCGAACACTGGAATCCTCCCTTCTGCGGCGACATCGACATGCGGATCGCAAGCGACGGCCGCTGGTACTACATGGGCTCGCCCATCGGGCGCGAGGCCCTAGTGCGGCTGTTCGCCTCCGTACTGCGGCGCGACGAGGACGGGCGGCATTATCTGGTGACGCCGGTCGAGCGGGTGGGCATCACGGTCGAGGATGCGCCCTTCATCGCGGTGGAGATGCATGCGCAAGGCGAGGGGCGCGACCGGCTGTTGACCCTGCGCACCAATGTCGGCGATGTGGTGAAGGCGGATGCCGACCATCCCCTTCGTTTCGAACGGGAAGTTGGTACCGACGGCCTGAAACCCTATATCAGGGTGCGTGGGGGGCTGGATGCGCTGCTGGCGCGGCCGCTCCTTTATGAGCTGGCCGAACTCTTCGAGGAACACAACGTCGATGGACGCGCCATGCTCGGCGTGTGGAGCGGCGGCGTCTTCTTTCCGGCGGTTGCGGCCGGCGAGGCGAATATGGAAACGGGCGGGGCAGGGTGAGCCTGGATATCGAGCGGGAACGCAAGGAGCGGGCAGTGGCGGACCTGTCATCGAGCATGGCGCCGGAGATGGCCGCCGTGCTGGACAGTGCCCAAGCCTTTGCCGAGCAGGCGCGGCTGCGTCTTGCGCTTGCCGCGATGGACGAGGTGGGCGACCACATCCTCAATCCGGACATGGGGCCGTTCGCCTTCGCCAAGCGCCCGCCGCGCGATGCCGCGGTGCTGATCCCGGTGGTCGACCGGCCGGCCGGGGCCTCCATCATTCTCACCCAGCGCACCGATCACCTGACCAGCCATGCGGGGCAGATCTCGCTGCCCGGCGGCAAGATCGACCCGGAGGACAACGGGCCCATCGATGCGGCCCTGCGCGAGGCGAACGAGGAAATCGGCCTTGCGCCGCGGGCCGTGCAGCCGATCGGCGTGCTGCCGACCTATCTGACCGGCTCGGGCTACCGGGTCGCGCCGGTGCTGGGCCTGGTGTCGCCGAAAGCGTCAATCTCCGCCAATCCGGACGAGGTGGCGGAGGTCTTCGAGGTTCCGCTGCGCTTCCTGATGAACGACGTCAACCACCTCCGGCAGTCCCGGATCTTTGCCGGAAAGCCCCGCTATTTCTATGCCATGCCCTATGGCGAACGGTACATCTGGGGGGTTACCGCCGGTATCCTCCGTCTCCTCTATGACACGGTGTGCCGCTGATGCTGCGTATCATTCTCACTCAACTCCTGCTGTTTTCGCTGCCCTTCATCGGTTTCGCGATCTGGCTGTTCCTCAACAAGAAGGCCCAGACCTCCGAGAACTGGCGCGATGGGCCGATGCTGTGGCTGGTGATTGCCGGCGGCCTGCTGGTCATCGGCGGCCTGGTGATGTTGACGATGCATGGCGGCCTGCCGGAGGGGATGAGCTATCGGCCGGCGGAAATGCGCGACGGCCAGTTCATCCCCGGCCGCTACGAATAGCCGGCAGCAGTTGCTGGGAGGCGGCATGAACGATTCGATCAAGGCCGACTGGCTGGGCGCGCCCGACCTGCAGGCCGTGTTTGACGCGCTCGAGCAGGAGGGCGATGCGGCACGGGTGGTCGGCGGAGCGGTGCGCAACACGCTGCTCGGCGTTCCCGTCAGCGATATCGACATCGCCACCACGGCCGAGCCTACCACCGTCATCCGGCGGGTCGAGGCGGCGGGGCTGAAGGCGGTGCCGACCGGCGTCGACCATGGCACCGTAACGGTGGTCAGCGGCGGGCGCCCGTTCGAGGTCACCACCTTGCGCGAGGACGTGGAGACGCATGGACGTCACGCCACCGTGCGCTTCGGCCGCAACTGGCAGCACGATGCCGAGCGGCGCGACTTCACCATGAATGCGCTCTATGCCGCACGCGACGGTGTCCTGTTCGATCCGGTCGGCGGGTTGCCCGACCTTGCGGCGCGGCGGGTGCGGTTCATCGGCGAGGCGGACCGGCGCATCGGCGAGGACTACCTGCGCATCCTGCGCTTCTTCCGCTTTCATGCCCAATACGGCGAAGGCACCCCCGATGCCGAGGGACTGGCCGCCTGTGCCAGGCTGAAGGACGGGCTGTCCGGCCTTTCGGCTGAGCGCATCGGCATGGAAATGCGCAAGCTGGTCGGCGCGCGCTGCGCGGTCGCGACGCTGGAGGCGATGGCGGACGCCGGCATCATGCCGCTGGTGATGGTGCCGCATGGTGGGCTCGCCCCGTTCAGGGGCTTGCGGGCACTCGATGGTCTTGGCGTGAACACGCGCGAGCCGGCGCTGGCGCTCGCCGCCCTCAGCGAGGGGGGCGAGGCGGAGCTGGACGCGCTGGCCGACCGGCTGCGGCTCTCCAATGCCGAGCGGCGGCGGATGAAGGCGGCTCGTCTTGCGGCCGACATGGCGCGAGGAAAGCTCGGGTCTGCGGAGCCCGAGGCGGTGCGCCTTTCCGCGCTGGAGCTGCTCTATCGCCATGGCCGCGAGGCAGCCTGCGACGGTGTGCTGCTGGCCGCTGCCGAGGCGGGACTGGCCGCGGAGGATATGGCCCTGCGCGCGCTGCTGGAGGCGGTGACGGCACTCGATGTTCCAAGGCTGCCGGTCTCGGGCGGCGACCTGACGAAGGCCGGCGTCGCACCGGGGCCGAAGGTCGGCGAGGGATTGCGGCTGGCCGAGAGCCGCTGGATCGACAGCGGCTTCTCGCTGGACCGGGCGGCGCTGGTTTCGGCGGTGCTCGGCCGGGCCTGAGACTGCTCGGGCACACAATCAGTCGTCGTCGGCGAATTCGCCCGTGATCTTCAGCCCCTCGACGCTGGTTGCGCCCTCGGTCTTGAGGATCGTGCGCGGTACGGCGCCGGCCTCGCGCGCCAGCGCGTCGGCGAAGTCTTGCGAATGGGTGACGATCCAGACCTGCGTGCGTTCGCAGGCCCGCGCCACGACACGGGCGAGCGGGGCCAGGAGCTCGGGATGCAGGCTCGCCTCAGGCTCGTTCAGCGCGATGAAGGCCGGCAGACGATAGGCGAGCAGCGCGCCGGCCAGCGCCAGATAGTTGAGCGTGCCGTCGGACAGCTCGCGGGCCGAGAAGTCGCGCGGCATGTCGGCAAAGCGCAGCGACAGGCGCGCCGTTCCCTCTACGACCTCGACCCCGAGGCGGGCGCCGGGAAAGGCATCGTCGATGGCGGCTTCCATGTCGCGGGCATCGCCCCGCACCAGGGTCAGCGTCGCGAGGACGGCGGCAAGGTCCGATCCGTCGGACGAGAGGGTCGGCGTCGTCAGGGCAAGGGCCGGCTGGCGCAGCGGCGAGGCCTCGTCGGTGCGAAAGCCGTGATAGAAGCGCCAGTCGGCGAAGGTGCGCCGCACGATGTCGAGCTCGGGAAAGCGGGCGCCGTCGCGAAAGGCACCGAGCGCCGTTTCCGAGCCGAGAAGCTCGTTCTCGTAGGTCAGCCTCGTGCCGTCGGCGGCGCGCAGCCAGGCCGTGGGGCCGCCGCGCTGCATCAAGGTCACCTCGCGGGCACCGGTGGCGAGCGTCAGGCTCTCTTCCTTGACCAGCGGTTCCAGCGGCAGCGCCGCATCCGAGATCTTGTTCGGCAGGCCGACCTCGATGGAATAGGTCATGTCGCCGAGCCGGGCCTTGAGGATCAGCCGCACCGGGGCGCCGCGCTTGCGGGTGCCGGCCCACAGCACGCTCTCCACGCCCCCTTCCTCGGCGATGGCGCGGGTGATGCGGCCGAGGGCCGCCTGTTGCAGCAGGGAGAGGGCGCGGTAGAGATTGGTCTTGCCGGTGCCGTTGCGGCCGACGAAGACGTTGAGCGCGCCGACGGGCATGTGCAGCGCGCTCAAGGAGCGGTAGCCGGTGACCGACAGGGATGTCAGCGGCGGCAAGGACATGGGGTCAGCCTCGCCTCACGGCCATTTCACCAAGGGCGGCATGGACGACAGGATCGAGGCGACATTGCCGCCGGTCTTCAGGCCGAAGATCGTGCCGCGGTCGTAGAGCAGGTTATACTCCACATAGCGCCCGCGGCGGATCAGCTGTTCCTCGCGCTCCGCCTCGCCCCAGGGCTTGTGGTAGTTGGCGCGCACGAGCTTGGGATAGATGTCGAGGAAGGCGAGGCCGACATCCTGGGTAAAGGCGAAATCCGCGTCCCAGTCGCCGGAGTTGAGATAGTCGTAGAAGATGCCGCCGATGCCGCGCGCCTCGTTGCGGTGCTTGAGGAAGAAATACTCGTCGCACCACTTTTTGTAGCGGGGATAGTCGGCGACCGCATGGGCCTCGCAGGCGCCCTGCATGGCTGCGTGGAAGGCGAGTGTGTCGGCGTCCTCCTGGGTGCGGCGGGCATCCAGCACCGGCGTCAGGTCGGCGCCGCCGCCGAACCACTGGCGGGTGGTGACCACCATGCGGGTGTTCATGTGCACCGCCGGCACATGCGGATTGTGCATGTGGGCGATCAGCGAGATGCCGGACGCCCAGAAGCGCGGATCCTCCGAGGCGCCGGGGATCTGGCCGCGGAACTCGGGCGAGAACTCGCCGTGAACGGTGGAGATGTGGACGCCGACCTTTTCGAAGACCCGGCCCTTCATCATCGACATGATGCCGCCGCCGCCCTTGGCCCCGGTCGAATCGGTGCGCTCCCAGGGCGTGCGCTCGAAGCGGCCGGCCGGCTCATCGGCAAGCTCGCCCGGCAGGGCGGCGTGCTCGGCGGAATCGTCCTCGATCGCCTCGAACGCAGCGCAGATGCGGTCGCGCAGGCTGCGGAACCAGGTCTCGGCCTGGACCTTCTTGTCGTCGATCCCGTCCGGAATGGCGCCCCCGCGCGTCTCGCCGCTGGTTTCCGTGGTTGCTGCGCTCATTCCTGAAATCCTCGTCCTATGGGGCGTCCTGTCCCCGCTTCATGGCAGAACTCACTGCCCGGTGGAAGGGGAGGCGGGGGAGAGAGGGGGAAAGGCGCCGGTTTGACGCAGCGCCTCGCCGAGCACGATGGCGGCGGTGACCGCCACGTTCAGCGAGCGCATGCCGGCGACCATCGGCACGGTGACACGGGCATCGGCAAGGGCATGGACGTCTTGCGGAACACCGGAGGATTCGCGCCCGAACATCAGCAGGTCGCTCTCCTCGAACGCATGGGAAAGATGCGAGGTCGCCCCGGAAGTGGTCAGCAGCACCAGCCGGCGGTCTTGCTCCCTGCGCCAGGCCTCGAAGACGGGAAAGTCGACATGGCGGACCATGGCGGCGCGCTCCAGATAGTCCATGCCGGCGCGGCGCAGGGCATGATCGGACAGGGGGAAGCCGGCCGGCTCGATCACATGCACGGTCACCCCGAGACAGGCCCCGAGCCGCAGGATCGTGCCGGTGTTCTGCGGAATGTCGGGCTGGAAAAGCACAAGGTCGGGCATGCGCGTAAGGTCCGGACTTGGAAGCGGGGCGAGGTGCCCCATATGCAGTTGCGGGCAGCGCCATCCGCCTGCATCCTGCCGGCGCAGACCGTAGCCTTTCGCCATCGGTTGCCGACTGTTTTCCGGGGCTGTTTCCCGGGCAGGCTTTCGGGCGCACCTCCCTTGCGCCCCTTCTTGCCCGCGCCTCGCCCTCCCGGCAACAGCAAAGGACCCGCCCTCCGTGCTCGAAAGACTGTACGCCTGGTTCGAAGGGCGGCTCGACCCGCTGGCCCCGCTCCCCGACCGTCCGGTGCCGGGCACGGGCTTCGGCTATCTGTGGTTCTTCGTCTCGCAGGCGCGGCTGACCTTTCTCGTGATGCTGGTGCTCGGCGGCATCACCGCCCTGATCGAGGCGGCGCTCTACGTCTTCGTCGGCGACTTGGTCGACATGATGCAGGCCGGAACGCGGGCGGACTTTATCTCCGGGAACGCGACGATCCTGATCCTGATGGGCCTGACCGTGCTGGTGGTCCGCCCGCTCATCGCCGCGCTCACCGCGCTGGTGGAGGAGCAGGTCGTGGTGCCCGGCTTCTTCAACCTGGTGCGCATGCAGGGCCACGCGCAGGTGGTGGGCAAGTCGCTGGCCTATTTCCAGGACGAGTTCGCGGGCCGCATCTCGCAGAAGGTCTGGCAGTCGGGACAGGCGGCCGGCGACTTCATGGTCAGTCTGCTGCAGATCATCTGGTTCATCGTCGTCTTCGCGGTGTCGACGCTGGCGCTGGTGACCGCGCTCGATCCGTGGTTCGGCCTCGTCGTGGCGCTGTGGCTGGTCGGCTTTGCCGGGCTGGCCGTCATCTATGTGCCGCGCATCCGCAAGTCCGCCAAGGACAGCGCCCATGCCTCGTCCGGGGTGACGGGGCGGTTCGTCGACACCTATGGCAACATCCAGACGATCAAGCTGTTCAGCGATACCGAGCGCGAGGGGATCGGCACCCGCGAGAGCTACGAGACCTTCCTTGTCGCGATCCGCCGGTTTACCCGCACGCTGACGGCGGTGCGCAGCGTGATGAGCGTGCTGTCGGGCGTCATGATCGCCGCCATCGGCGTGCTGGCGGTGTTCGCGTGGGAGGCGGGCCGGGTGACCACCGGCGACGTGGCGCTGGTGCTGGGACTGGTGCTGCGGCTCAACGTGTTGCTGGGCCGGCTGCTCGGCACGCTCAACGGGCTGTTCCGGGCGCTGGGCACGCTGCAGGACAGCGCCGAGACGATCACCCGGCCGGTGACCGTGACCGACCTGCCGCAGGCACCGGCGCTGCGGGTCGAGGCCGGGCGGATCGATTTCGAGGGCGTGCGCTTTCACTACGGCAAGAAGGGCGGGGTGATCGAGGACCTGACGACGACGATCCGGCCGGGCGAGCGGGTGGGGCTGGTCGGACGCTCGGGGGCGGGCAAGTCGACGCTGGTGAACCTGCTGCTGCGGTTCTACGACGTGGAGAGCGGGCGCATCCTGATCGACGGGCAGGATATTTCCGCGGTGACGCAGGCGAGCCTGCGCGCGCAGATCGGCATGGTGACGCAGGATACCTCGCTGCTGCACCGCTCAATCCGCGACAATATCGGCCTGGGGGCGAGGCACGCGGACGAGACGGCAATCCGCGAGGCGGCACGGCGCGCGCATGCGCTCGACTTTATCGAGGCGCTGGCCGACAGTCGCGGCCACACCGGCTTCGATGCGCGGGTCGGCGAGCGGGGCGTGAAATTGTCCGGCGGTCAGCGCCAGCGCATCGCCATTGCCCGGGTCCTGCTGAAGAATGCGCCGATTCTGGTGCTGGACGAGGCGACCTCGGCGCTCGATTCCGAGGTTGAGGCGGCGATCCAGGAAAGCCTGAACGAGCTGATGGCCGGCAAGACGGTGATCGCCATCGCGCACCGGCTGTCGACCATCGCGGCGATGGACCGCCTGATCGTGCTGGACGAGGGACGGGTCGCCGAGGAAGGACGCCACGAGGATCTCATCGCGCGCGGCGGGCTCTATGCCGAGTTGTGGGCACGCCAGTCCGGCGGCTTTCTGGCCGTCGACGAGGAGGGCACGGAAGAGGTGGTGTAGGCCGCTCTTCTGCAGGCATGCGCGAGAATCTTGCCCCGCGCTGGCCGGGGCATGCGCGAGAATGTTGCCCCGTGCTGGTCGGGGCCTATGCGAGAACGTTGCCCCGCGCTGGCCGGGGCCTATGCGAGAACGTTGCCCCGCGCTGGCCGGGGCCTGTGCGAGAACGTTGCCCCGCGCTGGCCAAGACCAGCGCGAGAACGTTGCATGAACGCAACAGTGCCTCGTCTTCAATCATTCGGGTTCGAATTGTCGCTTTGCAACCGACGGTCATCGTGTATGGTCGCCGGTGTCGGTTTCCTGGCATCCTCAGCGTCGATGACGCGGATGCGTGGGCACACCGGCCGGCGGACGCCCGTTCGCCTTTGAACCCGCAGGTCATACCAGGTCGCAACAGCAAGGAGGGAGTGCATGATGGCATTTATCGCAGTCAATTTCCGCACCTCCATGTGCGCCCTCGCTCCGGTTGCCGGGGCGCCAATGACCGGATCTGCGGTGCGCGGCGCTTAGGCCGCCAGCTTTTCCAGCCAGTCTAGTTTTCCCCTTCGATCCGGCTCCGGCCGGTTCCCTGCCTGTCCCGTCCCGCACGCAATTCGCCGATCCGCGGCGAATGCACTGGTCTTTACGTCCGTGTCCGTTGCGGGACTGTCCGATGCCGAGTTCCGCAGGAGCTTACCCATGGACTCCCGTTTTCCGCTCGATCCGTTCGCGCGGCCCGAAACCCCGCTGTCGCAAGCCGGCGGTCCCCGCGATCGCAACCAGAGCCCCGGCCATGGCAAGGGGCGCCTGACCGATGCCGTGCTTGTCGTCGGCGCCACGGTCGGGCTGACCTTGTCGTTGTCGCTTGCGCTCTTCGTGCCGCAGGCCCTGCAGGAGTTCGGCCGCCTCGATGCGGTCGTCTCCGCCGGCGTCAGCGTGCCCGCAACCGAGTTCGCCGAAAGGCTGTTCACCCTGTTTCTGGGACTGACGGTGCTTGCCGCCGCCGTGTCCGCGTTCATCCTGTCGGTGCTGATGACACCGGCGGCGGAGCGTCCGGTGTTTCCCGCCGGGCGGCACGCGGTAAAGCGGCGGACGGATCGCACGCGCAGGTCTCACGAGGATCTTCCCAATGTTCGACCGGTTTGAAAAACTCATCGACCCGTTCCGGGAGCAGCCGGTAACGGCGCCTCCCGCCGGGCTGCTGGCCTTCTGCTGGCACTACACGCGGCCGATCTGGCCGATCCTGCTGTGCGTGTGCCTGCTGGGCACGGCCGTCGCCATCTTCGAGGTGATGGTCTTCTCGTTCCTCGGCGACCTGGTGAACTGGCTGTCGACGGCGGATCGCGAGACCTTCTTTGAGGACAATGCCGGGCGGCTCGTCTGGATGGGCGTGGTGATCCTGGTGATCATGCCGGCGCTGTCGCTGGCGTGGGAACTGGTGTTCCACCAGACGCTGCTCGGCAACTATCCGATGGCGATCCGCTGGCAGGTGCATCGCTACCTGCTGCGCCAGAGCATCGGCTTCTACCAGAACGACTTCGCCGGCCGCATCGCTACCAAGGTGATGCAGACGGCGCTGGCGGTGCGCGAGGTCGTGACCCGCGTTCTCGATGTGCTGGTCTATGTGTCGGTCTACTTCGTCTCGGCGGTGCTGCTGATCGGCGAGTCGAATGTGCGGCTGGCCGTGCCGCTGATGCTCTGGTTCCTCGCCTATCTGGCGGTTCTGGTCTTCTTCGTGCCGCGGCTGAAGCAGCTGTCGCAGGTGCAGGCCGACGCGCGCTCGCTGATGACCGGGCGCGTGGTCGATGCCTATACCAATATCTCCACGGTGAAGCTGTTCTCCCACACCGACCGGGAGGAAGACTACGCCCGCTCGTCCATGTGGGACTTCCTGAAGACCGTATACCGGCAGATGCGGCTGGTGACGGTGCTCAACACGGTGCTTCACACGATCAACGTGCTGCTGCTGTTCGGCATCGGCGCGGTGTCCATCTATCTGTGGCAGGCCCGGGCAGTGACCACCGGCGATGTCGCGGTGGCGGTGGCCTTGGTGCTGCGCCTGCACGGCATGTCGCAGTGGATCTTGTGGGAAGTGTCGGGCCTGTTCGAGAACATCGGCACGGTGCAGGACGGCATCACCACGATCTCGCGCGAGCGGGAGGTGACGGACCGGCCGCAGGCTCCGGCGCTGGCCGTGACGAAGGGTGCGATCGCGTTCGAGGCCGTGCGCTTTCACTACGGCAAGGAGTCCGGCGTCATCGACCAACTCGACCTGACGATCCGTCCGGGCGAGAAGGTCGGCGTCGTCGGGCGCTCGGGAGCGGGCAAGTCGACGCTGGTGAACCTGCTGCTGCGCTTCTATGACGTGGAAAGCGGGCGCATCCTGATCGACGGGCAGGACATTGCCTCGGTGACGCAGGCGAGCCTGCGCGCACAGATCGGCATGGTGACGCAGGATACTTCGCTGCTGCACCGCTCGGTGCTCGACAACATCGTCTACGGCAAGCCCGGCGCGGGCGAGCAGGAGGCGATGGAGGCGGCGCGGCGGGCCCATGCGGCCGGCTTCATCGACAGCCTGGAGGACCCGGAAGGGCGCAAAGGGCTGATGGCGCATGTCGGCGAGCGGGGCGTGAAGCTGTCCGGCGGCCAGCGTCAGCGGATCGCCATTGCCCGGGTCCTGCTGAAGAACGCGCCGATCCTGGTGCTGGACGAGGCGACCTCGGCGCTCGATTCGGAGGTCGAGGCGGCGATCCAGGAAAGCCTGAACGAGCTGATGGCCGGCAAGACGGTGATCGCCATCGCGCACCGGCTGTCGACCATCGCGGCGATGGATCGCCTGATCGTCATGGATCGCGGGCGGATCGTCGAGGATGGCGGGCACGAGGACCTTCTGGCGCGCGGCGGGCTCTATGCCAGCCTGTGGAGCCGGCAGTCGGGAGGCTTCATCGACAGCGGTCGCGAGGCGGTGTGATACCGCCCGCGGCCGTCGCGGCGCCCGCATGGCTAAAATCGGGCGTGATTGCTGCAATCATTGGGCAAAAAACCGCGACAAAGAGTCGTCTACACCGATGATCATCTGGACAAGCGCGGGCAAGGGTGCCAATAACAGCCCCGCTTGGAAAGATGCGGACAGCCGCATCTGCCGCCCAGACGACGCACTCCGCCGACCTTCGTCCCCGTTTCGGCCGGGCCAGGGACGGCGGCGTTTGCCGTTCTCGTCGGGCAAATAGGTTAAAAGAGGACGCGACCTTGGCACAGCAGGATACGGTCGAACCCACTCGCCGCGATTTCCTCTATATCGCGACCGGTGCGATGGGGGCGGTTGGCGCAGCCGCGCTCGCATGGCCTTTCATCGACCAGATGAACCCGGATGCGTCTGCCCTGTCGCTGGCCTCCATCGAGGTCGACGTCTCGGCGATCGAGGAGGGGCAGGAAATCAAGGTGATGTGGCGCGGCAAGCCGGTTTTCATCCGCAACCGCAGCGCCAAGGAAGTCGAGGAGGCGAACGCCGTCCCGATTTCCGATCTTCCCGACACGAACGCGCGCAATGCCAACCTTGCCGCCGACGCGGAGGCGACCGATGCCAACCGCGGCGTCGAAGGTCGCGAGGCGCTGATCGTCATGGTCGGCGTCTGCACCCATCTTGGCTGCATTCCGCTCGGTCAGTCCGGTGATTTCGGCGGCTGGTTCTGCCCCTGCCACGGCTCGCATTACGATACGGCCGGCCGCATCCGCAAGGGACCCGCGCCCGAGAATCTCCTGATCCCGCCGTTCGAGTTCATCTCGGACAACGTGATTCAGATCGGTTGATACGCGGCAATCCACAGGAGAGGCAGCCATGGCTGGACATTCCAATTACGTGCCGCAGAGCGCGGCGGCTAAGTGGCTCGAGAGCCGCCTGCCGGTTATTTCGCTCGTTCGCGGTTCCTTCGTCGACTTCCCCACCCCGAAGAACCTCAACTACTGGTGGACCTTCGGCGGTATCCTGTTCTTCGTGCTGATCGCGCAGATCATCACCGGCATCGTGCTGGTGATGCACTACACGCCGAACACCGCGATGGCCTTCGCGTCCGTCGAGCACATCATGCGCGACGTGAACTTCGGCTGGCTGCTGCGCTACCTGCACGCCAACGGCGCGTCGATGTTCTTCATCGCCGTGTTCATCCACATGTTCCGCGGCATGTATTACGGCTCCTACAAGGCGCCGCGCGAGATCTCGTGGATCCTCGGCGTCGTGATCTTCCTGATCATGATGGCGACCGCGTTCATGGGCTACGTGCTGCCCTGGGGCCAGATGTCCTTCTGGGGCGCCACCGTGATCACCAACCTGTTCTCGGCGCTGCCGCTGGTCGGCGAGCCGATCGTGAACTGGCTGTGGGGTGGCTTCGCCGTCGACAATCCGACGCTGAACCGCTTCTTCTCGCTGCACTACCTGCTGCCGTTCATGATCTTCGGCGTGGTTCTGCTGCACGTGTGGGCGTTCCACACCACCGGCAACAACAACCCGACGGGCATCAACCCGAAGACCAAGCAGGACACGATCCCTTTCCACCCGTACTACACGGTGAAGGACCTGTTCGCGATCGTGGTGTTCATGATCCTGTTCGCCTACTTCGTGTTCTACATCCCGAACTTCCTGGGTCACGCCGACAACTACATCGAAGCAAATCCGCTGGTCACTCCGACGCACATTGTTCCCGAGTGGTACTTCCTGCCGTTCTACGCGATCCTGCGCGCGGTTCCGGACAAGCTCGGCGGCGTCATCCTGATGTTCGGCTCGATCGCGGTGATGTTCGTCCTGCCGTGGCTCGACACCTCGAAGGTCCGTTCGGGCACCTACCGTCCGCTGTTCAAGCAGTTCTTCTGGATCTTCGCCGCTGTCTGCGTCGGTCTCGGCTACCTCGGCGCCATGCCGGCGGAAGGCGGCTACGTGATCGCGGCCCGTATCCTGACGGCCTATTATTTCGCTCACTTCCTGATCATCCTGCCGCTGCTGGGCTTCCTTGAGAAGCCGAAGGAGCTGCCGGCCTCGATCTCGGAAGCCGTGCTCAGCGGCGGCGGCAAGCCGGCCGGTGCGGTCGCGGCGCCGGAAACGAAGTGAACCACGGACGGGATTGGGAGTTCTCCTCAATGAAGACGATGATCAAATCCGTGCGTGGCGCCCTGCTGGCCGTGGCCGCAATGGCGGTCGCCGCACCGGCAATGGCCGCGGGCCAAGCCCCGCACATCGAACGCCAGCAGTGGTCGTTCTCCGGCCCCTTCGGCCAGTACGACAAGGCCCAGCTGCAGCGCGGCTTCAAGGTCTACAAGGAGGTTTGCGCCTCCTGTCACGGCGCACGGCTGCTCTCCTTCCGCAACCTGGCGGAAGAGGGCGGCCCGGGCTTCACCGAAGACCAGGTCAAGGCAGTTGCCGCCGAGTACACGGTCATGAAGGGCCCGAACGACGACGGCGAGATGGAGGAGGTCGCAGCGATCCCTTCCGACCGCTGGCCTTCGCCGTTCCCGAACGAGCAGGCGGCCCGTGCCGCCAATGGCGGCGCCTATCCGCCGGACTTCTCGACGCTGGCAAAGGCTCGTGCCGTCGCCAGCGGCTTCCCGGGCTTCGTGTTCGACATGTTCACGCAGTACCAGGAGCATGGCCCAGACTACATCTACAACCTGCTGACGGGCTACAAGGACGCGCCGGCCTGTTTCGGCGAGGATTTCTCGGGCTACTATAACGAGAAGTTCATCGGCGGCTCGATCACCAATGAGGAATGCCACGGCCAGCCCCTGACCGGTGGCCCGATCGGCATGGCACCGCCGCTGTCCGACGAGCAGGTCGAGTACACCGACGGCACGCCGATGACCGTGGACCAGTACGCCCACGACGTCTCTGCCTTCATGATGTGGGTTGCCGAGCCGAAGCTCGAGGAGCGCAAGAGCATGGGCTTCCGCGTGATGATCTTCCTGGTCATCTTCGCTTCGCTCCTCTACTTCACCAAGAAGTCGATCTGGCGCGACGTCGAGCACTAAGCGGCCCCGACGAAAGTCCTGAAAAACCGGCCGCCGGAGCAATCCGGCGGCCTTTTCATGTCCGCTTCCCGGTTGACGGGCGGGGCGGGAATGCTATCGCAGCAGGCACGGCAGAGGAGTTGCGCGGATGAACAAGGCTGTACTGGGTGTGATCGGCGGATCGGGGCTTTACGACCTGCCGGCGCTTGAAGGCGCGGAATGGGTCGAGGTCGCAAGCCCCTGGGGCGAGCCGTCGGATGCGGTGCGGATCGGCGAGATCGACGGCCTGAAGGTCGTCTTCCTGCCGCGTCATGGCCGTGGCCACCGCTACGCGCCCTCCGACATCAACTACCGCGCAAATATCGACGTGATGAAGCGCTGCGGCGTGACCTCGCTGGTTTCGGTCTCGGCCGTCGGTTCGCTCAACGAGGCGATGGCGCCGGGGCATTTCGTGCTGGTCGACCAGTTCATCGACCGTACCTTCGCGCGGGCAAAGAGCTTCTTCGGCAAGGGCTGCGTCGCCCATGTGTCGATGGCCGAGCCGGTCTCGCCGGGCCTTGTCGGCCATATCGCGGCGGCGGCCGAGGCGGAGGATCTGACCTTCCACCGGGGCGGCACGTATCTGGCCATGGAAGGCCCGCAGTTCTCCTCGCTGGCGGAGAGCAACCTCTACCGGAGCTGGAACTGCGACGTCATCGGCATGACCAACATGCCGGAGGCGAAGCTCGCGCGCGAGGCGGAGATCTGCTACGCGACGGTCGCCATGGTCACCGACTACGACAGCTGGCATCCCGACCACGGGTCGGTCGACATCCAGTCGATCATCAAGGTTCTGCACGACAATGCGGACAATGCCCGCCGGCTGGTCGCGCGGCTGGCGCAGGACCTGCCGCGCACGCATGAGGTGTGTCCGGTCGGCTCCGACACGGCGCTGGAATACGCGTTGATGACGGCACCGGAGGCGCGCGATCCCGAGCTGGTGGCGAAGCTGGACGCGGTCGCCGGCCGCGTGCTCTCCCGCTGAGGCGACCAAGGCGCTGCGAACGAAACCGCTTTGCCGAACCGGCGAATGTGGCAAACTCCCTTACCAAACGGTCGCGCGGCTGCCTGTCGGGCACGCGCGCCCCAAGCAACAAGACGGACGTGCAATGACGACTGAGACGGTCTCGCAGGAACTGACGGCGGCGATCCGCACCATCGTGGATTATCCCAAGCCGGGCATCCTGTTTCGCGACATCACCACGCTGCTCGGCAATGCGCGGGCGTTCCGCCGTGCGGTCGATGCGCTGGTACAGCCCTGGGCCGGCTCCAAGGTCGACCAGGTCGCGGGTATCGAGGCGCGCGGCTTCATCCTCGGCGGCGCGGTGGCGCATCAGCTGTCCTCCGGCTTCGTACCGATCCGCAAGAAGGGCAAGCTGCCGCATGAGACGGTGCGCATCGCCTATTCGCTGGAATACGGTCTCGACGAGATGGAGATGCACAAGGATGCGATCCGTCCGGGCGAGAAGGTAATCCTGGTGGACGACCTGATCGCGACCGGCGGAACGGCGGAAGCGGCGACCAAGCTGCTGCAGCAGATGGGCGCCGAGGTGGTCTCGGCCTGTTTCATCGTCGATCTGCCGGATCTCGGCGGGCGGGCGCGACTGGAAGCTCTTGGCGTTCCGGTGCGCACGCTGGTGGAATTTCCGGGCCATTGACCGGGCAGGGCACCCGCGACCCGGCCCACGGCGATGGGCAAGGCGGCGGAGTGCCGGCGTTCGACGATGCCTTTCTGACCGGCTTCCAGACATTGCTGGCTTGGCGGCGGGACGTGCGGCGGTTCGATCCGCGCGCCCTGCCGGACGGGCTTCTGGAAACGCTGCTGGCACAGGCGCATATGTCGCCGTCGGTCGGCAACAGCCAGCCCTGGCGCTTCGTGCTGGTCGACGACCCCGCCCGGCGCGAGGCGGTGCGGGGCAGCTTTCTTGCCGCGAATGCCGACGCGCTGGCGTCCTATGACGGCGAGCGGGCCGAGCTCTATGCCCGGCTGAAGCTGGAAGGGCTGACGGTCGCGCCGGTGCAGCTGGCCGTCTTCTGCGACGAGGGCACGGATCAGGGCGAGGGCCTCGGCCGACGGACCATGCCGGAAATGCTCGCATACTCCTGCGTATGTGCCGTCAACACGCTGTGGCTGGCCACGCGGGCGCGGGGCATTGGCCTTGGCTGGGTGTCGATCATCGATCCTGCGGAAGTTGCGCAAGCGCTGGATGTGCCGGGCAGCTGGCGGTTGATCGCCTATCTGTGCATCGGCTATCCGCAGGAGGAGCACGACGATCCGGAACTGGAGCGTGCCGGCTGGCAGGCACGGCAGGGGCTCGGCGAACGGCTGTTCCGGCGCTAATCTTTCGTACAAGTCTGGCGGGCGCGGTGCCCGCCCATCACGAGGACGCTGTCATGACCGTAACCATTCGTGCCACGACGGAGGACGACCACGCGGCGATGGTCGAGCTTTTGACCCGACGATGGACCAGCCCGGACATCCTGATCGAGGGCGAGATGATCGATGCCTCGCGCCTGCCCGGCTTCATCGCGGTGGACGAGGAGGAGGAGATCGTCGGTCTCGTTACGCTGATCCAGCGGGAGAGCGAGTGGGAGATCCTGACGCTCGATTCGCTGAACCGCTGGGGCGGGGTCGGCACGCTGCTGCTCAAGGCGGTGGCCGGCGCTGCCGTCGAAAACGGGATCCGCCGGCTGCTGGTGCGCACCTCCAACGACAATCTCGACGCCTTCCGCTTCTACCAGCGCCGCGACTTCCGGCTGGAGAAGATTGTCCCCGGCGCGATCGACGAGGAGCGCAAGCTGAAGCCGGAGATCCCGATGCTCGGCGAATACGGCATTCCGATCCGCGACGAGGTGGTCTTCGCCAGGGCGCTCTAAAGACAGGGTGCTCTAAAGAATCAGAGCCTGCGGGGAGGCGAGGGACGAAACGCCCACCCCGGCGGTATAGGCAAGGCTTGCCTGCGCGGGCGCGACGGTGGCCGCTCCCGACACCTGAGCCCTGGCGCTCCCCGGCCCTTCGGAAAGCGCCAGGCCGAGCGACCGGGTTAGCTCGGGGCTGTTGAGGGCTTGCCTGGCGTCGTTGACGGCCTGATCGATCGACGACTTGTCGCGTCGGCTTTCCGTTTCGTCTGTTCGGTCGCGGCGAGCGAGGTCCGCGATCCTCTTCGCCAGTTGCTTCAGTTCCTCGCCGAGCGTCTTCAGATCTTCGCGCTCTTTCTTCGTCCCCACGGCGCGGGAGCGGTTTGCCGCCTCCTCTTCCTTGTGCTGCGCGCCGATATAGGCCTGCAGGGCGGACTTCAGCTCTTCCTGGCTCGGCTCGTCGTCGCTCTGGCCCGTGGCGTTCGCATCGCTCTCTTCTCCGGGCTCGCCGGACGGCTTCGCCCCGTTGCTTGCCTTGCCCGCTGCTTCGGTCTCTTGCGTCTCTCCGGGCTGGGCCGTGCCTTGCGCTTCGCCCGAGGCCGTCGGGCCTGTTGCATCGTCTGAGGCCGCTGCACCTTGCGCTTGGGACATGCTCACGCCGGAGGTGCCCGATGACAGCTCGGCAGCATCCGCGCCCAGCTGCGAGGCCGCGCCCTTGAAGTCCTGCGCAAGCGCCTTGAGTTCGCGCAGCATCGCCTTGGCCTGCTTCGGCGTCGCGAATTGCAGGCGCTGCTTCAGCTCCTCGATCTTCTGCTTGATCTCGCTGGCCTTGTTCGAGCGTGAATCGTCCTTCATCTGGTCAACCGCGCGCTGCAGCTGCTGGCTGATCTCGACGGTATCCTCGATCTCCTTGACCGAGTCCTCGCTCAACGTGATGCCGCTATCGGCAAGCCGTCCCAGTGTCGCATTGGTCTGGTTCGCGAACGGGTTGGACAGGCGGTCGTTGGAGCGGGAGGGAAGCCCTGCAAGGGTCGAGGCCGTATTGAGAAAGGATAGCACCGACACTGCGACGTCCTCCGGCCCGGGATGGAGGCCAACATCATCGCCCGCATGGCACCGGACCGTCGGCACAGGGGCATGGAAGGCCTTGCAACCATCAGATGCAATGTGTATCGGCTGACACCTGTTAAAAAAGAGTTAATGGTGAACAAGACGTTAACGGCACCACATCTGCCTGGGCCCAGGCCGCGGTCTCGGCCAGGGACGTGCTCGCAGGTCTGCACTTGCGGTGGGTTCAGCCGCCCGTGTCGTCCGTCTCGGAGCGGCGGGCGACCAGCACCTTGCCGGTGAAGGAGAAGACCGTCACGCCGTCCTGATTGACGCCTTCGTTGCCGTGGATCGCAAGGCCCCATTGGGGCCTCGTGCGCATTTCGCGCTTCTCCAGCAGGGTGGAGCTGTAGGTGATCGTGTCGCCGGCGAAGACCGGGCGGATCCACTTCAGGTCGGTGAAGCCGGGGGAGGGGCCGAGGCGCGAGGGCGTGCCCAGCCTTTCGCATTCCGCCTGGATATGTGCGACCATCAGCTTCATCCACACCGAGCCGGTATGCCAGCCGGAGGCGCACAGGCGCCCGAAATGGGTCTGCGCCGCCCCCTCGTCCGACAGGTGGAAGGGCTGGGGGTCGAAGGCGCGCGCGTAGCGGATGATCTCGTCCGGCGTGAAATGATAGCTGCCGAGCTCGCGGCGCTCGCCGATGACCATGTCCTCGAACCAGGTCATTGCGCGCCCGCCCGCCGTGCGAACAGGATCTTGTTGCGCTGGGTCATGACGGTGGCGCCTGTCTGGTCGATGACGGTGAACAGGAAGTCGACCATGCCGAGATCGGGGCGGGAGTTGAGGACCCGGGCGGAGATCACCTCGGCGCTGGCGGTCAGCACGTCGCCGGGGCGCACCGGGCGCATCCAGCGCACTTCATCGACGCCGGGGGAGCCCTTGCCGCTGGAATTCAGCAGCAGGTTGTCGCACAGCAGGCGCATCAGCATGGAAATCGTGTGCCAGCCGGACGCCGCCAAACCGCCGAGAAGGGAGGCCTCGCCCGCCGCCTCGTCGAGATGGAACGGCTGGGGATCGAACTCGGCCGCGAACGCGATGATCTCTTCGCGGGTGACGGTCTTGGAGCCGAGGGCAATGGTCTCGCCCGGCTCGAAGTCCTCGAAGCTTCTGAACGTGCTCATGGTATCGATCTATACGCAGCCGGAGGCTGCTGTCGAGAGCCTCCGGCCGCGCGCCGACACTCAGTCGTAATAGATCTCGTTGTCGTCGAGATAGACGTTGCTGGCCTCGCAGATATCGATGTCGATCGGCTCGTCGAGCACCTCGCCGCCATCGGTGCCGAGCCAGCCGACCCGGAAAGTCTGCGCGCAGGAGCCGCTGTCGTCCGTGAACTCGGCGCGCGCCGACTCGTCCGGGCCGATCCTGCTGGAGAGCCAGTTGCTCGACCAGCCGTTGCCATCATTGGTGTAGAAACCGACGACGGTGTTGTCGTCCGTGTTGTTGTAGATCTGGAAGTAGCCCTCGGCACCCGTGCCGGCAAATGCGGCGGACGCGCAAAGAAGCAGCGCCGCCGAAGCGGTCGCGAGCATGCGATGGAACATGCAGTTTCCTTTTAGGACGAAACCGCCACGACGGCGGCGGTTTCGACATTAGACTGTCTTCCGGGAAACTGCGAGTGCGATCAACAGGCTGTCGGTCAGGTGTTGAACTTGAACAGCAGCACGTCGCCGTCCTTGACCACGTATTCCTTGCCTTCGTCGCGGGCCTTGCCGGCTTCCTTCGCCGGAGCCTCGCCGCCGAGGGTGACGTAGTCGTCGAAGGCGATGGTCTGGGCGCGGATGAAGCCGCGCTCGAAGTCGCTGTGGATGACGCCGGCCGCCTGCGGGGCCTTGGTGCCCTTGCGTATCGTCCAGGCGCGCGCTTCCTTCGGGCCTGCGGTGAAATAGGTGATCAGGTCGAGCAGGTCGTAGCCGGCACGGATGAGACGGTCGAGGCCCGGCTCCTCGAGACCCATGGTCTCCAGGTACTCTGCCTGTTCCGCATCGTCGAGCTGGGCGATCTCGGCCTCGATGGCGGCGGAGATCACGACGCAGGCCGCCCCTTCCGCCTCTGCCATCTCGCGCACGCGCTCGGACTGGGCGTTGCCGGTGGCCGAGCAGGACTCCTCGACATTGCAGACATAGAGAATCGGCTTGGTGGTCAGCAGGTTGAGGCCGACAAGGATCTTGCGCTCCTCGGGGGTGGAGACGTCGAGCAGGCGCGCGGGCTTGCCCTCGCGCAGCAGCTCCAGCGCCCCTTCCATGATCGGGATCACTGCCTTGGCGTCCTTGTCGCCGCCGGTCGCCTTCTTCTTGAGCGGCGCCAAGCGACGCTCGAGGCTCTCCATGTCGGAGATCATCAGCTCAGTCTCGACGGTCTGGGCATCGGCGATGGGGTCGATGCGGCCGTCGACATGGGTGATGTCGTCATCCTCGAAGCAACGCAGCACATGGGCGATGGCGTCGACCTCGCGGATGTTGGCGAGGAACTGGTTGCCGAGGCCCTCGCCCTTGGAGGCGCCGCGTACCAGGCCGGCAATGTCGACGAAGGTGAGACGCGTGGGCACGATGCTGGCGGACTTGGCGATGCGGGCGATGTCCTTCAGGCGCGGATCCGGCACCGCCACCTCGCCGGTGTTCGGCTCGATGGTGCAGAAGGGATAGTTCGCCGCCTGAGCCGCAGCGGTCTTGGTCAACGCGTTGAACAGCGTGGACTTGCCCACATTCGGCAGGCCGACAATGCCGCACTGGAATCCCATCTCGTCTCAGTCCTTCTTTCCAAACATGCGTGCCAGCTGCTCTGCGAGCGCTCCCTTAGGCGCGCTGTCCTTGCCGCGCCGCGGCAGCGGCGGGTTCGGGTTGCGGGAGGTGCCGCCCGAGGCCGCGCCTTGCTCCTTGCGGGGCTTTTGCGCCTTTGCGGGGGCCAGCGCCAGATGCAGCCGGTTGCAGAATTCCGAATGATGCCCGCCGACCAGAAGGCCGGCTTCGGCGGCGATGGCGTCGAGCATCGGGTCGAGCCATTCGGCATCGACCTTGGCGAAATCGCCGAGGACATGCGCGGTGACGCGGTCCTTGTGCCCCGGATGCCCGATCCCCAGGCGCACGCGCGAATATTCCTTGCCCAGATGGGCGTCGATGGAGCGGATGCCGTTATGGCCGCCGCTGCCGCCCCCGACCTTGGTGCGAACCTTGCCCGGCGGCAGGTCGAGCTCGTCGTAAAGCACGATCACATCGGCGGGCGCGAGCTTATAGAAGCGGGCGGCCTCGCCGACCGACCGGCCGGACTCGTTCATGTAGGTCTGGGGTTTCATCAGCATCACCTTCTCGCCGTCGAGAAGGCCCTCGCTGATTTCCGCCTGGAAGCGGTTTCGCCAGGGGGCGAAGGAGGAATTCCGGCCGTGGATCGCGTCCACGGCCAGAAAACCGATATTGTGGCGATTGCGGGCGTATTTCTCGCCCGGATTGCCGAGACCGACGATGAGGCGCATGGGTACTCCCCGTCACTTCCCCTCGCCGGTGGTCAAGCGGGACCTCAGTCCTCGCTCTCGTCCTCGGCAGCCTCGTCCTCATCCGACGCACCGGCGCCGCCGCCAGGAGCAGCGATCGTCGCGAGGGTGAAGTCGCGATCGGTGATGGTCGGGGCGGAACCGGCGGGGATCTCCACGGCCGAAATGTGGATCGAGTCGCCGACCTTGGCCTTGGCCAGGTCGATGACGAGCGCATCCGGAATGGCGTCGGCCGGCACGGTCATCTCGACCGTGTGGCGAACCACGTTCAGCACGCCGCCTGCCTTGATGCCCGGGCACTTCTCTTCGTTGATGAAGTGGACCGGCACGTCGACGGTCAGCGTCGCGCCCTTGGACACGCGCAGGAAGTCGACATGGATCAGGTCGTCGCGAACCGGATCGAGCTGGTAGTCCTTTGCGATGACGCGGTGAGCGACGCCGTCGACCTCGATGGTGCCGAGGTTGGTCATGAAGCCGCCGCGGTGCAGGGCGATCGTGGACTCCTTGATCGGAATCGCGATCGGCAGGGCAGCTTTCTTCTCACCGTAGATCACGGCGGGGACGAGGCCTTCACGGCGAAGTGCACGAGCGGCCCCCTTGCCAACCCGGTCCCTCACCGAAGCCTTCAGCACATAGCCTTCAGCCATGGTAGTTCTCCTTGATGTTTCGTGAAAGCGGGCGGCTGCCAGTGCTCTGGCCTCAATGCCGACCCGATTGCGCCGCCTCCAGGGGTGCAGGTGCGCGCCGGTGCTATAGCGGAAGCCGCGGAAAAGGGCAAGCGCGAGGCGGGTTTTCGCAAGTCCCGATGACGCTGCGGAGCTTTCTCACCTTGCATGTTTTCAGCAATGCGGATTTTCATGTCTGCGGCGCACTGGAAAGACCATGCCGACAAAAGGCTTGCCGGGGTGCGCCAGGCAAGGGCCGAGGGGGAGATCGGGGGAGCATGAGGAGCTGGTTTGCAAGGCTGTCGATCGCGGGCGCTTTTGTGGTTGGGCTGACGGGGCCCAACGCCGCAGTCGGGCTTAACGTCTTCGAGACGGAACTGGGACAACTGGCAAGGACGCGGCTGGTGGAGGTCGCCCGCTCGCCCGTGGTGGTGGAGGCCGTGCGCGAGCAGAACCGGGCGACGGGGGCCTACCCCGATGCCAGGATCGCGGAACTGGACGAGAAATGGGCGGCCGAGGCTGCGGCCGAGCAGAAAGGCGGGGAGGCGGGTCCGCTGATCGCCGAGACGATGGGCCGGCCGGTGTCGCTTTACCTGCGCCAGATCCAGGAGCGGAGCCAGGGCCTGTTCACCGAAATCATCCTGATGGACGCCCGCGGTCTGAATGTCGGCATCAGCCAGACGACCTCCGACTACTGGCAGGGCGACGAGGACAAATGGCAGAAGACCTTCCTCGCCGGGCCGAACAGTCTGCATATCGGCGCTCTGGAGGAAGACCTTTCGACCCGCACGGTGCAAAGCCAGGTGAGTCTGCCGGTCGTCGATCCGCAGACCAAAGAGGTGATCGGCGCGCTGACCTTCGGCGTCGATGTGGAAGAACTGTGAACCTTCGCTCGGCGCAGGGGAAACGACCCTGCACAGATTGACAAGGCCGACCTGCTGCGGTCACCTGCCCCGGCGCCTTGCCGTCCCGCGGCGGGATGCGCCGACATATCAGCAAGATGTCCGCACGACGGACTGAACAGGACCGGAGCGGACTTCCGGCCATATGGGAGGGTGACATGAGGGCTTTGACCAAACGCGGATTCGTGAAACTGGCGGCAGCGGCCGGCATCGCCGCCGGCGTGAGCATCGCTCCGCTCGGCACGGCTTTCGCCGCCGACGAGATCACGGTCGGGGCGTTGCGCTTCACCTCGCATGCGCCGAGCTTCATCGCCTTCGAGCGCGGCTATTTCGCCGACGAGGGGCTGGAGGTGAATTTCGAGTTCTTCCAGGCGGCACAGCCGATGGCGGTGGCCATCGCCTCCGGCGACGTCGATTTCGGCATCACCGCGATTTCCGGCGGCCTGATCAACCTGGCCGAGAAGGGCGCGATCAAGGTGGTCGGCGGCGGTCTCCAGGAAGAGCCGGGCGTCGACGGACAGATGATCCTGGTCTCCAAGGCCGCCTTCGATGCCGGCCTGACCACGCCGGCACAGCTGAAGGGCAAGAGCTTCGGCATCACCCAGACCGGCTCCTCGTTCCACTACATCGCCCACAAGATCGCGGACAAGGAAGGCTTCGCTCGCTCGGAGATCACCCTGCGGCCGCTGCAGAAGGTCGGCGCGGTGATCGGCGCGCTGAAGACCGGGCAGATCGACGCCTGGGCCATCGTCCCGCATATCGCCAAGCCGCTGGCCGCCGGGCCGGAGATCGAGTCGATCGGCATGGTCGCCGACTACATCCCGGACTATCAGGTGACGACGGTCTTCACCTCGACCACGATGACCAAGGACAAGCCGGACCTGGTCAAGCGTTTCCTCGCGGCCTTCTCCAAGGGGGCGGCCGACTTCAACGCGGCGCTGATCGACAAGACGGCCAGCGAGGAGGAAGCCGAGGCGCTGGTGCAGCTGCTGCACAAGTATGTCTACAACGACCAGCCCTACGAGAAGGCGGCCCCCTCCATCCGCAACGGCGCGATGCGGATCAACGAGGGCGCCAAGCTCAACATGACCTCGATTGCCGACCAGCTCGACTGGTTCAAGTCGGAGAAGCTGGTGCCCGAGACGGTGACGATGGACCTTCTCGTCGATCCGAGCTTCGTCGAGACGAACTGAGCCGGAACGAGCTGGGGCAGGCAAGGAACGCAGCCGATGGATCTCCTGCTGCGCGGGATCACGCATCGCTATGGTGCGACCGAGGTGCTGAGCGGGATCGACCTTGCGGTCAGCGAGGGCGAGATCGTGTGCATCATCGGTCCGTCCGGTTGCGGTAAGTCCACCTTGCTGCGCTTCATCGGCGGGCTGGAACGGCCGGACGAGGGAGAGGTGCTGCTCGCCGGCCCGGTGCCCGCCGGCTCGCTCAACCCGCTGACCTATGTCTTCCAGGACTTTGCGCTGCTGCCCTGGCGCAGCGTCGAGGCGAATGTCTCGCTGGTCCTGGAAGACCATCCGCTGTCCGCGGCGGAGCGCGAGGAGATCGTCGCCGACGTGCTGGAACGCACGGGGCTTTCCGATTTCCGCAAGGCGCTGCCGCGGCAGCTCTCCGGCGGCATGAAGCAGCGCGTCGCCATCGCCCGGGCGCTCAGCGTGCGCCCGGCGGTGATGCTGATGGATGAGCCGCTGTCGGCGCTGGACAGCCAGACCCGCGAACTCCTGATGGACGATCTCGTCGCCCTGTGGCAGCGCGAGCGCTTCACCGCCTGCTACGTCACCCACAATCTGGCCGAGGCCGTGCGGCTCGGCCATCGCATCGTCGTGCTGTCGCGCCGGCCGGGGCGTATCCGCACCATCGTGGAGATCGACCGGGATCTCGGCGAGCGCGAGGCGGGCGACCCGAAGCTCGACGCGGTGCAGCGCGAGCTCTGGCAGCTCCTGCGCGACGAGGCGCGCGCCGCCGACAGGGAGATCGCCCATGACGTCGCTTGACCAGGCGTCCGGCAGCGCGGCAACCGGCGACGGCGAGGCGCCGCGCGATGGCCTGCGCCCCGTTCCCTATCGCGGGGGCGGATTCCGTCCCGCGCCGATCCGGCTGATCGGCCCGCTCGTCTTCCTGGCGATCATCGCGCTGTGGGAGGCCTGTTCGCGCAGCGGCGTCATCAGCAACCTGGTGCTGCCGGCCCCGAGCGAGGCCTTCGAGGCCTTCAGCTATCTGGTCGAATCGGGGCAGCTCTGGCGGCATCTTTCCGCCTCGTTGCAGCGCCTCGTGATCGGCTGGACGCTGGGCACCGCGCTCGGCATCGCCGTCGGGCTCGCCATCGGTCTCTTCTCGCTGGCGCGGGCCGGCCTTCTGCCGCTGGTCTCGGCGCTGTTTCCGATCCCGAAGATTGCCCTCTTGCCGCTGTTCGTGATCTGGTTCGGCATCGGCGAAGGCTCGAAGGTCGCGACGATCCTCTTCGGCTCGTTCTTCCCGACCGTCATCGCCACCTATGGCGGCGTCGACAATGTCGACCGCACCCTGGTGCGCATGGGCCAGTCCTTCGGCCTGTCCTGGTGGTCCATCGTGCGCAAGATCATCCTGCCGGGCGCCATGCCGGCGATCCTGTCGGGTTGCAGGATCTCCGCCTCGATCGGCATCATCCTGCTGGTGGCGGCCGAAATGATCGGCGCCGAATACGGCGTCGGCGCCTATATCCTGATGGCCGGCAGCCTGTTCGCCACCGACCAGCTGCTGGCGGGCGTCGCGATCCTGTCGGTGCTCGGCCTGATCGTCAGCTGGCTGATCGGCCGGCTCGAGCGCTGGCTGCTGGCCTGGCGCGGCTGAGGCTGCTCAGCGCGCCCCGACTTCCTCGAAGATGCCGGTACCGCCGTCCTTTTGCACATAGTGGACGTCGTAGCGGGCCGCGGGGTCCTCGCCCATGCCGAGAGAGCCGGTCGGCATGCCCGGTACCGCCAGTCCGGCAACGGCGGGGCGCTCCGACAGCAGACGCTGCACGGACGAGAGCGGTACGTGGCCTTCCAGGAAATAGCCGTCGATCATCGCGGTGTGGCAGCCTTCCATGTCGGCGGGCACGCCGGCCTTTGCCTTGATCGGGGCAAGGTCCTCGCGATTCTCGATGCGCACGGTGTAGCCGGCGGCTTTCATCGCCTCGCTCCAGGCCTCGCAGCAGCCGCACCATGGCGACTTCCACACGGTCATGTCCTTTTCGCCGGCAAGGGCCGGATAGGCGGCCATCAGCGAACCGAGAACGAGGAGTGTGCTTGCAAGACGCGCTTTCACGGGAAGTCTCCTGACCTTGCGTTGAAACGTCCCGAGTGTGGCCCTTCCAGCAGGGGGAAGGTCAAACGAAAATGCCCGGAGCAGGGCTCCGGGCATTCGAGAGATCTTCGGCTGTTTCGTTGCCGTCAGCCGAACAGGCTGGACACCGACTGCTCGAGCGCGGTGCGCGAGATCGCCTCGCCCATGAGCGGGGCGATGGAGATGGTGCGGATGTTCGGCGCGGCGAGGACCGCTGCGGTCGGCTCGATGGAATTGGTGATGACCAGTTCCTTAAGCTTGGACGAGGACACGCGGGCAACCGCACCGCCGGACAGCACGCCGTGGGTGATGTAGGCGGTGACCGACTTGGCGCCCTGAGCGAGCAGCGCCTCGGCGGCGTTGCACAAGGTACCGCCGGAATCGACGATGTCGTCGACCAGAATGCAGTCGCGGCCCGACGGGTCGCCGATGATGTTCATGACTTCCGACTCGCCAGGCTTGTCGCGGCGCTTGTCGACGATCGCCAGCGGCGCGTCGATGCGCTTGGCGAGCGCGCGGGCGCGCACCACGCCGCCGACATCCGGGGAGACGACCATGACGTTGTCCGTCGAGTAGCGCTCCTTGATGTCGCGGGTCATCACCGGAGCGGCAAACAGGTTGTCGGTCGGGATGTCGAAGAAGCCCTGGATCTGGCCGGCATGCAGGTCCAGCGTCAGCACGCGGTGGGCTCCGGCATGGGTGATCAGGTTGGCAACCAGCTTGGCCGAGATCGGCGTACGGCCGGATGCGCGGCGATCCTGACGGGCGTAGCCGAAATACGGCACGACCGCAGTGATGCGCTTGGCGGAGGAGCGGCGCAGAGCGTCGATGACGATCAGCAGCTCCATCAGGTGGTCATTGGCGGGAAAGCTGGTCGACTGCAGGACGAAAACGTCCTCGCCGCGCACGTTTTCCTGCAGTTCGACGAAAATCTCCTGGTCGGCGAAACGGCGCACCTGACACTTTGCCAGGGGCGCCCCGAGATAGGACGAGATTTCCTCTGCAAGCGCGCGATTGGAATTGCCCGCGACGATCTTCATGGCCCGCAAGTCCTTTCTTGGGTCCGCCGCCGCACGGGGAACGCAGCGCCGGCACGACAGGGTCACACGGTGGTCTGTCTGGTCTTCTTTCGTGGCCTAGGTCGAAGCGCGGCAGGCCAGACCGGAGTCCGGCATTGGCGAGCCTTCCTCCTACAGGCGGCGGCGTTTTAACAACGCCTCCCGCCTTGCACAACCGGCCAGTGCACCTGTCGGCTATTTTTCCTTGATTTGGGCGTTCGGCGCGCTCAACGGCGCAGCCAGGCGGCCAGTTCTGCGATGGAACGGCGGGCAGCCCGGTTCAGCGCCTCATCGTCGATGCCCGACCACGGATCGCCGGAGGAACCGGGGGCCGATTCCTGACCGACGATGCGGGTGAGCCGGTTGCCGCCGGCATCGACGACGTCGAACACATAGAAGAGCGTCGTCTGCGACTGGTCGCCGGAGGCGGACAGATAGCCGTTGATGCGGTAGGTCGCGGGAGCCCCGACGCGGCGGACGAGGCGAAGATTCTGGTTGCGCGCCTCGGCGCCGATCTGGCGCGAAAGGGCGTCGGCGATGTTGCCGGGAGCGCCGGTGAAGGGCTCGAAGGCGAAGGTCGCCTGGTCGGCCGGGACGCTGGGCACGGGCGTTGCCGAGGCCTGTGTCCGTGTATCGGAGACATAGGCGGGGGGAACGGGATTGCCGGCGCAGGCGGCCAGCAGGAGCGCGAATGCCGGCGCGGCGGCACGCAGAACGGTTTTTCTGGTGAAATGGAACGCGTTCATCTGGCCTTGCTGGTCCCCGTGTCCGTCATCGGTCCTTGCCCGGCCGCGGATCGAACGCGCCTCTTGGCGTCCGCGGCACCGGTTTCAGGTTTCTTCGTTTAGCCCGCCTTGACCGGCAGGTCGAGGGGGAGCTTGGAAAGACACTCCGCGCGCCCCTCATGCGTCAGGTAGGTCTGGCCGAGCGACATGGCTGCGCCGCTGTCCGAATCCATCAGGATCATATGCGTGAAGATGACCATGCCGGGCACGATCCTCGCCGGATTCGCACGATAGGCCATCGGCCAGTCCATCCAGCTGGGCGCGAACCGTGCGCCCAGCGAATAGCCGCAGGCATTGAGCCGGTGAGCGCCTTCCCCGCGCGCGTCGATCTCGCGGGCATGGGCCTCGAAGACCTCGCCGAAGGTGCGGCCCGGAACGAGGCACTCCTCGACCGCGGCAAGCGCGGCGCGGGCCGCCTCGTAAAGAGCCACGTGCCGGCCGGTCGGTTCGCCGACGATGACCGTGCGCATGGCGGCAACATGGTAGCGGCGGAAGGCGCCAGCCCATTCCAGCGTCAGCTGGTCGTTGCGGTCCAGCACCCGGCGGCCGGTCTGGTAGCGGCACAGCAGGGCCTCGGGCCCGGAGCCGATGATGAACTCGTTGCCCGGATAGTCGCCGTCGCCGGCAAAGACCGCGCCCTGCATGGCGGCGAGGATCTCGCCCTCGCGCGCACCCTCCTTGATCAGCGGCAGCGCGGCCTCATAGGCGGCATCGGTCAGGCTGGCCGCACGGCGGACATAGGCGATCTCGGCCGGCGACTTTACTGCCCGCAGGCGCTGGACGACCATGGAGGCGTCCTCCAGGCGCGCGAAGTCGGACATCAGCGTCGCAATATCGATGGCGATGCGGCCGGTCATGCCGTGGGTGTCGTATTCGACGCCGATGCGCGCGCCGCCAAGACCCAGTTCCGCGAGCAGGTCGCGCAGCTGCAGCACCGGAGAGGCGCCGTCACGATCCTCCCACACGCGGATATCGTCCAGGACCGAGGTGATCTGCGCCTGGCGAAGGTCCGCCGAACGGGTGAGCAGGACGATGGCCCCGTCGCGGGTCACCACCATCGACTGGAAGAAGCAGAAGCCGAACGTGTCGTAGCCGGTCAGCCAGAACATGCTCTCTTGTGCGAAGAGCAGCATGGCGTCATGGCCGGTCTCAGTCATGCGGGTGCGAAGGGCGTCCAGCCGGGAGGCATACTCCTCCCGCGTGAAGGCGAGCGACATGGATCAGCTTCCCGAGAGGGTGATGGCGGAGACGAGGCGGCCGTAATCCGGCTCGCCGCGATGGGTGGCGCGGCGGTAGGAGAAGAACAGGTCCTCCTGCGCATAGGTGCAGCGGTCGAGATTGGCGGCGATTGCCACACCTGCCGCCTGCAGCCGCGCCAGGATGTAGGCCGGCAGGTCGAACATCGCATGGCCGGCGTTTTCCGAGGGAGAGAAGAAGCGCTGGTTGGCGGTGTCCGCCTCGAGAAAGCGGGTGACGAATTCCTCGCCGACTTCGTAATTCTCCTTCGAGATCGTCGGGCCGAGCACGGCGACGACCCGCTCGTTGCGTGCTCCCAGCTGCTGCATGGCGGCAAGCGTTGCCTCGAGGACGCCGGTAAACGCACCGCGCCAGCCGGCATGGGCCGCGCCGATGACGCGGGCCTGCGGATCGGCGAAGAGCACCGGGCCGCAGTCGGCGGTGGAGATGCCGAGCGCGATGCCGGGCCGATCGGTCACCAGCGCATCGCCGCGCGGCTGCGCGCCGGCTTCCCAAGGGGCATCGACCACGATCGCGTCCGGAGAATGGTGCTGGTAGGGCGAGAGCAGGGCCCCCGGAGCAACGCCCATCAGACTGGCGACGCGGGTGCGGTTTTCAAGGACGGCGGCGCGCTCGTCCTGCGAGCCGAGACCGATGTTGAGCGAGGCGTAGATGCCGCCGGAGACGCCGCCCTGCCGGGTGAAGAAGCCGTGCGAGATACCGGGGAGGCCGGCAAGATCCGGGGAGGTGAGCATGGGGCCTGTCAGCCTGTTTCGTGGCGGGAGTAAGTTTGCCGGGATGGTGGGTTGAAGCGGAGCCGCTGTCAAACGCCATCGAAGAGCGGCAGCGCGGCATCATCTGGTGCCACCGCCAGCACCTTGAACAGCTCGCCCATCTCCTGGGGCGCTGCCAGCCGCTCGACCTCGCCGCGGATGCGCTCCTGCTCTTCCGGAGACCGGCCCGCGCCGACCTGGCCGGCGCGCTCCAGCAGGCCGAGGCGGAGCAGGAAGTCGCCCTGCGTCATCAGCGGGCGCGGGTGCAGTCCGCCGGTCCGGGCGGCGCGGGCCAGCGCCTCGAAGTTCACATGGGCGGTGAGATCGGCCCGGCCCGGTTCTGCGAGAACCGGGACATGGCGATGGGCGCGCAGGGCCTGCAGCGTCTCGCCGGTGGCGGCGCGGGCATAGCCGTAATCGATGGCGAGCAGGGCGCCGCCCTGCCGGGCGATGCGGGCGGCAAGCTCCTCCATCAGCGCATTGGCGAGCGGCTGGGTCTCCAGGATCGCGCCTTCTGCCGCACCGGCAAGATCGGCCGGCAGCGAGCCGGGATCGAGGCTGCCGGTGCCGGCGACGAAGTGCAGGGCGCGGCTGGCGTCGAGACCGACGGCCCGCTCGCGCCAGCCCTGCGCGGTCCTGACATACTGGCGTACGGGCAGGGCGTCGAAGAACTCGTTGGCGACGACGATCAGCGGCGCGTCCATGGGCAGGTCGGCGATCCGGTCGTGCCAGTGGGTGCGTGCTCCCGCCTCGCCCAGGGTGGTGCGCTGGACGGCGCGCAGCCGCCGGCTGGTCTCCACCAGATGCAGAGAAGCTGCCTCGCGAAAGGCCGGGCGCAGGGCGGCGACACGCAGCATGTCTGCCATCAAGGTGCCGCGGCCGGGCCCGAGCTCGACGAGATGGCAGGGTTTCGGGCTGCCGAGGGCGGCATGGGTCTGGACGACCCAGGCGCCGACCAGTTCGCCGAAGAACTGGCTGACCTCCGGCGCGGTGATGAAGTCGCCATCCGCTCCGAAAGGTTCGGCCTGCATGTAGTAGCCATGCTCGGGATCGGCGAGGCAAAGGCCCATGAAGTCGAAGACGGACATGGGGCCACTCGCCTCGATCAGCGCGCGGATGCGTGCGCCGAGCGGTGTCGCTTGCGGTTCGGGGGACGTCACGCAGGCCCGCCCGGTGTTGCGTCGGCGTCGGCGGGCGGCTTGCGTAGTGCCCGGGCGATGGCCCACAGGCCGGCAGCGATCATCGGCAGCGACAGCAGGATGCCCATCGTCAGGCCCGGCCCGAGATAGCCGATATGGGCGTCCGGCACCCGGAAGAACTCGACGAAGGAGCGCGACAGGCCGTAGCCGAGTGCAAAGGTACCGGCAACGAGGCCCGGCCGGCGGAAGCCGCCGCGCAGCACCACGATGCGGGCGACGACGAGCAGCAGCAGGCCTTCGAGCGCGGCTTCGTAAAGCTGGCTCGGATGGCGGGGATCAGGCCCCGCGCCGGGAAAGACGAAGGCCCAGGGCACGTCGGTGACCCGGCCCCAGAGTTCGCCATTGATGAAGTTGGCAAGGCGTCCGAAGAACAGGCCGATGGGCGCGACGGCGCCGGCGAGGTCGAACAGCGTCCAAAGCGGGATGCCGCGTCGCCAGGCGAAGACGATCATGGCGACGACGACGCCGAGGAAGCCGCCGTGGAAGGACATGCCGCCTGTCCAGACCTGGAGGATATCCAGAGGATTCTGCAGGTAGTAGCCGGGCGAATAGAACAGCACGTAGCCGAGCCGTCCGCCGAGGATCGTGCCGATCGTCGCATAGACGACGAAATCGTCGACATCGAGCAGGGACGGGCGAGGTGTCCGGCCCCACAATTCGTCGCGGGAGACGAGGCCGCGCATGTAGCGCCAGCCGAGCAGCAGCCCGGCGATATAGGCGAGCGCGTACCAGCGGATCGCGAAGGGGCCGAGCTCGATCAGCACGGGATCGATGGCGGGGAAGGGCAGGGCAAGGATCGGCATGGGGGCTCCGGCTGGCCGGCGGACCGGCACGACATGCGGCGCGACGTTGCCGCTCCGGGCCGCGTGCGTCAAGGCTGCGGCGATTTCTCCGAGATGGGGTGTTTCGTCGCGCACAAAAGCGCACTACCTAGGAGAAAGTACGACACGGCCCGATGGGCCGGCAGCAGAGAAGGACTGGCCATGACACAGGGACCGAACCGGGTTCTCGACGATTTCGCCAAGCTGATGACGGACATGGCCGGTGTCGCCCAGGGCGCGCGGCGCGAGGTGGAGACCGCCTTCCGGGCACAGGCCGAGCGGTTTCTGGCCGACATGGACCTGGTCAAGCGCGAAGAACACGATGTCGTGAAGGATATGGCGGCACGTGCGCTCGACCGGATCGACGAGCTCGAGGCACGCATCGCCGCGCTGGAGACGCCGACGGCCAAGCCGCGCTCGACCAAGCCGAAAGCCGCAGACGACTGAGGCTGAGGCGGCACGAGCGAATCGGTGCAGGATGATCACCCGGCGTCTTTCGCCGGGTGCGGAGAAAGCCGTAGCGGCAGCTCGCCGTCCACAGCTTCAAATCCGTAAAGGAAAAGTGAACATATCCTTGAAATAAGTTCTCCCTATATACTGAAGTCAGGCGGAGATTCGCGGGACGGCGATGCCGAGGGGCACGAACAGTCATCGCGGCTCGCGGACATTCGCTCGCGGCAGGCCAGCACCCTGCGGACCGACACGGTGGCCACGCGCTGGGGCAGCGCCGCGCATGGCCCGCAAGCCGAGAGGAACCTCCCATGAGCCTCATCGACATCGACTTCGAACGGCCCGCCAACCCCGTCGACACGATCGAGCACATCGCCGCCATCAACGACTGGTCCTTCGAGCGCTCCTGCGACGAGGAGATCACGATTTCCGTTGCCGGCCACTGGTGCGACTATCACGTCTCGTTCTCCTGGATGGAGGACCTGGAGGCGCTGCATCTGGCCTGCGCCTTCGATCTAAAGGTGCCGGATCCGCGCCGCACCGAGGTCGTGCGCCTGCTGGCGCTCGTCAACGAGCAGCTGTGGATGGGGCATTTCGACCTGTGGAACCGAGAAGGCGTGGTGATCTTCCGCCAGTCGCTGCTGCTTGCCGGCGGTGCCGAGGCGACGTCCAAGCAGATCGAGGGATTGCTCACCAACGCGCTCGACTCCTGCGAGCGCTACTACCAGGCCTTCCAGTTCGTGGTCTGGGCGGGTAAAAGCGCCTCCGAGGCAATCGACACCGCCTTGTTCGAAACCGCGGGGGAAGCATGAGTTTTTCGAAGGAGCGTCCGCTCGTCCTTGTCGGAGCCGGCAAGATGGGTGGCGCGATGCTGTCGGGCTGGCTTGCTGCCGGCACCGAGCCGGAATCCGTTCTCGTCGTCGATCCGAAGCCCTCGGCCGAGTTGCTCGATATGGTGGCCAGGTCCGGTATCCGCCATGCGGAGGCCGTCACCGAAGGGCTGAAGGCCGGCGTACTGCTGGTGGCCCTGAAGCCGCAGATCATGGAAAGCGTGCTGCCGAGCCTGGCGCCCGCCGTCGATGCGGACACGCTGGTGGTCTCGGTCGCTGCCGGGACGCCGGTCGCGGCGTTCCGCAAGGCCTTCGGCGATGTGGCGATCGTTCGCGTCATGCCGAACACCCCGTCCCAGGTCGGCCGCGGCATGAGCGTTGCCTATGCCAACGACCGCACCGACGGAGATCAGCGGGCGACTGTCGATGCGCTGCTTTCGGCCATCGGCGCTTCCGACTGGATCGAGCAGGAAGAGCAGATCGATGCCGTGACCGCCGTCAGCGGTTCGGGCCCTGCCTATGTCTTCTACCTGACCGAGGCGCTGGCCGCTGCCGGCGTCAAGGCCGGCCTGCCGGAAGACCTGGCGATGCGTATCGCCCGCCAGACCGTGTGCGGCGCAGGGGAGCTGCTGTATCGCTCCGATCTGCCGGCAGCGGAGCTGCGCCAGAACGTCACGTCGCCGAACGGGACGACCGCTGCCGCGCTCGCCGTGCTGATGGAGCCGGAAAGCGGCCTGCAGCCGGTGATGGACAAGGCCGTGGCGGCCGCGCGCAAGCGCTCGCAGGAGCTGGCCGGCTGAACAGCCGGCCTTGCGCCGCCGCATCTGCTTTCTTCCGCCAAGGCTCGAAAAGTCGCTCCGGGTTTCCTACATCTTCATCAGGTGTTCGTGACCGGCCTGTCGCAGCTGCGGCTGAAACGCGGTCACACGTGATCCGGAGATGAGCATGGCCACCGCGAAAACCAGGCAGAAGATCGTCGCGAGCTTCCTTTCGCTCCTGGGCGACAAGGGCTGGCACGGCTTTGAGATGGCGGATGTCGCGCGCGAGGCGGGCGTCAAGCTGTCCGTGCTGCGTGCGGAGTTTCCCGGCAAGACGGCATGCCTGAGGGCGTTCCTGTCCGATGTGGACCAGAAGGTCCTCGATGCCATCGATCCGGACATGGAGGGCGAACCGGCGCGCGAGCGATTGTTCGACGTGCTGATGACGCGGCTGGACACCCTGTCTCCTCACAAGGATGCCATCCGCGCCCTGCGAAAGGCGGTGCAGCGCGATCCGCAGCTGGCGCTCAAGATCAACCGCGAGGCCGTCACCTCGCAGCGCTGGATGCTGACGGCGGCGGGCATTCCGGCGGCCGGGCCGCGCGCTGCGGTCATGTCGCAAGCGCTTGTCGTGGCTTTTGCCCGCGTCGTCGATGTGTGGCTGGACGACAAGGATCCCGGCCTTGCCCGTACCATGTCGGCGCTCGCCCGCCAGCTCGACGAAGGCGAGGTGTGGATGGGCCGGCTCGACCGGGTGAGCCGCTTCCTGAAGCCGTTCCTGTCGAGGGCGCGCGAGCGCGGTGCGCGGCAGGAGACACCGCCGCCCGGCACGGCAGATGCCGGGGATGAGGCTGCTGCCCCCTCCGGGGCTTCCCCGAACGCAGCCTGACGACTAAGGTAGCGGGAGCGCCGCGCCCCTCCCGCGCCGACCGAAAGGTCCGCGCGGGCTTTCACGTTCCCGCCTACTGTCGTCCAGGACATTATCCACCATGACGAAAGACCATGCGGCCGCTTCGCCGGCCATTTCCTTTGATGAATTCCTCAAGGTCGACATCCGCGTCGGCCGTATTGTCGAGGCCGCGCCCTTTCCCGAGGCGCGCAAGCCGGCGATCAAGCTGATGATCGATTTCGGCGCCGAGATCGGCCTCAAGAAGTCCAGCGCCCAGATCACCCGCCACTACACGCCGGAAGAGCTGGTCGGTCGCCAGGTGATGGCGGTCGTCAACTTTCCGCCGCGCCAGATCGGACCGATGATGTCGGAAGTCCTGACGCTCGGTGTTCCGGATGCGGATGGCGAGGTCGTGCTGCTGGTGCCCGACAAGGACGTGCCGCTCGGCGGCCGTCTGTACTAAGGACGTGCCCGCGTCCGCGACCTAGACCGGGATGCGGACGCGGGCGCGCAAGCCGCCCAGCGTTTCGCTGTCGCCGAGCACGATGTCCCCGCCATGGGCGCGGGCAATGTCGCGGGCGATGGCAAGCCCGAGGCCGCTGCCGCCGCTGTCGCGGTTGCGCGCCTGATCGAGCTGGTAGAAGGGGCGGAACACGTTTTCCAGCTCCTCGGCCGGGATGCCGGGGCCGTCGTCGTCGATGGTGATCGTCAGCCAGCCATCTGCATTGCGCCCCTCGATGGTGAGCCGGCTGCCATGCCGGGCCGCATTGGTGACCAGGTTGGTCAGCGCCCGCTTGAAGGCGCTTGGCCGCAAGGTCACCTCGGCAGGGCCTTGAAGGTGCGAGGACACCGAGGCGCCGAGAATCTCGGCTTCCGCCTCCAATTCCTCGAACAGCAGGCCGATATCGGTGGGGTGGGCCTGCTCGTCTCCCTCGCCGCGGGCGAAGGCGAGGTAGTCCTCCAGCATCGTCTTCATCTCGTCGACGTCGCGCTGTAGGGCGCGCACTTCCTCGCTGTCGGGGAAGAGCGCGAGCTGCAGCCGAAAGCGCGTCAGGATGGTTCTGAGGTCGTGGCTGACGCCGGCCAGCATCGCCGTGCGCTGCTCGATCTGGCGCTCGATCCGCCGCCGCATTTCAATGAAGGCCTGGGCGGCGCGGCGCACCTCTCGCGCGCCACTGGGGCGGAAATCCTCGATCGGCCGCCCCTTGCCGAAGCTCTCCGCCGCATTGGCCAGCCGTTCCACCGGGCGGGTCTGGTTGCGCAGGAAAAGCATGGCCAGGATCACCAGGACGAGCGAGGTCGATACCATCCACACGATGAAGAGATGCGAATTGGACGCGTAGGTCTGGCTGCGACGCGCGATGACCCGCAGCACGTTGTTTTCCAGCTTGATACGCAGCTCGACGAAGCTGGAGCGGCCGACGGTGTCGATCCAGAACGGCTTGCCGATCCGGGACGCGACCTGCTGCGACAGATAGCGGTCGAGGATGTCGAAAAAGGGTTTGGGGCGCGGTGGCGGCAACGGTTCGGGCGGCAACAAGGTGATGGCAAGCCCGACGTCGGCACGCGCCATCTCTGTGATCTTCTGGAACTCCTCCTCGCTGCGGCTGGCCTCGGTCAGTCGCACGATCATCGCAATGTCGCGCACGACCGCATCCGAAAGCCGCTGGGTGACGAGATTGTAGTGCCGCTCCATGAAGACGAAGGCGAGCACGGCCTGCATGACCACCAGTGGGGTGATGATGATCAGCAGCGTGCGGGTGAAAAGGCCTTTCGGCATGCGCCGGTACAGCGCGCCGGCCAGGGCGCGGTAAGGAGCTGCCAGCAATTCGCCGATCCGCCGCAGGCCCGCCGGAAGAGGCAAGGCGCCAAGGCGGGCGAGGGCGCCGCGAAACGGTGTGCTCAGTCGCATACGAGCCGGTAACCGATGCCGCGCACGGTCTGCAGATAGAGCGGGTTGCCGGGATCCGTCTCGATCTTGCGCCGCAACCGGTTGATCTGCACATCGACGGTGCGTTCGCCAAGGCCGCTGTCGTCGCCGACGATTTCGGTGCGCGGCACGGTCTCGTTGGGCTTTTCGGTGAAGAGCGTCAGGATCTCCTTCTCCCGATCGGTCAGGCGGATCACCTCGTCCCCGCGGCGAAGCTCCCGGCGCGCGGCATCGAAAACGTAAGGCCCGAAGCGGATATCGGTCGGCTCGGGAACTTCCGGAGTGGAGCGCCGGCGCAGGATCGCACGGATGCGCAGCAGCAGCTCGCGCGGCTCGAACGGCTTGACCAGATAGTCGTCGGCGCCCGCTTCCAGTCCGGCGATCCGGTCGGCGGCGTCGGAGCGGGCCGTCAGCATCAGGATCGGCACGTCGGAACGGGCGTGCAGGTCGGCGGCGAGTTCCAGCCCGCTCTCGCCCGGCATCATGACGTCGACCACCAGCAGATCGAAGGCCAGCCCGTTCAGGCGCCGGCGCGCCTCGGCTGCCGAGGCGGCCACCGTGATGCGGAAGCCGTGTTCGGTCAGGAAGCGCTTCAGCAGGGTGCGGATGCGGGTGTCGTCGTCCACCAGCAACAGGTGCGGCGCATCGTCCTGCAGATTTGCGGCCGGCGGCGTCCCGGTGGTGGCCTGGGTCTCGATGCTGTCGGTCGTCACGGGCTCACCCTCGTCTGGGCCGGCCGGTCAATCAGGCGGGCAACGTCGCCGCGCTGATCCGGATCGATCATATGGTACAGGAACTGGCGGGCGATATCGTGGCTCTCGGCCGGCATGGCACCGAGCGCCCGGCGGATGCGGCGGGACTGCAGGTCGGTGAGGCGAGCCGCCAGCTGCTCTCCCTCGACTGTCGGAAAGAGCAGTCGTTCGCGGCGGTCCTGGGGGCCAGGTTCCTGCAGGATATAGCCCTCCTCCACCAGCTGTTTCAGTACCCGGGCAAGGCTCTGCTTGGTGATCTTGAGAATCGCCAGCAGGTCGGTGACGCGCAGGCCCGGATTGCGGCTGACAAAGTGCAGCACGCGGTGATGGGCCCGCCCGAAACCGAATTCGGCAAGTGCCGCATCCGGATCCGCGGTGAAGTCGCGATAGGCGAAGAACAGCAGCTCGATGAGGTCGATGGGGATCTCCGCCGAGGTGGCCGACTGGCCCTGTTTCGCGCCCTGCGAGAAATTTACGTCAGCCATATTGACTTATTTCCGACCGATTGTTACACGTATCCAGTCTGCAGCGAAACGATCGTACGTCATCGCCCTTCAAGCATGGTAGATGTTGTCCGTAGGCGTTGCAGAACGCGGCTTTCCGGGCTAGGCGTGCGACTCCGGTGTCGTGCGTGTTCAGGCGCCAAGCGGCCCGTCACCATACAAACAGTTGACGAGCCGCGCAAAGCCGCGAGACGGAACCACATTGCAGTCCTGACGGTGCCGGCCGGACCGGTATCTCATTCAAACGCAAACGGGATCGAGCCCGTTGCCTGTTTCGGGAGTAGTTCATATGGCGCAGCTGCCCTTTGACCAACGCGAAGGCCACATCTGGTATGATGGCGTGTTCGTGCCCTGGGCCGAGGCCAAGCTCCACGTACTGAGCCACGGCCTGCACTATGCCAGCAGTGTCTTCGAGGGCGAGCGCGCCTATGGCGGCGAGGTGTTCAAGCTCGGCGAGCACACCGAGCGCCTGCACGAGTCGGCCCGTATTCTCGGTTTCGAGATTCCCTACAGCGCCGAAACCATCAACCAGGCGACGCGCGAACTGCTGGCCAAGGGCAACCTGGTCGACGCTTACGTCCGTCCGGTGGCCTGGCGCGGCAGCGAGATGATGGGCGTGTCGGCCCAGTCCAACACCATTCACCTGGCGATTGCCGCCTGGGAGTGGCCGAGCTACTTCAAGCCGGAAGAGCGGCTGAAGGGCATCCGTCTCGACATGGCGGCCTATCGCCGTCCGGACCCGATGACGGCCCCCTCGCGCTCCAAGGCGGCCGGCCTCTACATGATCTGCACGATCTCCAAGCACGAGGCCGAGCGCAAGGGCTATGCCGATGCCCTGATGCTCGACTGGCGCGGCCAGGTCGCCGAGGCGACCGGTGCCAACGTCTTCTTCGTGAAGGACGGCAAGATCCACACGCCGAAGCCGGATTGCTTCCTCGACGGTATCACCCGCCGCACGGTCATCGACCTGGCCAAGCGGCGCGGCTTCGAGGTGATCGAGCGGGCGATCCTGCCGGACGAGATGGAGGGCTTCGAGGCCTGCTTCCTCACCGGCACGGCGGCGGAAGTGACCCCGGTTTCCGAGGTCGGTCCGTACACGTTCACCGTCGATGCGATCACCAAGACCTTGATGGAAGACTATCACGTCGAGGTGCAGCCGAAGGCCGCGGCGAAGATCGCCGCTGCCGGCTGAGATCCCCTCGGATCTCACCGCGGAATATGCGAAGGGCGGCCGTTTGGCCGCCCTTTTGCGTTTCGGAACCGGATCTTGCGCCTCTAGACGGTGAACATCCGTCCGCGCTCGGTCCAGGCGACGACAGCAAGACCCGACAGGGCGAAGCAGGCGAAGCCGAGAGTGAGCGGCAGCACCGACCCGTCGAAGCGGCTGGAGACCAGGAAGCCGAGCGCCGCCCCGCCGCTGGTGGTGACGAAGCCGAGCATGGCGGATGCGGCGCCGGCGATATGGCCGAGCGGCTCCATCGCGATGGCATTGAAGCTCGGACCGATCAGCCCGAAGGAGAAGACGCCAAGCACCAGAAGGCCGGTGAAGACATAGAAGTTCGAGCCGAAGGTCAGCGCGGCGACCACCTGCACGATGTTGAGCAGCGCGTAGGCGACCAGCGCCCAGTGCGACAGCGGGCGCAGGCCGATGCGCTCCACCAGCGAGGCGCTGAGGAAGGACGAGGCCGCGAGCGCCAGTCCCATCATCGCGAAGACGAGCGGGAAGGCGGCGCCGAGGCCGAACAGGTCGACATAGACCTGCTGAGCAGAGGCGATGAAGGAGAACAGTGCGCCGAAGATCAGCGTCGTCGCCAACATGTAGCCGAAGGTGGTGCGGGTGGCGAGCGTGGTGCGATAGGCGCCGAGTACGGTGCCGACGGAAAGCGGCCGGCGCTCCTCCACGGGAAGCGTCTCGCGCAGCCGCAGCAGGCACCAGCCGAGCATGGCGAAGCCGCCGAAGGTGAGCATCAGGAAGATGGCCCGCCAGGGCGCGACGAAGAGGATCAACTGTCCGATGGACGGTGCGATCACAGGCACGCTCATGAACACCATCATGACCAGCGACATGACCTTGCCCATGCGCGGGCCGGAATAGCAGTCGCGCACGGCCGACAGCGCCACCACGCGCGGGGCGGCGCATCCGATGCCCTGCAGCAGACGGGCAAGCAGCATCTGCTCCATGTTCGGGGCGAAGACGCTGAGAAGCCCGGCGAGGGCATAAAGGGTGAGCCCGCCGAGCAGGACGGGGCGCCGGCCGAAGCGGTCCGACAAAGGACCGCAGACGAGCTGTGCGGAGCCGAAGCCGATCAGATAGACGATGACGATCTTCTGGCGTTCGTTGGGATCTGAGATGGCGAAGGCACGGCCGATATCGCCGAGCGCGGGGAGCATGACGTCGATGGCGAGGGCGTTCAGCGCCATCAGTGCGGCGACGATCACGACAAATTCCGTGAAGCCAAGGCCGTGGCGCGGGCCGTCGATCACCTCGACGGGCGTAGCTGTGGTGTTCATGAGCGGTCCGGTCGCAGACCCCGGGGCAATCCGGGGCGCGCCTGTTTGGGAGGGGGGGCGTGTCTGCCACGAATAGGCAAGACTTCCTCCCTTATGGGCGGCAGGTCAAGCCTTCCAGCGGTCGGCGTCGCGCGTGTCGCTGTCGCGGGCGTCCACCCAGTTGCCGCTGCTGCCGTCTTTCAGGTGCTCTTTCTTCCAGAAGGGCGCACGGGTCTTGAGATAGTCCATCAGGAACTCGGCCGCCTCGAAGGCGGCGCGGCGGTGGCGGGAGGCGGCGACCACAAGAACGATGTTGCCGCCCGGCTCGATCTTGCCGTGGCGGTGGATCGCGGTCAGCCCGTCGAGCGGCCAGCGCGCGCAGGCCTGTTGGGCGATGCGGGTGATCTCCGCCTCGGCCATGCCGGGATAGTGCTCGAGTTCGAGCGCGGCAAGGCGCCCGCCCTCGTCGCGGCAAAGGCCCGTGAAGGTGACGACGGCGCCAATATTCGGGTTGGCCTGCCGAAGCTGCTCGATCTCGGCAGCCACGTCGAAGTCGCCGCTCTGGATGCGGACCTCGACCGGCGGCAGGCCATCAGAGGACGGGCTCGACGTAGCGGTCATGGCAGGCTCAGCCGCCGGTCATCGGCGGAAAGAAGGCTGCCTCGCGCACGCCCGCCAGCGGTGCATCATGCTCGGCATGCTCCTGGTCGAGGGCAACGCGGATGATCTCGCGGTCCGCGAAGGCGCCGGCATAGCCTTCGTCGCGGGAGGCCAGCCAGTCGAGCAGGCCGGCGACGGTGGTGATGTCGCCGGGCAGGTCCACGGTCTCGGCGTCCTTGCCGATCCGCTCGCGGACCCAGGCGAAGTAGCGCAGCTGCATTCTCGTCTCCGTCCTTGCGGCGGTTCGTATCCTAGTCCCGCACCAGGTGGCCGATGCCGGCCCGGAAGTAGTCGTAGCCGGTATATAGCGTCAGCAGGGCGGCGATCCACAGGGCGATCAGGCCAAGGAGCTGCGTTCCGGGCAGCACGACCTCGCCGGCGGGGCCGGCCAGCAGGAAGGCCATGGCAACGAGCTGGACCGTGGTCTTCCATTTGGCGAGCTTGGTGACTGGCACGCTGACCCGCAGGTCCGCCAGAAACTCGCGCAGGCCCGAAACCAGGATCTCGCGGCACAGGATGATCGCTGCCGCGATCATCGACCAGCCGCCGATGTCACCCTGTCCGGCCAGCAGCAGCAGGCACACGGCGACCAGCAGCTTGTCGGCGATGGGGTCGAGCATCTGGCCGAGGCGGGACTGTTGCTGCCAGGCCCGGGCAAGATAGCCGTCGAAGAAGTCGGTGATGGCAGCGACGATGAAGATGCCAAGGGCCACCCAGCGCGGGCCGTGGCCGGGGAAATAGAAGCAGATCATGACCGCGGGTACCGCAAGGATGCGCCCGTAGGTCAGGATGTTGGGAAGGCTCCAGACATGGGATTGAGACATGTCGCTTCAGGGTCTCGCACTGCATGAGTGGCAGGGATAGGTATGGTCCTTGAAGCATGCGGGCCCCATCGCGTCAATCGGGCCTCCTTGACGCAGGCGCGTGCAGGGGCCCTACCGGTGCCCTGAAACTGCGGCCGGCCGGTGCTCCCTTCCACATGAAGGAGGGGTATATCTGGGGACAGTGACAGACGGTCACGGGCAGTCGGCGAGGGCGCGAAATGATCGAGAGGCGGAACGGATTCGGACAGGCCATCGGGCCGGAGGTTGCGGGTTGGACGCTGCGTCCCCGGCCGCCGCGCACGCCCATGCAGGGCAGGACCTGCCGTCTGGAGCCGTATGAGCCACGCCATGCCGCCGGGCTTTTCGCCGCCTATCGCGAGGATGGGGAAGGGCGCAACTGGACCTATCTCGGGTACAGCCCCGCCGCGACGCAGGCGGAGTTCGAGAAATTCGCCGAGGCGACCTATACGGGCGAGGATCCGCTGTTCCATGTGGTGGTGGATGAGGCGAACGGGCGCGAACTGGGCGTTGCCAGCTACCTGCGGATCGACCCGGCGAACGGTGTGATCGAGGTCGGGCACATCAACTTCTCACCACTCATGCAAGGCAGCGTGCAGTCGACAGAGGCGATGTACCTGATGATGCGGCGGGTGTTCGACGAGTTGGGCTATCGCCGCTACGAGTGGAAATGCGACGCGCTGAACGCTCCCTCGCGGCGGGCCGCCGGGCGGCTCGGCTTCTCCTACGAGGGCACGTTCCGCCAGGCGATGATCTACAAGGGGCGCAACCGCGACACGGCCTGGTTCTCGATCCTCGACAGCGAGTGGCCGCATCTGCGCACGGCATGCGAAGCCTGGCTCGCGCCGGAGAATTTCGACCTGCAGGGCCGGCAGATCCAGCGTCTGGAGGATATCCGGTCGCAGGCGCGCTGAGAGCGACTCAGTCGAACATGCGGTCGCCCTGCTCATCGATGATCTGACGGGCTTTGCGCGCGGCGAACTCCGCTGCCTGTTCCTCGCTCGGCATCAGGTCGGCACGAATGAAGTCGTGAGTCCTGGTGTCGCCGTCGTCGAAGGTGCGGGCGATGGAGCCGGCAACCTGCCACTGGCCGTCGCGCGCGGTCGGCGCCGGCGTGATGAGGTAGCCCTTGTACTCCTGCGTCTGGTGGCGCGAGGCTGCCGGGCCCTTGTCGCCGCCGCCGCCGAACAGTCCGCCGAAGAGCTTCCCGAAAACCATTGCCCGTCCTTCCGTCTTTGTCTGCCCCGCGCCGGGGCAAGTGTCTGCTGTCCCGCCGGCCGCTTCAACCTCGCCGGCGACCTGGAACCGCCGCCACTATTCGTGAAAGTGGTCGTAGATCGTGCGCGCGACCGTTTCGGAGACGCCGTCCACAGCCATCAGGTCGTCGATGCCGGCCTTCGAGACCGCCTTGGCCGTGCCGAAGTGGCGCAGCAGGGCGCGCTTGCGGCTGGGGCCGATGCCGGCGATCTCGTCGAGCGGACTGCGCGCGATGTCCTTCTTGCGCCGCGCCCGGTGCGTGCCAATGGCGAAGCGGTGGGCCTCGTCGCGAAGCCGCTGGACGAAGTAGAGCACCGGATCTCGCTCCGGCAGCATGAAGGACGGCTTGCCCAGGATGAAGAACTTCTCCCGTCCCGCGTCGCGGTCCGGGCCCTTGGCGATGCCCACCAGCGGCACGTCCTCGATGCCGAGGGTGGTCAGCGTCTCGCGCGCCGCATTGAGCTGTCCCAGGCCGCCGTCGATGAAGACCAGGTCCGGCCATGCCGGAATAGCGCTGGTGTCCTCGGCCGTCTCCTCGTCCGGATTTGCCGTTTCTGGGGCGGGCGCTGCCGCCGCCTTGCGCTCGTCGGCATGCTCCTTGAGCAGGCGCGAGAAGCGCCGGGTCAGCACCTCGCGCATCATGCCGTAGTCATCGCCCGGAACGAGGTCCTCGGAGCGGATGTTGAACTTGCGGTACTGGCCCTTGGCGAAGCCTTCCGGCCCGGCGACGATCATGCCGCCGACCGCGTTGGTGCCCATGATATGCGAGTTGTCGTAGACCTCGATCCGGCGCGGCGTTGCGGCCAGGCCGAAGGCCTCGCCCACCCCCTTGAGCAGGCGCGCGTGGCTGCTGGTCTCGGCGAGCCGCCGCCCGAGCGCCTCGCGCGCATTCTTGTGGGCGTGCTCGACCAGCTCGCGCTTTTCGCCCCGCTGGGGCACGGCGACCTCGACCTTGTGTCCGGCGCGCTCGGAAAGGGCGGCGGAGAGCAGCGCCCGCTCCTCGATCTCGTGCGACAGCAGCACCAGCCGGGGCACCGGCTTGTCGTCGTAGAACTGCGCCAGGAAGCTCTCCAGCACCTCCGCCACGTCCAGCGAGCGGTCGGCGCGCGGGAAGAGGGCATGGTTGCCCCAGTTCTGGCCGGTGCGGAAGAAGAACACCTGAATGCAGTACTGCCCGCCTTCCTCGTGGATGGCGAAGACGTCCGCCTCTTCCACGTTCTGCGGGTTGATGCCCTGGTGCGACTGGATATGGGAGAGGGCGGCGAGACGGTCGCGATAGACCGCCGCGCGCTCGAAATCGAGCGTCTCGGAGGCCGCCTCCATCTGGCGGGCGAGATCCTTCTTCACCATCTGGCTGCGGCCGGACAGGAAGGATTTCGCCTCCGCGACGAGGCCGGCATAATCCTCCTGGTCGATCTCGCCGGTGCACGGACCTGCGCAGCGCTTGATCTGGTAGAGCAGGCAGGGCCGGCTGCGATTGGCGTAGTAGCTGTCGGTGCAGTTGCGGATCAGGAACGCCTTCTGCAGCGCGTTGATCGTCCGGTTGACCGCACCGGCGGAGGCGAAGGGGCCGAAATAGCTGCCTTTGCGCCGGCGGGCGCCGCGGTGCTTGACGAGAGCGGGGGACTCGTGGTCGCCGGTGACGAGAATGTACGGGAACGACTTGTCGTCGCGCAGCAGCACGTTGAACCGCGGCCGCAGGCGCTTGATCAGGTTGGCCTCGAGCAGCAGCGCCTCGGTTTCCGTGCCCGTGGTCACGAACTCCATCGACGCGGTTGCCATGATCATCCGCATGATGCGGTTGGACTGGCCCTGCAGGCGCGTGTAGCTGGTCACCCGCTTCTTCAGCGAGCGCGCCTTGCCCACGTAAAGAACGGTGCCTTCCTCGTCGAGCATGCGATAGACGCCCGGCCCGAGCGGAAGCCTTCGCACGAAATGTGAGATGACGTCGACGCCACGCGCGTCCGGGCCGAGCGGAGAGGGCTCTGCCTCGAAGACCGGCATGGGCACGCGCCCGCCGCCCTCACCGGTCGCACCGTCCCCGGTCTCGGCGGTCTCGTCGGCGTCCAGATCATCGACCGCATCGTCTGGCAGATCGTCGTCGGCCAGCTCGTTGTTGGGGGGGAGGTCGTTCTTGCGTCCGCTCATTCGGCGATGCCTACGACGTCCGGGGTCTCCCAGGCAAGATGCTGGCCGCCATCGAGCGCGATCATCTGACCCGTGATCGAGGGCGTTTCCCAAAGGTAGCGGATCGTCCGGCCGAACTCTGCGAGGGAGGGGCCGCGCCCCAGCAGCACCGCCTCCGACTGGCGGGCGAAATCGGACGCCTGCTGGCGCGTGTTGGCAAGGGTCGGGCCCGGGCCGATGCCGTTGACGCGGATGCGCGGGGCAAGGCCCTGGGCCAGCGTCTGGGTGGCGGCCCACAGCGCCGCCTTGGACAGGGTGTAGGAAAAGAACTGCGGCGTCAGCTTCCACACGCGCTGGTCGATGATGTTGACCACGAGCCCGGTCGTCCCCTGCGGCAGGGCGTTGGCCATCTCCTGGGTCAGGAAGATCGGTGCCCGGGTATGGATCGCCATGTGCTTTTCGTAGCGGTCCAGCTCCAGTTCGCCGATCTCGTCCTTTTCGAAGATCGAGGCGCTGTTGACCAGCAGGCGGACGGGGCCGAGCTGCGCGCGGGCCGCTGCCATGATCCGTCCCGGCGTGTCGGGAAGCGTCAGGTCACCGGCAACGATGCAGGCGCGCCCGCCACGTGCGGCGATATCGGTTGCCAGGGCTTCCGCCTCGGACAGCGAGCGGTGGGCATGGATCGCCACCCGAAAGCCGTTGGCCGCGAGATCCTCGGCGATCGACCTGCCGATGCGCAGGGCCGCGCCCGTCACCAGGGCTACGGGAGACTGCTCGTTGCTGGCGGGCATCTGGGAAACGGACATGGCGACTCGCTGGTTGTCGAAATGGACGAGAGATCAGCGGGTCTTACGCGAATTCGGGACAGCCCGATCAGGCGATCTTGCCCGTCTGGAATACGACGAAAATGTACAGGGCGTACAACGCGCAAAGAATGATACCGGATGGCCAGCGGATGGTCACCTTGAACGCGGCGAAGGCGAGCACCAGCAGGGCGCAGGCAAGCATCGCCCACAGGTCGAGGCGCAGGACTTCCGGCGGCACCTGCAGCGGCACGACCATCGAGGTGATGCCCATGATCGCGACCAGATTGAAGATGTTGGAGCCGATGACATTGCCGAGCGCGACGGCCGCGTGACCGCGAATCGCGGCCATCAGCGAGGTCATGAGCTCGGGCAGCGACGTGCCGAGAGCGACCACGGTCAGGCCGATCACCGCATCGGAGACGCCCCAGTCGCGAGCCAGTGCCGAGGCGCCCTCGATGGTGAAATGCGCGCCGAGCGGCAGGCCGATCAGGCCGAGGACGATGAACAGGATGGCAAGGCCGATATTGTCCGGCACGCCCTCGACCTCGTCGAAGGGCAGGTCCTCGTCGCCGTCGGCAACGGCCGCGGCGCCGACATTCTGGGCGCGGTGCCTGCGGGTGGCGCGCATCGATTCCCACAGGAAGAGCGCAAGCAGCACCAACAGGATCGTCCCGTCGAGGCGCGAGATCGGGCTGTGGAAGGCCATGCCGATGAAGATGGCGGTGATCGCCACCATGAACACCGAGTTGCGGACCGCGCCGTTCTCGTCGCAGGACGTGGCGGCGAACAGGGCCGGCAAACCGAGAACCGCCAGCACATTGGCGATATTGGACCCGACCACATTGCCGATGGCGATGCCCGAGAGGCCATCGATTGCCGCGCGCAGTGAGATCACGAGCTCGGGAGCGCTGGTGCCGAAGGCGACGATCGTCAGGCCGATCACAAGCGTGGGAATGCCGAGCCGCTCCGCAACACTCACCGACCCGCGAACCAGAACGTCACCGGCGACGATCAGGACGACGAGACCTCCCACGAGGCTGACATAGTCGATGAGCATGAAGCTGTGGCACCCGGCTGCGAGGTGGACGGATTGTCGTACGTGCTGGTCAGCAAGGACTTTGCGGTCTCGCGCGGTGCGCCAGACGGCGCCTGGGCGCTGCCCGCTGAAGACCTGCCCTATATATGCATTTACCCGGAGATGAAAAGCCCGGTCGTGGTGGGGCGGTCCCGTTCCCCTGCGCCGCGGACCCTGTCTGTTCTATCGATGCCCTATGGTAACCAATCGGTTACCATGTCACCGAAAAATCATCCATTGCCACGGGATCTCCCCATTTTGTCTCGGGCAGCGCCACATTCACCCGTCATAGATGAGCGTCTGGGGGGCCGGGTGTGCTCGGGATTCTGTCCTGCATGCCCGCTTGTTCCACGTGGTAACTGGAGTATTCACATGAAGCGTCTAGCTGCTGCCGGCCTTGCTGCGGCCGCCGCATTTGCGGCGAGTGCCCCGGCTTTCGCGGCCGACCTTCCGCAGCCCGAACAGCCCTACACCTACACGGATCCGGTTCCTGCGGAACGGTTCGACTGGTCCGGGTTCTATTTCGGTGGGCATCTCGGTTGGAACTGGTCCGACTATAGCGTCTCCAACGGTGTAACCGGTCGATTCAACAACCATGACAATGGCGTCACCGGCGGTGTCCATGCCGGTTACAACTACATGGTCACGCCGAACTTCCTGCTCGGTGCCGAAGCCGACTTCAGCCTCAGCGACATCGAGAAGTCGCGCACTGTCGCCGGCGTCAACTACAAGACCTCGAGCAGCTGGAACAGCACGGTGCGCGCACGCGCCGGTTGGGCCTTCGACCGCTTCCTGGTCTACGGTACCGGTGGCCTTGCGATCGCCGACGTCGATGCGTCCGCCAACGGCGCTTCCGATAGCGTGGCCCGTATCGGCTGGACGGCGGGTGCCGGTGTCGAGGGTGCAGTCACCCAGAACGTGACGGCTCGCCTCGAGTACCAGTATCAGGACTACGGCACCACGAACTTCGGTCTCGGTGGCCAGACCTACAAGAACAAGCTGGACAACAACCAGGTTCGGTTCGGTCTCAGCTACAAGTTCTGATCCCTCCCGGGACGAACAGACGCCAGGGGGAGTCGCAATGCGGCTCCCCTTGTCGCTTTTCGGGGACCGTTCGGTCGCTGACGAGCGGCTTGCGCGCCTTGCCAGCCGCGTGAAGGCTTCCTAGCCTCAAGGAACCCAGCAAGAGGTTCCCCATTGCCCCACACCACCCCTTCTCCCGACAGTTCCGAGATCTTCGCCTTCCTGCCGATGTACGACTGGCCGGAAGTCCGCACGCAGACCGACCGCCTGTGGTCGCTCCTGTGCCAAGCGTTCGCCGACCTCGGGCTCGGTGCGCCCCAGCAGCTGGAGCGCGGGCGCGAGCTGATGGACGGCTGGCAGGATCCGTCCCTGTTGTTAGGCCAGACGTGCGGCCTGCCCCTGGTGCGCCATCTCCTGGACCGTGTCTGCGTGCTCGGATCGCCCGACTACGGGCTGCCCGATTGTCCGCCCGGCCATTATTGCTCGGTCGTTGTGGTGCGCGAGGAGGACCCGGCGGCTTCGCTCGCCGAGCTTCGCGGGCGCCGGCTGGCCTACAATCACCCCGGCTCGCAGTCGGGGGAGGGGGCGCTGCGGCACGTGCTTGCACCGATTGCCGAGGGCAAGGCGTTCTTTTCGTCGGTGATGGAGACCGGATCTCACCGGGCCGCACTCAAGGCCGTGGCCGCAGGAGAGGCGGATGCGGCGACGCTCGATGCCATGAGCTACCGGCTGGCGCAGGCGCATGAGCCAGCCGCGCGCAGCGTCCGGGTGTTGCTGGCGACGCCTCCGACGCCGGGCCTTCCCATGATCACCGCACGGGGCAATCGCGACAAGGTTCCGATGCTGCGTCAGGCTGCGGCGGCGGCGATTGCGGCCGCGCCGCAGGACCTGCGCACGGCGCTGTCGTTGCACGGCTTTGCCGCCTTCGATGCGGATGACTACAAGGTCATCGCCGAGCGCGACCGGCATGCGGCCGCGCTCGGTTATCCTGTGCTTGCCTGAGTTGCGTCCTCAGGCGGTGATGCGCGTTTCGGCGAAGGAGGGCACGGCCGCTTCGAAGGCGTCGAGCCAGGCGATGAGCTTGGGATGATCTGCCCGCCAGCTGCCTGCAAAGCGCAGGTCGAGGTAGCCGAGAGCGCAGGCGACGCCGATCTGACCCACATCGGGCGTGCCGCCGGCCGGCACCGCTACCGGCGGGGTCGCCTCGAGAACGCTGAGCGCACGGGTGACCTTCTCGCCCTGATAGGCCAGCCAGTCGGCATGGCGGCGTTCCTCGGGCCGGAAGCGCGCCTCGTAGACCTGCAGCAGGGCGGCGTCCATCAGCCCGTCGGCAAGGGCCGCAAGGCACAGCGCGTCGAAGCGGGCTTCGCCGTTGGGAATGATCCGTCCGCCGCCGGCGAGATGGTCGAGATATTCCAGGATCACACGGCTGTCGAACAGCACCTTGCCGTTCTCCAGAACGAGGGCAGGGATCTTGCCGAGCGGGTTCTGGCCGCGGATCGAATCCTGCGGGTCGAGCGTGTCGGTCATCTCGACCTTGATACGGTCCTTCAGGCCGAGGCTGGCTGCCGCGATCTTGATCTTGCGGCCGAAGGGCGAGGGCGGGGAAGAACGAAGCACGAGCACGGGGGAGCCTCCGGTTTTGTTGTGGCGCGGGAACAGTGCTGCGGATCGGGGAGCCCGGTCGCAGGGCAGGCTTGCGGCACGGTGGGGGACGTGGCGTTGCCGAAATTTTCGCTGGCAGCGACGTTCTCTGGTTAACGCGGTTTTGCGTTGTCTGTCCACGGCTTGAAAAACAACAGAGGTTTCAGCACGTTGTTGATACGAATTGTCGGAGCGACGGTAAGGTCTCGTTAAAGGGCGGTTCCTAGCGTGGCGGAAACCGGGGCTGCGGGCCCGTCTCGCCCCTTGTCCGCCACTCACTAAGGATCCGACATGCGGCTTTCGCTTCACACTCCGTTCGGAGCGTTTTGCAAGGCGCTTTGCCTGTCGGCCGCGGTCTATGCGGTGTCCGGCCCGTCGCTCGCCCCGTACCGTCCGGACATCATCGACCTGCCGCTCAGCCGTTATCATCAGGCGGTCAACGAGATGCTCTCCGACCAGACGCCCATGCTGGCGATGGTGACGGAGCCGCTGAAGGCATCGCCCCATCACGTCCGCCAGCAAATCGAGGGCATGCTGCGCCGTTGAGCCGCTTGCGCCTCAGCGGGGATGCTGGCGCGTCCAGCTGTTGGGTCTGGAGGCATTGCGGCAATCGTCCGGCCCCTCGAACCGTTCCATCCTGAAGGCGTGGTCCTGCCAGGACCAGCTGGCGCGATAGCCGCACACGCGGTCGCCTGGGCCGACATACTCGGCCTCCAGCAGGCCGGTGGCATGGTCGAAGCGGACATTCGACAGAAGGTCGGTGCCGGTCCAGCCGAAGCGCGGATCATGCAGGGCAAAGTGCAGCGTTTCGATGCCGCCGATCTCGCCGGTGTCGCGCATGTAGAGGCGATAGGTCACCGTCGTGCCCGAGGCGGTGCAGGGAATGGCATAGAGCACCGCCGTTTGTCCCAGCGCGGCGATGGGGACGCCGACACTGCGGAAGGCGTCGCTGTCCGTTGCCTCGCAGTCGCTGCTGCGGGCATGGCGCTCCAGAACGGCGTAGGGAATGCCGAGCGCGGCGACCGCTTCGCTGCGCGTGGGGGCGGCGACCTCGGCAAGGGCAGCAGGGGCTGCGACCTTCGGCGAGGCGGGCAGGCTCATCTGTGCGCTCATCGCCTCCAGTCCGGCCGTCAGACCGTCCAGCGAGAAGACCGCATCATGGGCCTCGGCGACCGCATCGAGATAGGAGATGCGCAGGCGCGCGCCGCCGCGCATGGCGGTCAGCAGCTTGCGCCCGGTCGCGCCATCGGTGACGAAGAAGCGGCGGACGTCGCCATGAAGGGCGAATTCGCCGGGGCGCAGCACATGGACGAGGTTGCCGTCGACCTCCCATTGCATGGCGCGGATGTCGTCCGGGCGAGCGGCGCCAACAGCAAGTTCCAGCGCGAGCGCATCGCCGCTGGGGGAAAGGGCGAGTGCGAAAAGCGGTTCGCCGCTCAGCTCCTCGCGACCCTGTGTCGCCAGACGGCAGGTCTCGCGCGTTTCGCAGTCGAGCTGCCAGTCGGCGAAGACCTCGGCGCGAACGGGCGCGGGTGACAGTCCGGCCAGCAGGCAGAAGGCAACGGCGGCCGCCCGGAGGAGGGAGAGGCGTGCGCGGGGCTCGTGCCGCCTAGCGGCCGGGTGCGGGGACATTGATCTGCCTTTGCGTGCAGCCGCGCCGGTCGACCCAGCGGCAGGAGCGGAACTGGAGGTCTCGCGTGAAGCATACACGCACCTCGCTCAGCCGTCCGGCCTCGCAGGTGACGGCGATGGCATTGTCGCGCAGGCCCGGATTGGCGAGGCGGAAGGCGGTCTCCACCGCGTCCGGCGCAACGCGGCCGCCGGCCTCCAGGTTCGTGAAGGCGGCCGGGATCCGCAGCTTCTGCAGTGCCTTGCGGGAGAGGTCGAAATAGGCCTCCGGGCTCAGCCCGCTGCAGCTGCCATGCTTGCGCCATTGGTGCCGGACAAGGCCCCGGCTCGGCATGATGTCGAGCATGCCGTCGACCGTGCGGTGCGAAAGGTCGCGGCCGTAGTCGTTGCGGCAGAATTCGGGATAGCCGCGTTCGTATTGCGGCCAAAGCCCATGCAGGACGAAGCGGAATGGGCGAGTGGTCCGGCACTGCATCGGGTCTGCGGAGCGTCCGGCCCGGGCGCAGTAGGACGGGGACCAGGACAGCGACAGAACATAGTAGTCGAAGCGGCCCGCCTCGTCGGCCGCCGCGCGCATCGGCCCGGTCGGGGCCAGAAGCACAAGGGCTGCCATCGCAAGGACCACTGCCAAGGCGCGGGCGCAGCCCTTCCGAAGCTGCGAACGGACGGTCTGCCGCATCATGCCTGTCCTGCCGTGTCGGGGGCTGCTCAGTGGGGGCGAACCGTCCGGCAGCGCGCGTCATAGACCCGCCACGGGTCGACGCCGGCAACGCAGGCCTGGAGGTTCCAGGAAACCCCGACGAAGCCGCTGTGCTCCATGATGGCGTAGTAGACGCGGCGCTCGCGCCCGTCGCTCATCTGCGCCCGCGCCTCGCAGTAGCGGCGGGCATAGGGGCTCGGCTGGTCGACCTTGTAGCCCGTCTCGACGATGCGATGCATCTCGCGGATCTTGAGGCCGCCGCTATAGACCGGATCGGCGCCGGCAATGTGGCCCATGACGGCGCCCTGGACGGACATGGCCTCGCAGTCGGGCACGCGCGGCTCGCCGTTCCAGGAGAAATAGGGCCGCTCGCCGGCGGCCGCAGGCAGGGCCAGGACGACGGCCAGGACGGCGCCGGACAGGCTGCGCAGAAGCGGGCGGGCAAAATCGGTCATGCGGCGATCTCCTCGGCGGCCAGGACTGGACCCGTGGACGATGCGTCAGCGGATTGCCCCGGTCAAGCGCCCGGATGCCTCGACCGGGTCGTTCGTCCGCGGCTACTCGCCGGTCAGGTCGAAGACCTTCCACTCGGCGCCGCGTCCCTGCTGCAGGGTTTCGGTCAGCCAGGGCAGCAGCGTCTGCAACTCGCTGCGCAGCACCCATGGGGCGTTGATCATGATCAGGCCGCTGCCGGCCATCGGCTTGTCGGGGGCCGGCCGGCCTGCGAAATGCTCGACGACCGAGATCCGGGTGATGCCGGAGACCGACATGGCGTCATAGAAGCGCTTGACCAGCTTGCGGTCCTTGATCGGGTACCAGGCCATGTAGACGCCGGTGCCGAAACGGCGCCAGGCCTTGTAGAGGCCGGAGGCCATGCGTTCGAATTCGTTCTGTTCCTCGAAGGCCGGATCGACGACGACGAGGGCCCGCGTTTCCTTCGGCGGAACGAAGCTCTTGATCGCGTGCCAGCCGTCGAGCTCGATCACCTTGGTGTGGTAGTCGCCGGCGAAGAGTTCGGCGAGCTTGGCCGCATCGAGCGGATGCAGCTCGGTCGCCGTCAGCCGGTCCTGTTCGCGCATCAGCTTGCGGGCGAGCAGCGGCGAGCCGGGATAGAGCGTCAGCTTGCCGCTTTCGCCGTTGACTTCGCGCACCACGTCGAGCCAGGGCGCCAGCAGTTCCGCCACCTTGGGCGGCTGCGGCGTCTCCAGCACCCGGGCGATGCCCTGCTTCCACTCGCCGGTGCGCTGGGCATCGCCCTTGGTCAGGTCGTAGAGGCCGAGACCGGCATGAGTGTCGATGACCCGGAAGGGCGTGTCCTTGGTCTTCAGATAGGTGAGGATGCGGGCAAGGGTTGCGTGCTTGAGCACATCGCCGATATTGCCCGCATGAAAGGCGTGCCGATAGTTCACGCTGAAACTCCTTGCTGTTCCGCAGGCACCACCGCCCGGGCCAGGTAGACGACCGCCTTGTCGCCATGGTCGTTGGCGCCGATCTCCGTAAAGCCGAGCCGCCGGTGAAAGCGCAGGGAGCCTGGATTCGCCGGCCGCGTGTTGACCTCGCAGGCGAGCGGCTGGGCCGCCCTGTCGGGATCGGCGGCCAGCAGGGCGAGCAACGCGCGATAAAGGCGCTCGCCGGTGCCGGACCCGCGCGCAGCCGGCGCAAGGGCAATGCGGTCGACATAGGAGAAGCGGCCGAGATTGTCCTTCAGCCAGGCGAAGTTGCGGCTGTCGTACTCGGCCGTCTCGTCGAGGCAGACCATCAGGCCGACGACCCCGTCCGGACCCACGGCGACCAGCGTGTGGCGGCTCTGGGCTGCCAGGGCGCGCAGCTCCTCGGGGACAAGGCTGTTGACCGCCGGCAGGCTCGCCTCGTTTGCGGCGAGCGCTCCGTCGGTATCGGCGGGCGTGAAGGGGCGAATGTCGATCATGTCCGGTCTATGGCTGCTTGCCGCCCGCCTTGCAAGCCCTCCAATTTCGCGACTGCTGCAAGGCCGGGACGGCACAAGGCGCGCGAGGGCAGGAAGGTCTCCCGCGCGCGTGGCGAGGGAGAGGGCTGTGTGAGGGGGCATGAAAAATGAAAGACGGCGGCCATCGCTGGCCGCCGCCATATCTGTTCGCTCGGGTGCCGCAAGCCAGGGGCGCGGCAGCCCGGTAAGGTTCAAGCGATACGAGGCGGCTTACGCCTCCTCGTCGCCGCCTTCCTCGATCTTCAGTTCGACGGCCTTCGGGCCCTTGCCGTGCCGGTCCGGCTCGGTCTCGAACGAGACGCGCTGGCCGCTGTCCAGGCTGGTGAGGCCGGAGCGCTCGACCGCCGAGATGTGCACGAAGACATCGGCATCGCCGTTATCCGGCATGATGAAGCCGAAGCCCTTGTCGGACTTGAAGAACTTCACGACGCCAGTCTGGCGCGGGCCGCGCTCCACCGGAGGTCCACGACGCGGGCCGCGATCGCCGCCCTCACGCGGGCCACCGAAGCGATCACCGCCACCGCCGCCGCGCGGACCACGGTCGCCGCCACCGCCGAAGCGATCGCCGCCACCGAACCGGTCACCGCCGCCGCGTGGGCCGCGATCACCGCCGCCGCCGAAGCGGTCGCCACCGCCTTCACGCGGACCGCCGAAACGATCACCGCCACTGCGCGGACCACGGTCGCCACCGCCGCCGAAACGGTCACCGCCGCCACGCGGGCCGCGATCGCCGCCGCCGCCGAAGCGGTCGCCACCGCCTTCACGCGGGCCGCCGAAACGATCACCGCCGCCGCGCGGACCGCGGTCGCCACCGCCGCCGAAGCGGTCGCCCGACGCAAACGGCTCTTCCGGCACGAATCCCGGCTCCGGAGCAGTCCAACCAGCTTCGCCGAAACTGTCGCGCCGTCCGCCCCGTTCGGGCTTGTTGCGCTTGCCATGGTCGAAACCAGCGTCGAATTCGTCCCCGTCCCCACCATAGTCCTTCGAACCGCCGCGCCGCTTTCCCTGCCGACGATTGTCCGAACGCCAGTCTTCCATGTTCACATCACCTTGTAAGAGCCTGCCGCAGCAGCCGCTCGCAGATCTTCATCGTCCGGCGCAGGGCTGCCTTCTCAGTCCTTGCCACGCCAGGTTCCATATGCGGCTGTCAGCCACACTCCGTCGCACGACTTCCCCAGAGGAATTCCGCCGCGACCGTGCAGCGTGACCAATTTCGATGACTTGTGTCTTGCCGAACCGTCCGAACTCACGATTTCGGCACCCGCGCACCGCTCCAGCCTTGCCAACCGCGCGTATATCATACGGTCTTGTGAGGCTTCCGGGCAAGGAAAACCCTTGCAACCCGTGTCGCCGGCGGCATTTTCGCAAATGCGAGACGGGGGCGAGCGGCATTTGCCCTGACCGAAATGACAGGTGCGGTGCCCGCGGCCGGGCATTTCGGTGTCCGGCGGTTGCCAGACCGCCTGCGGGCGGGTTACCTGAGCGCCAGTGTCTGTGGCGGCTCCGGGGGAGCGCGCAGACCTTTCAGCGACCGCAGGTTCGGCCAGCGCAAGTCCAGCGGCCGGGCGCATTCATCCCATTCAGCCGACGGGAGCCGTCATGTCGGAAATGCAGGGCCAGGAGCCCCCCATCCAGATCATCGTCATCCCGGTCACCGCCTTCCAGCAGAACTGCTCGGTCATCTTCGACCGCGAGACAAAGGCCGGTGCGGTGATCGATCCGGGCGGCGATGTGGAGCGCATTCTCGGCGCACTGGAGGAGCACGGGGTCAAGGTGGAAAAGATCGTCCTGACCCATGGCCACATCGATCATGTGGGCGGGGCGGCGGAGCTTGCCGAAAGGCTGTCCGTTCCCGTGCTCGGCCCGCATGAGGCGGACCGGCCGCTTCTTGAGCGGGTGGAGCAGCAGGCGCGCGAGTTCGGCGTGGGCGACGTGCGCTCGGTCGAGCCCGACACCTGGCTGTCGGAAGGCGATGCTCTGACCATGGCCGGGCGCAGCTTCCAGATCCTGCACTGCCCGGGCCACGCGCCGGGGCATCTGGTGTTCTTCGATCCCGAATTGCGGTTCGCGATTTCGGGCGATGTGCTGTTCGCCGGCTCCGTCGGCCGCACCGATCTGCCCGGCGGCAACCATGAAACGCTGATCGCCTCGATCCGCGACAAGATGCTGCCGCTCGGCGACGACGTCACGTTCCTGCCCGGCCACGGCCCGGCCTCGACCATCGGTCACGAACGGCGGACCAATCCGTATCTGAGGTGAGAGCGCTGCGCCTTGCAGCAAGCCCTGTTGCGGTCCGGCGGGCACTTCCGGCCGGACCGCATGTCGGCTGGGGGGCAGGTCGGGGACGGTGCTTTTCCCGTGCGACCGGCCTGCCCGGTTACAGCAGGCTGCGCAGCACCTCGATCTTGTCGTTCACCAGCCAGCCATAATAGTTCTCGACCGGCCAGGCCTGCGTCCCTGCTGCCCGGCGGCGGCGATACTCGGACGCACGCGCCCAGGGGTCGCCGAGATTGTAGAGCGTGGCGGTCAGTCCCGGGTTCTTCGAGATGTCGACATTGGCGACGACCTTGTAGGCGTCGATGGCGTCTCGCAGGATCGCGGCCATGTAGTGGAGCGAGCGGCCCGGATCCATCGCCGCGCGATAGATCTCCTGCTCGTTGGCCGGTGACAGCTTGTCCAGCCCGCTGGTCTTGGCCACCTTGTCGCTCATCATCAGCACGGTCAGCGGCGACAACTGGCCGAGGCCAAAGCTCTGGCCGGCGAAAAGCGGCTGGAAGAATGCCTCGTTGAAGGTCTTCGGCGGAAAGCGGGTGCCGTCGACGCGCTTGCCGCGGAAGGTGCTGTCCCACACCCGCTGGTAGCAGTTCCAGAGCGTGTTGGTGTCTTTGCGCCCGGCATTGCAGCGCTCGAATTGCGGGCGCTTCACGAAGTCCTCGACATGTTCCCCGCCGAGCGAGAACTCCATGCGGATGCCCGCATAGCTCAGCGCCTTGACGTAATAGGACTGGGCACTGTCGAGGCTGTCGTAATTGTAGGTGTGCTCGCCGACGATGGCGCCCAGCATGTGTACCGGGTCGATGCCATAGAGCCCGGCCACGCGCTTGATGTCGCGGATCAACCGGCTGTCGCGGCGCAGGACGCCCACGATTCGCTCGAACTTGGCGTCATAGCCGGCATTGCCGGCGGCTGTCCGACGGGCAGAGGCGAAGGGAATGCGCGGCTGCGTCGCATGGCGATTGCCCGGCGGGACAGCGGTTGCCGCGTTCGCCTCGCTGGTCAGGGCGGGAAAACCGTCGGATCCGTCGGGCGCAGGCATGAAGGCGAGCAACACGGTGGCGAGGACCGCATTGACAGCCGTTTTCCGGCCTCGGGCAATAAGTCTGTTCATGGTTGCCACGGCTGTCCGGCGCTGCGGGTTCAGGATGCCCTGTCCATATACCGGCAAACCGATGCGTGGGAAGGGTTGTTGCAGGGTCCTGCATTCACGCGGGCGAACATTTCTCAAGGTGTTGCGCCGTGCCCACGGCTTGAGACTGGCGAGGGGGGAGGAAAAGGTCATGCGGATCGCTGTGTCTGGTCGTTTGCGGTGGGGGCGGTGTGGGCAGGCAGTTGCGGATCGGGAGGGGCGATGGCCGTTGCCGCCGGCCCCATCAGCAGTTGGACCGAGCGCGGCACGTCGAATTCGCGCAGAAAAGCCTCGTGTCGGCGCAGGCCGCATATCTCGCGCTGGATCAGCACGTTCCACAGGGCCTCTCCAGCTTCCGCATGGCGTCGATGCCAGCGCCGGCGTGCGTCATCTGCAGCTTCCGGTTCGGCCTCGTGAAACCGCCGAGCGCTCGCCTGCAGTCGCTGAAGCGAGGCTGCGAGCGCCTTGTTGAGGCGCACCAGGGTGGCGATGCGCTCCGTCTCGGCCTCCTCGCGGAAGAGGTCGCCGAGCATTTCGTCGGGCTGGCGCCGCCGCAGGCTTTCGGGGAGACGGAGCGTCATGAACCGCCCGCCTTTGCCTGCGTGTTCGTCTGCCCATGCGCCGTCGCTGTGTGGATCACCCCGCCGCCCTGGGCTCTGGCGACACCGGTCGTGGTGGGAAAGCTGATCGGCAAGGCGCGCAAGGTGCGGGCGGCGAGAAGCGCGAAACACTCGGCCTCGACCGCATCGCCCCGCCACCCGAAGTCTTCCGACATCAGCACCTCGACCCCGGCGCGGGTTGCGATCTCGCGCCGCATGACCGGATTGTGGCGCCCGCCGCCGCACAGGACCAGCCGCTGCGGGCGGGCCGGCAGCCGGTCGAGCGCCTTGGCGACCGCGCCGGCGGTGAAGGCGGTCAGCGTGGCGGCGCCGTCTTCGTCCGACAGGCCGTCGGCCATGGCGGAGGTGAAGTCGTTGCGGTCGAGAGACTTCGGGTAGGGCGCGGTCAGATAGGAGTGTTCAAGCAGCCGGGCGAGGCGGTCCTCGTCCACTTGTCCGGCGGCGGCGATGCGGCCGTCGCGGTCCATGCTGCCGCGTCCCTTGCGGCCGATCCAGTCGTTGAGCGGGGCGTTGGCCGGGCCCGTGTCGAAGGCATGCGGCACTCCGGCTGCATCGACCCAGGTGATGTTGGCAACGCCGCCGAGATTGAGCACGGCGGTCTCAGGGCCGGCTTCCGCGCGCTTCAGCAGCGCGGCATGATAGATGCCGGCAAGCGGTGCCCCCTGGCCGCCTGCAGCCATGTCGGCACTGCGGAAATCGTTGACGACGGTGATGCCGAGGCGGCGGGCCATCGCCGCGCCATCGCCAAGCTGGCGGGTGCGGCCGGTCCGCGCCACGGTCGGAGCCCGGTGCAGCACCGTCTGGCCGTGGAAGCCGACGGCGGCGACCTCTGCATGCGGTAGGCCGACCTCCTCCAGGAAGGCTGCGACGGCCTCGGACTGGGCTTCAGTGATGCGGGCTTCGGCTTTGGCGAAGATCTCCGGCTCGTCGCCGGAAAAGCCCCAGTCGGCAGCCTGGGCGAGGGTTTCGACCAGCAGCGGGCGCAGGTCAGCCGGATAGGGCGCCAGCGTCCACGGGCCGAACTCGGAAATCGTCTCGCCGTCGCTGCGCAGCAGCGCCACGTCGATATTGCCGTCGAGCACCGTGCCGGTCATCAGGCCGACGGTCCATTCCTGCCGGATCATTCAAAGGCTCCCCTCCGGCTATTGCGCCGCCGCCGGGCCCTGCTGGCCTGCCGCACGACTTGCGCAATCGCCGTCATCGCTCGCGATATTCCTCAATCGCGTCATAAGTGTAGCATGAGAATGACCGGTTGAGGCGGGCGGCGAAGTGACCTGTGTCACGTTCCGGTGAGAGCCGGGCCTTCAGTTTGCCCGGGATCGGCACATGCGGTAGCGCTCGGCCAGCAGGTCGTTGAGGCCGGGGTCCTCGGGCCGGGCGAGCAGCGCGTCCCAGGTGCCGTCGGCGCGCAAGCTCTCCACCGTACAGCTGCAGGTGGCGCGGCAGGCGGCTTCCTCTCCGGTGAAGGTACAGCTCTGCACGCATTGCTCGACAAAGGTCTCGGCCGAGCGGTCCGGCGTCAGGCCGAGGGCTGCCGCCGTCCACACCAGGCCGAAAAGGACCGGCTGGTGCACCAGGTAGACGAGCAGCGAATGGCGTCCGGCGAGTGCGGCAAGACGCGTTGCCGGCCCCTGTGCGGTCCAGGCCGCGAGGCGCGCGAAGAGCCCGAAGGCGAGCGCCAGCCGGGCCGCGACGATGCCCGCCAGGATCGCCGCCATCCACGGCAGGAGCGGCACGTAGTCGACCGCCAGCGGCGGGGCGGCGAGAAGGCCCGTCCACACCAGCCAGGCATCGCCGGGAAAGCTCAGCGAAATGACGTGGGGCAGGGCGAGAGCGGCAATCGCCAGCCCGGCCACCAGCCAGAGCGGCGCGCGAAGCGCCGGCAGCGCCAGCAGCGAACCGGCGGCGATCGCATGCAGGATGCCGAAGCGGACATATTGTCCGGAGAGCGCGAAATAGGTGGCCAGGCTGATGGCCGCGGCCGCAAGGGCGATCTTGCCGGCGCGGCGCAGGGCGCGCTCCAGCCGCAGTCCCTTGCGATGGGTGAGGACCTGGCCGACGCCGACGAGGAACAGAAAGCTCGCCGCGATGGATATGGCGAAGAGCCGCCAGCCGAGGCCGGAATCGACGGGCCAGTCGACCACTCCGAACCACTTCAGGTCCCAGGAAAAGTGATAAACCGCCATGGCAGCGAGCGCGATCCCGCGCGCCACGTCCAGCGCATCGATCCTGCCGGAATGGGGAAGGGCGGATGCGGTGTCGGTGTCGGTCACGATCGTCTCCCGTGCTGTCAGGCCGGGCTGGCCGGCTCGGTCTTGGGCGGGACGACAGGCGGCACGATGGCGGGACCTGCTGCGACCTCGCGCGGGGCGCGCGAGAACATCGGCACCAGCTGCACCGCCAGGATCGCCGCGAATATCAGGGCGCAGCCAACGAGTCCCGCCGGACCCAGCCGCTCGCCCAGCAGCAGGGCTCCGAAAAGGGCGGCGAACAGCGCCTCGGAGGACAGCAGGATCGCGGCGTCCGCCGCCCGCGTCCAGCGCTGGCCGATGGCCTGCAGGGTGAAGGCAAGGCCGCCGGAAACAAGGCCGGTATAGAGAAGCTCCGGGCCGGCTGCCATCACAGCGCCCATGCTGACCGGCTCAAGCAGCAGGCCGGGGATGATCGCTGCCGTTCCAACCACCGCGAACTGCCAGACCGACAGCAAGACCGGGCGCGCGCAGTGGCGCACCACGCTGCCGATCATGCCGACATGCAGCGCGCAGAAGATCGCGCAGACGAGCATGAGGATATCGCCGGTGGTCAGCGCGGACAGCGCGCCGCCGCCCAGCAGATAGATGCCGCCCAGCGTGATCAGAGAGGCGGGCCACACCACCGGATGCGGTTTTTCGCGAAAGGCCAGCAGGGCGACCAGCGGCGTCAGCACCACATAGATGCCGGTGAGAAAGCCGGCATTGGTCACCGTGGTGGTGAGCAGGCCGATCTGCTGCAGGGAGATCGCCGCGAAGAACACCAGCCCGAGCGCGGTGAAGGCACCGGCGGTTCGCAGGTCGAGCGGCCGGTCCCGGCGCAGGCGCGATTCGAAAAGGGCGAAGGGGAGGACCGCGAGCGCTGCCATCAGGAAGCGGATGCCGGTGAAGGTCAGCGGTCCGACATGCTCCATCGCCGTGGACTGCGCCACGAAGGCGGACCCCCAGATCAGGGCGGTCAGAAGCAGAAGCGTGTTGGCGAGTGAGCGGCTCATCTGCCTCCGCTACCGGAAAGGCGGAGCGCCCGCAAGCGCCTTGATGGAGCGTTGAAAATCAGCCGTTGGGGAAGGCGTAGCAGAAGACCAGCGTCAGGAAGAAGGCAGCGCTGGTGACGCGAAGGGCGATCGGCCAAGGCGAAGGCTTTTGTACGCTGAGCGTATCGGCGTGAAGGTCGGTGTTCTCGTCTGCCTGTATGCGGTCCGTGAAGTTCATGCGGTATCTCCGACCTCTTCCCTCGCCAACGAAGAGTTAACCGTCATGGTTAACAATGTGTAAATGGCGAAGGGAGGCGGGAGAGAGGATATCCAGAGAAATCGTCTTTGCCTGTGGGTGACGCAGCGGCGTCAAAGGTCCAGCGCGTCCAGGCCGGCCTCCAGGTGATCGGCGAAAAGCGGCATGCCGATCAAGTATTTGGCCGTTGATCGGAAGGCCCGGTCGCGGGCATCGTCGACCGCTTGCTCGAAATCGTCGGCTTCGTAGTCGCCGCGGCCGATCCACACGGTCGCCACAAGCTCGGCGGCCTCGTCGACGTTAAGATCCGCGATCAGTTCGGCCAGTTCCTCGGCCGACAGGTCGTCGGTTTCTTCTTCGGCGAGCCCGTCATGGGCATGGCTGTCCTGGAGCGTGTCGGTGTCGAACTCGATCTCCCGGTCGCGACCGTCTTCATAGCCGCCGTCAAGGTCCGAGGCCGAGGCTGCGCGGGCCTTTTGGACCAGCATGCGCATTGTCGCCGGAGAAAGTGTCAGATTGACCGCCATGGCTTGCATTCAGCTCCCGTCTTGCGCGGGGCGGTGTCGGCCTGGCTGGCGGGGGATCGCGCCGCGCAGTCTCGTGCCGAAGTCCGTCCCTGTCCGGACACTTGCTGCAAGCCGCAGCCGGTACCTTGATCCATCGCAACAACGTGTCGCGAGCCGGCAGGTTATCCCCTGTGGGCTTGCCGGCGGCTTGCCCGGATGAGCCTACGCGCTGACGGGGTGCTTTGCCAGTGGCCTCATTCGAGGCGACAGGCCTTCCAGTGAAGGGGGGGCGCAGGGCGCCCCCGTGCCGTCAGCGGTCCTGGGTGACCGCGACCTTGGGCGGGGCAAGGTCCTTGAGCGAATGGGTCAGCGGGCCACCGAACAGGGTGAGCGATGCGGCGAAGAGCAGGCCGACGCCGACGGCGGTGGCCAGCAGCATGGCTGCCCGTTCCTCGTCGCTCCGGTTCCGGCTGGTGGCACGGACGCTGCGGCCCGCGGCGGCGCTGAGGGAGAGGGTACGCATCACGAATTCCTGTGGTCGTTCGAGCGGGAGCGGATGCTGGCCAGAAGACCGTGCGACAGGCGCTTGCCGAGCACGGTCACCAGCACCAGCATGCTGCCGAAGGCGGCAAGCAGGACGCCCATCGTCCAGTCCTCGACGATGAGGCTGCCGGAGGCGCGGGCGCTGGAGGCGATCAGCAGGGCGGGCAAAGCTCCGAGGACGGCAATGGCAAGGGCGCTGAGCGTCTTGCCGAAGCGGGTGCCGGAACGGCGGCGGGACGAGCTGGATGTGGAACGCATGACTTTTCTCCGTCCATTCGGACTTGCCTGATGGGGAGAAAGTGACTGGCGAGTTGGACTTCCCAAAGCCGCCAATCGGGCGCTTCCTGTGTCATTTCGCGGCAGAACCGTGGCGGTCCGGTTAACAGATCCTGTAAATTTGGTGCGTCCCCTTTACCGAATATCAGGAGCTTTTTTGACAGGATCATTCCCAGATAGATCAGGGTCATGTGCGTGCCGATTCCGGCCCGCATAAGAGCAACCGGAAAAGCCAAATGGATGCAATGGAGAAGACTGCCCGGCCTGCGGCTGTTGCCGCGACCGAGGCGGAGGGCGAGGCTGCGGCGGTTGCCGCGAATGCCGGCAATGGGGCGCCGGCGATGTCGATTGCCGGCCTGTCCTTCTTCACGGTCGACATCCAGGCGAAGAGGGTCATCTGGCTGGAGCCGCGCTCGCTCGATTTCGAACACCGCTCGGGGCTGAATGAGGCGTCGCTGTCGACCGCATTGCGCCATATGGCGCAAAACGACCAGAAGCAGATCCTCGGACTTATCCAGCAGGCGGTGAAGAACGGCACGGCCGGTCCGATCGAGCTCGGCGGCGACGATCTGGGCGCCGGCTTGTCGCTGTTGGCGATGCGCTACCAGGTCGAGGGCGGGCGCACGTTTGTGATTGCCGTGTCCGGCGCGGAGGTCGAGGACGAGGCGAATGGTACGGCGGTTCGCGGTGTCGCGCCCCTCATCCGCCATCTGGTGGAAGACAGCGAGAAGGCGGTGCTCGTGGTCGACAGTTTCGGGTATCTGCGATACGCGAACGACCCGTTCAACAAGTTGTTCGAGATCGGCGACTCGTCGCTGTGCATCGGCCGCAACATCGCGCACATTCCCAATCGCGTCGGCAAGACGCTGGCGTCAGTGGTGCTGACCGCGCTGGCGCGGCGCGCGCCGATGGATGGCAGCAAGCGCTTCTTCCTGGCCAGCGGCGATTCCTTCACGCTGAACTTCGACGTGATCCCGTTCCGGGTGTCGGCGGGGCTCGGCGGCGTGGTCTTCTCCGCGACCAAGGTGAAGGAGCGCGGGGTCGACTTCCAGCAGATATTCAACTGCGTCCATGCGCCGATGCTGGTGATCGATGTGCGCACACGCATGCTGGTCTCGGCGAACAATTCGGCGCGCAAGACCTTCGCGGTGACCGAGCAGCTGATGGAATCGGCGCCCATCACCGAGACGATGCTGCACCCGAAGACCTTCGTCAGCCTGATCGAACATGCGCGCAAGGGCGGCAGCACGCCGCTGCAGGCGACCGTGAGCGGCTTCGACGGCGTGACGCGGAGCAAGCGCATGCGGGTCATGCTGATCGAGAGCGGCCCGACCCATTACCTGCTCATCGAGACCAAGCACTAGGTCGCATACTTCCCGTCCTGCGATTGCTCATTCACACGCGCCGCGGCACAGCCCGGCGCGTGTTTTGCGTTGTGCCGAGCTTCAGACCGCTCCGGCACCAGAGGAGGCGCTGAACCGCGCGCGTCCGTTCGTGCCCGCAGCCAGTGCCATGTGCGGCTGCATGAGGGGCACGGTGGGCTTTGTTGCGGGCCGAGTCGTTTTTGCGGCCCGGCTGTGGGGCGCCGCATCGTTTTCAACACCTTCGGCACGCACTTTTTTAACGGCGGACAGCCATCCCAGGCTCACCCGCGGGTGAGGGTGCGATCCGACCCTGCCGACCTGTGCGTGCAAAAACCCTTCGTTACATCAAACCGATAGCCAAATTTCCTCTACGGAACTGATGTTGGTTTTCGTAGGTACTTATTCTAATTTTCTAAAATGTTGCGGAGGGAAATTATTAACATACCGCAACGTTTACGCAATCTTATATGAACATATGAATTATACTTGCCTCATTGGTGCTTCATGTCTGATTGTTGTGGCTTGTGAGTAAAGTATTTGCCGAGAATGGATTTGAAGTTCTCGGCATCATCGTTGAGAGACGGGGGCTTCCCGTCGCGATGACGATGCTGCGCACGGCCGTAGCATGTTGCACCGCCATTCTGAAGGAATGGAGGCTGAGGTGCTTGCAGTTCTAAAACATTTCCTGCGTGCAAGGTCTGGCGCGTCCGCCGTCGAGTTCGCCCTGGTTCTTCCCGTCTTCATTCTGGTGATGCTCGGGATCATCGCATACGGCATCTATTTCGGTGCCACCCACAGTGTCGCCCAGCTCGCCGCCGATGCGGCGCGGGCGTCGATCGCGGGCCTGACCGACCAGGAGCGGGTTCGCATCGTCACCGAGCATGTACAGCGCAACGCCGGCCAGTACGCACTGATCGACGCCGGCAACGTCTCCGTCGATGCGGGTCCGGTCGCAGGCGATGTCACCCAGTTCCGGGTGGCGGTCGTCTATGACGCCAGCCGCCTGCCGATCTGGACCCTGGGTCCCATTCTTCCTCTGCCGAACCAGACGATCCGGCGTGTCGCCGTGATCAAGCGCGGCGGATATTGACCAGGAGACCGACCATGCCCGTCCCTGTTCCTCCCGGCACGTCTTCTCCCGCTCCTGCGAAAGCCGCCAGGCGGCTGGTACGCTGGCGCGGCACTGGCGGGTTTTTCGGCGATCGCGCCGGATCGGTCGCGATCATGACCGGCTTCTTCTTCTTCGTGATGATGGGACTTCTGGCCATCGCCATCGACATGGCCTCGCTTTATCTGGAGCGGCGGTCCCTGCAGGGGGTTGCCGACATCGCCGCCGTGGCCGGCGCCTCGGATATCGCACGCGCGGAGGAGGCGGTCGCAGCAACGCTTGCCGCCAATCAGGTGGATGCCCGCTACACCATCGTGCGGGGTCGCTATGTCGCCGATCCGCAGATCGATCACACCCAGCGTTTCGCCGCCAACGCGACCCCCTACAACGCGGTCCAGGTGTCGCTGGAAAAGGCCGGGCGCCTCTACTTCGCCAAGGTCTTCAACGCGCAGACGGCGACGCTCGGCGTCCGGTCCCTGGCAGCCAATTCCGAGCTCGCCGCATTTTCGGTCGGTTCGCGCCTGCTGGCTCTTCGCGACGGCGTCGCCAACCAGTTGCTCGGCAAGCTGCTGGGCACCCGGGTCGAGCTGACGGTGATGGACTACCAGGGCCTGGCCTCGGCCGATGTTCAGGTGGCACGGATGATGGATGCGGTCGCATCCCAGATCGACCTGAAGGCCGGCACCTTCCAGGATGTGCTGGATGCGTCCGTCACCGCCGGCGATCTCGTCGCCGCAATGGCCAAGGTGACGGGTGAGAGCGGCGATGCAGCGGCCAACCTTGCTCTCAAGCGGCTGTTGCTCGGCGGGGGGCTCGGGGCGAAGGTTCCCCTGTCCTCGCTGATCGACCTCGGCCCGTTCTCGACCGTCGCCATCGGCGATCCGGCACCGGGCTTCGATGCCCGCGTCTCGGCGATGCAGATCCTGTCGTCCTCGGCGATCCTGGCCAATGGCAAGCGGCAGGTGCAGATCGATCTCGGGGCCGAGGTGCCGGGCCTGCTCGGCCTCAAGGTGGACCTTGCCATCGGCGAAATGCCGCAGCGCACGGCGATGATCGCCATCGGCCCCAATTCGACCCGCGTGCGGACCGCGCAGGCGCGGCTGCGGATCGTCGCCTCCATGGGCGGGCAGGGGCTCCTGAAGAACCTGAGCGTCAACCTGCCGCTCGTGCTGGATCTTGCCCATGCTCAGGCGCAACTTGCCTCTATGGCCTGTTCCTCGAGCGGACCGTCCCGGGTGACCGTGGCCGCGCGGCCCGGCATCGCCGAGGCCTGGATCGGCGAATTGCGCGATGCGGACCTGAACGATTTCTCGCGCACGCCGCAGCTGGCGCGGGCGAAGATCATCGATGCGTCGCTGATCCGGGTCGACGGGCGTGCCCATGTCACGGCCGGCAATCTTGCCGAGACGCGGCTGAACTTCACCGGCCTCGACATCGAGCGCGGAACGGTGAAGCGGGTGAGCACCAATTCCGTGATCAGCTCGCTGGTCAGCACCCTGGTCGGCAATCTCGACATGGAGGTGCAGGTCGTGACGCTGGGCCTCGTTCTGCCCGGACCGCTGCTGGCGGCGGTGGGCGATCTGCTCGGCACCGTGGCAGAGCCGCTGGATGCGGTCGTCTACGGCGTGCTGTCGACCCTTGGGCTGCACCTGGGCGAAGCGGACATCCGCGTTCATGGCGCCCATTGCGGCGGCGGCATGCTGGCCGGCTGAAGCCGATAGCCGGCGGCGAGCCGGCTTCCGCGGAAATCCGCGAGATTGCGGCCATCCTCCCTTGCATGGCAGGAGCGCGGGAAGTAGTCTCCCGCGCGCCTTCAACCACCTGCCTCATCGGGCACCTGCCTCATCGGGAGAGCATCATGGGCTTCATCGCCGACGCACTTTCGCGCGTCAAACCGTCCGCTACCATCGCCGTGACCAACAAGGCTCGCGAACTCAAAGCCGCCGGGCGCGACGTCATCGGCCTGGGCGCGGGCGAGCCCGATTTCGATACGCCGGAGAACATCAAGGCGGCGGCGATCGCCGCGATCACCGAAGGCAAGACGAAGTACACGGCCGTCGACGGCATCCCCGAGCTGAAGGCGGCGATCTGCGCCAAGTTCAATCGCGAGAACGGCCTCTCCTACGAGCCGTCGCAGATCACCGTCGGCACGGGCGGCAAGCAGGTGCTCTACAACGCGCTGATCGCCACCATCAATCCGGGCGACGAGGTCATCGTGCCGAACCCTTACTGGGTCAGCTACCCGGACATGGTGCTGCTGGCCGGCGGCGAGCCGGTGATCGTGGAGGCGGACAAGTCGACCTTCAAGATCACCGCCGAGGCGCTGGAAGCGGCGATCACGCCGAAGACCAAGTGGTTCATCTTCAACTCGCCGTCCAACCCGTCGGGCGCCGCTTATACGCGCGACGAGCTGAAGGCGCTGACCGACGTGCTGCTGCGTCATCCGCAGGTGTGGGTGATGTCGGACGACATGTACGAGCACCTTGTTTATGACGGCTTCGAGTTCACCACCCCGGCGCAGGTCGAGCCGAAGCTCTACGACCGCACGCTGACGGTGAACGGCGTTTCCAAGGCCTATGCCATGACCGGCTGGCGCATCGGCTATGCCGGCGGCCCGGTCGAGCTGATCAAGGCGATGGCCAAGGTGCAGTCCCAGTCTACGTCGAACCCGAGCTCCATCGCCCAATGGGCGGCGGTCGAGGCGCTGAACGGTCCGCAGGACTTCATCCCGGCCAACAACGAGGTGTTCAAGGCCCGCCGCGATCTCGTCGTGTCGATGCTGAACCAGGCCAAGGGCCTGAGCTGCCCGACGCCGGAAGGCGCGTTCTACGTCTTCCCGTCCTGCGCCGGCACGCTCGGCAAGACCGCGCCGTCCGGCAAGGTGATCGAGACCGACGAGGATTTCGTCACCGAGCTGCTGGAGAGCGAGGGCGTTGCCGTGGTCCAGGGGTCGGCCTTCGGTCTCGGCCCCAACTTCCGCATCTCCTACGCGACCTCGACCGAGGCGCTGGAGGAAGCCTGCACCCGCATCCAGCGCTTCTGCGGCAATCTGAAGTAAGCCGCGCAAGGCGCTTTCGAGCCTTTCCTCCGGCCGGCGGCAGCGATGTCGCCGGCCGTTTCTTTTGTGCATGGTTGCGGGGCACAAAGCGCCCGGATTGCGGCAGTGCGGCACAGGTTTCCCTTGCGTTCGCCGCGGCATCGGCGCGACGATGAACGTCCGCCCGCTGTCGGCGGGCGGCGGCGCCGGTGCGCGGTGCCGCTAGGTTAGCCGCGCCCGGCTCCTCCTGACAACAAGCGGCCCTGCGGGGCCGACGGGAGAAGGAGACGCGACATGGGCGCAGACAGGGTGAATGGCGGTGCAGCCGGCGGCAGGGAAACGGGGCCCCGGTGCATCGGGATCTTCGGGCCGTTCGGCAGCGGCAAGACCACGCTGCTGGAAGCGGTGCTCGCCCGCACGGGGGCCATAGCAAGACAGGGAACAGTGGGAGCCGGCAACACGGTGGGCGACGGCGCACCGGAAGCCAGGGCCCATGCCATGAGCGTCGAGGTCAACGTGGCCGAGGCGGAGCATCTGGGCGAGCGCTTCACCTTTCTCGACTGCCCCGGCGCCGTCGACTTTCTCGGCGACATGGCCGGGGTCATGCCCGGCATCGACCTCGCCATCGTCGTGGCGGAGGCCGATGAGAAGAAGGTGCCGGCGTTGCAGGTCATCCTCAAGCAGCTCGAGGATCGCGGCATTCCGCGCCTGCTCTTCCTCAACAAGATCGACCGCACGTCTTCGCGGCTGCGCGACGTGCTGGCCATGCTGCAGCCGGCCTCGGCGGTGCCGCTGGTGCTGCGCCAGATCCCGATCTGGAACGATGGCATCGCCACCGGCTTCATCGATCTGGCGCTGGAGCGGGCTTATGTCTACCGCGAGCATGCCGAAAGCCAGGTGATCGATATCCCCGACGAGACGATGGCGCGGGAGGTGGAGGCGCGCTTCTCGATGCTGGAGACGCTGGCCGATCACGACGACGTTCTGATGGAATCCTTGCTGGAGGATATCTCGCCCGAGCGCGAGCGGATCTTTGCCGATATCGGCGCCGAGATGCGCGGGGGATTGATTTGCCCGGTGCTGTTCGGCTCTGCAGAGCACGGCAACGGCATCGGCCGGCTGCTCAAGGCGCTGCGACACGATGCGCCAGGTGTTGCCGCCACACGCGCGCGCCTCGGCATCGACGACGAGGCCGGCCCGATCGTGCAGATCCTCAAGACGGTGCACACGCTGCATGCCGGCAAGCTGTCGATCGCGCGGCTGATTGCGGGCACGCTTGCCGATGCCGACACGCTGACCCGGCCCGACGGCGAGCAGGTGCGCATTTCCGGCTTTTACCGGGTCAACGGGCAGCAGGCGACCAAACGCCCGCAGGCGGAGGCCGGCGATACGGTCGGGCTGGGCAAGCTCGATGGCGTCAGGACAGGCGATACGCTGGGCGGTACGGCCCCGGCGCCGCAGCTTGCTCCGCTGGAGATGTCGCAGCCGGTTCTCGGCCTTGCGATCTCGCCGCGCGAGCGCCGCGACGAGGTGAAGCTCTCCGCCGCCCTGGCCAAATTGTGCGAGGAGGATCCGGCGCTTGTCGTCACGCAGGCCCAGGACACCGGTGAGACCCGTCTTGATGGTCAGGGCGAGATGCACCTGCGCGTCGCGCTGGAACGGCTGACCGCCAAATACGGCCTTGCGGTGGAGACCGGCGAGCCGGCAATCCCCTATCGCGAGACGATCCGCGCTGGGGCTTCCGTGCGCGCCCGGCACAAGAAGCAGTCGGGCGGCCATGGCCAATTCGGCGATGTCGCCATCGATATCCGCCCGCTCGGGCGCGGCGAGGGCTTCGTCTTCGACGACACAATCACCGGCGGCGTCATCCCCAAGCAGTATATCCCGTCGGTGCGGGCCGGTGTCGAGGAGGCGCTGAAGAGCGGAACGCTGGGCTTTCCCACCGTCGACATCGCGGTGACGCTCACCGACGGGTCCTATCACAGCGTCGATTCCTCGGACCAGGCGTTCCGCATGGCGGCGATCCAGGCGATGCGCGAAGGGCTACCGGACTGCCGGCCGGTTCTGCTGGAGCCGGTCCACCAGGTCACCATCGCCTGCCCCAGCGAGGCGACGGCGCGGATCAATGCCATCGTCTCCGCGCGGCGCGGGCAATTGCTCGGCTTCGATGCAAGGCCGGGATGGAGCGGTTGGGACGAGGTGCAGGCCTTGATGCCGGCGACCGAGCTGTCCGGCCTCATCGTCGAGCTGCGCTCGGCGACGGCGGGTGTCGCCACCTATTCCAGCCGCTTCGATCACCTGGCGGAGCTGACGGGCAAGGCTGCCGATCTGGTGCTTGCCCGGCACGGCCGTCAGGCCGCGTGACACGACAGGGGCATGGGGCGTGCCGTTGGCGCGCCCCGCCCGTTCTTTTACAATGATAGATTGTCTTCGCTTGCCTGCACCCTAGCTATTTTCCGCGGGGTTCGGATTTCATGCCGAGGGAGAATGTCTTTGCGATTGGTCACCACCGTCCTTGCGGGCAGCGCAGTTCTTGCCGCGGCCTGCGTCAGCGTTTCCGCCCAGACCGTGCATACGTCCGGCGACACCCGTTTCTCGGTCACTCAGGTCGTCGGCGACCTGTCCTATCCTTGGGGCTTCGACATTCTTCCAGACGGCTCCTTTCTGGTGAACGAGGCCGAGGGACGGATGCTCATCGTCTCGCCCGACGGCGACAGCCGCATCGAGGTCGCCGGCGTGCCGGAGGTTCGCGCCTCCGGGCAGGGCGGATTGCTTGATGTCGTTGCCGCTCCGGATTTCGATGACACGCGCACGATCTATTTTACATTCTCCGAGCCGGGGCCGGGCGGGACAGGCACGGCCGCCGCACGCGCCCGTCTTGTGGTTACAGACGGTGCCGCGCAGCTGGAGGACGTGAAGGTCCTCGTCAGCATGAACCGCAAGACGTCCGGCGGACGGCATTTCGGCTCGCGCATCGTCCCGGCGCCCGATAGGACGCTCTTCGTCACCTTGGGCGACCGCGGCCAGCAGGACCGTGCGCAGGATCCGCAGGATCATGCCGGCTCCGTGCTCAGGATTGCCGCAGATGGGTCCATCCCGCCCGACAATCCGTTTGCGAGGAGTGGCGAGGCCCTGCCGGAGATCTGGTCCATCGGTCATCGCAACATCCAGGGCGCGGCCATCGAGCCGAAGACCGGAAGGCTGTGGATCGTGGAGCATGGGGCACGAGGCGGCGACGAGATCAACATTCCGGAAGCGGGAAAGAACTACGGCTGGCCGGTGATCTCCTACGGCCGCCACTATTCCGGGCTCCGCATCGGCGTCGGCACCGAGGCGGAGGGCTACGAACAGCCAGTGTATTACTGGGATCCGTCCATCGCCCCGTCGGGGATGGCCTTCTACACCGGCGATGCAGTGCCGGAGTGGCGCGGAAACCTGTTCGTCGGGGCCCTGAAAGATCAACTGATCTCGCGGCTCGCAGTGGCGGACGGCAAGATCGTTACCGAGGACTGGCTGCTCGCTGGCGAGTACGGGCGCATCCGCACCTTGCGCAATGGGCCGGACGGCGCCCTGTGGTTTTCCACCGACGAGGGCGAGGGCGGGATCTACCGGATTTCCGGCGCGCCCTGATCGCGCCGACAACGGGCAGGAGGGCCGGGCATCTGCCCGGCCTTTCAGCTCTCCGGTCGCGGCACTTTTGCCGTTTCATGCATTTGCAGACAATCGCTTTCGGGCTATTGAGGACGTGCGGCCCCGATCCCTTCCCCTGCCGCGCCTCCGGTCGACATGAACAGCATCCCCCTCATCATCGCCTTTGCGTTCTTCATGGAGATGATGGATTCCACCGTCATCGCCACCTCGCTGCCGGTGATCGCTGAGGACCTGGGCACCAGCCCCATTGCGCTGAAGCTGGCGCTGACGTCCTATCTGGTGGCGCTCGGCATCTTCATTCCAGTCAGCGGCTGGGTGGCCGACAAGTTCGGCGCCAAGCGCGTGTTCCGCTGGGCCATCGTCGTCTTCGTCATCGGCTCGGTCGCCTGCGCCTTCTCCAATTCGCTGCTGACCTTCGTGCTCTCGCGCTTCCTGCAGGGCATGGGCGGCTCGATGATGGTGCCGGTCGGCCGGCTCATCCTCGTCAGGACCTTCCAGAAGAAGGATCTGGTGCATGCGATGACGCTGATGACCATTCCCGGGCTGATCGGTCCGATGGCGGGGCCGCCGCTCGGCGGGTTCCTGACCACCTACCTGTCCTGGCACTGGATCTTCATCATCAACGTGCCCATCGGCTTCGCCGGCATCTGGCTTTGCGGCATCTACCTGCCGGAGATCCCGAGGCGCGAGACCTCGAAGCTCGACTGGACCGGCTTCCTGCTGACCGGAACGGCGGCCGCCGGCATCGTCTTCGGCCTTTCGGTGATCAGCCTGCCGGCCCTGCCGCCGGCGGTGGGACTTGTGACGACGATCATCGGCTTTGCCGCCCTGCTTGCCTATCTGCTGCATGCAAGGCGGCGGGCGAACCCGATCCTCGATCCGGCCTTGCTGCGCAACCGCGCCTTCGGCCTGACGCTGCTGGGCACCAACATCTTCCGCATCTCGTCCGGCTCCATGCCGTTCCTGATGCCGCTGATGCTGCAGACGAGCTTCGGCTACAACGCGTTTCAGTCCGGCCTCATCACCTTCACCGGGGCGTTCGGCGCCATCTCGATGAAGTTCATCGTCAAGCGGGCTCTTGCGGCCGTCGGCTTCCGCATGGCGCTGGTGATCGCCTCGCTGGGCGGCGCGCTGCTCACCTTCGCCATGATCGGTTTCGTGCCCGGCACGCCGATCTGGATCTTCGTCCTGGTGCTCTATGGCGCCGGTCTCACCCGCTCTTTCCTCTTCACCTCGTCGAACGGGCTGGCGTTCACCAGCATCGAGGAGAACGAGGCCAGTCAGGCGACGGCGCTCAGTTCGGTGTTCCAGCAGGTCTCGCTGGCGCTGGGCGTGGCATTGGCCGGCTTCGTGCTGGAGGCGACGGGCTGGGTCACCGGCGACACGCTGGGCCTCGTCAACTTCCATGTCGCCTTTGCGGTGACAGCGGTGCTGGCGCTGATCTCCGTGCCGATATTCGCCTTCCTGCCTGCTTCGGCGGGGCAGGAAGCCTCGGGCCACCGGCTGCGCGAGATGCCGTGACACCGGGTGCCGGCGGCGCTCGCTCACGGGGTCCGCACGGGCCGTTCAACCGCACTTGATTTGCCGGGATGGGGTGCGCACGCTAGGTCAAACGGTGTCAGACGTCTGCAAAGGGCGTCCTGAAGGGACTGGAAGAGGACGCATCACGATGAACATCATCCGCAAACGCAGCTGGGAACTGCCCGAGCGCGAGGCGACGCCCGAGGCCGTCTTCTTCAATCGCCGTTCGGTTCTTGCCGGGCTCGGCATCGCCGGCGCTTCCATTGCCGGCGGGGCAGGGCTCCCGCGCCGCGCCTTTGCCGAGGAAGACCCCAATGCGGGGCTCTATCCGGCAAACCGCAACGAGGCCTACACGCTCGACCGCGAGATCACGCCGGAAGGTGTTACCTCCGTCTACAACAATTTCTACGAGTTCGGCTCGCACAAGCAGATCGCCTCCGCCGCGCAGGCGCTGAAGATCCGCCCGTGGGAGGTGAAGATCGACGGGCTCTGCGACAATCCGCAGGTGCTGGATTTCGACGATCTGATGAAGAAGGTCTCGTTGGAGGAGCGGCTCTACCGTTTCCGTTGCGTCGAGGCCTGGGCGATGGCGGTGCCGTGGACCGGCTTCCCCCTTGCCGAGCTGGTGCGCCTTGCCTCGCCCAAGCCGGAGGCGAAGTACCTGCGCATGGAGACCTTCATGGATCCCGACACGGCCAGCGGCCAGCGGGCGTCCTGGTATCCCTGGCCCTATGTGGAAGGGCTGACTCTGGCCGAGGCGACCAACGAGCTCGCCTTCATGGTCACCGGCGTTTACGGAAAGCCGCTCGCCAAGCAGTACGGTGCGCCGCTGCGCCTTGCCGTGCCGTGGAAATACGGCTTCAAGTCGATCAAGTCGATTGTCCGCTTCTCCTTCGTCGAGGAGCGCCCGGTGAGCTTCTGGGAAGAGATCCAGTCGGCGGAGTACGGCTTCTGGGCCAACGTCAATCCGGAGGTCTCGCATCCGCGCTGGAGCCAGGCGCGTGAGCAGCTGCTGCCGACGGGCGAGCAGGTGCCGACCCAGCTCTTCAACGGCTATGGCGAGCAGGTCGCCGCCCTCTACAAGGGGCTGGAGGGCGAGAACCTCTACATGTGAGGGTGCGCCCCACTCGGCCGCTCTCTCCAGACGATCCGAAGGCCCGGTGCTCTGCGCCGGGCCTTTTGCTTGGCGCGTCCTCAGGGCAAGGCGCCAGCATACCGGAAATCTAATCCACCGCCTTGGGGGCTGGTGGCATAATGGGAGGGCGGCCGAAAACGGCAGGCCCTGTCCTCAGCATAACAAGCGGCTGTGATCCGGGCAAAAAAAATGCCGGGCCAAGAGGCCCGGCAGTTATTCGATTTTGCCACATGCGTGGCGAAATCACCTTCCAGAGGGGAACAGCTGGTCGCATCATACGTCGCTGGGAGGAGGTAGCGACGAAGCAGACCAACAGCCTGTTGCTTATATGCAGTGCACAACGCGCCTATGCAAGAAGCACTCTTGCAGGGCTGCTATGCATATTCCGCAAGGCGGTCGCGTCAGCCCTGCGCAGGGGTTCATATCGGCCGGATATCTTGCCCGTATGGCGGGCGAAGTGCCTGATTTCACGCCAGTGCGGCAGCCTGTCGCAGCTGCTCCGTGCCGCCGGATGCGGCAGCGGAGACGCCGATGCCTGCTGCGTCGGCATTCGAAATGTTCGCAGGATTGCCCGCAAGGATGCTCGAACGACCGCATGGAGGGGTGCATTGGGGCCTGTTTCGCAATTTTGCGGTGCAGCAAGAAAGGGGCGCGGGGCGAGCCTGGCTCAGTAGGTCCAGCGCTCTGCCTTGGCCAGCAGGAAGTCGCGGAACACGGCGATGCGCGCAGTGTTCTTCAGCTCGGAAGGGTAGACGAAATAGGTGTCGAAGCTCGGCACCTCCGCCTCGGGGAGCAGCTGCACGAGGCCGGAGCTGTCCTCGTTGATATAATCGGGCAGCATGGCAATGCCGATGCCGCGCTGGACCGCACGCTTGATCGCCACCACGTTGTTGACGCGCAGCACCGAACGCCGCTGCTCGCCCGGCGACAAACCGGCGGTTTCCAGCCAGTTCATGTCGCGCAAATAGGGCGGGGCATGCTCGCCGAAGGTGACGATCCGGTGGCCGTCGAGGGCGGCGACGGACTTCGGAGCGCCGAAACGCTGGATGTAGCTCGGCGCGGCATAGACGTGGAAATGCACGGTGAACAGCTTGCGCTGGATGAGGTCCGGCTGGGTGGGCTGGCGCAGGCGGATAGCCACGTCCGCCTCGCGCATGCCCAGATCGAGCTCGTCGTCGTCGAAGATCAGTCTGAGGTCCATCTCCGGATAGAGGTCGATGAACTCGTTGAGCCGTTCGGTCAGCCAGGTGGAGCCGAGGCCGACGGTGGTGGTGATGCGGAGGGCGCCGGTCGGCTTTTCGCGGCTGTCGGTCAGCCGGGCCTGCGCGGCCTCCAGCTTCATGAACACCTCGCGCGCGGTGCGGTACAGCACCTCGCCCTGCTCGGTCAGCAGCAGGCCACGCGCATGCCGGTGGAACAGCGGGACCTTCAGGTCGTGCTCCAGCGCGCTGACCTGCCGGCTGACCGCCGACTGGCTCATGTTGAGCATGTCACCGGCATGCGTGAAGCTGCCGGCCTGCGCGGCCGCGTGGAAAATCCTCAGCTTGTCCCAGTCAAGCGGCACGACACCCTCTGCCTGTTCTCGTCAGTTTCCAGCGATTTAGGCCGAAGCCTCCCGGAAGACAGCCTATTCGGCGGCCTGCACTTCCGCAATCTCCAGTTCGGCGAGGAAGCGCTCGCATTCCAGGGCCGCCATGCAGCCCATGCCGGCCGCTGTCACCGCCTGGCGGTAGATCTCGTCGGTGACGTCGCCAGCGGCGAAAACGCCGGGGATGGAGGTCGCCGTGCTGTCCGGCGCGGTCCAGATGTAGCCAGACGGCTTCATCTTCAGCTGCTCCTTGAACAGCTCGGCCGCCGGCGCGTGGCCGATGGCGACGAAGAAGCCGTCGGCGGAAATGTCGCGGGTCTCGCCCGTGTGGACATTGCGGATGCGCGCGCCGGTGACCGCCTTCGGCATGCCGCCGCCCAGCACTTCCTCGACCACGCTGTCCCAGATCACCTCGATCTTGTCGTTGCGGGCAAGGCGGTCCTGCAGGATCTTCTCCGCGCGGAAGGAATCGCGCCGGTGCACCACCGTCACCTTGGAGGCGAGATTGGAGAGATACAGGGCTTCTTCCACGGCGGTGTTGCCGCCGCCGACCACGATGACTTCCTTGCCGCGATAGAAGAAGCCGTCGCAGGTGGCGCAGGCCGACACGCCGGCACCCATGAACTCCTGCTCGGTCGGGATGCCCAGCCACTTGGCCTGCGCGCCGGTGGCGATCACCAGCGCGTCGCAGGTGTAGACCGTGCCGCTATCCCCGGTCAGGCGGAACGGGCGAACCGACAGGTCGGCCGACAGGATCGTGTCGTAAACGATTGTCGTGCCGACGTTTTCCGCCTGCTTGCGCATCTCTTCCATCAGCCAGGGACCCTGGATCGGGTCGGCGAAGCCGGGGTAGTTCTCCACCTCGGTGGTGATGGTCAGCTGGCCGCCCGGCTGGATGCCGGTGATCAGCACCGGCTCCAGCATGGCGCGTGCCGCATAGACGGCTGCGGTATAGCCGGCCGGGCCGGAGCCGACGATCAGGAGTTTGTGGTGCTGTTCGGCCATCGCCTC